>JAQCGO010000055.1 GCA_027618995.1 Pseudomonadota bacterium | reverse complement strand
CGCTCGCCGTTGAAACCCCTGCCGCGCCGCCCAAAAGAGCCGTGCCTGCTGCAGCCGTGGTAGCTCGGAGGAATTCTTTGCGGGTCATTTTCATCGGCTTAATCCTCAGCTCTATCGATGTCTATTATGTCTGTATACGACCGAATGTTGTGATGTTGGAGAACCAGCCCAGTATAGCTACGGGCGACACGGACTGCAATCGTTTGCATTGCAACCTTCCGCGATTTTTTTTGAGGCATCCGCAGCAGTCAACGAACGCCGGTCCACTCGAAGTGCAGGCGCTTAGCTGATACGCAGCAATCGCAACAGATTGCCGCCGAGGATGGCCTCTTTCTCAGCATCGCTGAGATACGGGGCGTTGACGATCAGATCGAGCGTGTCCGGTCAATGAAACGGTATGTCTGTGCCATAAACCACCTGGCTCGCACCCATTTCTGTCACAAGGTGTCGCAATCCTTCATCTGAAAAGACCATTGAATCGAGGAGAATCTGCGTATTCAGGTAATCGCGCGGACGCTGCTGATTGGCACATTCAGCGTTTCCCCGAACGTGGCAAGCTACGTCGGTACGACCAAAATAAGAGGGCAGGAAACCACCGCCATACGCCGCACAGACCTTCAAGCCGGGAAAGCGGTCGAAGGTTCCGTCGAAAATCAGTCGCGACAGGAACACGGTGGTCTCCAACGGATTACCGATGATATTACCCAAGTCTCCGCGACGCTCGAATCCTACTTCATTGACAAGATACGATGCGTTGTTGGGATGCATGAACACGGGTACGTCCAATTCCTCAGCTTTGGCCCAGAACGGATCAAAGCGCGATAATGACGGTACCGCGCCATTGACGTGACCGCCAATGGAAGCGCCGCGAAGTCCCAGATTCTGAACGGCGTGCTCGAGCTGTTCCGCCGCTAATTCCGGATGTTGCAGCGACACCGTACTCAGGGCCACGAAACGATCGGGATGGGCGTCGCACCATGCGGCTAGACCTTCGTCCTGGACGCGCGTTATGCGACGCGCAAGATCTGCATCGGCCGCGTACCACCAGTATTGATTGACGCTTTATACCTGGATGTCAATGCCACGTGCGTCGAGCTCCTCCAGTCGATGCGGCCCCAGAATACGGTTGTCGCGAACTTTCGTTTCAAGCGGTTTACCGCTGACAACATGTTCGACCCCCCTGGATTCCGCAGTGAGCTTGTAAATCGAGCACTTTCACGCGCTGACCGCCGATAAAAATCTCCCGCCGTGCGGGGCTAGCGACGGTAGCAGGAAACTTGCTTGCAACAAGTCCACCAGGGCCGAGATAGGCGGCGGCTTTCAAGAAAGATCTACGGTCCGACATGGTCTATTCTCCGATTAGAAACCTAATTAATGCTGATGCCCAGCGCTCCTGATTTTGCGTCCTGGATTATGTGTCGTCGGGCCGGACTATCAGCCACATGACGCCGAAAGCGCCGAAGATTCCGAACCAGATGTATTCGGGTAAGCCACGTGGCCTTCCATTGACGTCATCGTACCGACGAACCACTCGGCCGCGCCAAGGTTGGCCATATTCTGGATTGCATAGAAAAGATAAAACATAGACACATACGCGGCGAGTGCAATTTTTATGCAACGATTCATATTAAATCCCGTTTTGTTCTTGGTTATCTTTGATTGAATCGAATATATTGGCAGTAATGGTACCAAACCCACGAAATACCTCTTCCGGCCGACGTAGCGGTTCGGCTGGTAAGATTGCGAACGGTTGCTGTTGACCCAAAGCAAGCCGTTGGCATCTGCTAATACGTGCGTTCTCATGTCGAAAGGTTTCTCGAATCGCGATCAATGGTTTGGAGAGCGCCAAAGTGAACGAAGCAGATATTCAAGTGCTTGCCAGTATTCGTCGCGCAGAACTGATGGGGGAATTCCCGGATCGCGAGTCGTTGGAGAATGCAGCGCATCGGTACTGGAAGTACCTCGAGGATTGGTCAGAGTCCTGGCAACGACTTATTGATGATGGCTTGATTCAGGGCGACAAGAACGGCTACTCGTTGACAGAGCTTGGCCGGCCGTCGGCAGAACGATATTACGTTGAGCGCCCTGACTTCAACTGGTACTACTACCAACACTTTTACGCCGCGGCGCAGGCGAGTATGGCGCACACACAGTTTTGCGAACGCGTTTATGGAAAGGATCTCGTCCAGGATGGTCAGGCCGACATGGACTCCATCGATGATTTGATTAGGTACCTGAAGATCAGCGACGGCGACAAAGTACTGGACCTGGGATGTGGCTCGGGCGGCGTCGCCGAATACCTATCGGACAAAACGGGTGCGCATGTTACGGGTCTCGACTACGCCGCAAATGCTATCAAGACCGCAATTAATCGAACCAGAGGCAAGCAAGACCGAGTCACTTTCGTGCAAGGCGACTTGAACGCTCTTGATTTTCCTGATCGCTCTTTCGACGCAATTCTTTCGATCGATTCGATCTACTGGGTGTCAGACATTGACCGAGCTTTGGCTTCGATAAGTAGTCTGATAAAGCCCGGCGGTCGCATCGGTATCTTCATATCCAATACTCCGTCGATCGACAATGCTGAGGGAGCCTATGAACCACACGGCACATGGATTGCCAAATCAATTGCGAATCTCGGCCTGAACTACGACGTCCACGACTACACAGAGAGCTTTCAGCATTTTTGGCCCAAACTGACGAAAGTCATGCTCGAACTCAGAGATGACTTTGTTGCCGAAGAAAATGAAGTGATCTTTGACAGCTTCATGCTAGCCGCGGATGAAAACTACCTGCCCGCCATTGAACTGGGGCTGCTGCGCCGATTTCTTTACATCGCTCGCGTGTAATCACAAGCAGTTTCTACGAAACTCGCCGCTTCTTAACGGCCACAATTGTTCGAATGGGCTGCTATACTATTGAAAGGCTGCCTATGGACCCAAAGCGGCCGTTTACGATATAAAATCGATGTTGGCCTAACAATTGAGATATTTTACGCAAACAATAATGAGGTAACGAGCCATGTCACATACGTATACCGGGGGTTGCGACCATATTCATACGCATTCAGACAACGACCCGATAGACAACCACACTTGTCACTGCTCCGTTTGTAAGGGCGTTACAGGGCAGGAAACAACTCATGTGGCTTTCTTTAACCATGGAGACCTGGAAGTAGAAAACGCCGATGGATTGAATCGTCAGCCGTTTAACAAACAAAATCCGGATGGGCCATTAGAGCTGTGCACGTGCTCCACGTGTGGCACACCTATCATGCTCGATGACAAACAAGGACGTATTCGAGCCATCGTGCCAAATCTAATGGGGTATGACGCAGCCAGCATGCCAGCGACCTACCATGCCTTCTATGACGCATCCAGCGGTAATCCGGCCCCTGATGACGGCCGACCCGTTTATGACGGTCTGCGTCCAGACTTTGTTTGGCCGGATCCCGCCTGAAATGCCTCGGAGATGACACATGAAAACTTTAATTGCTGTACTGCTTATGTTGGCAAGCACAATTGCTGCCACCGGAGAGATTGACGCCAAAGTCGATGCCGCCCTCTCAGCCGACGGTCGGCCAGAGGCTGATGTATTCCGCGATCCCGATAGGAAGCCCCTCGAGACCCTCAAGTTTTTTGGCCTCGAAGACGACATGCGTGTTCTAGAGTTGCTCCCCGGTGGCGGGTGGTACACACGCGTCCTTGCACCGGTACTTGCCGATAATGGGCAACTCTATGTCGCGCTAGGTACCGACACCGTAAATAGGACGATTGCTCCCCTGCCCGGTTTCGAGAAAATCGAGATTATCGACACGAACGAGAATATGCGCCGGCCCGACGGTGCCCGCCTCTATGTTTTGGACGACTTCGACTTCGGTGTCCGAGATCTCGACATGGTTCTGACGTTTCGAAATGTCCATAATTTCGGTGAGGCAGGCCGCCTGCTCATGCACCGCGAGTCGTTTGAGGCGCTGCGAAGCGGCGGCGCTTACGGCATCGTCGACCATACGCGTCGTCATATGGAACCGGACAACAACGAAAATCGTCGCCGCATGGACCCGTTGCTCGTCATCAGGGAAGTGCAGGCCGCTGGATTCGAATTCGTGAATTACTCGGATATCCACTTCCGCGCTGACGATGAGCTCGAGTACGAAGTTGGCCGTCGCTCGGTCAGCGGCAACACCGATCGCTTTACCTTGCTATTTCGAAAACCCTGAGCAGCGCACCGTCGACGGTTCCCGCGTAGGACAGGCCCTGCCCCAGACTGGTTTCGAGGTTCATTTGCATCCCGCTCTATGTGAAGCTTGTTTGTTTTGCCAGACCGTACCCCTGAATTAGAGTATAGGGCCATGTGGGAAACTGAACAAATAGAGGTCACCCGGATTCAGAGTCTGGTGGACTGGCGACAATGATCAGGAATGCGCGAAAAATTGAAAAGGCAATGTTCCGGGACATGCCGTGGGCCAACGGCATGGGCGTCACCACGGAATTATATGCTTACAACGATGAGCAATCCGATCGCATACTTTGGCGCATAAGTATGGCGAGTGTGTCCAGCGATGGACCGTTTTCGCACTTTGCCGGGTACGACAGAATTCTGGTTTTGATCGAAGGGGCCGGGCTCAAGCTAAGTCATCAGGATGGAACAAAACACTTCTTGACCGAGGCGTACCAGCTGGCCGCTTTTCCGGGGGACGTCGGAACCCACGCCACTCTCATCGACGGAGCTGTTCAAGACTTCAACGTCATTACGGATAGATCCGCATTCAAACCAACGGTTACAATAGTGTCGGGCGGCAGACGGTAGTCTTCTAATTGCGGATCCTGATATGCGCAGTCATCCTGTCGAAAATGGTGATTTGCTGTTGGTGGATGCGCCGCGCAAAGGGGATTGGTCCTTCTTCGGCGCTACGGCGATCGTTGCTCAGCTTTCGCAGGTTTAGGCGGGTCTCGATTCGCCGCGCTACGCGCTTGATGCCAAGTTACTCGACACCGATTCAAAGATCGGTGGCCGGGGGCGGAATCGGAAAATACCCTTAACTATATGATTAATATAATAATGATATCCTAACTTTCGTCGCATACCCCCTTGTTAACCCTATCGTTTGCCTTGAGATCGCAATCAGGTCTTATTGGCAATTACATCTCGCTGTTCCAGTCTGTGTTCTCGATGAGCGACTTCAGCCGTTGCAGGTACGCGGCGGAATACGCACCGTCAATTGCGCGGTGATCGAATGAATGCGCCAGTATTCCGACCGGCCGTATCTCTATGGCATCGCCCGACTCGCGCTCGACGACATGCGCGCGTTTTCGCACGGCATCCATCGAAAGAATTCCAACTTGCGGCTGATTAATAATCGGTGCCGTGAACAAGGTGCCAAATGGCCCCGGATTTGACAGCGTATAAGTTCCGCCCTGCAGATCGTCCGCCGTCAATTTGTTTGCTTTGGCGCGCGTCGCAAGGTTATTAAACCGCTCTGCAAGATTGGACACCGACAGTGCCGCTGCGTTTCGCACGACAGGCGCTACAAGGCCTGCGTGATCGAGGTTCACGGCGATGGCTAGATTCAAGTCGCTATGCACGAGTAATTCGTTATCGCCGACGCTCGCGTTAATATTCGGAAAATCCTTGATCGCTATCGCAACTGCCCTGGCGACGAATGCCAGGTACGTCAGTGAGTAACCTTTGTCGCTCTTCCACTGGGCCTTTCTCACCAAGCGAACATCATCAATCGCCGTGAAATCCGCGTCAATGGCCTGCAAGACATGTGGCGAGGTCGCTTTGGAACGCACCATGTGCGCGGCAGTCACTTTGCGCACGCGGTCAAACGGAATTCGTTTAACGCCGGTCGGCGGCGCACTGCCAGCCTCGATGTGATTCATCACATCCTGACGTGTGACGCGACCGTCGCGCCCAGTACCCGAAATGTCGGCGATATCGAGATTGTTCTGCTTCAGCAATCGGCGCACCGCGGGCGACAGTTTCTCACCGAACGACTTTTCGCCGAGGCCACCGCTCGCGGGAGCCGCACTCGGCACGGCTGCGGCCGATACGGCAGTTACTGGCGCGTCGGTAACGGACTCCACTGCCTCGCCCTCGACGGCAATGACAGCAAGTACAGTGCCGACGTCGACCGTGTCACCTTCCGGCACTGCAATACTGCTAAGCACGCCCGTCGCGGGCGCGGTGATTTCAGTGGTTACTTTGTCGGTCTCGACATCGAGCAACATGTCGCCTTTCTCGATCGCATCTCCGGCTTGCTTGTGCCAGGCGGCAACCGTGCCTTCGGTAACGGTCTCGCCGAGTTGCGGCATCAGGACATTCATGCGTGTTCCTTAATCTGCAAGTTTTAGCACGCTGGCGACAATGCGTTCGACGCTTGGCATTACTGCGTCTTCGAGCGCATCGGCCGACGGCAACGGTATATGCGGCGTTGTGACGCGCACGATTGGACCTTCGAGATCCCAGAACAATTCTTCGGCCACCAGTGAAGACACTTCAGCGCCCCAGCCACATAAGCGTGGATTCTCTTCCACAGTAACAAGCCGATTCGTTTTCGACACGGACGCGAAGATCGTCGTCGTATCGAGCGGAACCAGCGACCGTACGTCGACGACTTCGGCGGAGACCCCATGCTCGGTCTGCAGAATATCGGCCGCTTTCATCGCACGCGGCACCATCGCCGCCAATGCGACGATCGTAACGTCATTGCCCGCGCGGAGGACCTTCGCCTTGCCCAATTGATCAACATGGTCGCCTTCCGGTACTTCGCCTTTTGTGCCGTACAGTAATTTGTGTTCAAAGAACAACACCGGGTCCGGATCCTGGATGGCCGCTGCCAATAGGCCTTTGATATCCGCAGGAGACGATGGCGCAACGACCTTTAATCCTGGCACCGCCATCGCCCAGTTCTCAACGCTTTGTGAGTGCTGTGCGCCGAAGCGGGCGCCCCCGCCGTTAGCCGAACGAATCACGAGTGGGAACGAACACTGCCCGTTCGTCATGAAGCGCGTCTTCGCAATCTGATTGACGACAAGGTCCCAACAGACGGCGAAAAAATCGGAAAACATGATTTCCGCAATGGGTTTGAGACCCGTCATCGCCGCACCTGCCGCGGCGCCGATGATGGCTTGTTCAGAGATCGGTGTGTCACGCACACGCAACGGTCCGAATTCGGCGAGCAAACCTTCCGTGGTTTTGAATACGCCACCGGCGGCAGCGATGTCTTCACCAAGGACGACAACCGTTGGGTCGCGCCGCATTTCCTGCGCAATCGCCGCACTAACCGCCTCGCGATAGCTTAATTGCGCCAAGACGATCCCCCATCCGCCCAGACTTCGGTGTCAGCAATCTCCAGTGGCGGCGGCCCACTGTTACGTGCCGCCTCTTCAGCGGCATCGACTCTGGCCGATTGCTCGGCATCAATCGCATCGAGTGTTGCCACATCAACACCGGCATCTTGCAGCCGTTGACGATAGACAGGGATCGGGTCTCTCGCTTTCCACGCCGCGACTTCTTCGTTGGGTCGATATTTGCCTGGATCTGCTCGCGAGTGACCACCGTGGCGATACGTTTGCGCTTCGATCAGGCTCGGTCCGGCGCCGCTGCGCGCTTTTTCCAGCGCAGCAATTGCGGTTGCGTACATGACGTCCGCATCATTGCCGTCGACCAAAACCGCTTCCAGGCCGTACGCTGACGCGCGATCCGCGGCGGGGTTGGCAACGGCCGTAACGTCTGCGATCGGCGTGTATTCCATATAGAGGTTGTTTTCACAGACGTAGACGATGGGCAAATTCCAGACCGCTGCAAAATTGAGCGACTCATGAAATGCGCCGATATTGGTTGTACCGTCGCCGAAGAAACACACCGATACCTGACCCGACTCACGATATTGCGCTGACCAGGCCGCACCGGCTGCGATCGGCATGTGCGCGCCGATGATCGCGTAGGAGCCCATCGCGCCTTTCGTGACGTCCATCAGGTGCATTGAACCGCCCTTGCCGTTTAAGAGGCCGATTTCGCGACCCATGAGTTCGCCAAGAATGCCGGTCATCGATACACCGCGGACCAAGGTGTGGTTATGGCCCCGATAGGTACAAAACGTGTAGTCGTCCTCGCGCATCGCGACGCCGAAGCCGGCCGCGACCGCCTCCTGACCCAGTGCCAGATGCGACGTGCCCTTGATCAGATTCTGCATGAACAGGTCATACGCCCGCTGCTCCATCATGCGGCAAGCCTGCATCGTTCTATAAAGATCCAGCCGCGTTTCGGTATCCGCCGTCGGAGCATTCGCGATGGCGGTCGTCAGCGGCCCGGTAGTTTCAGTCAATACGATGGCTCTTGAGCAATTTATCGATAGACAGCGAATCTTACAGTAGTTATCGAAATTGCGGTAGCCTTAACGCAGGCATCGTCTCAGTTTAAGGAGTTAGGACCGTCGACAATCAGATAACGACGATCAAAGTAGCACTAATCCCCGGCGACGGTATCGGGACCGAAATCATGCCCGAGGGTATGCGCGTAATGGAAGCCGCGGGCAGCAAACACGGCATCCATTTCGAGTGGCAAGAGTTTGACTGGTCGTCCGCGAGAATGTCGAAGGCGAATATTCGGGCATTGGTGGTATTCAGTATGAAGGCACTGAACATGAGGTGGTTACGCAGGTCAGTGTTTTCACGCGCCGCGGTACCGATCGTGTTCTCAGATACGCGTTTGAATTCGCGCAAAGCCACGAAGCGAAACATCTGACGTCGGCAACCAATCCAATGGCACCATTCACCCGATGCCATATTGGGATTCGCGGGTAGTGGCGATGGCAAAGAATGTATGACGTCAGCGCCTATGGGACAGAATTAGTTCTGGTTTAAGAGAGTGTTTTTGTTCATCCTAA
>JAQCGO010000017.1 GCA_027618995.1 Pseudomonadota bacterium | reverse complement strand
AAAATGATGAGAAAAACACTCGCTTAACCTGACAACACATCTGTCCCATTTGTTTGAAGACGGACACTGAAAAAGGGCAATGTGTATCGGCAGCGGTGGAAAGGACACCCTGGATACGCTGCTACTACAGAGGCTAGCCAGCAACTGCAAGAGCTGGATAGTTTGCTGTCGGAAATTCGAGCGTTGCTTACTGGCGCGCTAAACTCATGCGAGTTTCTTGTGCCGATGCCCCTTGAATATGAGGATGGTTTGTACGTAGGAAACTGTTACTCGCTCGTTGGAACAAGGACCCTGTTCCGTCAGGTACCGGTAAAGTCGCTTGTGCCAATGGAAAAGGGGTATATTCATATTCTTCACGAAGGGCAGAGGAAGCCGATAAAACTTCTCCCCCTCGTTCGTCTTGGAGCTAGCCCCGAAACGCAGAAAAACTCCTGCTATTTCTACAACCGTATTGACGGAGGCAACGCTCGTTACGTGAGCTATCAATATTCGGATAAATCAGAGGAATTCGTCCCCGCCGGCGCGTTGCAACCTCTCTTTGATCTTCTGGGATTTTCCGATTGATGCACAAATCAGGTCTCGACGGCACTTACCCTAAGTGGCATTGTTTTGTTTTTCTGAACTGGCAGGTGACCTTTACCCAACTGGGTCGGATTGCTTTACCTGGTCCAAGAAATCTGCCCACTCCTGCATCATCTTCCGCCGCTCGGCCAAATGGGCTGTACGGTTATAAGCACGACCATTGGGGTCACGAACTCCGTGTGCAAGTTGGTGTTCGATATAGTCTTGGCGAAATCCCAGCACCTCATCGAGGATCGTTCGCGCCATCGCCCGAAACCCATGCCCACTCATTTCTTCCTTGCTGATGCCCATACGCCGCATAGCGGCGAGGACGGCGTTGTCGCTCATAGGTCGTTTCGCACTTCGCGCTCCGGGGAAAACGTAGCGGCCACGACCGGTGAGCGGCTGTATCTCTTGTAGGATTTCCACCGCTTGACGGGAGAGGGGGACAATGTGCGGCCTGTCGGTTTTGGTTACCGTGTAGCGCCATTCCGCCGCATCCAAGTCCATGTCGGCCCATTCGGCCTTTCGTAGCTCACCGGGACGCACGAACACCAGTGGGGCAAGGCGAAGCGCACAACGGACTGGCAGGGTTCCTCTGTAACCGTCTAGCGCCCGCAGCACTTCAGCGACTTTCTCCGGCTCGGTAACGGCTGCGAAGTGTTTTCCTCTTACCGCTGGCAACGCGCCGCGCAGGTCGCCGGAAGGATCGCGTTCTGCCCGACCAGTTGCCACAGCGTAGCGAAATACCTCTCCACATTTCCGAAGTGTGCGGTGGGCGGTTTCCAGAGCGTCCCGGTTTTCGATGCGTCGGATGACCTCCAATAACTGCGGTGCATCAATGTCGGCTATAGCTTTGCCACCAATCCACGGGAAGATGTCCTGCTCAAATCGGGCAATGATTCGAGTCGCGTGACTCTCAGCCCAGTTAGGAACCTGCATAGCAAGCCACTCCCTGGCGACTATCTCAAAGCTGTTGGCGTCCCTTGCCACAGCCGCCGCTTTTTGCGCCTTGCGGGTTTCGCTAGGGTCGATCCCGTTGGTTAACAGCTTTCGTGCCTCGCTACACCGTTCGCGTGCATCTTTCAGAGTCACGTCTGGGTAAACCCCCAGAGACAGCCGTTTCTCCTTGCCACCGAAGCGATATTTGAGCCGCCACCACTTACCGCCCTTGGGAGAGACTTCCAGGTATAGCCCGCCACCGTCGAACATCCGCTTGGGTTTGTCCGATGGTCTGGCGTTCTTAATCTCGGTATTTGTTAGCGGCATGGGGCAACCCATTTCCAGTTTAACTCAGTTGCCCCAAATGTTGCCCCCAGTTGCCCCCGGATGTCAATGGATGTTATAGATGCGCGTGGAACCGAGAATGTACTTAATGCAAGGATTTTAAACAAAAAAAAGCCGTCCTAAGACGGCTTTAAATTTCGATTTGGTGGAGGTGGTGGGAATCGAACCCACGTCCGCAAGCCCTCTGCTCCAGGATCTACATGCTTATTCCGTCATTAATCTCACTATGAGCTACCCGACGGGCAGGGAAAACTCATAGCCAGCTCAGTTAGGATTTAACGGATCAGACCCTGAACACGCCCTCACCGCGGTCCTGTGTATTCGACCCCTGGATTCCGGACGCACAGGCACGTACCGGGCAGAGGACACCGAACTGGTTTTTAAGCAGCTAGTGCGTAGTTGTCGTCGTTGGCAACTATAGGTTTTACAGCTGGATTAACGAGGTAATCTGTTCCTCGGCATGCACTCAGAGTTTCGCGACCCACGTCGAAGCCATGTCACCCCCGGTGTGTTGCGTAGTTTATGGGCTTTCGGCAGAATATCAAGGTCATAACTCACATTAATTAAGAATCATAAAATATTGTATTTACACTATCTTTTGAGAATTCTTTCTTTTTGCCTCTGCCAGTCGCGATCTTTGTCGGTCGCGCGCTTGTCGTGCTGCTTCTTGCCTTTTGCCAGACCAATTTCGAGCTTGGCGCGGCCCTTGGTCCAGTGCAGATTCAATGGCACGAGTGTAAAGCCCTTGCGCTCGACCGTGCCAATCAGCCGATCCAGCTGGTTGCGCTGTAGCAGCAACTTTCTTGAACGAGTCGGATCTGCCTTGACGTAGGCTGCGGTGGTCTTGGCCGGAGTGAAGTGGGCGCCAATCAGCCAGGCTTCACCATTTCTGAGCTGGACATAGCTCTCGGTGATCTGTGCCGTATGGGCGCGCAGGCTTTTTGCCTCCCAGCCCTGCAACACGAGGCCAGCCTCAAAACGGTCCTCAATAAAATAATCATGTCGCGCCCGGCGGTTTTCCGCGATGGAACGATCATTGGCCGTTTTCGACTTCTTCGAGTTCATTACATCTTGCTGGCGAGTGAAGGGGTTGGCGATTATAGCGGTGCGGTTGTCTGATCTCAGTATTTGTATGAGAATCCTGCCTTCGATTACGCCGGCAGAGAACAACAATGTTAAGCAACCAGGCTTCGAACCCGACAAAACGGGCATCACTCCATGGCCATTGGTCCTCGAGAATGGCGTTCGTTCTCGCTGTTACGGGTTCCGCCGTCGGCCTCGGCAACCTCTGGAAATTCCCGTACACAACAGGCCAGTATGGCGGCGGCGCATTTGTGCTCGTCTACCTCGGGTGCGTCATTCTGATCGGCATGCCCGTCATGATGTCTGAAATCCTGATCGGCCGCCGCGGTCGCCGCAATCCGGTGGCGACCATGGCGTTGCTGGGTGCCGAAGAGGGCAAGTCGACGAACTGGAGCTGGCTAGGGGCAATCGGCGTGATCGCCGGCGTTTTGATTCTCTCTTATTACAGCGTCTACGGCGGCTATACAGTTGCCTACATCGTCAAAATCTTGAGCGGGGTCTTCTCAAACGCCAAAGCGACTGACGTTATCGCTGTTCGAGACGCCTTCGAAGGCAGCTGGGTATCAGTTGGCCTGTTTCACACCATCTTCATGGGATTATCAATTTTCGTGGTGGCGCGCGGCGTCGAGGGCGGCCTTGAGCGTGCCAACAAATTCATGGTGCCCACACTGTTTCTGCTGCTGATCATCTTGCTCGGTTACTCCATGAATACCGGGCATTTTGCTGAGGGGCTCGCGTTCATGTTCACGCCGGATTTCAGCAAGCTGACCTGGGAAGCAGTGCTCGCGGCCATGGGCCAGGCGTTTTTCTCACTGTCGATCGGTATGGGCGCGGTGATGGCGTACGGCGCTTATTTGCCTGAAGAGACCTCGATCACGACATCGGCAGCGGCGGTCGCAGTCGCGGACACAACGATTGCAATCACCGCAGGGATGGTCATATTCCCGCTGGTATTTGCAAACGGCCTGGATATTGGTGCAGGCCCCAGCCTCCTGTTCATCACCTTGCCACTGGCATTCGGGCAAATGACCGGTGGCACGATCTTCGGCGCGCTGTTTTTTGTATTGCTGTCATTCGCGGCATGGACATCAGCCATCAGCCTGCTTGAGTCTGCGGTCGCGTGGGTCGTGGAAAAGTACAAACGTTCGCGCGCAGAAGCGGCAACACTGATCGGCGTTACGTGCTGGGCGATCGGCCTCGGAACTGTGCTGTCATTCAACGTGCTCAAGGACTTCAGGTTCCTGCGCGGCACCATTTACGACAATATTGATTTCCTGACCATCAATGTGATGCTGCCGCTGGGCGGCCTGTTTATCGCAATTTTTGCGGGCTGGGTCATGAGCCGAAATTCAACGGCAGAGGAGCTCGGTGGCGCCGGGACGAGCTACAGGCTCTGGCGCCTTCTGGTGCGCTTTGCGGCACCGACCGGCATCCTGTTTATTTTCCTGAAGGCTATCGGCTTGCTCAAATTGTCCTGAGGACAGCAGGCCAAAGCCGCCGCGATGCGAAAAGTACAACGAAGTGCCCTGGTTTGCCATTCTGCGGATGCGATGTACTCGCTTGTCGATGATATCGAATCCTATTCCGAGTTCTTGCCGTGGTGCCGTCACACCGAAGTCCATTTTCGTCAGGGTTCGATCGCTGAGGCGACTCTCGAGTTACACCGGGGTGAGTTGAGCCGTCAATTCCGGACGCGCAATACCGCGACGGCCAAGAGTGCTATCGATATGCAGCTTGTTGACGGTCCATTCCGCCACCTGGTCGGGCGCTGGACATTTACTCAGCTTGGGGAATCGGGCAGCAAGGTGGCATTGGACCTGGAATTTGAGTTTTCGAATCGCGCAGCCGACCTGCTATTCGGCGCTTTCTTTGAAGACACCTGTAATTCACTGGTCGACGCGTTTACACGCCGAGCGGATACCGTTTTCGCTGCGTCAACGGGTGAGTCGTGATCGATATTGAACTGGCGTTCGCAAGCCCCGAAGGGCGGGTGCTGCTTGCGCTGCAACTGGTCGAGGGAGCGACGGTCGGCGATGCGATCCGGAAGGCGGATCTTGACGCCACGTTTCCACAATATCTATTTGGCGAAATGGCCGTGGGTATCTGGGGCAAGAGGGCTGCGCGCGAGCAGCGTCTCAAACACGGTGACCGGGTGGAAATCTATCGCGAGCTGGTGCGTGACCCCATGGAGGCCAGGAGGCTTAGAGCTCTGGGCTCAAATCCTGGTCCTTCCGAATCTCGCTGACCACATCCTGCTCGAAGAAAATAGAGACCCAGCGCTTGAACGTTGCATCCTCGCGCCCGAGTTTCAGGTAGTAGACGTAGTCCCATTGATTGACATGAAAGGGATCGTCAATTATCGGGGTTCCGAGCAGAAATCGAACCTGATTGCGCGTCATGCCCACCTCAACCTGGTCCAGATCTTCCTGCGCAATCAGGTTGCCCTGTGCGATACTCTGCCTATACACGCAGCCGCTCGCTGCTGCGAGCGTGCCAAGAATAATTGCGATGAGAAGAAATCGGTTCATAATAGGCGCGCATCATACCTTCTTGCCAAGCGTCAAAACAGCCAAATTGTTCGGACTCGATTTAGCCAGGAAACTCAGTAATGGAGCAACGTCAGGAACTACGCAAAGCTGGTCTCAAAATAACGCTGCCGCGGCTCAAGATTCTGGAGATCTTTGAGAAGGCGAATCATCGCCACCTCAGCGCAGAGGATATCTACAAAGACCTGCTGCAGTCAGACCAGGACATTGGTCTCGCGACCGTATACCGGGTCTTGACCCAATTCGAGTCTGCCGGACTGGTCACACGACACAATTTCGCGGGAGGGCACTCGGTTTTTGAACTCGATGATGGCGCGCACCACGATCATATGGTGTGTGTGGATTCGGGCGAAGTGATCGAGTTTTTCAACGAGGAGATCGAGCGTTTGCAGCGCAAGATGGCCGCAGAACAGGGCTTCGAAATTCTTGATCACAGCCTGGTGTTGTACGTACGCCCTATATCAAAAAAATCCACTAAGGAATAATTCAGGCGAGTTTGCGGCGTGCGCCGGCGAGCATTTCCGCTGCGTGATCAATGGTCTTTGGCGTAATTTCGACGCCGCCGAGCATTCGGGCAATTTCCTGAATACGTTCGTCATTTCCTAACGCGCGCAAACCGGTTCTCGTGGCTTTTCCGTCCGTCACTTTGCTGATGCGAAAGTGTGCATCGGCGAGGCTCGCTACCTGCGGCAGGTGAGTGACGCAGAGCACTTGTCGTCGCTCGCCAAGTTCCTGCAGTCGCCGACCAACCATTTCCGCGACGCTGCCACCGACGCCGCTGTCTACCTCGTCAAATACCATGGTCGGAATGGAGCTGCCGTCGCTGGCAATAACCTGTATCGCAAGACTCATTCTGGACAGCTCGCCGCCGGATGCGACACGAGCCAGAGCTTGTAGTGGCTGGCCAGGGTTCGCGCTGATCAGGAAGTCGACCTCATCCAGCCCCCAGGGCCGGGCATCGGCGATCTGCAGGCGTGTCAGCTGGATGTCGAACTTGCCGCCGGGCATGCCGAGGCCGCTCATGGCCGCCGTGACGGCGGCCGAAAACCGTTTAGCGGCTTTGGCGCGGACAGCTGACAACGCTTCGGCAAGAACCTGGAAATTGCTCTGCGCCGCGCGAACGGCATCGTCAAGTTGGCGGCCGCGTTCCTCGGCACGCGTTATTTCCTCAAACTCGAGCTTCAGGCGCTCGTGCAGCGTCGGGATTTCTTCTGCGTCGATACGATGTTTGCGTGCGATTGCCTGAATCGCATCCAGTCTTTCTTCGATCCAGTCGCGTCGCGTCGGGTCCATGTCGAGCGACGCGCCATATTGCTGCAATGCAGCGGTTGCTTCGCTCAGCTGAATCGTGGCGCTATCGAGCAGTTGCTGAATCGATAGTAATTCTCCGTCGTAACGGACCAGCGGAGCGACAGACTTGATCGCATCGGCCAGCAGTGAACCGGCGTTGTCCACGGCATCATCCGACAGCAAGGCCAGCGCGTGATTGATGCCCTCGGCAAGCCGGCCGCTGTGTAAAACTTTTTGGCGCTCGGCGAGCAATTCCTCGTACTCGTCGCCGGCCAATGCCAGAACCTTGAATTCACCGAGCTGAAACTCGAGCAAGTCCAGCCGCGATTCGCGATTCGCATCGGCTGCCAGCAACCGCTGCAATTGTTCAGCAAGCACACGCCATTGTTCATAGGCGGCATCAGTGGCCTCACACTGCACCAGCAGGCCACCAAAGTGGTCGAGCAGGTCCCGTTGTACCGGGCGTCGAACCAGGGACTGGTGGAAGTGCTGGCCATGGATATCCAGCAGTGACTCGCCCAACACCTTCAGCTGTTGCACCGTGGCGGCATTGCCATTGATATAGGCGCGGGACCGGCCATCGGCGCCGATGACGCGGCGCAGCAAGCACTCGTTCCCCTGGTCCAGTGCCTGTTCCTCAAGCAACTGCCGGACTACCGGCAACGCCGAGAGATCAAATTCGGCACTGAATTCGGCGCGCTTGACGCCGTTACGGACGATCTGGCCCGAGCCGCGTTCACCCAGCACGAGGCCCAGCGCATCCACCAGTATCGACTTGCCCGCGCCTGTCTCGCCGGTCAACACCGTCATGCCGGACGCAAACTCGATTTCGAGCTGATCGATAATCGCGAAATCACGCACCTGGAGCCGGAGCAACATGATTAATGGCTCACTTCTTCGCGCACCCGGCTATCCCGGCCCCAGAACAATTTTGAACGCAGGATGCTGAAGTAGTCGTAGCCGGGTGGGTGAATAAGCTGAATGCGCTGCTCGGATGCACTGATCGTCAGGAGATCCTCCGGGCCAATCGCACCCAGGGTCCTGCCATCGATGACGACTTCCGCTTGCGTGTCTTCGCGTTCGAGCATGCGAATGCTGATGGATTTGCTCGACGGCACCACGATCGGTCGATCCGTCAGGGTGTGCGGGCAGATCGGTACGATAACAACGGCGTCAAGTCGTGGGTCGATGATCGGCCCGCCGCAGCTCAGTGCATAGGCCGTAGAGCCGGTCGCCGTGGCCACTATAAGACCATCACCCGAATGCGTATTCACATACGTATCATCGATACTCGCAACCAGATCGACCATCCGCCCCGTTTCGCGCCGTTGCAGCACAATATCGTTGAACGCCGTTTCTGTACCCACGTTCGCGCCGGCCCGGGAAAGCCTGGCCCGCAACAACTGCCGTGATTCGAGGGAATATTTGCCGGCCAGGATGTGATCCACGCTGGCCAGCATTTCGTCGGGCGATACGTCGGCGAGAAATCCCAGCCGTCCGCGATTTATGCCAAGCAGTGGCACACCAGTCGTGCGTGCGAGGTTGCCGGCGTACAGCATCGTGCCGTCGCCGCCGATCGCAATCATCAGGTCGGAATCGGTGCTGAGGGCATCGGTGGCAATGCGTTTTACGGGCAGTTCGAGGCGCATCTGTTCGTCACAAAGGACCAGGATGCCGAGTTTTGTCAAATGCTCGACCAGCACCGTCATCGGTTCGGCGACACGCGAATCATCGTGTCGACCGAGGATCGCCACGCGCTCTATCTTGATGCTCATCTGTTTGCCTGCAGAATCCTGGATTCTTGATTCTTACAAATCCTTGACCGACCGCCAAGGCGTTGCTAGCTTGTGAAAAGATACCCTAACACAACGAGTTGCTTGCGATTTTTTCGCATTATTCGCGAATGTCTGCAGAAGTAACAAGTAATCGACCCAGCGAGCGCGCGCAGCACCTGCTTCGCGCCCTGATCCAGCGTTATATTCAGGACGGCCAGCCCGTTGGCTCGCGCACCCTGTCCAAGGATTCAGGCCTGGATCTGAGTCCCGCTACTATTCGCAACGTCATGTCTGACCTCGAGGATCTGGGGCTGGTGTCGACGCCGCACACATCAGCCGGGCGAATTCCGACGTCCCAGGGTTATCGGCTGTTCGTCGACACGCTGGTACGTTACCGGCAGCCGAAGGATGTTGATATCGATATGCTGCGCTCACAGATTCGCGGCAAGGGCAACGACTCAGGGGCGTTGATGTCGTCGGTATCAAACCTGCTGTCCGAGTTCACCAAGCTGGCCGGTGTGGTGACCGTGCCGCGGGGAATGCATGCGGCGTTGCGGCAGATCGAGTTTTTACCACTATCAGAAAAACGTATCCTTGCGATCATCGTCATCAATGATCGCGAAGTGCAGAATCGGATTCTGCATACCGATCGCGACTATACGACTTCCGAATTGCAACAAGCCGCTAATTTCATCAATGAGCACTACGCCGGTGTCGAAATGCTGCAGGTTCGGCAACAGATACTGAAAGATCTTGAAGACACGCGGCTTAACATGAACAAGGCGATGCACGACATAATCGCGATCGCACAGTCAGCGATGGAAGGTGCGGCCGATTCGGGCAAGGAATTCATGTTGGCTGGTGAAGCCAATCTGATGCAATTTGCGGAACTCTCGGATATCGAGACCTTGCGGCGCCTGTTTGAGACGTTCTCGCGCAAGCGATCGATGCTCGATCTCCTGGATCGAAGTATCAATGCGGATGGTGTACAGGTATTTATCGGTGGCGAGTCCGGTTTCGGCATCCTCGACGATTGCAGCATCGTTACGGCACCTTACCGACTGGACGATGAAACGGTCGGTGTGCTTGGCGTAATCGGGCCGAAACGAATGGCCTATGATCGGGTAGTGCCAATCGTGGATATCACTGCACGCTTGCTCAGGTCCGCCCTTAGCCAATAGCGCCGCTTTTGAAAAAAGCCCTTGCGGGCTATTGAAATTTTCAGTTGTGGCCGCACACTTCGAGGCTCACATCTCAAACCCAGATAAAAAATCGGAGCCCCGGTAATGAATGGCCAGCCAGACTATCCATTGGATGAAACTGAGCAGATAGATGACCTCGCAGATGCGAGCGAAACTGATAGTCCCGACCCGACGGAACAAACGTCGAGCCCGGAGTCCAGATTGGCCGAAGTGCAGGCCAAGGCGGACGAGAACTGGAATCTATATCTACGCGCTGTTGCCGAAGTCGAGAATACCCGCAAGCGTGCCGTCAGGGACGTCGAGCATGCCCGCAAATATGCGCTTGAGGCGTTCAGCAAGGAGATGCTGGCGGTTCGCGATAGCTTCGAGATGGCCATCGATGCCGCGGATGCAGCCGATCCGTCCAGCCTGGCTGAGGGTAACGAAGCCAGCCTCAGGCTCCTGACCGTAGCACTTGAGCGCTTTGGCATTTGTGAGGTAGATCCACTAGGCGAGCCCTTTAACCCGGAATTTCATGAGGCTATCAGCATGCAGCCCTCGGCCGACGCAGAGCCTGGTTCGGTGCTGATCGTCGCGCAGAAGGGCTACACGCTGAATGGCCGGCTGTTGCGCCCGGCAAAAGTGGTTGTTGCCGCGGCCATTTGAGCCCGGAAATTTGCTCGATTTGACTTGAAACCGGGCCTTGCGGCCCCACGTATTTGCCAGTTATGGACTTATTTCTACAGATTTCGGAGTAGTGGCATGGGAAAAGTGATTGGTATTGATCTGGGTACGACCAACTCCTGCGTAGCAGTGATGGAAGGTGGAGTGCCGAAGGTCATTGAAAACAGTGAAGGCGATCGTACGACGCCGTCGATTGTGGCTTTTAGCAAAGATGATCAGGTCCTGGTAGGCCAGTCGGCCAAGCGCCAGTCGGTGACAAATCCCAGGAACACCCTATCTGCGGTGAAGCGGTTGATCGGACGCCGTTTTGAAGATGACGGCGTGCAGCGCGATATCAACATGGTTTCGTACAAGATCGTCAAGGCGGACAACGGAGACGCATGGGTCGAAGCCAACGGCGTCAAGATGGCGCCGCCCGAAATATCCGCACGTGTGCTGAAGAAAATGAAGAAAACGGCTGAAGACTATCTCGGCGAGGAAGTCACGGAAGCGGTGGTTACCGTGCCGGCATACTTCAATGATTCACAGCGCCAGGCAACCAAGGATGCGGGCAGGATTGCGGGTCTTGAAGTAAAGCGCATTATCAATGAGCCGACCGCGGCCGCGCTGGCCTATGGCATGGATAAAAAACGCGGTGACGCGAAGATCGCGGTGTTCGACCTTGGTGGTGGTACGTTTGACGTTTCGATTATCGAGATCGCGGAAGTTGACGGTGAACACCAGTTTGAAGTGCTTGCGACCAACGGCGACACTTTTCTCGGTGGCGAAGACTTCGACATGCGCGTCATCGAATATCTCGCAGCAGAATTCAGGCGTGAAAGCGGGGTCGATGTAACCGCGGATCCGCTGGCAATGCAGCGGCTCAAGGAAGCTGCCGAGAAGGCGAAGATCGAGTTGTCCACGCAACAGCATACTGAAGTCAACCTGCCGTACATCACGGCGGACGCCAGCGGGCCGAAGCACCTGGCCATCAAGCTGACCCGGGCGAAGCTCGAGGCACTGGTCGAGGCGCTGATCGCGCGCACGATGGGACCCTGCAAGATCGCCCTGAATGACGCCGGACTCAAGGTCAACGAGATTGAAGATGTGATCCTCGTCGGCGGCCAGACGCGCATGCCGAAAGTGCAGCAGGAAGTGCAGCACTTTTTTGGCAAGGAACCACGTCGTGACGTCAACCCGGATGAGGCAGTTGCTATCGGTGCGGCGATTCAGGCGGGTGTGTTGGCCGGTGAAGTCAAGGACGTGCTGTTGCTCGACGTCACGCCGCTGTCACTCGGTATTGAGACGCTTGGCGGTGTGCTGACCAAGTTGATCACCAAGAACACGACGATTCCGGCGAATGCACAACAGGTTTTTTCGACCGCCGACGATAATCAGACGGCGGTTACAATCCACGTGCTGCAGGGCGAACGAGAGCGTTCGGTAGACAATAAGTCTCTTGGGCGTTTTGACCTGGCGAATATTCCGCCGGCGCAGCGCGGGTTGCCACAGATCGAAGTTACCTTTGATATCGACGCTAACGGAATACTCAACGTATCGGCGAAGGACAAGGCAACCGGCAAGAGTCAGAAGATTGTCATCAAGGCATCGAGTGGCCTGTCGGACGACGAGATCGAAAAGATGGTTGCCGATGCTGAAAGCCATGCCGAAGAGGACCGCAAGTTTCGTGAGCTGGTCGATGCGCGCAACCGGGCGGATGGCCTGATGCATGCAGCCGAAAAAACCCTGACGGAGCTGGGTGACAAGGCGACCAGCGAGGAGCGCTTGCGGCTCGAGAGCGCAATTTCGGACCTCAAAGCTGCGTTGAAGAACGACAACAAGGAGCAGATTGAGACCAAGGCGGCGACTCTTGCCGAAGCATCGGGTGGTCTGGCGCAGCGACTTTACGAGGCACAGTCTGCGGACACGGCTAACGGTGATACCGGGAGCAAGTCTACTGTTGACGAGAATGTGGCGGACGCTGAATTTGAAGAAGTCGACGACGACAAGTCGAAGTCTAAGTAAACTTCTCCGAAGACCAAAATACAAGGGCGCCGCATGCGGCGCCCGTTGTTGATAAATCATGGCAAAACGCGATTTTTACGAGGTACTTGGAGTCTCCAAATCGGCGACCGCCGACGAGATCAAGAAATCGTATCGTCGCCTGGCCATGAAGCACCACCCGGATCGTAATTCCGGTGACGCGAGCGCTGAGGCAAAGTTCAAAGAGGCCAAGGAAGCGTATGAAGTCCTGAGCGATGTCGACAAGCGCTCAACCTACGATCGTTTCGGCCACGATGGCATGACCATGGGTCAGGGTGGTCAGGGCGGTTTCGGAGCCGAGGGCTTCGGCGATATTTTCGGCGACATTTTTGGCGATGCATTCGGCGACATCCTGGGTGGCGGCCGACGCCGCGGTCGGCAGGTGTATCGCGGTGCGGACCTCGGTTATGAACTCAAGCTCGACCTCGAGAACGCCGTCAAAGGAGACTCTGTCACTATTGATGTGCCGACCCAGGTGGGGTGCGAGTCCTGCGCGGGTTCCGGGGCAAAAAAGGGTACTGAGCCCGTAAGTTGCAGCACCTGCAAAGGGGCTGGCCAGGTCCGCATGCAGCGCGGGCACTTCTCGATTCAACAGGCGTGCCCCGCGTGCAAGGGCGTCGGAACCGTCATTGAGGATCCGTGTCCGGATTGTGCCGGCCGCGGACGGACGCGCAAAACCAAGTCACTGTCGGTTAAAGTACCGGCCGGTGTCGACGATGGGGACCGAATTCGTCTGTCAGGCGAAGGTCAGGCCGGTCGCAACGGCGGTCCGCCCGGTGATCTGTACGTCGAGATTCACGTCAACCCACACAAAATTTTCGCGCGTGAAGGTGCGGATCTTTCCTGCGAGGTGCCGGTCAGCTTTGCGACGGCGACCCTCGGTGGTGAGGTTGAGCTACCGACGCTCAACGGTCACGTTTCGCTGAAAGTTCCGCTCGGCACCCAGTCCGGAAAGGTGTTTCGTTTGCGTGGCAAGGGCGTTATTACAGTTCGCGATCCACGTGTCGGTGATTTGTTCGCCAAGGTCGCGGTTGAGACTCCGATCAATCTGACCGCCGAGCAGAAGCAACTGCTCGAAAAGTTTGAGAAGTCGATCAAGTCCGGCGGCGACAAGCACAGTCCGCGAGCGGGCGGTTGGCTGGATTCGGTAAAACGATTCTTTGATCGCATCAGCCCGTAGGAGCACGTCAATCAAAGTCATTCGCATAGGTATCGCGGGCGCAGGTCGCATGGGCCAGGCCGTGCAGCGAGTGATCCAGGATGCGGACGGAGTGCAGGTTTCGGCGGTATGGACGCGTGGTGAGTCGCTCGAGGCCGTCGTTGCAAACTCGGATGTATTGATTGATTTCAGCCTGCCGGCGGCCACCGACAAAGTGCTCGCCGTAGTCGCTGAACACCACCTGCCGCTCGTGTGCGGTGTCAGCGGGCTCGATGCCGCACAAATGGAAAAATTGCGCCTGTCCGCCCTGGAAATTCCAATCGTATTCGATCGCAACATGAGCCAGGGCATTTCGATCCTCAGCGACCTGGTGCGGCGTGCGGCACAATCATTAGGCCCTGAGTTTCTCGCGGAAATCCACGAGGTGCACCATGTACACAAGATCGATGCGCCATCCGGTACGGCCTTGCAACTGGGCGAATCGATAGAGGCCGCGAGAGCGGCGACCCAATCAGCCGATGCCGTTCGTTACACCGTAGAACGCCGCGGTGAAGTGCCTGGTGAGCACACGGTCACGCTCAGAAGCCCGACCGAGATTCTGACACTGGGCCACAGTGTGACGGATCGCGCGGTATTCGCCGAAGGTGCACTGCGCGCGGCTCGCTGGGTGATCCTGCAGCGACCAGGCCTTTATCGCATGGCGAATGTCCTGTTTCCGAACGCTGAATGACAAATAAATCGCCGTTCGGTCTGGCCAGATCGGCCACGCTTAAGTAAACTACGCCAGATCGCTGGGCGGTCAGTGAATTCAGGAGCGGGAGGCAATGTCCTTCCGCTTTTGTGCATCTGCGACCGGCACCCGCTTGCGATCTTGGTTTCGCATCTGACTGAGGGTCGCTTTTGGTTACGCCTGCTGTTCTGGCACTTCAAGACGGAACGATATTTGACGGCACGTCCGTCGGTGCCGATGGCAAGACTATCGGCGAAGTCGTTTTCAATACAGCGATGACCGGCTATCAGGAAATATTGACAGATCCATCTTATTGCCGACAGATCGTTACCCTGACGTATCCGCACATCGGCAATACCGGCACCAACAGCGAGGACATGGAGTCGTCGCGTACGCATGCGTCGGGCCTGATAATTCGTGACAGTTCGATGGTCAATAGCAGTTGGCGGTCGGAGCGATCCTTCAGTGAGTTCCTGCGCCAGGGCGGCACCGTGGCGATCGCGGATATTGATACGCGCAAACTGACGCGCATCATTCGTGAAAAGGGCGCTCAATCGGGTTGCATCATGACCGGCGACGCGAATCCGGATACGGCGGTCGCGCATGCGCGTAAATTTCCCGGCATCGCGGGCATGGACCTGGCCAAGATCGTTACGACCAATGCTCCCTACCAGTGGTGCTATGGGACATTTTTCGGTCGCCGCCCGAGAATCCTGAGCCGGCGAATTGCCCCGTATCATGTGGTTGCCTATGACTTCGGTATCAAGCGCAATATCCTGCGATTGCTGTCCGATCTTGACTGTCGCATGACCGTGGTACCGGCAAAGACCGCGGCGGACGAGGTGCTCGCCATGGCGCCTGACGGCATTTTTCTGTCCAACGGGCCCGGCGATCCGGAGCCCTGTGTATACGCGATAGCGGCGATTCGGGAATTCCTGAGCACCGGGATTCCTGTGTTCGGTATCTGCCTCGGACATCAGCTGCTCGGATTGGCGGCCGGCGCGAGTACCATCAAAATGAAGTTCGGCCATCACGGTGCCAATCACCCGGTGCAGGATCTTGCGACGGGTAAGGTTATGATAACGAGCCAGAATCACGGCTTTGCAGTCGATGAATCGACGCTGCCGGACAACGTACGGGCGACGCATCGTTCCCTGTTTGACGGCAGTCTGCAGGGTATCGAGTTCGCCGACCGGCCTGCCTTCAGCTTTCAGGGTCACCCGGAGGCGAGTCCCGGACCACATGATCTCAAGGCGCTTTTCGATCGCTTTATCCTCAATATGGACGCCCGGAAGCTGACGACCAGGCGTGCAGTAATATGAAGTTAACCTTTTATAACAAATAGATAGAGACGATTCTTAATGAAGAATATCGCGATGGTGCATGCCCAAACGCACTGACATAGACAGTGTGCTGATCATCGGCGCCGGTCCGATCGTGATTGGTCAGGCCTGTGAATTCGATTACTCCGGTGCGCAGGCCTGCAAGGCTCTTAAAGAAGAGGGCTATCGGGTCATCCTGGTTAATTCCAATCCTGCGACGATCATGACCGACCCGGAAATGGCCGATGCGATCTATATCGAACCGGTCCACTGGACGGTCGTGCAGCAGATAATCGAAAAAGAACGGCCGGATGCGCTGCTGCCCACAATGGGTGGCCAGACGGCACTCAACTGTGCGCTCGATCTGGCGCGTGAGGGCGTGCTCGAGAAGTACAACGTCGAAATGATCGCAGCATCGCGCGAAGCGATCGACATGGCTGAGGATCGTGAGCTGTTCCGCGAGGCGATGACCGAGATTGGGCTGGAGGTAGCGAAGGCCGTGATCGCTCACACGCTGGAGGAAGCGCTGCAGAAGCAGCCGGAAATCGGCTTCCCGACCATCATCAGGCCTTCGTTTACGCTGGGTGGCAGCGGTGGCGGTATCGCCTACAACCGCGAGGAACTTGAGCTCATCGTGGGGCACGGCCTGGAGATGTCGCCAACCAACGAAGTGTTGCTGGAAGAGTCGTTACTGGGCTGGAAGGAATTCGAGATGGAGGTTGTCCGCGATCGTAACGACAATTGCATCATCGTCTGCGCCATCGAAAACGTCGATCCCATGGGTGTACACACCGGGGACTCGATTACCGTAGCGCCGGCACAAACGCTGACGGACAAGGAATACCAACGACTACGCAACGCATCCATCGAAGTGTTGCGCAAGATCGGCGTGGAAACGGGCGGTTCGAACGTGCAGTTTGCAATCAATCCGGAGGATGGCCGGGTGCTGGTCATCGAAATGAATCCGCGTGTGTCGCGATCGTCTGCACTGGCGTCCAAGGCAACGGGTTTCCCCATCGCGAAGATCGCTGCAAAACTGGCCATTGGTTACACGCTGGATGAGCTGATGAATGATATTACCGGCGGTGCAACACCAGCGTCCTTCGAGCCCAGCATCGACTATGTAGTGACCAAAATTCCGCGTTTCACGTTTGAAAAGTTTCGCGGAGCGAATGATCGGCTGACCACCCAGATGAAGTCAGTCGGCGAGATAATGGCGATCGGCCGCACCTTCCAGGAGTCACTGCAGAAGGCCATGCGTGGGCTCGAGACCGGGATCACGGGATTCGACGAAATAACGACCACGATCGAGAACGAAGCGGATCGCGACCGACTGCGCGACGAGTTGCGTATGCCTGGCGCAGACCGATTGCGTTACGTCGCCGACGCGATGCGGCTGGGTTACTCGATCGACGATGTGGCAAGACTGACCCGAATCGATCCGTGGTTTCTCGCGCAAATCGAGGATCTGATGGCCACTGAGCAGCAGATCCAGGACGCCGGATTTTCTGGGTTGAATGCGACGCTCCTGCGGAGTGCGAAACGCAAAGGCTTTTCGGACGCGCGCATGGCGAATATTCTGGGGGTGGCGGAAACGGCGGTACGTAAGCGCCGGCTTGAGCATCATCTGCGGCCGGTTTACAAACGTGTGGATACGTGCGCGGCGGAATTTTCGACGACCACGGCCTATCTGTATTCGACCTACGAGGAAGAATGCGAAGCGGAGCCGAGCGACCGACCAAAGATCATGATTTTGGGCGGTGGCCCAAATCGTATCGGGCAGGGCATCGAGTTCGACTATTGCTGCGTCCACGCCGCAATGGCCCTCAGGGAGTCCGGTTACGAAACCATCATGGTCAACTGCAATCCGGAAACTGTGTCGACGGACTATGACACGTCGGATCGACTCTACTTTGAGTCGCTGACGTTCGAAGACGTGATGGAGTTGATCCATAAGGAGAAACCGAAAGGCGTCATCGTCCAGTTCGGCGGACAAACCCCGTTGAAACTGGCACGCGACCTCGAGGCGGCAGGCGCGCCCATCATCGGCACGACGCCCAATTCCATTGATCTCGCCGAGGATCGCAGACGCTTTCAGAAACTCGTGGACAGTCTCGGTCTCAAGCAGCCGCCGAATCGCACCGCGAGCAACAAGGCCGAAGCGCTCGCGCTAAGTCCCGAAGTGGGATTTCCGCTGGTGGTGAGACCGTCCTACGTGCTGGGCGGACGGGCCATGGAAGTGGTGCACAACCAGGATGATCTTGCCAGTTACATGGACGCTGCGATCGATGTCTCCAACAACAGTCCGGTCCTGCTCGACCGGTTTCTGGATCTCGCCATCGAGGTTGACGTCGACTGCGTTTGTGACGGCGAGCATGTGCTCATTGGCGGCATCATGGAGCATATCGAACAGGCCGGTGTGCATTCCGGCGATTCGGGCTGCTCGCTGCCACCGTTCAGCCTGTCCGACGAAATCCAGCGTGAATTGATAGCGCAATCCATCAAGCTCGCCAAGGCACTCAATGTCGTTGGCCTTATGAATGTGCAATTTGCGATACAGAACAACGTGGTTTATTTGCTGGAAGTGAACCCGCGTGCATCACGGACAATACCGTTCGTATCGAAAGCCATTGGTATTCCGCTGGCCAAGATCGCGGCCAGAGTCATGGTGGGCGAATCGCTCGCACAGCAGGGCTACGTGAATCAGCGTATTCCGGGTTACTTCTCGGTCAAAGAAGCCGTGTTTCCGTTCGTCAAGTTTCCCGGAGTGGACCCGATTCTGGGGCCAGAGATGAAGTCGACGGGTGAGGTCATGGGCATCGGTCGATCCTTCGGCGAGGCCTACGCAAAGGCGCAGCTGGCCTCCGGCGTGATCCTGCCGCGGCAAGGCAATGCGTTGCTCAGTGTGCGCGACCGGGATAAGGACGGCGCTGTTGAACTGGCCAGGCTGCTCGTAGCCTGCGGCTTTGATATCGTGGCGACACACGGAACCGCGCAACATCTGGCCGCCGCGGGGATATCGTGCCGTCGTGCCAACAAGGTTCGTGAAGGCAGGCCGCATATTGTGGACATGATCAAGAATGGGGAGATCGACCTGATCGTGAATACGACCGAGGACAAGCAGGCGATCGTAGAATCGCAGTCGATTCGTTCCGAGGCCGTGCGGCGGGGCGTTACCTACTACACGACGGTTGCCGCAGGAGTGGCAACCTGCAAAGCGATCGAGCACCTGGATAATGTCGAAGTGAACAGGCTGCAGGACCTGCACAAAGAGGTGGCCGCATGATCAAGGTACCGATGACAGTGCGCGGCCATGAACTGCTGCAGGAAGAGCTGAAACGCCTGAAAAGTGTTGATCGACCCGCTGTCATTCAGGCGATTGCGGAAGCCAGGGCCCATGGTGACCTGAAGGAAAACGCTGAATATCATGCGGCGAAGGAACAACAGGGTTTTATTGAAGGCCGGATCAAGGAGCTGGAGGCAAAGCTCTCGAATTTGCAGGTCATTGACGTTACCGTCGTCGATGCTAAAGGCAAGATCGTGTTTGGCGCGACGGTGGACTTGCTCGATGACGCGACTGGCACTGAAATTGTCTACCGTATTGTCGGCGAAGATGAATCGGATCTGAAACAGGGCCTCATTTCGTATACGTCACCCATGGCTCGTGCATTGATTGGCAAGTACGAGGGTGATGAAATTACGTTGTCAGCGCCGGCTGGTCAAAAGCGCTATGAGGTAATTCAGGTCCGGTATATTTGATTTGCCGGACTAGTTCGGCAAGTTTATGCGTTTCTTCTTTTGCGGATTCGCACGGTACAAGAGGGCAATGTTGCCGATGCGTTGTACCAGTTCGACCGGCCCGCTGGCACACAGAGATTCTATGATTCCGGCACGTACTGCTCGATCACCCACTCGAACGCTGACTTTGATCAACTCGTGGTGTGCAATGGTTGATTCGAATTCCTGCAACGCCGAATCCGTCAAGCCGGATTCGGCGATCATGACGACGGGCTTCAGGTGGTGTCCGAGACCGCGCAGGTATTTTTTCTGGGATTCGATGAGTGGCATGGGCGCGGATTGTAACAGTGTGGATTGGTGCCCGCTGCAAGTCTTGAGTGCTGCGACATGAGCAAGCCACGCGGTTCAAGCGTCAGTTGGCGGGAACGCCAGGAACGAGACCCGTATGTACAACGCGCGCGACGCGAGGGTTGGCGGTCGCGTGCCGTATTCAAATTGCAGGAGATAGACGAGGTGGAACGTCTGCTGCGACCCGACATGAGCTGCGTGGATCTTGGCGCGGCGCCCGGCAGCTGGAGCCAGTACGTCACCGAAAAACTTAAAGGACGTGCCCGCATCGTGGCCATCGATGTGCTGCCGATGGATTCGCTGCCCTGCGTTGAGTTCATCGTCGGCGACTTCACGGATGACGCCGTCCTGGCGCAACTTCTGGAAGTTCTGGGGAGTGAAAAGGTGGACCTTGTAATGAGCGATTTGGCCCCCAATTCCAGTGGGTACAGGGCCGTTGACCAACCAAAGTCGATGTACCTGGCAGAACTGGCGCTCGTTTTTGCCCGTCAGGTCCTGCGACCGCGAGGCGACTTTGTCTGCAAGCTGTTTCAGGGCACAGGTTTCGACCCTTTTCTGGCCGATGTCCGCAGCTGTTTCGGCACCGTAAAGGTCCGGAAACCAAAGGCTTCAAGGGCTGGCAGCCGTGAGGTGTACTTGGTAGCGAGAAACTATCAATTGGTGTAGTGTCTAAATGGTTAGAGCGCAGCTAACTCCTTAATTTATCTGGCGCATTTCGCCACGGGTTCTGAATGTGAATGATCTGACAAAGAACGTCCTGGTATTTATCGTAATTATCGTCGTGCTGCTGTCTGTCGTGCAGGGCTTGTCCGGCGTCAACAGTGGTCAGCCACAGTCCATGGACTATTCGGAATTCCTGGCTCAGATCAAATCCGGAAATATCGAGGTCGTGGAATTCTCGGAGTCGAATACGCGTATCGCCTTCGGCAGCCGCAAGCCGCTCGGTTATTACACGATCAACCCGGAAACGGATACCGGCCCGCTGGTTGATTTGCTGATCAAAAACGGCGTGCAATTCGGTGCCGCAGAACCGCCGTCGCAAAGCATCATTGGCCAGCTGCTGTTCAGCTCATTCCCGATTCTGCTGCTGATCGGCGTCTGGATTTACTTCATGCGCCAGATGCAGGGCGGTGGTGGCGGACGTGGCGCAATGTCATTCGGCAAGAGCAAGGCACGGCTACTCGGGGAAGATCAGGTCAACGTTACTTTTGCGGATGTGGCGGGTATCGATGAGGCCAAAGACGAGGTCTCCGAGATCGTGGACTTCCTCAAGGACCCGAGCAAATTTCAGCGCCTGGGCGGCAAGATTCCCAAAGGCGTTCTGATGGTTGGCTCACCGGGTACCGGCAAGACCTTGCTGGCACGAGCAATTGCCGGTGAGGCCAAAGTGCCGTTTTTCACGATTTCCGGGTCGGACTTCGTAGAAATGTTTGTTGGCGTCGGCGCGTCGCGCGTTCGCGATATGTTTGACCAGGCCAAGAAGCAGGCCCCGTGCATCATTTTTATTGACGAACTCGACGCCGTAGGCCGGCATCGCGGCGCTGGCCTGGGCGGTGGGCACGATGAGCGTGAGCAAACGCTGAACCAGATGCTCGTTGAGATGGACGGATTTGAAGGCTCGGAAGGCGTAATAGTCATCGCGGCGACAAACCGGCCGGACGTTCTCGATCCTGCGTTGCTGCGGCCCGGTCGATTCGATCGTCAGGTTGTCGTGCCGTTGCCCGACATTCGCGGTCGCGAACTCATATTAAAGGTGCATATGCGCAAAGTGCCGCTCGACGAGGACGTACAGCCGAACCTCATCGCGCGCGGTACGCCGGGCTTCTCGGGTGCGGATCTGGCGAACCTGGTCAACGAAGCGGCCTTGTTTGCGGCGCGCGGCAATCGTCGCGTCGTCAGCATGGACCAATTCGAGAAGGCGAAAGACAAGATCATGATGGGTGCGGAACGTCGCTCCATGGTAATGAGTGAAAAGGAAAAACGGAATACGGCCTATCATGAGGCCGGCCACGCGATTGTCGGATTCCGCGTGCCGGAGCATGACCCGGTTTACAAGGTCACCATTATTCCGCGTGGTCGTGCGCTGGGCGTCACCATGTATTTGCCGGAAGAAGACCGCTACAGCACGTCGAAACAATTGCTCGAAAGTCGCATTTCGACCCTGTTCGGCGGGCGACTCGCCGAGGAAAAAATATTTGGCGCTGATGCGGTGACGACAGGTGCGTCGAACGACATCGAGCGCGCGACTGAAATCGCCCGCAATATGGTCACAAAATGGGGCCTGTCGGATCGCTTGGGTCCGTTGACCTATTCCGAAGAAGACGGCGAGGTTTTCCTCGGCCGCTCAGTCACACAACACAAGCACGTGTCGGATGACACTGCGAATGCGATTGATATCGAAGTCCGCACCATCATTGATCGCAACTACCAGCGCGCCAAGGAGATTCTCGACAATCACCTGGACGAGTTGCATGTCATGGCCAAAGCGTTGCTCAAATTCGAAACGCTTACGCACGCGCAGATTGTTGAAATCATGGACGGCAAGGAGCCCAGCCCGCCGGAAGGCTGGGAAGATACGCCACCCCCGGTCGATGGCTCGGGTCCCAAGTCGCCCCGCAGTGAGCCGTCCGGCTCGATCGGTGGACCGGCCAGCGAACACTAGCTTTTCACCCGACACATGCTCGGCCTGAACTACCCCTGCGTAATGGGCGTGCTTAACGTGACGCCCGATTCGTTCTCGGATGGTGGCCGGTTTCTCAGTACGGAACAGGCGCTGCAGCAGGCGCGGAAAATGATTGCCTACGGTGCCGCTATCATCGACATCGGCGGCGAATCTACCCGCCCCGGGGCGGCGGTCGTCGATGAACAGCTGGAACTCGACCGTGTCGTGCCGGTTATCGAGGCCATCAGCGCCGAGTTTGAGATCCCGATTTCCATCGACAGCAGCAAGCCCGGCGTCATGCGTGCGGCGGTGGCTGCCGGGGCGGTGCTGATCAACGACGTTCGTGCGCTGCAGGCCGAAGGCGCATTGGCAACCGCGGTCGAACTGCAGACACCGGTTTGCCTGATGCATATGCAGGGCGACCCTCGCAGCATGCAGCTTGAGCCACATTATGTTGATGTTGTGGTCGAGGTCACACAGTTCCTCGCGGCGCGCGTGGCAGAATGTGTTGCGGCGGGCCTGAAGCAGGAAATGCTGCTGGTGGATCCCGGTTTCGGCTTTGGCAAGACGACGGCACAGAATGTCGAGTTGTTGGCAAATCTGCGACAATTGCGGCGGATCGGCTGCCCGGTACTGATTGGTATCTCCCGCAAATCGACACTGGGTGCCATTGCCGGCCGTGATGTTGATGACCGCCTGGCTGCCAGCATTGCGGCAGCGGTGGTAGCGGTACTGCAGGGCGCGGACATTATCCGGGCGCATGACGTTAAAGAAACCGTCGACGCGATACGTGTTGCGCGGAGTTTGGGCGAGGCAGGCAGAGAAAAATGAGCAGGAAATATTTCGGCACAGATGGCATCCGGGGAAAAGTTGGCACTAACCCGATGACGGCCGATTTCGCCATGCGACTCGCGAGTGCGGCTGCACGAGTACTCATTCCCGCCGGCGGCACCGTGCTGATCGGCAAAGACACGCGGCTCTCCGGATACATGTTTGAGTCAGCGCTCGAGGCCGGGTTTGTTGCTGCCGGAATCGACGTCCTGCTGCTCGGCCCGTTGCCGACCCCGGGCATCGCGCAACTGACGCAGCAATTCATGGCGGATCTCGGCGTGGTCATCAGTGCTTCGCATAACCTGTACGAAGACAACGGCATCAAGTTTTTTGACCGCAATGGCGCCAAGCTCAGCGACGATATCGAGCGGCAAATCGAAGCCCACCTCGAAAAACCCGCGATTACGCGCGAGTCCGGTGCGCTGGGCAAGGCGAAGCGGATCGATACGGCGCGAGTTCGCTACCAGGAATTTGCCGCATCGACATTTCCATCCGGAATGACGCTCGACGGCTTCAAAGTGGTCTTCGATGGCGCCAACGGAGCTGGTTATAAGGTTGGCCCGCGAACATTGAGTGCTCTCGGCGCCGAAGTCATCCCGATCGGTTGTTCGCCCAACGGCCGCAATATTAATGACGGCTGTGGTTCCACGCATACGGAATTGCTGCAGCTGACGGTGCCCGCGGTACGTGCGCATGTCGGCGTCGCCCTTGATGGCGATGGCGATCGCGTCGTCATGGTCGATGAGTTCGGCAAGCTGATCGATGGCGACCAGATGCTTTACATACTGGCGATCGCGCTGCATCGCCGTGGCAAGCTGACCGGTCCGGTGGTCGGTACCGTGATGAGCAACCTGGGACTTGAACGCGCACTGAGCAGCGTCGACATCGAGTTTCGCCGCGCCAACGTCGGCGATCGCTATGTTCTTGAAATGCTGCGTGAAACCGGCGGCATTATCGGCGGTGAGACCTCCGGCCACATGATTTCCCTGGACCAGACTACGACGGGCGATGGCCTGGTCTGCGCCCTGCAGGTATTGGCGGTGATGCAGGAAACCGGCAAGTCGTTGTCGGAGTTGGCGGCCGGCATGTCGAAGTATCCACAGACGATGCTCAATGTACGCACCAAAAAACCGTTCGACCCGACCACGTCCACCGTTATTCAGGAAGCGGTCGCGGGCGCCGAGGTCGAGCTGGCCAATACCGGGCGGGTCGTCCTGCGGGCCTCCGGAACCGAGCCCGTGATCCGGGTCATGGTTGAAGGCGAAAACCACGAACAGGTGGTCGCCCTGGCGGAACGTCTCGCCGTCGTCGTTGCTGCGGCAGCGAGCTGACAGTAGCCATCAATCACGTTGATTTGCGGGGTTAGCCCCGGTATCCTGCGCGCGATTTTGGGGTTCGGTGGTTAAGTCCATGCGCGACATTCTGGTGGCCGGAAATTGGAAGATGAATGGCGACGCAGCTCGTAATTCCGAGCTGCTGGCTGGCATTCTTGCAGGCGTACCGGTCTCCGACAGGGTCAGATTGCTGGTTTGCCCGCCGTTTCCCTATCTGGCAGCGGTTGCAGAGCAGATTGCGGATAGTCCGGTCGAGCTGGGGGCACAAACGGTCTCGGAACACCCGTCAGGGGCATTTACGGGCGAGATATCGGCCGCCATGCTGCGAAACGTCGGCTGCAGCTATGTTCTGGTCGGCCACTCCGAGCGCCGTAGCCTGTTTGGCGAGTCCAGCGATGCCGTTGCAGCGAAGTTCAGTGCGGCGCTTGAGGGCGGCCTGCGACCGATACTTTGTGTTGGGGAAACGCTGGCCGAGCGTGAAGCGGGCGAAACGAGGATTGTTATTGATCGGCAGCTGAACGCGGTGCTTGAGCGTGTCGGTATAGCGGGATTTGGCACCGCGGTGGTGGCTTATGAACCGGTCTGGGCGATCGGTACCGGTCTGACCGCGACGCCGGAGCAGGCGCAGGACCTACACCGGCATATTCGCTCGATTCTGGCGGCACACGATGCAGACGTCGCCGAGACGATACTTATCCTGTACGGCGGCAGCGTGAAAGGCGACAATGCCGCAGGTTTATTTTCGATGCCGGATATCGATGGCGGCCTGATTGGCGGCGCATCGTTAAAAGCAAGTGATTTTCTGGCAATTGCCACAGTGGCAGCCAGTCTTTGAGGATTTAATGGATACGATTCAGAAAGGTGTGTTGATTGCACACACGTTGATTGCTCTCGGGATTATCCTGCTGGTGCTGATGCAGCGCGGCAAGGGTGCAGATGCGGGTGCTGGGTTTGGCGCGGGCGCGTCGGGCACTGTGTTTGGCGCCCGTGGATCCGGCAGTTTCTTTTCTCGCGCTACGGGGGTCCTGGCCACGGCATTTTTTGCCAGCAGCCTCACGCTGGCGTACCTGAGCAGTCAACGCTCGACGGATCCGGAAGAGCGCCTGATCGAAAACGTGCAGCCGCTCGTCGATCCGGTCGAATCGGTGCCTGAGCTCACCGATGAACTTGCAGTTGATGAAATGCCTGCACTCGAACCTGAACAAGGTGTCGAAGACGCGGCTGAACTGCCGGCATCGGAAGGCGAATAACGAGCCACGGGCTGGACCACAATATTTGCTCTGGTGGTGGAATTGGTAGACACGCTGTCTTGAGGGGGCAGTGGCGCAAGTCGTGCGAGTTCGAGTCTCGCCCAGAGCACCAATATCTTTTAGAATATTGCGCTGATTTGCAGGGCAATTCGAATTACGAGACCGGCTGCTAGCTGGGCTCGACAACAGGCAGAGATGTTACAAAACTACTTTCCGGTCCTCGTTTTTCTCGGCGTTGCCATGGGCATCGGCCTGGTACTGCTGGCGCTGGGCTTTTTGATCGGGCGTGGCAGCAAGGATGACGAGAAGTTGTCGCCCTATGAATGCGGCTTTGAGCCGTTTGATGATTCGCGTACCAAGTTCGACGTGCGCTACTACCTGGTCGCCATACTTTTTATCATTTTCGATCTGGAGATCGCTTTCCTGTTCCCGTGGGCGGTGTCGCTGGATACTGTTGGCCGGTTCGGGATTCTCGCCATGGCGTTGTTCCTGGCGATTCTGGTCGTGGGATTCATCTATGAGTGGAAAAAAGGGGCGCTCGAATGGGATTAGCTCCAAACGCTGAGGCAGGCATGGCAGATGTTGCTGCGGTCAACGCCGGCGAGAGCCTGCAGAAAAAGGGCTTCGTTGTAACCAGCGTTGATGCCGTGATGAACTGGGCGCGTACGGGCTCTTTATGGCCCATGACTTTCGGCCTGGCCTGTTGCGCCATCGAGATGATGCAGGCCGGTGCGTCGCGTTACGATCTCGATCGATTTGGCATCATTTTTCGGCCCAGTCCGCGGCAATCCGATTGCATGATCGTGGCCGGAACCCTGACCAACAAGATGGCACCTGCTTTGCGCAAGGTGTACGACCAGATGCCGGAGCCGCGATGGGTAGTCTCGATGGGCTCATGTGCCAATGGTGGTGGCTATTATCACTACTCATACGCCGTTGTGCGCGGTTGTGACCGTATCGTGCCGGTTGACGTCTATGTGCCCGGCTGCCCGCCAACCGCTGAAGCCTTAATTTACGGGCTGATACAACTGCAAAACAAAATTCGTCGTACGAGCACGATAGCCAGATAAGACACTGAAATGACGGACCGTTACGAGACATTGGACGCTCGGATTGTCGAGCGCTTCGGCGAGCAGGTAACTCGCATCGCGTCCAGTTGTGGCGAATTGACCATTGAAGTCGCGAAAGACGATTTGATTGCTGTCGCGACCGCGCTGCGTAGCGAACCGGAATTCGGCTTCGAAATGCTGATGGACGTCTGCGGTGTTGACTACCTGCTGTATGGCGAGTCCGAATGGACCACATCGTCTGCAACCGATAGTGGTTTCAGTCGCGGCGTACAACGCCGGCCCGTGATTCTCGACGAGGCAGATCAATTTGACGCGCGTCGCTTTGCCGTCGTCTATCACCTGTTATCGCTGCGTCACAACACGCGTCTGCGGATGCGTGTATTCACGGGTACCGACAATCCGCCTCGGGTGCGGTCCGTCGTCGACATCTGGAACTCGGCGAACTGGTTCGAGCGCGAAGCGTTCGACATGTTTGGTATTCTGTTCGAAGGGCATCCGGACCTGCGCCGCGTGTTGACGGATTACGGCTTTATCGGCCACCCGTTCCGCAAGGACTTTCCGTTGATCGGCAACGTCGAGGTGAGTTACGACCCGGTCAAGGGTCGGGTTGCCTACCAGCCCGTGTCGATCGAGCCCAGAACGCTCGTGCCCAAGGTCATACGTGACGACAACCGCTATGACGAGCAATTGTGGGATACCGGTAATGAGTGAGATTCACAACTATTCGATGAATTTCGGCCCGCAGCATCCTGCCGCGCATGGTGTTTTGCGACTCGTGCTGGAACTCGATGGCGAGACCATCCAGAAAGCGGATCCGCATGTTGGTCTGCTGCATCGCGGCACGGAAAAACTCGCGGAGTCGAAGCCGTTCAACCAAAGCATCGGTTACATGGACAGGCTCGACTACGTATCCATGACCTGCAACGAGCACAGTTACGTCCTTGCGATCGAAAAACTGCTGGGCATCCAGCCGCCGATTCGTGCGCAATACATTCGGGTGATGTTCGACGAAATTACGCGGGTCCTCAATCACCTGATGTGGCTCGGTGCGCATGGCCTGGATATCGGCGCCATGACCATATTTCTGTATTGCTTCCGGGAACGCGAAGACCTGATGGACGTCTACGAGGCGGTCTCAGGAACTCGTATGCATGCAACCTATTACCGGCCAGGCGGAGTCTATCGGGACCTGCCGGATTCGATGCCGAAGTATCAGGATTCGAAATTTCGCAGCAAGAAAGAACTGAATCACCTGAATTCCGTGCGCGAAGGGTCGGTACTCGATTTCATCGAGGCTTTCACGGTCAAGTTCCCTGGCTGCGTGGACGAGTATGAAACATTGTTGACCGATAACCGCATCTGGAAGCAGCGGACAGTCAACATCGGCGTGGTCTCGGCGGAACGCGCCATGCAGCTGGGATTCTCGGGCCCCATGTTGCGCGGTTCGGGCGTCGAATGGGACCTGCGCAAGAAGCAGCCGTACGAAGTTTACGATCGCATGGATTTCGACATCCCGGTTGGCACTAACGGTGATTGCTACGATCGTTACCTGGTGCGCGTCGAGGAAATGCGGCAGTCGAACCGGATCATCAAGCAGTGCGTCGACTGGCTGCGTGCCAATCCGGGCCCGGTGATGCTGGACGATCACAAGATCGTCGCGCCGCGGCGAATTGAAATGAAGGATGACATGGAGTCGTTGATTCATCATTTCAAACTCTTCACCGAGGGCTATTGCGTGCCGGAAGGCGAGGCTTACGCGGCGATCGAGCACCCGAAAGGCGAGTTTGGTATCTACCTGGTGTCGGACGGCGCGAACAAACCGTATCGGGTGAAGATTCGTGCACCAGGTTTTGCCCACATCTCGGCCATGTCCGAAATGGTCGAAGGCCACATGCTGGCCGACGTCGTCGCAGTCATCGGCACGCAGGACATCGTCTTTGGTGAGGTGGATCGATGAGCGATGCCGAATTGTTGTCCGCGCACGTGCGCGAAGAGATCGATCACTGGAAGGCACGGTTTCCGGAAGGGCGGCAGCGTTCCGCCGTCATCAGTGCCTTGCACGCGGTACAGCATGAAAACGGCGGTTTTCTGACCGCCGAACAGATGAACGCGGTGGCCGCGTATCTCGAGTTACCGACCATCCATGTGTACGAAGTTGCGACATTCTATTCGATGTTCCAGACCAAGCCGGTCGGTCGTCACAATGTCGCGATATGCACCAATATTTCCTGCATGCTGCGCGGCGCCGATGCCATCGTCGACCATGTTGAGAAAAAACTCGATATCAAGCTGGGTGAAAGCACGCCCGACGGCCGGATCTACCTGAAGCGTGAAGAGGAGTGTCTCGCGGCCTGCTGCGGCGCCCCGATGATGATGGTGGATCATGTCTACCACGAGAACCTGACGACGGATGCCGTGGACAGGATTCTGGATGAGCTGGACTGATGGCTTACGAGCAAAACCTGGTCTGCTTCAACACGTTCGGCGCCAACGAGTCATGGACGTTGAAGACCTATGAGCAGCATGACGGCTACAAGGCGTGGCGGGAAATACTTGCCGGCAAGATGACGCAGGAAGAGGTCATCAACGTAGTTAAGGCCTCGGGCTTGCGCGGCCGCGGCGGTGCCGGCTTCCCAACCGGCCTCAAGTGGAGCTTTATGCCGCGTACGGCGCCCGGGCAGAAATACCTGGTCTGCAATTCCGACGAGAGCGAGCCCGGCACCTGCCACGATCGCGAAATATTGCGCTACAACCCACATGCCCTGGTCGAAGGCATGGCGATCGCTGCTTATGCGATGGGCGCGACCGTTGCTTACAACTATATCCGTGGCGAATTCATTGAAGAGCCGGTGCCGCGCTTTGAAGCGGCGCTCAAAGAGGCCTCCGCAGCGGGCCTGCTCGGCAAAAATATCAAGGGCTCGGGCATCGACGTCGACCTGCATACTTTCGTGGGTGCGGGCGCTTATATATGTGGCGAAGAAACCGCTTTGCTGGATTCGCTGGAAGGCAAGCAGGGCAAGCCTCGTTTCAAGCCACCGTTCCCGGCGAATTTCGGGTTGTACGGCAAACCGACGACGATCAACAACACGCAAAGTCTCGCCAGCGTGCCCGCAATCATGCGCAACGGCGCGGCCTGGTTTGCCGGCCTCGGGCCTGAGGGCTCCGGTGGCACGGCGCTGTTTTCAGTGTCCGGCCATGTCGAGAAACCCGGCAACTACGAATTGCCCATGGGTATTCCTTTTAAAGACCTGCTGGAACTGTGTGGCGGTGTTCGCGGCGGCCGCAAGCTGAAGGCGATTATTCCCGGCGGCTCGTCCTGCAAAGTCTTGCGCGCCGAGACTGCCCTGGCCTGCACGATGGATTACAACTCGCTCTCGGCGGCCGGCTCGTCTTTCGGAACCGGCGCCGTGATCGTCATGGACGAAACCACCTGCATGGTTAAGGTGTTACGCCGGATATCACGCTTCTATATGGCGGAATCCTGCGGCCAGTGCACGCCGTGTCGCGAAGGCACGGGCTGGCTGTACCGGATGCTGACCCGCATCGTTGAAGGTCAGGGTTCGGTGGCGGACCTCGACAAGCTCGTCGACGTGGCGAACAAGATTGAAGGCCACACGATCTGTGCGCTCGGCGATGCTGCGGCATGGCCGGTGCAAAGCTTTCTCAAGCAGTTCCACAATGAGTTCGAATACATGGTTCGGCATCACGGGCGCAGCATTGTTGACGACCCGGCAGCGGCGGCTGCCTGAGACAGTATGAGCGACGACGTAGTAAATATTGAAGTTGACGGCAAGCCGGTAAAAGCGCGCAAGGGCCAGATGGTCATTGCCGTGACCGACAAGATTGGTGCCTACATACCGCGATTCTGCTATCACGAAAAGCTCAGTATCGCGGCGAACTGCCGCATGTGCCTCGTCGAAATCGAGAAAGCGCCGAAGCCGATGCCCGCCTGCGCCACGCCGGTCGGCGAGGGCATGAAGATCTTTACCAAATCCCCCAAGGCTATCGCCGCGCAGAAAGCGACGATGGAATTCCTGCTGATCAATCATCCGCTGGATTGCCCGATCTGCGATCAGGGCGGTGAGTGCGAGCTGCAGGACCTGGCCATGGGTTACGGGCGCGACGTGTCGCGTTACCAGGATCGCAAGCGCGTTGTCAAAGACAAGGATATCGGTCCGCTGGTTTCGACTGACATGACGCGCTGCATTCATTGCACGCGCTGTGTGCGCTTTGGCGAAGAAGTGACCGGCATGCCGCAGCTGGGTACGACCTCGCGCGGCGAGAGCATGCAGATCAGTACCTATGTCGAGATGAGCATCGATCATGAGTTGTCGGCCAACATCATCGATCTGTGCCCGGTCGGTGCACTGAACAACAAGCCTTATCGGTATAGCGCTCGTGCCTGGGAAATGATGCAGCACGAGACGATTTCGCCGCACGATTGTGTGGGTTCGAACATGTACGCGCACGTCCTGCGCGGCACCGTGAAGAGAATCGTGCCGCGACCGAACGAGAGCATCAACGAGACCTGGCTGTCAGATCGCGATCGCTTCAGTTACGAAGCAATTTACAGCGCTGAGCGACTCACGAAGCCGCAACTGCGCGAGAACGACGAATGGCGCGATATCGAATGGGACGAAGCGCTGGCGAAAGTGGCAACCGTGTTGGGTGCAGCGGCACCAGGCAAGACCGGCCTGCTGGCATCACCGGCCGCGACGCTGGAAGAAGCGCACCTGCTGGCGCGACTTGCCGGCCATTTGCAGACCGCCAACATTGACCATCGCGTCAGTCGACGCGATTTTTCCGGTCAGGACAGCGACCCGGTATTTCCCTGGCTCGGTTGCGACATCGCGGCCCTCGAAGTGCAGGACGCCGTATTTGTCGTCGGTTCCAATATCCGCCACGAAGCACCGATACTGGCGCATCGCTTGCGCAAAGCAGCGCTCAGGGGCGCGAAGGTCAGTTTTGCGAGCCGGGTTCGATACCAGCACTACTTCAAAGTTGATGCCTACGTCGATGGCGCCGGTCTGGTCGAGCTGCTCGCGGGTGTAGCCGTCGCCGCCGCGGACGGCAAGGCACTGCCGAAGTCCGTGGCAAAGATTTGCAAAGACGTCCGACCAGGCGCAGAACAACAGCGCGTCGCCGCGGCGTTGCGTGAGGGCAAAGATGCCCTGGTTCTGCTCGGCAATGTTGCGACACGGCACGCGGCCTATTCTGCGCTGCGGGCACTTGCGGCCTGTATCGCCGAGCGCACCGGCGCCAAACTCGGCAACCTGTCCGAAGGGTCCAACGCGGCTGGCGCACATCTGGCCGGTGTATTGCCGCACCGCAGCCAGGCGGGGCAGCCACGCGGGAAGGCCGGACTCAATGCCGCCGCGATGCTCGATGCGGATCTGGATGCACTCGTGTTGTTGAATCTTGAGCCGGACGCGGACCTGCTCGCCGTCGAGGATGCGGTCGGCAAGCTCGGCCGGCAGAAATTCGTCGTTGCGTTATCGCCTTTTGACTCGAACGCGTTGCGCGCATCGGCGGACCTGCTGTTACCGATCGGTACCTTTGCCGAAACGTCAGGTACCTATGTCAATGTCGCCGGTACCTGGCAGAGTTTCGCCGGCGTTGCATCGCCCGTCGGTGAGGCACGGCCGGCGTGGAAGGTCCTGCGCGTGATTGGCAACCTGCTGAATGCGGCCGGCTTTGACTATGTATCGAGCGAAGAAGTGCGCGACGAGCTTGCTGCACAGATTGGTGCGATCCGACCGGATAATGCGCTGCTCGACGACACCGTTCATGCAGCTCCGAATGGCGCCGATGCGGCGGCCGATATTGAAGTGCCTTTGTATTCGGTGGATGGGCTGGTGCGGCGCGCCACGGCCCTGCAGCTGACGCCGGCCGCGAAGCGCGCCGCGGGTGATTGCGCGTGAGCGACATCATCAATTTCCTGGTCGGGACCTGGGAGGCTTTGCCGCCCCTGGTGCAATACCTGGCAACCGTCGTGTCCAAGATTCTGCTGGTCGCAATCGTCGTGATTCTTGTGGTCGCTTTCTCGACCTATTTCGAACGTAAAGTCATCGGCCGCATGCAGTCCCGTGTCGGGCCGAACCGGGTAGGGCCGCTCGGCCTGGGACAACCGTTTGCTGACGTGATCAAGCTGCTGATCAAGGAAGTCATCGTTCCGGCTAAGTCGAACCGATTTCTGTTCGTGATCGCACCGCTGTTGACGCTCGTGCCGGCGCTGGCCGCCTGGGCCGTCATTCCGATGAACGACTGGTTCGTGATCGCTGATATCAATGCGGGCCTGTTGTACGTGCTGGCACTGACGTCGCTCGGTGTCTACGGCGTGATCCTGGCGGGTTGGGCGACAAATTCGAAGTATGCGTTTCTCGGCGCGATGCGTTCGGCGGCGCAAATCGTCGCTTATGAAATCGCGATGGGCTTCGCGCTGGTTGGCGTGCTGATGGCGGCGGGTAGTCTGAATCTCGGGGACATTGTCCGCGCGCAGGGAGGCGGTTTTACGAACTGGTTCCTGTTGCCATTGCTGCCATTGTTCCTCGTGTACTGGATCTCGGGTGTTGCGGAGACTAATCGGGCACCGTTCGACGTGGCTGAAGGCGAATCTGAAATCGTCGCCGGATTTCATGTCGAGTATTCCGGCGTCGCATTCGCGTTGTTCTTCCTCGCCGAATACGCGAACATGGTGTTGATCTCCAGCCTGACCGCTATCTTTTTCCTGGGCGGCTGGGCGTCGCCGTTTGAGGGGTTCGCATTTCTTGCGCCGTATGGTGATATGCCGTTGATCGGCTGGATCGTGGCTGGTGGCTTCCCCTGGCTGTTCATCAAGATCGCGTTTTTCATGTACACGTTCTTCTGGCTGCGGGCGACGTTTCCGCGCTATCGCTACGATCAAATCATGCGTTTGGGATGGAAAGTTTTCATTCCGATTAGCATTATCTGGATAGCGGTCGAGGGCGTCATGGCCTGGATGCATCTCGGTCCGTGGTCGGGGCTAACGATATGAATCGAATCATCAGCTACATCAAGACATTTGCGTTGTGGGAGCTCCTCAAGGGGCTGTCCGTAACCCAGCGCAATTTCTTTCGCAAGCCGATCACGCTCGAGTATCCGGAAGAGAAAACGCCGCAGTCTCCGCGCTTTCGCGGGCTACATGCGTTGCGCCGTTATCCCAACGGTGAGGAACGTTGCATCGCCTGCAAACTCTGCGAAGCGGTATGTCCTGCGCTCGCGATAACGATCGAGTCCGATGTCGGCAATGATGGCACGCGTCGTACGACGCGCTATGACATCGATCTGTTCAAGTGCATTTATTGCGGCTTCTGCGAGGAAGCCTGCCCGGTCGATGCGATCGTCGAAACCCGGATTCATGAGTACCACATGGAGTCGCCCGGCGAGAACATCATGACCAAGGACAAACTGCTCGCGATCGGTGACAAGTACGACGCAATGATTTCAGCCGATAAGGCTGCGGATGCGAAGTACCGCTGATGGGAATGCTGCTGCACACAGTCCTGTTTTATACCTTCGCGACCATCCTGATTGGTGCGGCGCTCGGTGTCGTGTTCTCGCGCAACCCGGTGCACGCGATCATGTTTCTCGTGCTCGCTTTCTTCCAGAGCGCGATGCTCTGGATGCTGGCTGAAGCTGAATTCCTGGCGATCGTGCTTGTGCTTGTCTACGTCGGCGCAGTGATGGTGCTGTTCCTGTTCGTGGTGATGATGCTCGATATCAACGTCGAGGCTGTGCGCAAAGGACTCGATCGTTATGCGCCGCTGGGTATTGCGGTCGCGCTGTTGATGGCTTTCGAACTGGTGCAGCTGATCTGGTTGCGCGGCAGCGCCGAATTCGGGTCCGGCGGGTTCGTGCCATATCCGGAGGACTACAACAATACCAAGGCGCTCGGCAGCGTCCTTTACACCGAACATGTGTACGCGTTTGAGATCGCTGCCGTGATCCTGCTGCTGGCGATCGTTGCCGCCATCACGCTGACCATGCGCAAGCGCCCGGGGCTGAAAGTGCAGAATATCGCCCAACAGGTTGCCGTGCGTGCGAAGGATCGGCTGCGTATCGTCAAGATGGATGCGGAGAAGAAGCCATGATCGGCCTGCAGCATTACCTGGTCGTGTCCGCGATGCTGTTCGTATTGAGTATCGCCGGCATCATGCTCAATCGTCGCAACCTGATCCTGATGCTCATGTGCATCGAGCTGATGCTGCTGGCCGTCAATTTCAACTTCGTCGCATTTTCACGCCATCTCGGTGATGACACCGGGCAGGTATTTGTATTTTTCATCCTGACAGTCGCCGCGGCGGAAGCCGCCATCGGCCTCGCAATTCTCGTCACGCTGTTCCGCAACCGGCGCACGATCGATGTGCGGGAAATGAACGAGATGAAGGGCTAGGCGACGATGCTGAATTATTACCTGACCATCGTTCTTGCTCCGCTGGCGGCGGCCGTGATCGCGGGACTGTTCGGGCGCCAGATCGGGCGCGCCGGCTCACACTGGCTGACCATCCTGGCCGTCGGCACGTCGTGCGCCTTGTCGGTGCTCGTGCTCAGGGCGATGTTCTGGGACGGGGCAGTTAGCGAAAACATCAGCCTGTACACGTGGGCGGCAACCGACGGCCTGCACATGGAAGTCGGCTTCCTCGTCGATCGCCTGACGGCACTGATGATGGTCGTGGTCACCTTCGTGTCGCTGATGGTGCACGTCTACACGATCGGCTACATGCACGACGATCCGGGTTACCAGCGCTTCTTCAGTTACATCTCGTTGTTCACGTTCGCGATGCTCATGCTGGTTATGTCGAACAATTTCCTGCAGCTGTTTTTCGGCTGGGAAGCGGTCGGCCTCGTTTCCTATCTGTTGATTGGTTTCTGGTTCAAACGCGAGTCGGCCATTTTAGCGAACCTCAAGGCCTTCCTGGTCAACCGGGTCGGCGACTTCGGTTTCATCCTGGGCATTGCGGGTGTGGTGATGTTCACGGGCTCGCTGGATTACGCGACCGTGTTTTCGTCCGCGGACAACGTAGCCGTGCAGACCATCGAGGTTCTCCCGGGTTCGGCGTGGAACGCGATGACGGTTATCTGCATCCTGCTGTTCATCGGCGCGATGGGTAAATCGGCGCAGGCGCCATTGCATGTCTGGCTGCCGGATTCCATGGAAGGCCCGACACCGATTTCGGCGTTGATCCATGCGGCCACGATGGTGACCGCGGGCATCTTCATGGTGGCGCGCATGTCGCCGTTGTTCGAGCTGTCAGAAACGGCGCTGGCAGTCGTCGTCACGATCGGCGCTATCACGGCATTTTTCATGGGCCTGCTGGGCATCGTGCAGAATGACATCAAGCGCGTTGTCGCTTATTCGACGTTGTCGCAACTGGGTTACATGACCGTCGCGCTGGGCGCGTCCGCTTACAGCGCTGCGATCTTCCACCTGATGACGCATGCCTTCTTCAAGGCCTTGCTGTTCCTCGCGGCCGGTTCGGTCATCATCGCGATGCACCACGAGCAGGACATCCGCAAGATGGGTGGGCTCAGAAAGTACATGCCGATTACCTATTGGACGGCACTCGTCGGTTCGCTGGCGTTGATCGGCTTTCCCGGCAGCAGCGGCTTTTTCTCGAAGGACCTGCTGATCGAGGCCGTTCGGGAATCGCACTGGCAGGGGCAGGGCGCGGTGTACTGGATTGCCTACCTGAGTGTGTTGCTGGGCGTGTTCGTTACCGCGCTGTATTCGTTCCGCATGTTCTTCCTCGTATTCCACGGTAATGAACGCATGGATGCGGACACCAAATCACATCTGCACGAGACCCCGTGGGTGGTCACAGGTCCGTTGATCCTGCTGGCCATTCCGTCGGCGCTGATCGGCTGGTTCACGGCGGGACCCGTGCTGTTTGAGGGTTACTTTGACGATGCCATCGTGGTCGCTCCGGCGCATGATGTACTAGCGCATATCGGGTCGCATGTGTGGCACGGAAGCCTGGCCCTGGTGCAGCATATCTACGTCTCGCCGGCTTTCTGGCTGGCGGCAAGCGGTACTTTTGTCGCCTGGTTCCTGTACCTGCGCCGGCCGGATATCCCGGCGACGATCGAGGCGAAGATGTCCGGTCTGCACCAACTGCTCGTGAACAAGTACTATTTCGATGATCTCTACATCAAGGGATTTGCGTTCTGTGGCCGGTCCTTCGGAAGGTTTTTGTGGCTCAAGGGCGACGAGCTGATCATCGATGGCATCCTGGTGAATGGAACGGCCAATACCGTCGGCAAGCTGGCCGGCGTCATGCGGCAACTGCAAACCGGCTACCTGTATACCTACGCGTTCGCCATGATTATCGGCCTGACCGCGTTGCTCAGCTGGCTGATCTGGTTTCGTTAGGGTGCAACGATGAATCTATTCGCACAGCACCTGCTTAGTCTGCTCATATGGCTGCCGATTCTTGGTGGCCTGATGTTGATCGTCATCGGTGACGATGGCAACGCGCGCTCGGCCAGAGCCGGCATGATGCGATTCAGCGCGCTGCTGGTCACCGTATTAACGTTTGTCTTCAGTACGGCGCTCTTTGCCGGCTTCGATAATGTCGAGCCTGGGATGCAGTTCATCGAAAGGCAGAGCTGGATCGGTGCGATCAACGCGTATTACTACCTCGGCGTCGATGGCATCTCCACGCCGCTGATCCTGCTGACGACGTTCATCACACCGCTGGTTGTTATCGCCGGCTGGGATTCGATCAAGCCGCGCCCGGCACAGTACTTTGCCGCGTTCCTGATTCTCGAAGGTTTGATGATCGGCGTGTTCTCGGCGCTGGACGGGCTGCTGTTCTACGTGTTTTGGGAAGCCATGCTGGTACCGATGTTCCTGATTATCGGCGTCTGGGGCGGCGAACGCCGCGTGTACGCGACCATCAAGTTCTTCCTGTATACGTTCCTTGGCTCGGTCCTGATGCTGGTTGCCTTCATCTACCTGTTCGGCAAGACCGGTGGTTTCGACCTGCTCGGGTTCATGAACGTGCCATTGTCGCTGCCGGCACAGAAGCTGATTTTCCTCGCGTTCCTGGCCGCATTCGCCGTCAAGGTGCCGATGTGGCCGGTACACACCTGGTTGCCGGACGCACACGTTGAAGCACCGACAGGTGGCTCCGTCATCCTGGCCGCCATCATGTTGAAGATGGGTGGCTACGGATTTGTGCGCCTTTCCCTGCCGATTGTTCCGGACGGCAGTGAGTACTTCGCCAACTTTGTCATCGCGTTGTCGCTGATCGCAGTGGTCTACATCGGCTTCGTTGCGCTGATGCAGAAGGACATGAAAAAGCTCATTGCGTACTCGTCGATCGCGCACATGGGATTTGTAACGCTCGGCTTTTTCCTGTTCTGGTCGATCGGTTCCGGCACGGGCGCGGCGCTCGGTATTTCTGGCGGCATGGTACAGATGGTGTCGCACGGCCTGATATCGGGTGCGATGTTCCTTTGTGTTGGTGTGCTGTATGACCGCGTGCATAGCCGCCAGATTGCCGACTACGGCGGGGTCGCGAATACGATGCCGACGTTTGCCGCTTTCATGGTGCTGTTCTCGATGGCCAATGCGGGCCTGCCGGGAACATCCGGATTCGTTGGTGAGTTCATGGTAATCATCGCGAGCTTCAAGGCGAATTTCTGGTTCGCATTTTTGGCCGCTACCACCCTGATTCTCGGCGCGGCCTACACCTTGTGGATGGTCAAGCGCGTCCTGTACGGCGAGGTGGCGAATGACAACGTGGCCAAATTGCAGGATCTGAACATCCGGGAGTTCACCGTGCTGGCAGTGCTTGCGATTTCGGTATTGCTGCTCGGCCTCTGGCCGGCACCTCTTGTCGAGATGATGAATATGAGTATTGAAACGTTACTGGCGCAGATAGCGCAGTCGAAGCTTTGACGGGCGACGTGATGACTCTTGCAAACTACCTATCAGCTGCACCGGAAATGACCCTGTTGGGTCTGTTGTGCGTCGTGCTGGTGGCCGACCTGTTTGTGGATGACGAGCATCGCAACGTGACCTACTGGCTGAGCATGGCGAGCCTCGCGATAACGATGTGGGTGCTGTTCTCGACAGCTCCGATGGAAAGGACCGTTCTGTTCAGCGGCGCTTACGTCAGCGACGCATTGTCGCAGGCGATGAAGATCGCAGTGGTGGGTTTCGTAGCCGTCGCGTTCGTGTATGCGCGCGACTATTTGCGTGCCAACGATCTGCACAAGGGTGAATATTACGTGCTCGGCATGTTCGGTTTGCTCGGCATGATGATCATGATCTCTGCGAACAGCATGCTGTCGATGTATCTCGGGCTCGAGACGCTGGCGCTGTCGCAGTACGCGCTGGTCGCCTTCGACCGCAACAATGCCAATTCCTCGGAAGCGGCGATGAAGTACTTTGTGCTCGGAGCGATTGCATCGGGTGCGCTGCTGTACGGCATATCGTGGGTCTACGGCGTCACCGGCACGCTGGAGTTTTCGACGATGGCCGCCAATATCGCTGCGAACCCCGACATGAATGGCTTGTCACTGTGGTTCGGGCTGGCATTTCTCATTGTCGGCATTGCATTCAAGTTCGGGGCCGTGCCATTTCATATGTGGCTGCCCGATGTTTATGAAGGCGCTCGTTCGCCGGTGACTTTGTATATTGCGTCGGCGCCAAAGATTGCGGCGCTTGCCTTGCTCCTGCGCATACTTGTGGACGGCCTGGGTGATCTGCACGCGGTCTGGGCGGACATGATCATGGTGCTCGCCGTACTCTCCTTGCTGGTTGGCAATGTGGTCGCGATCGCGCAGACCAACATCAAGCGCATGCTGGGCTATTCGACGATCGCTCACGTCGGCTTCATTCTCCTGGCTGTGTTTTGTGGCACCGTCAAAGGCAATGCGGCGGCGTTGTTCTACACGCTGACCTATATCGTGGCGACGGCTGGCGCATTCGGTATCGTCATCTTGCTCAGCAGGCGTGGCTACGAGGCGGAAAGGCTGAGTGATTTCAAAGGGCTCAATGCACGTAGTCCGTGGTTGGCACTGATGATGATGTTTATGATGCTGAGCCTCGCGGGCATTCCGCCGCTGGTTGGCTTCTTCGGCAAGTTGAATGTCATCGACGCCGTGTTGAGTTCCGGCTACACGGGCCTGGCTGTCCTCATGGTGCTCGCATCCGTCGTGGGGGCTTATTACTACTTGCGCGTCATCTGGTACATGTATTTCGATGCCGCTGAAGATCAGGCGGTGTTGCAGGCGAGTGCAGACACACGGGTCGTCTTGGGCCTGAACGCCATGGCCGTCCTGGGGCTGGGGCTGGTGCCTGGATGGCTGTGGGCGCTCTGTACGCGGGTTCTCGGCTAATCGGGTCTGTCTCCTTGCACGGCTTGCTACATCAGGCTCTCTTGAGTATAGTCCCGCTCCTGCCGATGCGGGGTGGAGCAGCCTGGCAGCTCGTCGGGCTCATAACCCGAAGGTCGCAGGTTCAAATCCTGCCCCCGCTACCAATCTTTACAATAACTTACCAGCGCCTTGCCGAATATCGGTAGCCGAAAGTCGGTTCATGTAGGCGCTGTGTAGGTTTTGCGCGCTTATTTGGCTGAATTACGACCCTACGCGGATAGCCAAGATAGCCCATGCGGTGACCGCTAAGTCATCCGTAATGACGCCTGCATTCCACAGCACCCAAACTCTATCCGCCAGGTCCTCATCGACCAGCAGGGCTTCTATGTAGACTTCGGACAACATTGGCCTATTATCTCTAGCGATGTGCTATTCAGTTGCCTGCGAAATTGGAGAATTGATATGAAAATGCGAATTCGGCTCGCGTTTGCATTTGTTGCAATTGGTTTTGTTTCTATCGGGAACGCACAGGATTCTATTGTCTTCGCCGGGTTACCGTTCACTAAAGTCGAGAGTAATGCAGAAGCGACGACTCAATATGAAATGAGTGATGCTCAATCTCAGGAATACAGAGTTCTGATTGTTAAGCGAGGCGGAAAGTACTATTGGGCGAGCCGCGACAACAGAGAGCTGATGCATTTTCAAAGCGGAGTTGCTCATTGGTTTGTCTCTGAGGCGAGTGGCTACGTTAAAATAGTGGATACATCACTCATTCCCGGCAACGAGTCGTCTGGCGGATTCGTATACATTGAGCATCTAACGTTGCTACTCGATACGATCACTTATTGGGGCATCGGCACACAGTTATCGCCCTGATTGCGAACGCCTGCTTTTCTCGATAGCGGTCGTTCCGATCACACGAAAACAAATAAGACGAAGGATGGCTTCCGGCCAGAAGCGGCCATTAATCAACCATAGTCTGGAAATTCTGTTCCGATCACGGATAGATTCACTGTTTGATATCTAGAAAATCTGATTCCAAATCTCATAATAAAGGGGTCGAACCGAAATTACGAAATTGCGGTTCGACCCCAAATTTTAGCTATGCCTATTTCGACGCAAAGCGTCGATTAATTCGGTTCGACCTCTATTTTCCAGGTCCAATTCGGTGCCAGGTAGCGGATCCTGATATTTGCGTGAATTCAGGAAAAGGTGGTTTATACTTCCTATCCACCGAATCTCGCAGATTGGTCAATAGGACCGGATGTAATTGGCGGGTTTTGACTGGGACATGGCCGGGTTGCCACGGGATGGTCAGGCTGGTTTTTCAGTGAAAAGGGGGTTTATACTTTTTATATTTATCAGGCGAGACTGCCGAGACTGCCCGCTGCGAGCCAACGAACAGATGGTTTACTCCGCCTATACTCTACTCTGACATGACTTCGCCAATATCATAGAACCCTGTAACTTCAGGAATTATCAATGGAGTCTGCTATGACAGAGTACAAACACCATCAGCGGCTCCTTGCCTGCCTGTTAGCCTTGATTTTCGCGGCGCCATTGGCCCTGGCAGCACCTGCCGACAAGAGCAAGCCCAATATTGTCTTAGTCCTGATGGACAACTTCGGTTACGGCGAACCAGGCGTGTATGGCGGTGGTGTCATGCGCGGAGCGCCTACGCCACGCATCGACTCTATTGCTGCCGAGGGATTTCAATTGACCAATTACAACGTCGAGGCGGAATGCACACCATCCCGCGCCGCATTGATGACCGGTCGCTACGGGGCTCGCACGCGACTGCGCCCAAATGGCCCGCCAAGAGATTTATGGTACGGCATCAGTAAGTGGGAGATTACGCTGGCGGAGATGCTCTCGAGTTCCGGTTATGCGACGGGCATCTTCGGCAAGTGGCATCTGGGTAATGCCGAAGGCCGTTATCCCACAGACCAGGGCTTCGATGAGTGGTATGGAATTCCCTACTCATCGGATCAAGCCTTCTGGCCCGATAGCGATAGCTTCCAGAAGGACGCTGGTGTCGAGTTCACTTACATCACCACGTCGAAGCGCGGCGAAACACCCGAAAAGCACGAAGTGTATGGGCTCGCCAAACGCGCCACCATCGACCGGGAAATTACCGATCACGCCATTGATTTCATCAAGCGTAGAGCCAAAGCAAAGCAGCCCTTTTTCGCCTATCTCCCTTATACCCAAACACACGAGCCGGTTAATGCTCATCCCGACTTCAAGGGCAAAACTGGAAACGGCAGTTTTGCTGATGTCCTGGCGCAAACCGATGCTTATGTGGGCGAACTCCTGGATACCATTGATAAGCTTGGACTCAAAGACAACACCATTTTCATCTTTACTTCCGACAATGGCCGCGAAGGAGTCAGAAGATCATTTGGCTCCACCGGGATCTGGCGAGGAACCATGTTTTCTCCCTATGAAGGATCTTTGCGCGTGCCTTTTCTGATCCGCTGGCCTGAGAAAATTCCCGCCAGGCAAGTATCAAACGATATTGTGCATGCGATAGATGTTTTTCCGACACTGGCAAATTTTGTCGGTGGCGATATTCCCCAGGATCGCATACTGGATGGTGTTGACCAATCTGCGTTCCTGATGGGTAAGACGAAGAATTCCGCGCGCGAATCCATGGTGATCTACCTCACCAGCGAACTCTTTGGTGCGAAATGGCGTAACTGGAAAATCCTTCTCAAGGAGCTTGATGACCATTATTCGGTCAGGCCCATAGCCTATCCATCAATTTACAATCTGATCATAGATCCAAAAGAGGAAGAGCCCGAAGCCTTCTATCTCGATGACACCTGGGTAGAAACCCCTTTATGGCGAGTGATAGAAGAGCACCAGGCATCGATGGAAAAAGATCCCGGTGCTCCGGATGAATAGACTATGACTATTAACGGCTATCAATTTTCAATACCAGTGGGCATGCCTGATGCCGAGTAAAGTGAGACGATCTCCTTCAACCAATCTGACCCGATTTCAGCTTCAATAACCTGGCCGCTTCGGGTCAGCAGCGGTCGTTCAGTCCATATTACCCAAGCGACTGCTTTCAATGGCAATCCCGTCGCTCAATGCGATCTTCCGCCAAGCCACAGCAGCCTCAAGGTCACTCAACACGCCCTTGTCCCAAGCCTCCCAAACCGCGTCAGCAGCTTCTTCGTCTACGAGCAGGGCTTCGATGTAAAGGCGGGTGAACATGCGCCAGTGTCGGCCTTTACTAAAAGCGGTTGTTCCGATCACACGCGCTGTTCGAGTGTTACTATTCCGAGGGACCAGAAACGATCTGTGGTGGTTACGTGAGATATGTAGGATGAAGGTGTATTGGATAACTCTTGTCCCGGCGATTGCGCTGATCGGTTGTGCCGTTGTGCAGCGAAACGATACTCCGCAGAATGACCAGCAACTTTCCGAAAACTACTCACATCTGGCTCGTTGTACGAGTTCGAAACTCGAGAATGACAGTCGTTGGTGGATAAGAACATTGGTCTATGAGGTCCGGACATACCCGGATATTGAGAGTGCTGAAGTCACTGGACGGGCTGTTGCCAGCTCAGCCACCTTTTTTGCCTTTCAACTCACGCTGACGCAAGTTGACTCTTTGAATGTGCAGGCGTATAGCTCAGAAACTACAAACATTGCCCAGAATTGACGCACGTCATATATCAATTGTTATGCGGACAGCTGCGTCCGTATAAGCACAGTTAGGCCGCACTGCTGACTTTGGGCGTCGCTATCGTTGGGCTACGACAAACATCAGGGAGAAACCGAGTGTTAACCCAATCACACCACCTCGTGAAAACCGTGCTGCTCTACCTCTCAGTAGTGTCACCCACGATAGCCTCCGCAGAAGCCCAATCGGCGATCAGTGAACCCATCGACGAATTCGTGCGTGCTGAGATCCAACGGCAAAACGTGCCAGGTGTCGCAATAGGCATCGTCAAGAAAGGTGAGGTCCTGAAGGTCCAAGGGTATGGGTACGCGAATCTCGAACATCAGGTCCCCGTAGGTCCAGCCACGATTTTCCAGTCCGGTTCCCTCGGAAAACAGTTCACGGCCATGGCCGTCATGTTGCAGATCGAGGATGGCAAGTTATCGCTGAATGACCCTCTCACGAAATTCTTTCCAGACGCCCCTGAGACCTGGCGCTCCATTACCGTCTACCACCTCTTGACACACACATCTGGCATTCCGGACTACTACACGGACGGAAAGTTCGACTACCGGAAAGACCATACCGAAGAGGATTTGGCACGATTGGCATTCGGCCTGCCACTTGAGTTCCCAGCCGGTATGCGGTGGAACTACAGCAACACGGGTTACGCGTTCCTAGGGATCATCGTCCACAAGGTCTCAGGTTCCTTCTACGGTGACGTGCTCGCTGTACGTGTGTTTAATCCCCTTGGCATGATGACGGCGCGCGTGATCAACGAGGCGGACATCGTGGCGAATCGCGCGGCCGGCTATCGCATCGAGAATGGTGCCGTGAAGAATCAAGAGTGGGTGTCGCCCGCGTTGAACACAACAGCGGACGGATCACTCTACTTCTCGGTGCGCGACCTCATCGCGTGGGATGCCGGGGTTCGCGCTCGGGCCGTTCTGAAGGCGGAAAGTTGGAATCTCATCCTGCAGCCGGTGGTACTCAAGAGCGGCAAGACCTACCCGTACGGCTTCGGATGGTTTCTCGACGAGCGCGGCGGTCAACCACTGCACCAGCACGGTGGCGCTTGGCAGGGCTTTAAAACACAGTACTCGCGCTTCGTCGGAGAGGACATCTCCATCATCGTGCTCGCCAATCTCGCTCAAGCAGATCAGGCGCGGTTTGCCGATGGCATCGCAGAAATCATGAGCCCTAAGCTGGCCGTACCGGTGCTTAAAGCGATCAAAGATCGCGAACCACAGGTCACAGCCAAGCTCTCTCGCTATCTGGACGACGCACGCGCAGGAAAGCTCGTTCCGAGTGAATTCGCCTATGTGCTTGCAGGTTTCTTTCCGGACGGCGCAAAGTACTACCAGGAGCAACTGAGCTCATTGGGCCCAGTGAAGCGCATGGTCCTCGTCCAGAGGATCGAAGAGGGAGACGATCGCGTCTTCGAGTACGAGGTGGATTTCAGCGGCCACACGATGTACTACAGGGTGGCACTTGCCCCGGACGATCGAGTGTCACAGTTTGGGCTTCGACCGAAATAACTGAGTTTCGCGAGAATGCACCTGTAGGAGTTCATCGGAGGTGAGCGGACGGCCTGCTGCGCGGCCCGCCGCTGAACCGGAGCGTTGAGAGTCCGCTATACGGAAAAATGAAATCGCAGCCCGTGAGTCCGCTTGGGGTCGTTTCCAGCCCCTGACTCTACCTGAAAAGCAGTCATTGGATCGGCAGCTTTTGGGTGTATAGCGGACCTCAAAAGTAGTACAATACACCCGTACATCAAGAGTGAGCTAACGCTCCACCAACCTGCTCCCCGAGCAAGGTGGTTCCCGAGAGGGGATGTGGCCTTCCCGGCAACTATACGGGCATACCATATCGACGTTGGCTTCCGAATCATCAATCGGAGGTTTGTTATGTCTATCAAGAAAAACAAAGTACGAATAATCCATTGGACCGATCCAGACTATCTGGATGAGTTCTACAAAGGTTGGGGCGCAGGACAATCGCTTACGTCTCGCCAGGCGCAGAGCGTAAAGCGTTCTGAGACGAAGTCTCCTCGCCCTACGAAGCAAGAACCCCAGCAGGAAGCAGGTCCTTCACAACCTTCTGACGAACGCCACGAGGACCATCCTTTGGCGAGCACAGAATCAGGGGAGGATTAGTCATGTCCATTTCACGCAGACAATTCATTTTAGGCACAGCAGCAGGTCTTATCCTGCCGTCCTACTACGACAGGGTCTTTTCATACTTTGAGAACACGGGCGAGGCACTACTTGAAGTTCCACACAATGCGCAGATCGAGCTGATTGCGAGTTACGAGCGTGGAGCTGGGTTGAGTTATGAACTCAACCTCGGCAATCCTTACGAAGAGCCGCCTGAGATGACCTTGCGGGAGTATGCGCGTAGGTATTTCGGAGGGGAGGAATATTATGCTGGTCTGTGGCCCGACGAAATCGACTTCGACCGCAAGATGGATTTCTGGGAGACCATTGAAATCTGGGCACGTCAGGACAGCCCCAATGCCCGCGCCTACCGACTTCTGGAGAGCCTCGACCTCGGCCCCAACCTGGTAGGCAAAGACGCTGTTGGTGAGATCAGGTTCATTGATGGAGACCGCCCGGGAAGCGACTACCTGGGCGTTCATGCTCCTAGCCAATTAGATCTCGCCTTGCTTCAGAAGCGCCTGAATGAGCTGAGGACGGGAATCAGGATACTGGTGGACTGTATGACGTCAGCGCCTATGGGACAGAATTAGTTCTGGTTTAAGAGAGTGTTTTTGTTCATCCT
>JAQCGO010000054.1 GCA_027618995.1 Pseudomonadota bacterium | reverse complement strand
ATGTTCTCAACCACGCTCGGCAATCCGCTCGGCGTCACGATGCCTGAGTCAGATCGGCGCGAAATGGTCAAAATCCTGGAGGAATTCGACACTGTTCTGATTGAAGACGATGTGTACGGCGACCTGCGCTTCGACGGCACACGCCCGGTGCCGGCGCAATTACTCAAGAACTCAAAGCGCATCATCACCTGCGGCTCGTTTTCAAAAACCGTGGCACCCGGCTATCGCATCGGCTGGGTCGTTACTACAGAGTACATCGACAGGATCGCCCGTTTGAAACGGGCCTTTTCGTGCTCGTCCGGATTGTTGCAGCAATTGACGCTGGCGGACTTTCTCACCTCAGGTGATTACGCCCGGCACCTGAAAGTGCTGCGCCCTATCCTGAAACAAAATGCAGAGCGCATGAGCGCACTTGTCGGCGAGCATTTTCCGGCCGCGACACGAACCTCGCGTCCGGTCGGCGCCTCGGTACTGTGGCTGGAAATGCCGGCGGGTGTCGACGCCACCCAGCTATTCGACGAAGCGATTGCGGCAGGGATAAGTATTGCGCCCGGGCAAATTTTCTCGCCGTCGAATCGTTACAGGAATTGTCTGCGCCTCAGTTACGGTCACCCCTGGACCGAGCGGACCGAAAACGCGATTCGCTGGCTCGGTCAACGGGTCACCGAGCTAAGCTGACAGCCGCCGCCGCATAACGCGATGCATTCGAGCTTCCTCCTCGCTCCTGTTTTCCTGCCGATCATTTTCTGGGCCGTATACCACTATCACAAAGACCGGCATCTGCCCGAACCGCTCGCTCACCTGCTGCTTGCGTTCGGCATCGGCATCGTCGCCGCGGCTCTGTCGCAAAGTCTGTACGTCGCACTTGAATGGGTCGGCCTGCGCCAGGATGCGGGCTTTCTTGCGGACACATCAACCGTCCGATTGTTCGCGTATGCGTTGCTGGTTATCGGCCCTATCGAGGAGTTTTCTAAGCTGATCCTGTTCGTATTGCTCATCGTTCGCTTCAAGAAATTCGACGAAACGCTGGATGGGATTATCTACGCCTCGTTTCTTGCCCTCGGCTATGCGGCCGTCGAAAACTGGCAATACCTCGACTATCTGACGCCGCTTGAGGCCGGGGCCCGCGGTTTCGCAAGCCCGGTCATGCATATGGTGTTTGCGTCCATCTGGGGGCACTGGATCGCCACGGCGCATATCGCGGGACGCGCATTGCTGCCCGCCGCGCTGATCAGCTTCGTGATCGCGGCGATCCTGCACGGCTTGTACGACTTCGCTGTGCTGGTGCAACCCTTCAGCGCACTGCCCTGTGCGGCACTGTTGATCATCGCGATGTGGATCTGGCGTTTGCGGCTCATGCGTACCTTGCACGAGACAGCCACCGCGGCGTCCGCCGGCAGTGATTCCAGGCGGAATTCGGGCAGCTAGGGCTTTTGCCGGTTATAGGGATCGCCGGATTGTGCTGTCGATACGGCGTCCTCGAGCGACAGCTCCAGCAGGCCCTCCGGCTCCTCGATCAGCTCGCTGCAGCGACGCTGAATTTCTTCCAGTTTCAGCGATACGCTGGATTCTGATAATGGCGTTTCCATGTGTCGCAGTATAGAGACAGGGGCGAGGCCAAAACGTGAACTACCGCACACAAAAATCGCGGTTTTTCCCTGATCGAGGGACTTATGTTCAATCAATAAAAAAGGCCGCTTCAGGGAAGCGGCCTTTCTTGTCACTTGCGTGTTACCCGATTACGGCTTCAGGCGATCAACCATACCCAAAACGATAACGGTAGCCGCTGCGGCAAGGAACAGACCGTTCAAACCACCCAGTGCCATGGTGATCATCGGGCCGACTGTTGGAATGCCGTCGAGTCCTGCCTGAGAAAAGCTCAATGCAACGGCAGCGATCAGGAATCTGGAACGATCGTCCGCAGCAATGAACCAGGCACCCGCAATACCCAGCAGAGCGACCAGCAGCCCGCTGTATGGAATGGCGACGAACGCCGCAATGACAGCAACTAAAACGCCTACAAGCTTTACGATTTTATCTACACCCATCTCAAAACTCCTTTGTACGTTTTTATTTTGTTGTTAAACGATTTGTAATTATTTTGGCAACACGTCGAGATGCAAACGTGCCCAGTCTATCAGGATTTCTACTGGGAATGTATTGTTATTATTAATCCGTCAGTTAAATGATTTTCTTAATTTCGATTCGACTTATTTTGAGACCCAGAAGCGCGTAACTTTACCCATTTGACCTAGAATCTCACGAGCGCCGAACCCCAGGTAAATCCGCCTCCAAAGGCTTCCAGCAACAGTAGCTGGCCGCGTTGAATTCGGCCGTCGCGTACGGCGATATCGAGCGCCAGGGGAATTGACGCTGCCGAGGTGTTCGCATGCTTGTCGACTGTGACCACAACCCGATCCATCGGCAGATTCAACTTCTTCGCCGCTGCGGTAATAATGCGCAAATTCGCCTGGTGCGGAACCAGCCAATCCAGTTCATCCTGCTCGATGCCGTTGCCAGCGAGCGTCTCGGCAGCAATCAAGCCCAGCGTGCTGACTGCCTTGCGGAACACCGCGTTGCCGTTCATGGCCATATGCCTGGTGCCCAGCGGTACTTCCAGCAGATTTTCAAATTCGCCATCCGCGTGTATGTGCGTCGACAGGATGCCGGGCTCGTCCGTCGCCTGCAGGACCACCGCCCCGGCGCCGTCGCCGAACAACACCGCAGTACCCCGATCCTCCCAGTTCGTGATCCGTGACAAAGTCTCGCAGCCAATCACCAGCGCCGTTTTGGCGCCATTCGTTCGAATCATACGATTGGCGATGTCCAGTGCGTAGACGAATCCCGAGCAAACCGCCTGCACGTCAAACGCGGGACAGCCGTGAATGTCCAGTTGTCGCTGGATCGCACAGGCGTTGCTCGGGAAAATCTTGTCCGGCGTCGTGGTAGCAACGATGATCAGGTCTACCGCGCTTGCGGCAATGCCTGCCATTGCAAGCGCGTTGCGAGCGGCGATCAGGCCCATATCCGAGGAATTTTCACCCTCGGCGGCGATATGCCGCTGGCAGATGCCGGTGCGTTCGCGAATCCACGCATCGGACGTATCCATGGTCTTTTCCAGATCCAGGTTGGTCACGACTTTTTTCGGCAGGTAGCTTCCCGTACCGGCAATACGTGCGTTTATCATGGTGGCATCTCGGTCAGGCGTCGCGGCGCAGGAAATCGGCTACTTCACGCAATGTGGGATGGTCAAAAAGATCGCTGATATCGAGCTTGCCCGGATAACGCTCATCGATCGCGAGCACCATTTCGGTCAGCGTCAGCGAGCTTACACCGATCTCAAACAGGTTGTCATCGCCGCTGATACTGCGCTCTTTGGAAAAGTCGGAACAGATGGTGAGCAATTCAGCGATGAGCGGGTCCGCATCGTTGGCCACATCCACTGGCGCCGGCGACAGCGCCTGCACGACCTCGTTGAATTCGCCATCCAGATACGCATTCAACAATGCGACTCGCTGTACTTTGCCGCTGGTCGTTTTGGGAATTCGCGACACCGGAATGACGTGATCCACTGCCAGGCCCGTGTGTGCACCGATCTCATCGCTCACAGCGGCCGCGATTGCACGGAATGCCGCAAGCTCCTGGCGGTAGAGAACAAACACCAGCAGTTCCTCTGTCTGGCTGCCCTTGGTTTTCGTGCCGGCGACCACTACCTTGCCGAGATCGAGGCCGTCAATACGCGCGGCAATTTCCTCAATGTCGTGCGGATAATAGTTCTGGCCATTGACGATGATGATGTCCTTCGATCGCCCCGTAATCACGAGCTGTTCGTCGACCATCACGCCGCAATCGCCGGTGCGCAGCCAGCCGTCACTCGTGAACAAACTGGCAGTGGCCTCGGGATCACCATAGATGCGCTCGGTCACGCTCGCGCCGCGCAACTGGATATTGCCGATGCAACCCGGCTGGATCGGTGTATCAGCGTCATCGACGAGACGCAGCTCGACATCCCGAATCGGTCGGCCGACTTTGACGAAGCTGACAGCGTCGGGATCACCAATTGCAGCCGGCGTATACGCGGCACCAATGCGCAGACTGTGCCGATCAGCAAATATGCGCGAATACTCGTCGCCCGGATTGCCAAGCGTCACGCCTACCGTCGCTTCGGCCAGACCATAGACCGGGTACATGGCCGAGCGCCGCAAGCCGTGCGGTGCTAACGCCGAAAGAAACTCCTCGCAGAGTTCGTACGAGATTGGTTCCGCGCCGTTAAGAATGAGTTTGACGCAGGACAGATCCAGGTCAGACATGCCTTTGCGTTCGAAGAGTTTCAGAAAATGCTTGTAGCCGAAATTCGGCGAACACAACTGGGTCGCTCGAAGTTCGTTGGCCTTGCCCATCCACAGCAGCGGTCGACGTACAAACAGGCTGGTATCCATAACCGCATGATTCATGCCAGCCGCCATCACGCTGAGATGATAACCAATCAGCCCCATATCATGCGTCAACGGCATCCAGCTCAGGCTGACGTCGTCCTGCATCCAGTGCGCCGCTTCAACGATGGCGCGGACATTGGCGCACAAGTTGCGATGACTCAGACAAACGCCCTTCGGGTCACTGGTGGAGCCCGACGAATATTGAATGAACGCCAGATCGTCGGGTGCCGGCGTATGCAGTTCGCCGCTGACCGCGGATGTCGCATCGCTGATGAGTGCGCTCTTGTTCTCAAGAATGGTAGTGACCTGCGACGCGCCCTGCTGCTTTGAGAATTCCAGCAGACGACCCAGCAGATCAGCCTCGGTAAACAACGTGGCCCGCTGCAGTTGTTGCAAGATGCGAAACAACTTGAAGCGATGTTCGTCGCTGATGCCGACCGCGACAGGCACCGGAATGATGCCGCCCAGCAATGCCGCCCAGTAGGCAACCACAAAGCTCTCATTGGAATTGCAGAATACAACCAGTTCGTCGCCGGCTCGCATGCCACGCGCCTGCAATGCTCCCAGCAGCGCCAGCGCGCGATCCCAGAGTTCGGCAAAGCTCAGCGTCGATTCATCGTGTTCGCCATCGATAAATCGAATATGGCGCACTTTGCTGCGAGCGTCGGCGAGCAGCTCAATCAGGTTTTCGTAATATGGCATCGTTTAGTCGCGATAACTGGGCCGCAACATGATATCCCGGGCCGAGCGGAGATTAATACCCAGTTCCAGCCCCGGATCCCCCGCATCGACGAGAGTCATGCGAAATCGCGGGCATAGTAGTCCGAGGTGTATTTTCATTTCGAGAAATGAGAAGTATTCACCCAGGCATCGTCGTGGGCCGAGCGAAAACGGGAAAAACGGCTGCTCTTTCTTCGGTTTGTCGCTAATCGCGAAGCGATCCGGATCAAAACGGTCCGGCTGCGGCCAATAGTGCCCGGTTCGATGCAGCAAGTAGGGCGACAGGTAAATATCCGTTCCCGGTGGCACGTCAAAGTCTGCGAGCTGATCATCTTTACGTGCGCGGCGCGTAAACAGCCAGACGGGCGGGTACAAGCGCAGGGTTTCCTCAAGCACCTGCTGCGTATACAGCATCGCCGCAGCCCGCTCATCGCTGACCGCTGTCGTGTCGGGGAACTGGGTCCTTGCCTCATCGGTCAGCCTGGCCTCAACCTGCGGGTGCGACGCGAGCAGGTACCAGGCCCAGTTCAGCGTGTTGGCAGAGGTCTCGAAGCCAGCCACGACCAGCGTAATCAGTTCATCGAGCAGTTCGGCATCGCTGAAGGCCTGCCCGTTCTTGTCCAGCGCCGCCAGGTACATCGACATGAAATCGAAATGTCGCTCCGTATCAGTCGCACGCCGATCGGCGATCAGTTGCAACAGAATCTGCCTCACTTCACGCACTTTCATGACTACCGTCAGGTCACGCGTCGAATCCCGGCTGAGAAAGGCGAACGGATTGTTGCCTTCGGATTCAAGCCACGGAATCGAGTCCTTGCCAAAGGTGCTGATCAGGATCAGATCGAGTGCGAACCGACTGGTCTCCTCGGTGATATTGATCACTCCGCCCTGCTCAACGACCGCAGACCAGCGTTTATCCAGCGTCGTGGCACAGGCGACCATGACATCGACCAGGTCGTGTACTTTCTGCCGGCTGAAGGCTGGCTGGATCATCGTCCGCGAGCGACGCCAGATATCGCCATCGCTGACAATCAACCCGTTGCCGAGCAGCATCTTGACCCGTTCAAAGCCCGGGCCCTTGTCGTAGTTGGTATGACGCTTGACGAGAATGCGCCTGACCTCGGCCGCATCGTTGATGAAGTAAGCGAGCCGGCCGTTGGGCCGCTGCAGGCTGACGATGTCGCCATATTCGTCGCGGAGCTTTCGCAACGTTGCCAGTGTCTCAGGATCGATGCCGAGTGCGACGGCGCCAGTCGGCCCCGGTGGCCGTTTGAATTCACGCGATGAAGCTGTCATGAACTGCGGTAGGATTGGCATCCTGGTGTCGAAATTCAGGCGCAATACTACCTTGCCGCGCCACCTGGCGGACAAATATTTTGAGTGAAAACAAACCTGTAGACTTTTCATCCGTCGAATCCCGGCGAAGTTCCACGTCCGATCGGCGCATGACCCGGTTGCGTCGGCTGTACTACTTCCTCGGTACGCCCATTCTGCGTGGACTGTTACGGCTGGGCACGGCCACCTATCGTCTCGAGGCGGTCATCGGCGCTGAGAACATTGAACCCTTTCTCGATGGCAAGGCCGTCTGTGCACCGGCGTACTGGCATCAGCATCACGTGTTGTGCTCCGACCTCGTGAAAAGCTGGGTCAAGCGCGGCTTCAAAGCCTGTTTCCTGATTTCAGGTTCCGTCGACGGAGAAGTTCCGGAACGGATCGCTCGCGCCTGGGGCGCGGAAGTCATACGCGGTTCCGCGAACCAGAGCGGAGCTCTCGCATTGCGCGACATGCAGGCCATGATGAAGCGCGGCTATTCGATCGTGACGACGGCCGACGGCCCACGCGGCCCGTTGTATGAAATCAAGCCCGGTGTGGTCGTGATGGCACGAATTGGCGGTGTGCCGATCGTACCGATTGCCTGCGCCGCATCGTGGGTCTGGGAACTGCCCCGCTGGGATAATTTCATGATCCCGTTACCGTTTTGCCGCGTCGTGCTCGCCGTCGGCAAGCCCTACACGATTCCACCCGATGTACCACTGGACGCCAACGAGCCGCATCGGCTCGCGGTTCAGGAAGCAGTCATGTCCTTGATGCAACAATCGGCAGACCGATTGCAATCCCGCTGAGAGTATCCCTTGCGACGTGTATCCCTGATCTGCCTGATCATTGCCGGAGTCTTTCTCAGTCTGTCCCTGTCGGCGTCGGCAGAGACGCTGTTGACGCCGCACAAGGCCGAATACAAGGTCAGCGTCAGTGTATTCAGTGGCCAGCTAAACACGGAATTGCGCACGACCAAAGAGGGTTACGTCGCGACGCACATTATCAAGACAACTGGCATGTCCCGATTGCTGGCGAAAGGCGACATTACGGAGTCATCAACATTTGCCCGCGAGTCCGACGGCATTCGCCCGCAGCGCTTTCTTTCCAACGACACGCTGACGCGCGACAAAAACCGGGCCGACATTGAGTTTGACTGGGCGACGGGCGCGGCCAGTGGCACTGTCAATGGCGAAGCCTTTGCCTCGACCATGGATGCCGTGGCCTACGATCGTGTTTCGATTCAGTACGAACTGATGTCTGACCTCATGAACGCCACGTCAGGCCAGGATTACATTTTGTTTGATGTCGACGAACTCAAGACAATCACTGTGCAAAATATTGGCAGCCGCACCGTATCCGTGCCAGCCGGAGAATTTGCGGCTATTGGGGTGCGGCACCAAACGTCGGGCTCAAAGCGCGTGACAACCATGTGGTGCGTCAAGGAGCTCGGCTATCTGCCCGTCATCGTGGAACAACATCGCGAAGGCAAACTCAAAATGCGCGCTGAATTGCGCAGCTATTCACCGCTAAAAACCTGAGGCGTGGCGCGAAGGTCATGACCTTACGCCCAAATCAGATACGGTCAAAATTCTGCTCGAGCGCGAGTTCTTTGTCTCCGCCACTCCAGATAAACATAGTGCGCTGCAAAACACGGCCCTCTTGTTGCAGCTGCCAGGTCTCTATGAGCTTGGCACCCTCTTTGTCCAGCGTCTCAATGACATAGGCACCGCCTTCCCAACCCGAGACCCGCGAGGCTTTGATCGCGCCGACCGCAACTTCACGATTTTCACCGAACGGGTATTCTTCGACGATGGAGCGATCGAAACTGAAAAACAGGCCGGCACTGGTCTGTGTCACTTTGAGCGACGAACCCATTTCGAGAAAAACACTCACGGCAAGTTCGCGCGATTCGGGTTGGCTGAAACCCATGCTACCCGACATGACCCAGTCCCCCGAGAGGTCCAGGCCTGCGGGAACGGTTGCGGGTTTGCTGATCAAAACCTCGTTGCTGCTGCAAGCGCACAACAACAAACCGGCAAGCACGACTGTCAGCCAGTTTTTCATGCTGGCCCCGCTTGCAGAAGACTGTATCGCAACATGGTCAAAACTCCCGGCATGGCAGCCCTCAAGATACACAAATTCTGCGGCGATCGACACCTGTGCCGGAACTTAGTCTCGCAGCGCCGCGGCGAGCCGGCACGCGATCGAATTGCGTGCGGTGACAGAAATGCGATCGAGTTCCAGCCACGTCCGCAAAGCGCTGAGTTCCCGTGTCAACGCAGCGACGCAGGCCCCCTGGTCGACGTCTTTCTCTTCGTGCACGGCGCGCACCAGCAAACTTCGATTCTGGCGATCCGCCTTGAGATCGACGCGCGCAACGATCCTCTCACCCATGCGAAACGGCAGGACGTAGTAACCCCACTTGCGCTGCGCCGCAGGCACATAGATTTCGATACGGTAGAGAAAGTCGAACAAACGAAGTGCGCGGGGGCGGAACCAGACAACCGGATCAAAAGGCGACAATAACGACTCACCGCCAATCTGACGTGGCAACCTCGAATCGCGATGCAGGTAGGCCGTTTGCTCCCAGCCTTCGACCAGTACCTCGATGACCTCCCCCGCCGCGACAAGGTCGGCCAATA
>JAQCGO010000053.1 GCA_027618995.1 Pseudomonadota bacterium | reverse complement strand
TCTATGACGTGCTGAACCTGGGCAAGATCTCGATCGGCCCGCCGTGGTTTGAGTTTGCGATGCTGTTGCCGCTGTTGCCGATCACTCTGCTGGTCGCCGTAGGCATGCACACGGCCTGGCGCGCACAGGCGCCGAAAGTCCTGCTGCAACGGCTGCGCTGGCAGGCTCTGGCCGCCATTGTCATTGGCATCGTCCTGCCGGGGTGGTTCTACGGCCGCTTTGGTCTGATGGTGTCGATCGGGACGCTGGCAGCATTCTGGATCATTTTCGCCTCCGTGCTGGAACCCTGGCGCTCATGGCGGCGCGAAAAAGGCACGCCGGGCATTACCCGATCGATGCTGGGCATGTCGGTCGCACACTTTGGGGTAGGCGTATTCGCACTGGGCATCACCCTGGTATCGGCCTTTACGGTGGAATCCGACCAGGCGATGCAATCGGGCGCCACGGTGGAAAATGCCGGCTACAGTTTTGAGTTACGCGAACTGCGCGACGTACAGGGGCCCAACTACCAGGCCATCGAGGGCCACGTCGAGATTCGCAAAGACGGCGATTTTGTCGGTGAGGTCCGGCCGCAAAAACGGCAGTATCTTGTGCAACAGAACTGGATGACGGAAGCAGGAATTGATGCGCACTGGAATCGCGATTTGTTTATCGCACTGGGTGATCAGCTGGGCAACGAGACCTGGAGCGTGCGCATTCAGTACAAGCCGATGATCCGCTTTATCTGGTTGGGCGCATTCATCATGGCGCTCGGCGGTCTGATCTCGGTCACGGACCGGCGCTACAGAAGGCAAGGATGATGTCGAAGTTCATGTTGCCATTGGTCGCATTTGCTTTGCTGGTCGGCATGTTTGTGGTCGGCCTGAACCTTGATCCATCGCGGATACCGTCGCCGCTTCTGCAACATGCCGCGCCAGAGTTCGCGATACCGTCGTTACACGATGCCAATGTGCTGGTTGGTTCGGCCAGTTATGCAAACCAGGTGGCACTCGTAAATATCTGGGCGACCTGGTGCCCCGGTTGCCGCCAGGAACACGGCTTCCTGCTCGAGCTTGCCGCGGAGGGCACGATACCGATCTTCGGGCTCAACTGGCGCGACGATCGCGTGGAAGCGCTGCGCTGGCTGGAGACCCTCGGGGACCCCTACGTCGCATCGGGATATGACGTTGATGGGCGTGTTGGTATCGACTGGGGTGCCTACGGGGCCCCCGAGACATTCCTGATCGACTCGAACGGCATCGTTATTCACAAACACATCGCCCCATTGACTCGCGAGATCTGGGAACACGATTTTGTGCCCTTAATTGGCGCAAATAAGGCCGAATAATGAAACTGTTAACTATCGGAGTCGGATTTTTCCTGCTGATATCCACCGCGCTCGCGATTGATGTTGGTCAATCCTTCGACGACCCGGAGTTGCAACACCGCTACGAGAAGATCATCGCCGAAGTGCGTTGCCTGAAATGCCAGAACCAGACAATCAAGGATTCCAATGCGTTTCTGGCCTCGGATTTGCGACGGGAAATCCGTCGCATGCTCGAAGAGGGAAAAACGGACGAGGAAATCTATGACTTCCTGGTAGCGCGCTACGGCGACTTCGCGTTGTATCGGCCGCGCACGTCGGGTCGCACCCTGATTCTCTGGGTCGCGCCGATGATTTTCCTCGTGTTTGGTGCGGTGGTTCTACTGCGCATAGTGCGACGGCGTATGGCGCTACCCATCGACGACGAACCGGCCGAGGGGGCTTAGCGCAATGGCTCTCTGGTTTGGAATTGCGCTCATGTGCCTGCTGGCAACAATCATTGTTGCCAGGCCGATTTATCGACAGCAGCAACGGTTCAGTGCCCTCATTGCCGGCGGTGTCGGCGGCGTGGTTCTGCTGTCGCTGGGTTTGTACGCCTTTCAGGGGAGTCCCGAATTGCCTTCGGGTGCGGGTGCGGGTGGGCAACCGGATGTTGAGGAAATGGTCGCGTCGCTGGCAGCGCGCCTGGAAGCCGATCCCGACGATCTGAACGGCTGGAAAATGCTGGGCCGTTCCTACATGACGCTGGCGAATTTTTCCGACGCGGTGCTGGCTTATGAACGTGCAGTCAGCCTCGAGCAATCGCAGAATGCCCAGACCCTGGTCGATCTCGGCGGGGCATTGCTGGCGCGCGACAACACGCGCATCGAGGGGCGTACTGCCGCGCTGTTTGAAAGCGCGCTCGCGCTGGAGCCAAACAATCCTGCGGCGCTGTTTTACGCGGGCATCGCGGCCCTCAACCGTGGCGACACCGATCTGGCGGCCGAGCGCTGGGAAATTCTCCTCGGATTGAATCCGCCCGAAGAAATTCGCGGCATCATTGAACAACGCGTTGCCGAGTGGCGAGGTGAAGCGCCGCCGGAAATCAGCGCGCCGCCGGCAGAACAACCGGGCGTGGTCATTATGGCGGAGGTTCTTGTCTCAGCGGCGGCCATTGGGTCCCTGCCAGCCGACACATCGGTATTTGTGATTGCGCGCGACCCTGCACAGCCATCACCGCCCATTGCGGTGACGCGCCGAGTCCTGTCCGAGCTGCCGGCAATGGTCGGGTTGAGCGACGCAGATTCAATGATTCCAGGGCGTACGCTGTCGGCATTCGCCGAAGTCGAAGTGATTGCGCGGATTTCCGTTTCCGGGCAGCCCATTGCACAATCCGGTGACTGGTTCGGCTCGGTCATCGTGGAGCCGTCCGAGAACAACACCGTTACACTGAAGATCGATCAACAAGTACCCTGAGAGTTACTCAATGTCTGAAGAAATCGAGGCCGCGCCGATGTGCTTCGCCTGCGGTCCTGCTAATCCGATTGGGCTGAAGATCAAGTTTCACGTCGACGGCGATGAGTGTACGGCCGAGTTTACCCCGAACGAAAACCATGTCGGGTACCAGAACACCGTGCACGGCGGAATCATTTACACGGCGCTGGATGACGTTACCGCGAATATTCTCTACCAGCAGGGGCGCAAGGCACACACAGCGCGTTGCGAGATTCGTTACCGGCAGCCGTGCGTGGTCGGCGAGAAACTCCGTCTCAAAGGCTGGATTGACAGCGAGCGTCGCCGACTCGTGATGTTGAAGGGTGAAATTCGCCGCGCCGCCGATGACGTGCTGGTTGCCGATTGCGAAGCCAGCTTCATGCTCGCTGCTAAATAGGATCAGTCGAATGGCAATTCCGGAAAACCTCAAGAGTCAGCTGCGCCTACCGTTGATTGGCGCGCCGATGTTCATCGTTTCACAACCGGCGCTGGTCATCGCGCAATGCACATCCGGCATTATCGGGTCGTTCCCGGCGCTGAATGCCAGGCCGCAATCATTACTCGAAAACTGGATTCGGCAAATCAAGGATGCGCTCGCACAGTATCGCGAGGAACATCCGGGAGTATCGGTGGCGCCGTTTGCGGTCAACCAGATCGTGCATGCGAGCAACACGCGGCTGTATGCGGACATGGAAACCTGCGTCAAGCACGAAGTGCCGATCATTATCACGAGCCTGCGACCGCCTGACGAGGTGGTTCAGGCTGTGCATGGCTACGGCGGGCTGGTGTTTCACGATGTCATCAGTTTGCGGCATGCTCAAAAGGCAATGCAGCAGGGCGTCGACGGCATCATCACCGTCTGCGCAGGCGCCGGCGGTCATGCCGGGCTGCTCAGTCCGTTCGCGTTGCTCAAGGAAATACGGCGCGAGTACGATGGCGTGCTGATCCTGTCGGGTTGCATGTCAAACGGCGCCGATATTCTGGCCGCGCAGGCCATGGGTGCGGATCTCGCTTACATGGGTACCCGTTTTATCGCGACTGACGAGGCGCACGCGATGAACGAGTACAAGCAAATGATTGTCGACAGCAAAGCGGCTGACATCGTGTATTCATCGTACTTCTCGGGCGTTGCCGGTAATTATCTGAAAGGCAGCGTTACGAGGGCGGGATTCGATGCGGATCACCTGCCGGAGGGTGATCTCAGCAGCATGGATTTCGGCAAAGGCGATGCCAACGAAGTCAAAGCCTGGCGCGACATCTGGAGCGCGGGGCAGGGGTCCGGCAGTGTCGACGCGGTATTGCCCGTGGCCGAACTCATACGGCGGATGCAGGAAGAATATCAACAAGCGCGAACACGCCTTGCCGCAGGCTAAAGGATGAAAGTCATCGCGCTGTCATACCTGTTTGTCGGCGCCGGCGGCGCCCTGGGTGCGATGGCGCGATTCGCGCTGAACGTCGCGCTGCAGCGCGGTGTCAGTTTTCCCTGGGGAACACTGAGCGCCAACCTGATCGGCTGCCTGCTCATGGGCGTGGTCGCACAAGTGGTCGCGAGCTCAAGCTGGTTCAACAGCACCGGCCTCATTCCCGACCAGTATCGACTGTTATTTGCGGTTGGATTCTGCGGCAGCTTCACGACCCTGTCTGCCCTGGTCATGGAATTGCACACGATGCTGCAGCGCGGTGAACTGCTTGCGTCGTTTGCTTACGTCGCGGTCAGTATTGTCGGCGGCTACGCCTGCTTCTATACCGGCTTTACGCTGCTGCGCTTGCTTCGAGGAGTTGCATGATCCTGTCGAGCCAGTCGCCGTGCTCCGGTTTCATCAGCACGGAGCGCAGGCAGGTAACGGACCTACTGTCGACAGTTGCTGAGGGCAGATAAGCGGCCACAATCGTGGCGGGCACTTCCATCATCGCAAGGTGCAGTCCCGCATCGGCCGCACGCGCGAATACTTCGCGAGCCGCTGTTGACGCGGCCGATGTGCTTGCGGCGACAACGGCGTACACGACGATATCAAGTTCGGGCCGCATCAACGGCTGAAAACGTGCACTGGCACTGAGTCGCTGCCAGAATTCCTGCGCTGCATCGAGGCCTTGGCCCAGCCAGCCGGCGAACTGGCCGTCCCGGGTGAGCGGAAAGAGTTGTTGCGTTGCCCAGAGTGCGACCGCCGAGGCACCGGGTCGTGAACATTCGAGACTGATCTCGCCAAGATGCAGCTCGGCTGAGCTGAAATAGGTGAAGGGTGAGTCGTGCTTGTAGAAACGCCCGACCGTGGCATCGCGAAACAGTACGCAACCACAACCATAGGGCTGCAAGCCGTGCTTGTGCGGGTCCACCACGATGGAATCGACTTCGTTAAGGCGATCGTAGGCCGCGCGCGCTGCGGGTCCGAGATTGTCGCAGAGCCCGAAATAACCACCATAGGCCGCGTCGGCATGGACGCGAACGCCATACGCCTGTGCGAGATCCAGTATGGCGGGCAATGAGTCGACGGCGCCAAAGCCCGTGTTGCCGATGGTCGCCACAATCGTGCCGACATCGCCTTGCTGTAGCAGTGATTCGATCGCGGCGAGCCGCATGCGCCCGGCATCATCTACTGCAACCGGAGCGAACGGCAGGCCGAGGACGTCGCTGATGCGCTGATGTGTGTAATGCGCCTGCGCGGAGGCGATGATGCGTTTGCCTGGTCGCAAGCGCCCGGCGATCCACAATGCTTCGAGATTGGCCATCGTGCCGCCGCCGGTCAGATGGCCCAGTGGATTGTCCCAGCCGTACATTGCGCCGAGCTCGACAATGCATTCTTTTTCCAGCGGTGAGCTTGCACGGCTGCCATCGAGCGCGTGATTGTTCGGATTGACCCAGAGCGACATCGCATAGGCAATGCGCGCAATCGCATGCGGCGGCTTCAGCATCTGGCCCGCATACTGCGGGTGATAGTAGGGATAATTGTCCTGCATACGCTCGGCAACGGTTTGCAGTACTGCCGCAACCGCCGGCTGGTCAAAGTCGGGCGTAAATTCCGGCAACGCGGAATAACCCCGTGCCATGGTCGCCAGCGCATCGCGCAATAAATCAAGTTCAGCAGGATTGATCATGCGCGAAAGCTTACCGCAAATTCAGTCATGCAGGCCTGGCATCAATGCCGAACTCGCATAGCCTAGGCGGCTTTCGATATACCGATTATCCGAACGCAAGCAATGAACCTGAGCCGACTCATCAAGGAACCGCTGCTGCATTTCTTTATTGTCGCTGCGCTGTTGTTCGCGCTGTATAGCGTGCTGAATCCGGATGCCATGCGCTCCGAGCAGGAAATCCTCGTCGACCAGGCACGCGTGACGAGCCTTTCGACGCAGTTCGAGCGGATTTGGCAGCGACCACCAACGGAGAGCGAACTGCAAAGCCTGATCGATGGCTGGTGCGGGAGGAAATTCTGTACCGCGAAGGCATGGCGATGGGACTGGAGCGCGAGGACCAGATTATTCGTCGTCGCGTTGCACAAAAGATGATGTTTTTCGCCGACAGCCTGACAGCCAGTGATCCCAGCGACGAGCAACTGCAGAGCTGGCTGGACGACAATCCCGAGCGCTACCGTTTGCCCGCCATATACACGCTGCAGCAGGTGTACTTTGACGCGCAACGACCGGCGACGTATTGCAACAGGAAATGATCGATGTGCTGGGTGAATTACAACGGGGTGAGCGGACTGGGCCGATGTTGGCGACGCGGTATTGCTGCCGGCCGCGCTAGCCGAAGTGACGGATGCCGAGGTCGAACGCATTTTCAGCGTTGATTTCGCCGACGCCCTGGAGCCATTGGTCGTGGGTGAATGGACGGGACCTGTCCAATCCGGTTACGGCCTGCACCTGGTCAGGCTGGACGCGCGCGATCCGGGACGCACGGCGACCCTGGAGGATGTTCGCGACGCGGTACTGCGAGCCTTTCTCAGCGACCAGTCGAACCAGCTTAACGAGGCGTTCTACCAGGCGTTGAAGTCGCGCTATACCGTGCGGGTCGAAGGCACATCATGACCCGCCGCCTTTGTATTGGATTGTTGTTGCTGTTTATCGGTGGCAACGCCAACGCCGATATTTTTCGCCCGGCCTATCTTGAAGTGCGTGAGATCGGCAACGATTCGTACGACGTATTGTGGAAAGTACCGGCACTTGGCAGCGATCTGCGTTTGTCGGCGTACGTGGTATTTCCGGCGGGCACGGTCAACATCAGTGAGCCGCGAACGCTCTTAAGTGATGGCGCATGGATCGAACGCTGGCAGATCCGCCGTGACGGCGGTCTGGAAGGCGAGACGATAGCCTTCGCGGGCTCGGCATCGGGCGTGACCGACATCATCGCGCGCGTCGAGCGGCTTGATGGCAGTTCACCGGTTGAGGCGCTCGCGGCGGACAAAACAGATTTCACCGTCCGGCCACCCGCAGGGCAGGCTGAAGTCGCTTGGTCGTACCTGGTGCTCGGTGTCGAGCACATTCTCGGCGGCATTGATCACTTGTTGTTTGTTCTGGCGCTATTACTGATTGTGCGTGGCGGCAAACGCATCATCGCCACGGTGACGGCATTTACCATCGCACACAGCATCACGCTGGTGTCTGCAACGATGGGCTGGATGCACGTGCCGGGTCCGCCGGTCGAGACCATCATCGCGTTGAGTATTGTTTTCGTCGCGGCGGAGGTGATACACGGCTTGCGTGGCAAACCAGGTCTGACAGCACGTGCACCGTGGTTGGTCGCTTTCAGTTTCGGATTGCTGCACGGTTTCGGTTTCGCGGGCGCGCTGGCCGAGGTTGGCTTGCCGCAGAATGCGATTCCGATTGCCTTGTTGATGTTTAACGTGGGTGTCGAGATCGGCCAGATCCTGTTTGTTGTAGCGATGCTGCTGCTCGGTGCGCTGCTGGGGCGACTCATTCCAGACGGCAGAACGTTGGCGTTGCCGGCGGCGGCCTACGGCATTGGGTGCGTCGCGGCTTTGTGGACCATAGAGCGTGTCCCCAGTTTCTGGTCTTAGCAGGGTGGGAGGTTAGCAATGGCAAAGCAGCGTCAGAAGGTCAGTTCCGGTGCGCCATGGGAGTCACTGGTCGGTTACTCGCTAGCCGTACGCAGTGGCAACTTTATCGCCGTGTCCGGAACGACCGCGGTCGGTGCCGACGGCAAGTTGCTTGGAGCCGGCGATGCATACCGGCAGGCCGAGCGTTGCATCGAAATTGTTCGCGCCGCTTTACAACAGGCTGGCGCTGATCTGCAGCACGTGGTGCGAACGCGTATGTTTGTCACTGATATCAATCGGTGGCAGGAAATCGCACGAGCGCACCAGGAAGCGTTTGGCGATAGCAGACCGGCGACGTCGATGATCGAGGTCAGCCGCCTGATCGACCCGGGAATGCTGGTGGAAATCGAAGCCGACGCAATTGTCGACGACTAAGGATCGACCTCGAGGTCATCGCGAGTCCATGTATTTGATCGACCGAACAGTGACAGCCCGATGTGGCCGCGAACTTTGAGAGTGTTTCGATCGACGAGTGTCATCGTACTCTTGTAGGAATAGCCACTGTTGGGGTCATAAATAGTGCGCCTTTCCAGACGTGCTCCCCGGCGTAGTCAAAGCCATGCAAGATCGTAATACCAAGCAGAGAGCGGCTGCGCAGCGCCGGGTCCGGGTTCAATTCATCAACGCGACCCACGTCATTCGGATCGGTTGCACCTGCAGCAATGCCAAGCGGCTTGTCATCGATGAGCCGAATCTCGATCCAGCCGGTTTTGTCGCCACTGAGCCAGCGGCCCGCAATGTCAGTCTCGTCAGCGACAACGCCAGTAACGATAAGCAGTAAGACAACGGCGACAAGTGGTTTCACGATGATGCTCGCGTATGATGCGGATCCGGGAGCATACCGGATACCGAGCCAGGACTGAATTTGCGCCGCAGCAATCTTTCTATCGCTGAAGCCCGCCGCATTGCGTTGGCCGCCCAGGGTTTTGATCGGCCGCGACCGTCGACGCCCTCCGACACACGGCACTATCGACGTGTGCTGCAAACTCTGGCGCTGCTACAGCTCGATTACGTAAACGTATTGATGCCCGTACATTTTCTGATTCCGTGGTCGCGCCTCGGTGCCTACTATCGCGGCCAATTTGCAGATTACTTGTATACGAGCGGCGAATGCACCGAGCAATGGGCACACGAAGCATCCATCGTGCCGATCAGCGCCTGGCCATTGCTCGAACATCGGCGCAGGGCGCATGCGCTGCGCAACACCAATCCACTACGACATATGCGTAATCGAACTGCTTATCTCGATGCTGCGTTGCGGCAGGTAGCGGAGCAAGGGCCATGCATGGCCGACGACTTGCCGCCGGTGGCAGGGCCGCGGCGCAAGCCCGGCGACTGGCATCTATCAATTCCCCGTCGAGCGCTTGAGTATCATTTCGCAAACGGCTCGCTCGCGGTGGCAGATCGCCTGCCTGGTTTCCAACGTGTCTACGATATTCCTGAGCGAGTAATCCCGGTGGAGATCCTCGCAACACGCATCGGGGAGTGCGATCCAAAGCGCGAATTGTTGCGTCGTGCGGCTGCGGCGCTCGGTGTGGCTACGTTGCGGGATCTTGCCGACTACTTTCGCTCGACGGCACGAGAGCTGGCACCGCTATTGGCCGACCTTGTCGCGGCGGGTGAGGTCATCGAGG
>JAQCGO010000052.1 GCA_027618995.1 Pseudomonadota bacterium | reverse complement strand
CGGCACGATCCACCAGATCATTCCGTAGTCGTAGGAGGCCGCCATGCGGGCGACCGCCATGTTTGTGACCTCTTGTGGGAGGGGCCCATGGCCGCGACAACCTCCTGTGGGAGGGGCCCATGGCCGCGACAAGTCGCCCGCATGGCGGCCTCCCACAAGAAGTCGCCCGCATGGCGGCCTCCCACGTTAGAGGTAGATCAGTGCCAGCAGGCCCGCTGTCGCCATCGTGATCGTGTAGGGCAGCGCCATCCACACCATGCGTCCGTAGGACAAGCGGATCAGCGGCGCCAGCGCCGAGGTCAGCAGGAACAGGAACGCGGCCTGGCCGTTCGGCGTCGCGACACTCGGGATGTTGGTGCCCGTGTTAATGGCGATCGCCAGCGCGTCAAACTGGTCGCGCGTGATCGTGCCATCCAGGAAATGCCCCTGGACTTCAGTGATGTAAACCGTGGCGACGAACACGTTGTCACTGATCATCGACAGCACACCATTGGCCATATAGAACAAGGCCTCCTGGGTCTTGCCCTCGTAGGTCAGTACCCAGTCGATCACGGGCGTGAACAGGCCCTGGTTTGCGATCACGGCAACGATGGCAAAAAACACCACCAGCAATGAGGTAAACGGCAGCGCCTCTTCAAACGCACGCCCGATACGATGTTCCTCGGTGACACCGTTGAATGCGGTCGCCAAAACGATGACCAGCAGGCCGACCACACCGGGCTCGGCCAGGTGTGCACCCAGCACGATAACGAGTATCGCAGCGACGATCGCCTGCACCACGATAGCCATGCTCTGGTTCTTGGTACGCCTGGCCGTCATCTCGTGGTCGTATTCTTCAAGCACCTCGCGCACTTTCGGTGCCAGCTGTGCGCCGTAGCCGAATGACCGGGTCAACTCGAGAACCATGCATGTAACAAGCCCGACCGCGAGTACCGGCATTGAGACATGCGCCATGCGCGTAAAGAACTCAGCAAAATTCCAACCCATGATTTCACCGATGAGCAGGTTCTGCGGCTCACCGACCAGCGTGGCCACACCGCCGAGAGCCGTACCGACTGCGCCATGCATCATCAGGCTGCGTAAGAAGGCCCGAAATTGCTCCAGGTCCTCGCGATGCAGCTCAGCCACCTCGGCGTCGGTCGTCGGGTCATGATCGAGATCGAGTTTCTTGCCCGAGGCGACCTTGTGATAGACGCCGAAAAAACCGGTCGCTACGGCAATAATCACGGCCGTTACCGTCAGCGCATCGAGAAACGCCGACAGGACTGCCGCAGTCAAAGAAAACAACAGCGACAACAAAACCTTGGAGCGCACACCGAGTAGGATCTTGGTGAACGTGTACAGCAACATTTCGCGCAGGAAGTAAATGCCGGCCACCATGAACATCAGCAACATGATCACGGGAAAATTGACTTCTGCTTCGTGGAACACCATTGAGGGTGTTGCGAGCCCTATGACAATAGCCTCGATCGCAAGCAGGCCGCCTGGCTGCAGCGGATAGCACTTCAGGGCCATCGCGAGCGTAAAGATAAATTCAATGACCAGCGCCCAGCCGGCAAGAAACGGGCTGTAAGTCGCGAGTATCGGATTCAATACCAGGAAGGCAATAATGGTCTGCTTGTACCAGGTAGGCGAATTGCCGAGAAAGTTCTGTTGCAACGCTTGCGCGATCGAGTGGGCCATACTGGGTCCTTATTATTGGTTCTGGCGAAGTCTAGCAATTTTTTGCAGTAACGCATCGTGCGCGGCGGTTTCTTCTTCGGTGGCTCGAATGACGATGAGGGGAATATCTCCTGCATGTGGGAGGCCGCCGTGCGGGCGACTTGTCGCGGCCATGGGCCCCTCCCACAGGATGTCGCCGGCATGGCCGCCTCCTACAGCAGGGCTTTCGCCCGCGTGGCGGCCTCCCACAGCATGGCGGCCGCCCACGCCGGATTCCAGTGACAGCGCCGTCTGGCCGCCGGTCATCGCGAGATAGACCCGCGCCAGCAGGTCCGAGTCGATGATGGCGCCATGCACGTCGCGATTCGACGCATCCACCTCGTAACGCTTGCACAGGGCGTCAAGGCTGTTGCGCTGACCCGGATGCAGTTTGCGCGCGAGTGCCAGCGTGTCCAAAACGGTCGCGTGTTCGGTGATCTTCGGCTTCGCATGCCCCATCAGGCTCAGCTCATGCTCCAGAAAGCCGACATCGAAATCCGCATTGTGAATAATGAGCTCGGCACTCGCGATGAACTCGAGAAACTCGTTGGCGATTTCTGCAAACCGTGGCGCGGTCTCAAGATCAAGCAGGCTGATGCCGTGCACGCGCTGCGCTGCTTCGTCAATCTCGCGATCGGGGTGCAGGAAACAATGAAATTCCCGGCCGGTCAATCGCCGATCGATCATTTCCAGGCCGCCGATTTCGATAATGCGGTGGCCCTGCGCGGGTGACAGTCCCGTGGTTTCGGTATCCAGAACGATTTGTCTCATGAACTAATTGCACCACATCCCGAAGTTGCCCGCATGGCGGCCTCCTACAAGCTGTCGCCGGCATGGCCGCCTCCCACAGCATGGTGGCCTCCTACAGTTCATCTATACCACGGTTCGCAAGCGCATCCGCTTGCTCATTGCCCGGGTTGCCGTCGTGTCCGCGAACCCACTTCCAGGTGATCGCATGTCGTTCAACGGCCGCGTCCAAAGCCTGCCACAGGTCCTGGTTTTTCACCGGCTTTTTCGCCGCCGTCTTCCAGCCGCGCTGCTTCCAGTTCGGCAGCCACTCGCGAATGCCGTCCATGACGTAGCGGGAATCGGTGTACAGGACAACCTCTTGCCTGCCGCGTAACGCGTTCAACGCCTCAATCGCCGCCGTCAGCTCCATGCGATTGTTGGTGGTCTCGGGCTCACCACCATGCAATGTCTTGCGTTGCGTACCGCTGATCAGCAACACGCCCCAGCCACCGGGGCCAGGATTACCGCGACAAGCTCCGTCGGTATAAATCTCAACTGTTTTCGTCAAAACGGATTCGCGACACTTTATTGGTAGACCCTGCCAGCCTGACCACGACTTGTGGCTTGCGCAGCCAGCGCGGCCGTACCGGCGTCAGCGTGCTGACTCTTTTTTGCGCGGTGAGCATATAGCAAGCAGCCAACTCCGGCCACACGCGTTGGCCACGACGTTCCCAACTGAGCGAACTCGGCCCACCGTTGCCCGGCAGTGGCCAGCGAAAAAAGAAGCGGGTCATGCCGTGAATACGCAAGTCGAGCAGTTGCAGCCAGTCGCGCAAGCGCCGTTCCGAAATCATGTGTAAGGCACCCGGCGGCAATGCGGCACCAGGAATCAGTCGGCGCAAACCCCACAAGCCGCCGGTCTTGAATCCGAGCACGACGAGGTGGCCATCGGAACGCAACACGCGATGGACCTCGCGCAGGATCGCGTGCGGGCGGTCACTGAAGTCCAGGGTATGCGGCAGTATCACGCAATCGATGGAGTCATCCGCGACCGGCAGGCGATGCAATTCGCCGACGGCCGAGGGCCCACCCGTCACGAGGCTCGAATCGATCAGGGCACTGCGCTGGGTTCGCGCGTGCCGCAGGAAGGTATTGCTGTCCCCCCAGAGGCCCAGCTGCAGACACTGCTCACCGAAAATGCCGTCCAGCGCCTCTTCGATCAGGCGTCCCTCCTGCACGAGCAACGCCTCTCCCAGCGAGCTCGTAAGCCACTGGCTGGTCAATTCGGGACAATGCGGTGACTGATTCATCGGGCCAGGTCTCAATTTCTGCGTTTAGTCGACATTCTGCCGGCGCGGCACTTGCGTCCGAGCGCCTGCCCGGTACGATAGCGCGATGCTGCATTCCATGCCCAATTTCAAAATCCGATTATTGCAAATAATTCGCCGGACCTGTGGCATGGGCGTCACCTTTTTTGTCGCATTGGCCGGCTGCAGCAGCCTGCCACCGGCGGCAGAAGAACCGATCGCTGTAGCAGCTCCACCGCTTGAATCGCTGTTGCTTGAAGAATTGTCGCTGGACTCGGAGCGCCGCGTCCCTGACGCCTTGGCGCCACCCGATGTCATTGAGCGGCTGCGCGCCGGTTTCTCGCTGCCCCCCGAGGACAATCGCCGCGTCGCCGCCGAGCGCGACTGGTTCGTCAAGCATCCGGACTACCTCGAACGTGTATTTACCCGCGCCCAACGCTACCTGCCCCACATCACGGCCGAACTCGACCGCCGCGGCCTGCCGCTCGAACTCGCGCTGCTGCCGATCGTGGAAAGCGCCTATGACCCATTTGCCTATTCGCACGGTCGGGCCGCGGGACTGTGGCAAATGATTCCCGGCACGGCCACACGATTCGGCGTCAAACAAAACTGGTGGTATGACGGCCGTCGCGACATCGTCGACTCGACTCGTGCTGCACTGGATTATCTCGAGTACCTGCACGACTTCAATGAGGGCGATTGGCTGAATGCGATTGCCTCGTACAACTCGGGCGAAGGCAATGTGAGGAAGGCCGTGAATCGCAATCGCGCGGCCAGCAAGCCGGATGACTTCTTCAGCCTGAGTCTGTCGAAGGAAACCAGCGCTTACGTGCCGCGCCTGCTCGCACTCGTCGATATTGTTCGCGAGCCAGAGCGTTACAACGTGAGCCTGCCGTACATCGCTGATACGCCGCAGTTCGCGATTGCCGACATCGGCTCACAACTCGACCTCGCACTGGCGGCCGAGTTGGCCGGCATCGACGTCGATACCGTGTACGCGTTCAATCCCGGTTACAACCGCTGGTCTACCGACCCGCAGGGACCGCACAGCCTGGTGTTGCCTGTTCACGTAGCCGATGATTTCATGACAGCGCTTGAGCAGGTGCCGGTGAAGGACCGCGTGCGCTGGCAACGGCATAAGGTCAGGAACGGCGAAACGATTTCCGAAATCGCGCTCGACTACCACACGACCATTCCGGCCATCCGTTCGGCCAACAACCTGCGCGGCAATACGATTCGAGCGGGTGACTACCTGCTGATCCCGATGGCGAGCAAGCCGCTTGACGCCTACAGCCTGAGTGCCGATGCTCGTCTCGCCAAGACACAGAACCGGGAACGTGCGGACAACAAGATTGATCATGTCGTCGCCAATGGCGAGAGTTTCTGGTCGATAGGCCAACACTACGGCGTCACAACGCGCGAACTCTCTGCATGGAACGGCATGGCGCCCGGCGATACGCTGCCGGTTGGACGCACGCTGGTCGTCTGGACCGATGCAAACGTCGCGTCAACGGCATCGGCGGCAGCGACCGCTCCGAACAATACGACCCGCAAACTGAATTACACAGTGCGTAATGGCGATTCGCTGTACCTCATCGCAAGCCGCTTTCGCGTCACGATAGCGGAACTCACGCGCTGGAATAACATCGACAAAAACAAGATACTTCGCCCAGGGCAAACATTGACGATGTACGTCGACGTCACCCGTCAATCCAGTTAGAGTCGCGGGCATGGCCCCCTCCAACGGGTAAATTCGCGGGGGCCGCCAAGCGGGCGCCTAAAAAAGGGGATAACTATGAGCTTCATGGCCGGCAAACGTGCGCTGATCGTTGGCGTCGCGAGCGATCGATCAATCGCCACGGGAATCGCGGAGGCCTTCGCACGCGAAGGTGCGGAAATCGCATTCACTTACCAGAACGACAAGCTCAGGGGCCGCGTGGAGAAACTCGCCGAACGCCTCGGGCAAAACACCGCGCTGTGCTTCCCCTGCGATGTCAGCAGTGATCAGGAAATCGATGCGGTATTTGCGAATCTCGGCAAGTCCTGGGACCAACTGGACGTGCTCGTACACTCGGTGGGCTACGCGCCGCGCGAACAGCTCGAGGGCGGCTTCACCGAGTCCATCACTCGCGAAGGCTATCGCATCTCGCACGATATTTCGGCCTACAGCCTGGCCGCCCTCACGAAGGCAGCTTCGCCGATGCTGTCAGAGCGTGCAGCAATTCTCACACTGACCTACAACGCCGCGGTGCAGGTCGTGCCGAATTACAACGTCATGGGGCTGGCCAAAGCCAGCCTCGAATCCTGTGTGCGCTTCCTGGCGTCAGACCTTGGCCCGCGTGGCATCCGGGTCAATGCCATTTCGGCAGGTGCGGTAAAAACGCTGGCGGCCGCGGGGATCGGCGGCTTCCGCAAGATGTTGAGCTACGCTGAAAAGGCATCGCCCCTGCGACGCACCGTGACCATCGAGGAAATAGGCAACACGGCCGCATTTTTGTGCTCCGACCTCGCGAGCGGCATTACCGGCGAAACGACCTTCGTCGACGCCGGCGTCAATATCATGGGAATGGTGTTCGACGAAGACTAGAGGGCGACGTTCGTTTCTTCGCCCTCGAGGCGCGCCACGATCGTCGCGCAACTGATATCGCCCCAGATGTTGCCGCTGGTCCGCGCCATATCGAGAATCCGGTCGAATACCAACAGAATGCCAATCGCCTCGATTGGCAGCTTTATCGCGGTCAGGATGATGGCAATGGCAACCAGCGACGCCGACGGCACACCCGCGACGCCGATGGATGTCAACAATGCAATGGCGACGATCGAGAATTGCACACCGAAGGTCAGCTCGAGTCCGTAGGCCTGCGCGATAAACATCGCGGCCGCGCATTCGTACAGGGCCGTGCCGTTCATGTTCACCGTCGCACCCAGCGGCAGCACAAAGCTCGAAATCTTGTTGGACACGCCAATGTTCTTTTCGGTGCACTCCATGGTGACCGGAAGTGTGGCGGATGACGAGGCGGTCGAAAATGCGGTGAGCAATGCCTTGGATGCACCGACCAGCGTCTTTATCGGACTCGCACGACCGACGAAGCGTAGCAGGAGCGGCAGCGTAATCAGGGCGTGCACAGCTAGCGCGGCCAGGACAGCAAGGGCGAAAACCGCCAGCGGACCGGTAGCCCGCAAGCCCGCCTCTGCGATCACAACCGCAACCAGGCCGAACACGCCAATCGGCGCAAACTTCATGATCCATTCGGTCATGCGCATCATGACGTGAAACACAGCGTCCCAGAACTTGAACAGTGGCTCCGCATAGTCATGCGACAATTTCGTCATGAAATAGCCGAACAGGATGGCGAAGAAAATGATGCCCAGCATCTGACCTTCGACCGCCGCCGCAACGATGTTGGGTGGCACCATGCGCAGAAAAATCTCGGCGACGTCGCCAACGCCCTTGTCCGCCACGGCGGATTGAATGTCCGCGGTATTCCCTTCGAGCGCTAACAGATCACGTGCTGGTTCGCCGTTCACATAGCCGGGGCCAACCGCATTGATAACGACAAGCCCGACCAGAATCGCCGCAAGCGTGGTCGCCGCATAAAAGAACAGCGTCTTGCCACCGAGTGCGCCCAGATTGCCACCGGAGCCGATACCAGCGACACCGACGATAATCGACGACATGACCAGCGGCACGATGACCATGCGCAGGGCATTCAGAAAGATGGTGCCGATGTACTGGAAGATGCTCGTGTACGCGACGCCAAGCAACTTGGGTTCTAAGCCGCCGGCCTCTCGTACATTGAAGATCAACGTGCCGACAATGCCGGCCAGCAAAATCGCGATCAGTATTTGCCAGTGCAGTGCAAGTTTTCGCATAGCTCCCCCTGCGGACGAGCTTACTGCAATAGGTCAGTCGCGGCTATCGCGTCTTCGTTGATGTCGATGTCAGCCCGCTCGACGAGCGACTCGACGAATGCCATATAGTCAGAACCGCCAGCCTGCTGAGCCAGTTGTTCCTTGCCTGCAAAACGGTCCGCTTGCGGAATCGATTCGGGCCTTCCCGGCAGAACCGCCTCCACGCTATACACCGTGTAGCCACCGGATTCATTCGCAACCCGGCCACGTACGGGTGCGTCTTGAGTTGGCTTACGCACCGAAAAAATTTCCGCCAGAACCGTCTGATCCAGGTCAGAACCCTGGCGCCCAAGCAGTGCAGGTGCCGCCACCACAGCATTGGCTGCCGTCGCCGCTGTCGCGAAAGCTTCGCCACTGTCGAGTGCCTGCATCAGTTGGTCGGCACGACCGGCGACGATACTCGCCGCTTTTTCGTCGCGAATCGTGGCCGCAACCTGCTCACGCACCTCATCGAGCGGCTGGCGCGAGGCCGGGGCATGCGCAGAAACCTTGAAAATCGCCGAGCGATTCGCATCAATCTCAACCAGTTCGGAGGTCTCGCCACCGTTCAATACGCGTTCACCAAAAATGGCATCTATCGCCGCCTGGTTGTTGCCGAAGGGCCCGGCATTCGATCGCTGCACGCCATCAGCGACCTGAATTTCCAGCCCGACCGCCGACGCGATTGCCGGCATGTCATTGGGATGGTCGAATAGCGCATTCGATGCCGTGCGTGCCAGGTCGCGGAATACGCCTTCCACTTCGCGGTCGCGCAACTCAGTCAGCAATTCGCCACGCACCTGGTCAAGCGGCAAAGGTCCCTGCAGAAGGATGTCGTCGAGGCGCACAATGTGGAAGCCAAAATCGCTCCTGACCGGCCCACTGATGTCGCCCACCTGCATATTGAATACCTCGGCACCCAGTTCGCCAGGCAGCTGACTGCGCGTCAATGCACCCAGATCGCCGCCCCCTGCGGCTGTGCCGCCATCCATGGAATTTGACTTTGCCAGATCGGCGAACGGCTCACCCGCATTCGCTCGCGCCAGTATTGCTCGTGCAGACTCCTCCGCCGCGGCTTCGTCGTCGTTGAACAGAATCAGGATATGGGATGCCCGCCTTTGCTCGTCCTGCAGGTAGCGGTCTTGCGATTCGAGGTAGTACTCGTTGAGTGCCTCCTCCGAGATCGTGACACTGTCCGCCAGCGCCACGCGATTCAACTCGATGTACTCTATCGTCGCCGACTCGGGCAGCAGATAGAGTGAGTCGTTGCTCGCATAGAACGCCTCAATCTCCTCGTCGGTGACCGTCACCTCGTCGGCGGCGCTCGCCAGGTCAAATTCGGCAACCGTCACGAGACGCTGCTCCGCGACCAGATTCAGATAGCGTCGATACTGCGCAGGCGTGACGAGCGATGTACCGCCAATCGCGCGTTGCAGCTGGCTCAGGCGCAACTGGCGCCGCTGCGCGGCCTTGAATCCCTGGATCGAATAGCCGTTCTGTAACAGCAGGGCTTCGGCAGTTTCCAGATTGAAGACGCCATCGAGCTGAAATTCAGGGATACGCTGAATCGACTCGTCGAGAAAGGCCTCGCCGATCTGGTAACCGGCATCGTCCAGGTAGAGATCAATCAGGCGTTCCCGAACAAGGGCATTCAGAATGTTCTGACGCAGCTGTGCCCGGAACTCGGCCGGCAATGTCGCCAGTGATGGATTCGCGTCGAGTCGCGCCCGATAATCAGATTCGAACTCAAGGACGCTGATCTCACTGCCGTCGACCTTCGCCGCGTAGGCGTTGCCACCGGAAAAATCAAGATTGGTACCAAAGAAAATGAAAGACACTGCGATAGTGCCGAGAATGACGATGGCGACGCCGCCGGCGAATTTTTCACGAATTTGGGTCAGCATGATGGTCTGGGGTCGATTGCGGAGGCCGCGATTCTACTTGAGCGGCCTGCCGTTGGCCAATCCAAAACGGGGTCAGAGCCTTTTTTCAAAAGGGCTCTG
>JAQCGO010000051.1 GCA_027618995.1 Pseudomonadota bacterium | reverse complement strand
GTGCCACCAGGTCGACGATGGCCAGACTACCGTCCCGCCCCGGCTTGCCAGTAGGCAAACGGAGCTCAAAAATGCGGCGTTCGGCAAACAGGGAAAGATTGGCGGTGGAATCCCGCAGTGACGACCAGTCGAAACCCTGGGTCGCGATGTGCAGGTCGCGCGACGTAAATCCTTTGCCACGTGCGGCATCCCGGATCGCGTCAAGCGCCTCGGCAACCAGCAGATGCTCGTCGCCGCTCACCAGATAGCAACGTGCCAGGTTTTTCTGCAGGTGCGAATGGACCTGGTTTGCCTGAATTTTCACGCAGTCTGATTCATCATGTAGTCGACCGGATCATACAGGCGCGTGGTTGCAGCGAACAGCTCGCTCAAGCCAGCTGCTCCATGTTCACCGACTCACCTTCAAGCAGTACCGGAATGCCGTCGGCGACCGGATAGAGAACTTTGCCGTCGTCGGTCAGCAGCGCTTCGGCCAGCGGCTCGCTGAGCACCTGGCCATCCCGGTTACAAAGCCCGCCCGCCGCGATCGCCGTGTTGACCGCGTGCAGGATTGCCGGCTTGGCCATGCCGAGGCGCTTGTGCGTCACGGGGCAGTGAAGAATTTCGAGTAGCCGCTTATCCATTGTTTTCCATCGCTTGTTTCAATCGTAAGTTATTGTTTTTAAACCGCTTGTGTTTAAAAATGTTATATTATATCATGTACGTAATGGTCGGCTACGAGTCGAACCAGGACCTTGCCACCAGCCTGGCCAGGTACCGCATGGTCGGGCACGCCAATAATTTCCTGACGGTGCGCTCCATCAAGCGTTTGGCCGATGGTGCGCTCGGATCGCACAGCGCCTGGCTCCTCGAGCCGTACGACGATGAGCCGTAACTTGAAACCCAACCTGATCGGAGAATTTTATGAGTTTCCTGAGTTTTTTGACGTGGCGCCGCATGGCGGCCGCGTCCCTGGCATTGGCCTTCGGCGCTAATGCCAACATCGCTGCTGCAGCGGACGATGACAACAAGTATGACCATCACCTTGTCGATAAAATTGTCGTCGAGGGCGTACCGCTGGGGCGCACCATAGAGGAACTTGCCCAGCCAACCGCGGTACTTGGCGGTGACGAATTGCTGAAACGGCAGGCGGCCAGCATCGGTGAGACACTGGCGCACGAACTCGGCGTGAGTTCGACCTACTTCGGTCCGGTTGCCTCACGCCCGGTCATTCGCGGCCAGTCCGGCGAGCGTATCCGGGTGCTATCCAATGGTCTCGATGCACTCGATGCCTCAGCGCTCAGTGAAGACCACGCCGTGAGCGTGGACAGCATGCTCGCGGAGCATATTGAAATTATTCGCGGCCCGGCAACCTTGCTGTACGGGAGCGGCGCCGCCGGCGGCCTGGTCAATGTGGTCGGCAATCGCATTCTGGATAGCAGTCTCGAAGCACCCTTCGGCGGCCGCGTCACGCTCGGCACCGATTCGGCGACCGGCCAGCAGGCAGGTGCCGGCGAACTCGCCTTCGGCACCGCTGCCATCGGTTTTCACCTCGACTATTTCCGTCGCGATACCGACGACATCGAGATTCCCGGATTCGCCGAGTCGGAACTGTTGCGGGCTATGGAAGAAGAGGAGGAAGGCGCCGAGGAGGACGAGGCTTTCGGTGTCGTTGAGAATACCTCCAGCGAGGCAGAAGGCGGAGCTGTCGCGATAACCCTGACCGGCAACAACGGCTACCTCGGCGTTTCGCTGAGCAACTACGACAACCAGTACGGCATACCCGGGCATCACGATCACGAAGAGGAAGGCGGCGCGGAAGAAGAGGAGGAACCGGTTCGCGTCGATCTCGACCAGAGCCGCGTCGACCTTGAAGGCGGGTACCGGTTCGCCAGCATTGGAGAATTGCAGGTCAAGCTCGCCCAGAACGATTACGAACACCTGGAACTCGAAGGTGACGAGATCGGTACCCGCTTCAACGCGGAGGGCACGGACTTCCGAGCCGAATTTCGGCACCAGCCTTTCGGCGCCCTGGAAGGCGCCATCGGCTTGCAGTACAAGGACATCGATTTCGAAGCGCTCGGTGAGGAGGCCTTTGTGCCCGCCTCCACCACTCAGCAGACCAGTCTTTTCTTCTTTGAGGAATGGCAGCCCGGCGACCTCTGGACGCTGCAGGGCAGCGCGCGACTGGAAAAGCAGACGATCGATGCACCAAGCCTGCCGAAATATGACGACGACACCCTTGGCGCTTCGATCGGCTTGATTCGCTCACTGGGGGGCAGCCACAGTGTGGCGCTCAATTACGCACTGACCGAGCGGCACCCGAACGCGACGGAACTCTACGCCGATGGGGCGCATGTCGCCGTGCAAAGAATCGAGCGTGGATCCGTCATCCTCGGAGACGGTATACTCGACAAGGAAACATCGTCCAACGTCGACCTGACGCTCCGAGGCGAGAATTCCCGAATCGAATGGACGGTGACCGCCTTCCTGAACGACATTGATGACTACATCCTTCTGGCGCCAACCGCCGTCGTGGAAGACGAGCTGCAGGTCTTCGAGTACACGCAGACAGATGCCAGGCTGTATGGATTTGAAGCGGAAGCACGCATTGAGTTACTCGATCTGACCGCAGGTCATTTACATACCCGGCTGTTCACGGATTACGTTTATGGCGAGGACGAGGGGACGGGCGACTATCTGCCACGAATCACACCGCTGCGTTACGGCATCGCGCTGCACTTCACCAGGGACCCGTTTGAAGCGACCATCGAGGCAACGCTCCATAGTGATCAGGACAATATCGCGGCGAATGAACTGCCGACGGACTCCTATACGCTCGTGGGCGCAGAACTGTCGTATGCATTCGAGCAGCCCGATATCTTCGTTTTCCTGCGTGGCACCAACCTGACGGATGAGGACGCCCGCCAGCACACCTCACCGCTCAAGGACCTGGTGCCTCTGCCCGGACGCTCGCTGCAGCTTGGCCTGCGCTACGACTTTTGAACCGGGCCATAAGCCTTTCGAATCACTGAGATCGCGAAGACACCGAGGGGAACGTATAGCGCGAACCAGCACAGGGCGAGGATTGCCTCGCCCGTGAACCAGTCCAGCGAGCCATCCGGCAACAGTGTGCCGGTGGCCGACTGGTACGGATGTACGTAGTAGTTGATCAGCACGAACGGCATGATCAGTCCGTTGGCGATCAGCACGGTCGATGCGAAATAGGTAGTGCGGGTCCTCTTGCTGTCGATTTCCTCCGCCGGCGCCTGGTGCAGCTTCTGGATATAGGATTTTTCCTTTTCGCTGACGATCGTGAGACGCGACACCGCAATCGTGACCGTGAGGCTGGCGACAGCCCCGATGATCGCCGGGTCGAGGTAGGACGGCAGGTCAATCACTTCGATGAACTCGAAGAACTTCGGCACCACGTTGAGCACCAGTCCCGACAGCATTCCCCAGAACGCGGCGGATTCAGTGATGCGCTTGCTCCAGATGCTCATGAAACCGACCGGGCCCCAGGAGGAAGCGAAAACCGTCGCGATGAAGGTCGTCAGCCAGAAGATATCCGCTGGGAACACGAGTGCCGCTCCGAGCACGAAAGTGCCGATGACAAGCATCATCATGCGACTGAAGAACAGTGTCTTCTTATCATCCAGGCTTTTGTGAATGCCGATATCGTTGCTCGCGCTGAACCCGACCAGCGACAGGAACGTCGATGCCGAGGACAGGATCGCGGCCACAATGCCCGCCAGCATCAGTGCCCCAAGTGCTTTCGGCAGCATGTACAGCGATGCCCAGATTGTGGCGCTTTCATAGGGCTCGATATCCGACTTGCCGAGGTTGATAACGCCACCCATGCCATAGACCATGACCTGCAGGAGGGCGACCACCACGCAGGCGATGATGGCGGCACGCAGCACCACGTGCTCGTTTTTTGCCATCAGGTGGCGGCTCGACTGCCAGGGGCTGACCGAGTAGACCAGCATCCAGCTGAAGTCGATCACCAGTGCCCAGATCAGGTAATCCATTGGCGTCGGCCATTCGGTGCTGGGGCCGACAATGCCGTGCCAGGACATCAGGTCCGCCTTGTCTTCGATCGCGACCAGGTCCTCGATAATGCTGGGCCAGCCGCCGAAGTGATCAACCAGGAATACGATTGCGCCGACGCTCGCAACGGTAAACACCAGGAACATCAGCGTGTCGGTGAGGATGACGCCGCGCGAGCCCGAGTAAATCGTGAACAGCGTATAACTCAGCCACGCAACGATGAGCGCTTGTGCATAGCTGAGATCCGAGAGTTGTGACAGCAGTATGCCTGCGCCTTGAGTCACCGCCAGCAGGTAGCCACCCAGGGCGAAAATGATCGTGAACCCGGCCAAGGCCTGCACGCGCGTGCTGTTGAATCGCTGGCCGAAGAAATCGGCGACCGTGGTCGCTCGGCTACGCCTGAGATAACGGCCAAAAAACAGCGCGCCAATCACGTAACCAATACAGGCGGTTTGCGGGAACAGCACGTAAGGTCCCGCCTGCCCCGCGTAGGAAAAGCCGGCCTCGCCGAGGAACATCGTGGAACTCATCAGGCTGGCGACCAGCGTGCCGACGATAATCAGTGTTGGCGCGCGGCGACCCGCCACATAGTAGTCATCGAGGTCTCTGATGCCACGCCCGGCATAACCGCCGATAGCGATATAGACCAGGATGCTGGCCGCGATCATTATCGTATAGATGTCCATTTATGGGAGCTTATGGGTTGTCAGCAATAAATCCAATAGGAACAACCCGGACTCGGCCGGAGTATTAATTCACCACCGAAACGATAGAATCTCATAATCTTCATGCCCGCGACCTTGGGTGAGAGAGCATTTTCCAGACAAGCAATTTGTGACCACTCCTTGGGAGGCAACGTGAAAATTTCCGCAATTCTTGTGTACCAAGTCGCCGTTCGCCGTCATTGGAAAATTTATTGCAAGTCAGCTTTAAGGCGACCTATCCTCCGGCTGGTACACTAGGGGGCTATAAAATGAGAAAGCCGCAGCGCATCGCCCGGACCGTTTTCACCACATGCGCCTGGCTCGCGTTCGCCTTGCATGGCGAGATCGCGGCAGCCGAAGAGCCGTCCGAGGCGATGACGCTAAGGGTTATGACCTTCAACGTCTGGTACGGCGCAGAGCAGGTCAGCCTCGAAAAGATCGGCGAGGCGATCCGGGCGGCCGATCCGGATATCGTCGGTGTGCAGGAAGCCGATCGCAACCTGTCGCGCGTCGCCGAGGTGGCCGGCATGCCTTATGTCGACGAGCGCCGCCGCCTGATTTAACGATGGCCAATTTTCGATTCGGGCTCGGGCATACGCACCGAGACTGGTGCTTCACCTTATTCGACGACCGCGCTCGATCGGGATGCTCTGCATGCATGGGTCATGGTGCGGCCCGGTAAGGTGGTCGCTGTTTCGAATGTTCACTTGTCCAGTGGCTCGGATGAAGATTCCGTGCGCCTGACGGAAGCTGAACCCCTCGCAATGCTTGGCCGACTCGGGGCCGAAGGCACGCCTGTATTCCTGACCGGTGATTTCAACACGCTCTCGCACCTCGACCAGGTAAGCGACAACGAGGACGAACTGGCGGTCACCCGGCTGCTGGCTGCTGCCGGTTTGCGCGACAGTTACCGCGAGGCGCACCCGGACGCCGCCGCGCGCCCGGGCTATACCTTCACGCCAGGCGCACCGCACCCGGTGACAGAGCCTGACGACACGCGCATGCGCATCGACTACGTGTTTACCGCGGGACCGAGTGAAACGTTTGAGTCCCAAATCGTGGGCGAGATCGACAACGCAGCTACAGACATTGCCATCTTCCCCTGGCCCTCTGACCATCGTGGGGTTGTTTCAAGCTTCCGGGTCACGCCAGTCGATGCGCCGGCGCTCATCGTCGCAACGCCGCGCCGCGTGCCGGAAGGCGGCGTCGTGAATGTACGCACCTGGGATACAGAAGGACCGACCTGGACTGCGTTCATCGTGCCCCGGGGCGGCGGCGCACCGGCGGACGCTTTGACCGGCGTGCGCGACATGATTCATCACTGGCAGCGCATGATTCCGATCTCCATGGCCGGCTATCCCCCGGGTGATTACGACGCCCTGCTGGTGGACGAAGACGGCTCGGTGCTCAGGCGCTCTGCATTCACTGTTGCGAAGTCCGGCGCGAGACCCGAAATCGAGGCGATCACGGCAACCGTCAAGCAGGGCGAGCCAGTGCAGGTACGGTGGCGCGACACGCCAGGTGACCTGCGCGACTGGATTGCCGTGTTCCGCGCGGGAGAGACGGATGTTTCGCGTTATCTCGGTTTTGTTTACACCGAAGCCGCCTTCGCGGGTGAGGCAAGCTTCCTGCCCGGCCCTGGCGGTGAACCCCTTCCACCCGGCGAATACGAACTGCGCCTGATGCACGATGAGTCCTACCTCGTACTGGCCAAGGCGAGCTTCACGCTGCTGCCTTGAAGATGACGTGGCGCAAATGTACTAACCGCATCTTCGGAACAAAGTGCAGACCAAGTGACCGGAATGCACCCAAATAGAATGGTGGCCAAGGGCGGAATCGAACCACCGACACGCGGATTTTCAGTCCGCTGCTCTACCAACTGAGCTACCTGGCCTACGCTACCTGTCCCTCTCGAAGAGCGGGGCATTAGACCGACCGCGGCATCCCCAGTCAAGGGCAAAAACCGGTAGGTCCCACTTTAAAAAGCAAAAAAGCCCCGCTCAGGATGAGCGGGGCTTCTCGCAGTGCAAAGACTGCCTCTACTTCTTAGCGTTTCAAATAGTCCATCTGGTACCGAAGGCGCAGGTACCAGAACGAGCCGTTGAATCCGAACGGGCTAAACTGGCTGTAGCGATTGCCAACGCCGTCTGCAGCGCCCGGGTTCTCGTCCGGCGTTTCGTCAAGCGCGTTCTGCGCACCGAAGACTACCGTCAGGGCATCGCTTACATCGTACGCGGCTTCCAGGTCGACAAGGCTCTTGCCACTGTAGGTGTTGCCATCTTCCGAGTCGTACCAGTCATCGTAGTAACTGACTCGAGCGAGGAAGCGCCAGTTTTCCGTAGCATGGTTCGCCGCGATGTTGTACCGCGTCTCTGGCAGCCCTTCCTGGATCTCTCGAATACGAGTTGCATCGATGGTCACACCGGAGTCGGTTACTTCATTCTCCGTATGGTTGAACGCAAGGCTCAGCGTCGTCGTACCTGCTGACCAATCCAGCGGATACGTGGCAACGATGTCGATACCGTCGGTCTCTGTGTCGAAGTCGTTCGTGAAGAAGCGGAAATTTTGCAGGTTTCCGGCACTCGTCACACCCGCGGCGATCAGGTCATCTATTTCCTGCTGCGTTAGCGAGAAGTTCTGCGACAGATTCAAACGGTCCTCAATCTGAATGTTGAAGTAGTCAACCGTTACATCGAGGTCACCCAGGTTGAAAAAGACACCCGCGGTGTAGTTCTTCGAGTCTTCCGGTTCCAACGCCTTTCCGCCGCGAAGTTGTGCAACAGGCGTGGTGGACGGAACAGTTCCGTTATTCACCAGGTCGTTGATCGTGAAATCGAACTCGGTCGAAACGTTAAACGCGTTTGACTGACCCGGTGTCGGTGCCTTGAAGCCCGTGCTGTAGGTGGCACGAACGCCGAAGCTATCCGTTACGCGCCAGTTCGCTGCGATCTTGCCATTGGTTGTCGTTTCGAAGTCGTCAAAGTCTTCGAATCGAATGGCCGCACCCAACAACAGGCTGTCGGTTGGTTCCCATTCACCATCAACATAGACGCCCAGGTTACGACGCGTGAACTGGCCGCCAGCGATATTACTGAAGCCTGGAAATCCGTTGGATGCCGCGCTAAAGCCCTGCTCTGCCAGCGGGCCGATGTCGAATGACTCTTCCTGACCCACTCGTATTTCGAATTCCTCAGAACGGTATTCAACACCGAAACCCAGGTTGGTGTTGTCTGTCGGTGAGTAGCCGAAATCCAGGTTGTACATGTTTTCTAACTGGATATAGGCACCCGGATCAAAGCTCGTTGGCGTTGCTGCGCCAAGCGATGCGTTGACAGTATTGCTAATGACAAAGTCCACTTCGTTACGACCGGCTGAGACACTGAAGTCCCAACGCAGGCCACCGTCTGTTTCACCGCGTACACCGGCCGTACCGGCCAGGTCACTCACATCACCGCCGAAGCTTGGCGTGAATCCGCCGGGGAAAATGCTGTTGAAGACGAAGCAATCGCTGTCTGCAAGAATCGCCGCAAATGGCGACATCAGCCTGAGGCCTTGAGATGTTGTACTGGCGACAGGTACTCACGCTGGCCATCGCGGGCATAGCCGCTGTTTCGGCGTATGGCGCTCCAAACGAGGCGAATCTCGAGCAGTGGATCGCTCGCGACCTGACGCCCTATGTCACCGGGCAGCTGACGTCGCAAGCTCGCTTTCGCAATGAGTCGATCCGTTTCGTGGTGTTATCGGGCGAAAACCCACAGTCAGCTGCCAGTGAACTCGCTTTGAATATTCGCGACCGCCTGCGCGATGCCGTGTCGAGCGAACCGGGGCTGCGAATTGTACTGCAGCGCGATGCCCTGTCCGTCGCCGAAGCAGGCAAGCTGGATTGCATAAAGGACAGGGTGCACTACTACATCGGCGTGGATGTCACTGAAGAGCAGCGCGGGATGGTCAGCGTCGACATTCGGGCGCTCGATATTGAAGACCAAAGCTGGGTGGCCGGCTTTACCCGCACCTGGCGTGGCCGCCTGGATGCCAGCCAGCAAAGCCAACTGGCCCGCCAGGTCGCCGACCCGTCGTTGCGAGGCGAGCGCGGCGCGCCCTATAGCGAATCGCAGTTTGACATGCTCGCCGCTCACCTGGCGCATGAGCTCGCATGCTCGTTGCTGCGACAGACCTCCGGCGAGTATGTCGTTGCAGGCCTGCCGGACAAGCCGGACGCCAAAGCGGATGGAGAAATGCTGGAGCTGGTCAGAAACAATCTTGCAGAGTTCCGGGCCTTGCAGTTTGCAACTTCGGATGTCGATACCAATGCAGTTATCGAAGGGAAGGCACACCTGATCGCCAACGAACTCTACCAGTACTGGGTTACGATCCGGCCGAAGGACTCCGATCCCGCGCTCCCGACCCTGAGTGCGAATGCGTATATTCGCGTCAGTGACAAATACGCCAGCGCCGCGTTGATCCCTGCGGTAACGGTCGCACTAGCCAGGACATCCGAGCAGTTTGTCGACAACTTCAGCGTTGTTGAGCTTCGCGACAGCGACGCTTGCCAGGCACCCGCGTTTCAGCGCCGGAATTCCGGCATGTACGACAGCCGCTATTCGTCCAGCGAATGTTTCGCTCTACAAGTCGATACGACAGACGACGCTATACTTTTTTTCCTGAATCACCAGCTGAACAACGGGCTGGTGCGCCTTTCCGACAAAAATTGTGCTGATCGAACCGACGCAAGGGTCGCCCGCGAGGGCGACACGTATCGTTACCCATTACCCGTGGACACTTTGATGTCGGCATCCTGGGCCGCGACTGACGGCTGGCAACTCGCGCCGGATCAGGACACTTACTGTCCGTCTTCAAACAAATGGGACAGATGTGTTGTCAGGTTAGGCGAGTGTTTTTCTCAT
>JAQCGO010000050.1 GCA_027618995.1 Pseudomonadota bacterium | reverse complement strand
ATCTCCTCGGTTGCTTCGGTCTGCTTGGTAACAAACCATTTCAACCTGATACGCCGCCTTTTTCAATTCAGCCAAACACTACTTTCGAGCATAGCTCGCAAAGGATTGCGGGGCCGACCAAATGGATAATATGGCAAGTATGGATAAACAAAATTCGGAGCCCAGATCTGTTGCCAACTCGGAAGAGTTGGTCGATAAGTTTCTCGATGCTATCTGGATAGAACGCGGTTTGTCACAGAACACGCTCGGTGCATACCGCGCGGACCTGATGACGCTGGGCCGCTCTCTGTCGGAACAGAAGAAGTCAATTGACTCCGCTGACAAGTCGGATCTGCTGGCTTTTATTGCCGGTCGAGTCGAGGGCGGCGCGAAGCCGCGGTCAACAGCCCGTCAGCTGTCCAGTTTTCGGCGCTTCTTTCGCTACATCATGCGCGAAGGGCTGCGTAACTCGGACCCTACAGCCGATATCGAAATGCCACGCATTGGACGCTCGTTGCCGAAATCGCTGAGCGAAGATGAAGTGGAGTCGTTGTTGCACGCGCCGAACACCGATGAACCGTTGGGCCACCGTGACCGGACTATGCTCGAATTATTGTATGCAACCGGCTTGCGTGTTTCCGAGCTGATCAACCTCAAGCAATCACAAGTCAATTTCAACCAGGGCGTAATACGCATCGTCGGCAAAGGCGATCGCGAACGGCTGATACCGCTGGGCGAAGAAGCGCAGCGCTGGATGCGCGACTTCATCGACGGGCCGCGGATGGAAATCCTGCTCGAGCGGCAAACTGACTACCTGTTTCCAACCCGCCGCGGCGATCGTATGACGCGTCAGGCCTTCTGGCACATCATCAAGCGCTATGCCCAGAAAGCGGGCGTGCGGAAGAAAATGTCGCCCCACAGCCTGCGGCACGCGTTTGCAACGCACCTGCTGAACCGGGGTGCCGACCTGCGTGTCGTGCAGTTGCTACTCGGCCACAGCGATCTCTCGACGACTCAGATCTATACCCATGTCGCTCGCGAACGGCTTAAGGATTTACACGCGCAGCACCATCCGCGCGGGTAGCTTTGCTACACTTGCCGCCCCGGGGAACCTGGCCCGGCATTTATAGGTCAATAAGAGCCATGGAAACGCGTATTCAAGCACGTCAGTCAATCTATTTTTCCTTCGTCGCATTGGTCACGGCGGCGGCGTTTTCGACGTCGCCCGTGTTCGCGGCCGACGTTGATTCCGAACTCGAACAGGTGCGCCAGAAAGTTACCGCGATGTTCGACATGATTGAGGCCAAGGATGTCAATATCAGCCCGGTCGATGGCTGGTACACAATCCAGAGAGGCTCGATCGTTGCCTATATTTCGGGCAATGGCCGTTACCTGTTGCAGGGCGATCTGGTTGACCTCGAGCAGAATATTAATCTGAGCGAAGCGTCGCGCAATCAAACACGCCGCGAACTGATGGCATCGGTCAGAGATGAGGACGTGATCCTGTTCTCGCCGGCCGAGAAAAAATATTCTGTGTCGATATTTACCGATGTGGAGTGTACCTACTGCCGCCGCCTGCACAGCCAGATTGACGAGTACCTCGCACACGGCATCGAGGTACGTTATCTGATGTACCCGCGCAACGGGCCGACGTCGCATGCGTGGACTACAGCAGAGCAGGTTTGGTGCGCGAAAGATCGCAACGGCGCGTTGACGGCCGCGAAGCAGGACCAAAAATTTGCGTTTAGCGAATGCGATGCATCGATTGTGGAGAGCCAGTACCAGATGGGCCAGGATGTAGGCCTAAGCGGTACGCCCGCGATCGTGCTCGACGACGGTACCCTGATCAGTGGTTATTTGCCGCCGGACCAGCTCCGGGCGCGGCTTGACCTGATCGTCAAATGAATCCGGGTCGGAGTCCTTTTGGGTTCTGACCCAGAATGGTTTTACGATTTGGCGCGACGTAGCTCGTGGATGTGCACGCCGTTGTTCTGGCCCTGGTCTTCGAAATATTTCTGCAGTGCGTATCGCACGCTGTGAAAAGCCAGGTCATCCCAGGGTATCTCGTCCTCGGCAAACATCCTGACCTCGAGACTTTCGCGGCCAGCCGCGTAGCTCCCCAGCAACTTCGCCGTAAAGAACAGGTGCACCTGGCCGGCATCGACGACATCGACTGACGCAAACAGGTGGCCGATCTCGACCTTCGCGCCCGCTTCTTCGAGCGTCTCGCGAGCGGCACCTTCGGCCGTGGACTCGCCAAGTTCCATGAAGCCTGCGGGTGCCGTCCAGTAGCCGTAACGCGGTTCGATGGCGCGTTTGCACAGCAGGGCCCGGCCGTCTTTTTCAGGAACGCAGCCGACGACAATCTTCGGGTTCACATAGTGCACAACGCCACAGGCGTCGCAGACACTGCGTGTTCGGTTGTCCTCTTTTGGAATTCGCAACGCGACCGGCTGGCCGCAATCAGCGCAATATTTCATAGTGAATTCTTTGATTAGCCTCAAGGCATGGTACCGAGAGGGGGAATCGAACCCCCACTTCCTCACAGAAACTGGATTTTGAGTCCAGCGCGTCTACCAGTTCCGCCATCCCGGCATGCCCATATCGAACGGCGAACAGTATAGGCGGACGGGATCGCTGTCGCCAGAGGCAAAATAATTTATAGCGTGCGACTCTTTTGGCCGATTTCGCATCTAACATTTCGAGATATGAGCAAATTTGCTGACATCCAGATTGACCCGGCGATTGTGCAACGTGCGGCGCGTGGCGACGTTCGAGCGCACGAGATCATCTATCGGGCGTTCGCGACACCCGTGTATTCGCTGTGTTTACGCTTCACACGCGTGCCGGCTCATGCTGAGGATCTGGCGCAGGAGACGTTCATCGAGATCATGCGGTCGATCGCCAAATTTCCTGGCGAGGCGGCCCTGGGCAGCTGGATACGCCGCATCGCGGTGTCCAAGGCGCTGATGTTTCTGCGCTCGGCCTGGACCGCCAAGATCCAGGCGCTTGGCGATGACTGGGAAGAGACGACGGCGGGTGATGCGGCAAGTCATGGCATATCCAGGCGGCCGGACGATGCGCTGGATCTGGATGCGGCGCTGGCCAATTTGCCCACGGTCGGTCGCACCATCGTCTGGCTGCACGACGTCGAAGGATTTACGCACAAGGAAATAGCAAAACTGATGGGCCGTACTGAGAGTTTTTCGAAATCGCAGTTGTCGCGAGCCTACCAGCGGCTGCGACCGATGCTGGCGCAGCATGGCGACGAAGCGATAGCGGAAAACGCGGCATTCAGGGGTATCTAGAAATGGCAAACGTAACTAAGGACGACGAGATGATATGCGCATTGACCGCGGACGAGCGGAACGTATTGCACTGTGGGCTGAGTGAGCTGACCGACACGATGCCACCGCGCGTGGTCTGGGATCGCATCGTTCGGCAAGCGGCAGCCGAGGGGTTGATTCGCCCTTCCGTCGCAATGCGGCCATCGACCTGGCTTAGCGGCTTCGCCATCGCGGCCACGGTCGTGCTGGCCGTTTTCCTGGTGCCAAAAATGCAGCTCGTCAGCACGCCGGCAACACTGAGTTCCGTGCCCCCCGCAACGGTACAGAATCAATTGGTTCCGGTCACAGCGTTACAGGCACTGATGGTGGAGTCACGTCAACTGGAAAGCGATCTGCGCGCATTGCCGGACGAACCGCGGGTCATGCGTGCGAGCACGGTGGCGACTATTGCCGATATCGAGAATGCGGTCGCGGCGATCGATTTTCAATTGAATGATGCCGGCGTGCAGATGACGCAGGAAGAAATCGAGCTGTTCTGGCGCGAGCGCGTCAGGCTCATGCAATCACTGGTTCATTTGCGTTACGCGCAAGCGCAGCGAACCGCTTTTTAATGCAGGAGGGCGGTTACGCCCGACGGGAGACTATCAAGATGAGTAACTGGAAAAAATTCGTGCCGCTGTTGGCAGTATTGGCGGTTGCGGCTCAGGCGGCCGCGCAATCGACGACACCCGGGCAAAACGCCGGGGAAGAAGCCGAGGTTGAGCAGCGCTGGCATGACGCGGAAAAGCGAATGGCAGAAGCGGCGCGGCAGATGGCGGAACTGACGGCGGAACGATTGCCGCATCGGGCAGGTCTGCAGCGGCGCCTGGAAATCATTGGTGACAGCGGCCCGCGGCTTGGCGTAACAATAGGCGGCGAGGAGAAAGGTCCGGTCAAAGGCATCGCCATACTTGGCGTGACGCCGGGCAGCGCGGCGGACGACGCAGGGTTGCGTGCCGGCGACCTGATTACGGCCATGAATGGCGAGGCGATAGGCGGCGACAATTCAGAGGCTGCTCAGCAGAAGCTGCTCGAGTTCATGGGCGGCGTCGAGGAGGGCGACAAATTGCAACTCGAATACCTTCGCGATGGCAAGTCGGGCAAGGTTGAAGTTGAGCCAAAGGCCATCGAAGGCGGGGCGACCCTGTTTGGTTTCGACGGCCACAATTTCCGCATGCCCGGTGCGCCGGGTCCGATGATGCCCCCGGAGTCGGCGGCCCGAACCAGTACGTATTCGAGTGGCATTTAGACGATGGTTGGGGCGATATGGAACTTGTCGAGCTGAACGCCGGGCTGGGTAAATACTTCGGTACCGAGCAGGGCTTGCTGGTCGTCAATGCGCCGGAGTCGAAGGCGCTGCAACTCGAGGACGGTGACGTCATCCAGAAAATCGACGGCCGTGAGCCGACCTCGGTCCGGCATGCCTTGCGTATTCTTGGCTCGTATCAATCGGGCGAGACGCTGCAGCTTGAGATCATGCGCGACAAGAAACGCCGCACGCTGGAGGTCGAAGTGCCGGACGGTATGACTAGCGGTCTGATGCCCGAGCCGGCACCCATGCTTCGGCCTGCGCGCGCACTGGCGCCGATACGTCCGAATACACCGGTCGAAAAGACCTGACAACTACACCCCGGCGAATGGGCGGGCATGGGTTTGCTACCATGCGCGCCCATGCGCCTCTCTGATTTCGACTACGAACTACCGAACGAGCTGATCGCCCGCTATCCACCGGGCGAGCGGCGCGGCAGCCGCCTGCTCGACGTTGGCGCGCGCATCAGGGACCGGCAGTTCAGCGAGTTGCCCGAGTTGCTGCGGGCCAATGACCTGCTGGTCTTCAATGATTCACGCGTAATCCCGGCGCGCCTGTACGGCCACAAGGCATCGGGCGGCCGAGTCGAGGTACTGATAGAGCGGGTCGAGTCCGACACCGTCGCGGTAGCGCATATTCGTGCGAGCAAGCCGCCGAAGCCGGGCAGCAAACTGCTTATCGATGGCGTCGACGATATCGAGGTGATCGTGCGCGACCGCGCGGGCGCCCTGTATACCCTCGAGTTCGCCACGCCAATCCTGCCGCTACTCGAGCGGAGCGGCGAGATTCCGTTGCCACCGTACCTCGAGCGTGCCGCCGAGCCCGCCGATCGCGAGCGCTACCAGACGATTTACGCCCGTGAACCCGGCGCCGTGGCGGCGCCGACAGCCGGCCTGCATTTCGATGCTGCGATGCTCGCGGAGACACTCGCGATGGGCGTGCAACACGCGTGGGTTACGCTGCATGTCGGCGCCGGTACCTTTCAGTCTCTGCGTGCAGAAAATGTGGCCGAGAATCGCCTGCACAGCGAACGAGTCAGGCTCGGCCAGGACGTTTGCGATGCCGTCGCTGCCTGCCGGTCTGCGGGCGGTCGCGTTATTGCCGTGGGTACGACGTCGGTGCGAGCGCTGGAGAGCGCGGCGGCGGGTGGCGAGCTGCGGGCCTTCCATGGTGAGACCGATCTCTTTATCCTGCCCGGCTTCAAATTTCATTGTGTCGACGCCATGCTGACAAACTTTCACCTGCCGCAATCGTCGCTGCTGATGCTGGTTGCTGCATTTGCCGGCACCCGGCGCGTGTTGCGCGCCTACCGGCATGCGGTGCAGGAACGCTACCGCTTCTTCAGCTATGGTGATGTCATGTTGCTGACGCCGGACGAAAAGTCATGAAATTCGATATTCGGGCACGCGACGGCGCCGCGCGGTGTGGCCAGCTGACGTTTCGGCGCGGTTGTGTGCAGACGCCTGCATTCATGCCCGTCGGTACCTACGGCACCGTCAAAAGCGTTACGCCGGAGGAGGTCGCGGCGAGCGGGGCGGAGATCATTCTCGGCAATACGTTTCATTTGCTGCTGCGTCCGGGAACGGACGTCATCCGGAAGCACGGCGGTCTGCATGAATTCATGCACTGGCCTGGCCCGATCCTTACCGACTCCGGTGGTTTCCAGGTTTTCTCGCTCGCCGCGATGCGCAAATTGTCAGAAGAGGGGGTTCGTTTTCAGTCGCCGGTGAATGGTGACGAAGTATTTCTCACACCGGAAAAATCGATGCAGGTGCAGCACGATCTGAATGCCGACATCACGATGATCTTCGACGAGTGCACACCCTATCCGGCTACCGAATCAGCGGCGCGTGAATCAATGGCTCTGTCCTTGCGCTGGGCAGTGCGCAGCCGCAGGCATTTCGACGAACTCCGTGCGCAGGACCCCGAACGTGGCGAGGCGATCTTCGGCATTGTGCAGGGCGGTATTTACCCGGCATTACGCAACGAGTCGCTCGATGGCCTCACGGCGATCGGTTTCGATGGCTACGCGGTCGGCGGGCTGGCGGTCGGCGAACCCGAGTTTGAGCGTATCCATGTGCTGGAAGAGCTGCTGCCCAGGATGCCGGCTGACAAGCCCCGCTACCTGATGGGCGTTGGTACGCCCGTCGATATCGCTGAGGCTGTGTTACGCGGCATCGATATGTTCGACTGCGTCATTCCGACACGACATGCCCGCAACGGACAATTGTTCACGGCCAGGGGTGTGATCAAGTTTCGTCATGCCCGCTACGCCGATGACACCGCCGCGCCGGATCCGGATTGCGCCTGCTATACCTGTCAAAACTACAGCCTCGCCTATCTGCGGCACCTCGAAAAGTGTGGCGAGATCCTGGGGTCAAGACTCGCGACAATACATAATATTCATTATTATCAAATACTTATGAAGTTCCTGCGTGACGCAATAACCGGCGGAACGCTGGCTTCTGCGGTGGCTAGTCTTCGCGCTGCTTACGCGACTTCGGCGTGAGCACTTGCGAATCGAGAAGCTGCCCTTATTTCATCGGCTCTATGCCATAATGCCGCGCTGATTTTCTGGGCCAACCCTACAGCTCCTTACAATAAGTTTGAGACTCATGGAATTCCTAATTCAAAACGCACATGCACAGGCCTCCCCGGCGGCCGACCCGTTCGGCTTCCTGTTGCCGATGATCATCATTTTTGCAGCCTTCTATTTTCTGCTGATCCGGCCACAACAGAAAAAGCAAAAAGCACACAACGCATTGATAACAGCCCTCAAGGTCGGCGATGAAGTCCTGACCGCAGGCGGTATTCTCGGCAAAATCACAGCCGTGAGTGATCACTATGTAGCCGTCAAGATCAGCGACAACACCGAGATCAAAATGCAGAAAGCCAGCGTGTCGCAGGTCGTTCCCAAAGATACGTTCGACGCTGCCTGAGCAGCGTCGGCTCTTTGCAATGAACAGATACCCCGGTTGGCTTAATGCGCTCGTGCTCGTTCTTATGCTGGCGGCCATGTTGCTGGCGTTGCCGAACATCTATGGCAGTGCACCAGCGGTGCAGTTGTCGGCAAGTGACGGGACCGACTACAACGACGAGCGGTTGCAACAGTTACTGTTGACCATGCGCAACGTTGGCGTCGATCCCGAAGCGGCGTACCTGCGTGACGGCCGAATCGTGTTGCGGTTTGAGTCCATCGAACAGCAGCGCGATGCCGAAGCACTTTTGCGTGAACGCTACGAACGTGACGCAAGCATTGCTTTTACTCTCGCACCGAAGCTACCCGAATGGGTGCGTGACCTCGGACTCTCGCCGATGAGTCTGGGTTTGGATTTGCGTGGTGGTGTCTACGTTTTGCTCGAAGTTGACATGAATACGGCCATCGAAACGCGCATGATTACGTATCAGGTTGATTTCGACGATCGCCTGCGGGACGCGCAGATTCGCCATCGTGTTGATCTTGATGGCATGGTGATTACGGTGCGGCTGCAAAATGCGGAAGACCTGGAGTCGGCACGCGCGGTCATTCGCGAAGCTGATGCGGATATCTTGATCGCTGACGGCACCGATGGCAAATCGCTGCTGGTACGCATGACCGAGCAACAGATTGAGGCACGCCGCGATCTTGCGATCGAACAGAACGTGACGACGTTGCGCAATCGTGTTGACGAACTCGGGGTGGCCGAGCCACTCGTGCAACGCCAGGGCACGGATCGCATTGTCGTACAATTACCCGGCGTGCAGGATCCAAACCTGATCAAGCGCATCCTGACGGCGACCGCAACGATTGAATTCCGGCTTGTGGACCAGACGGGCGTAGAGCCCGGCTCGCGCATGTACCCCGGGCGGGATGGCCAGGCCGCGCAAATTCTCAAGCGCAAGGTCATCGCATCGGGCGATCAGATCGTTAATGCAGAATCAGGATTCAGCAGTGAGGGCCAGCCTACGGTATTCATCAATCTCGATTCGGTGGGTGGTGACAGCATGCTCGCCACAACGCAGGAAAATGTCGGCAAGCCGATGTCGACGCTGTTCATCGAGACCAAGCGCGTCGCCGAGACTCGCAATGGCGTTACTGAGTATCGCATTAACAAAACAGAAGAGATCATCAATACCGCAACTATCCGCGGCGTGTTCAAGAACAATTTCCAGATCACCGGTCTGAACCCGATCGAAGCGCGTGATCTTGCATTGTTGCTGCGCGCCGGTGCACTGGCCGCGCCCGTGTACATGATTGACGAACGCACGATCGGGCCGAGCCTGGGCCAGGACAATATTGATCGTGGTTTTCTTGCCGTGCAAATCGGATTCCTGTCGGTCATTGTTTTCATGGTTTTGTATTACCGCTGGTTTGGCATGATTGCGAATCTCGCGTTGCTGGTTAATGTTGTGTTCGTTGTCGCGCTGCTGTCACTGCTGCAGGCGTCACTGACCCTGCCCGGCATCGCCGGCATTGTATTGACGGTCGGTATGGCAGTGGATGCGAATGTCCTCATTTTCGAACGCATACACGAGGAACTGGCAGCAGGCGTATCGCCTCAGGCGGCCATCAATTCCGGCTACGAAAAAGCGTTCTCATCCATCGCCGACGCCAATATAACGACCCTGATAGCAGCCGTGGTCCTGTTTGCCTTTGGCACCGGTCCCGTCAAGGGATTCGCAGTTACGTTGTCGCTCGGCATCATGACTTCGATGTTTACCGCAATTGTTGGTACGCGCTCGATTGTTAACCTGGTGTTCGGCGGTCGCAAACTCAAGTCTGTGCCGGTTTAGGACTCAATCAATGCGCCTGATCAAAGACAAAACCAGTATCGATTTTCTCAGCCCGGCACGCCGCAGGATAGCAATCGGTTTTTCGTTGCTCATGATTGGCGTTTCCATCGTGTCGCTGGCGACGCGTGGACTCGAATTCGGCATCGACTTCACGGGGGGCATATTGCTCGAAGTCGGCTACGAGCAGGCGGCTGATTTGGAAGCGATTCGCGGCAACCTTGCTGACCACGGCTTCGACGATGCACAGGTGCAGTTATTCGGTGCTGATACCGATGTGCTGGTGCGCCTGCCGCCACAGGATGGTGACGCTGAAAGTATTCGCAACGAATTGCAGGTAACGCTCGCGGTTGGTGACGCGAGTGTGGAACTGCGCCGGGTTGAGTTCGTCAGCCCGCAGGTCGGCAAGGAGCTGACCGAGCAGGGTGGGCTGGCCATGATCTTCGCCATGCTGATGATTTTCGCCTACGTCATGTTCCGCTTTCAGTGGAAGTTTGCGGCGGGTGCGGTGACCGCACTTGCGCATGATGTGATTATCACGGCTGGCTTCTTTTCTGTTTTCTCATTGCCGTTTGATCTCACCGTTGTAGCCGCAATACTCGCCGTGATCGGTTATTCGCTGAATGATACGGTGGTCGTCTTCGATCGAATTCGCGAAAACTTTTTTAAATTGCGTGGCGTTGCGGCCAATGAGTCAATCAACGTTTCGATCAATGAGACGCTGGCACGCACCATCATCACGGGTCTCACGACGTTGCTAGTCCTCGTCGCCCTGTTGCTGGTCGGCGGCGAATCCATTGCGGGTTTCTCGATTGCACTGATCGTCGGCATTGTCGTCGGCACCTATTCGTCGATCTACACGGCCAGCGCCATCGCATTGATGCTCGATATCAGTCCGCAGGATCTGATCGAGCCCGTCAAAGATCCCGATCTCCTCGACGATCTGCCCTAGCCCGTAGGAGGCCGCCACGCGGGCGACTCCACCAACGATTCCTACACGGCCGTCGGTCCGGTCATTTCTCGCCGGAATGGCTCGCTTCGCTGCGCTTGAGTTCTCGGCGAAAAACGCCCGGACCAACGGCCCTGTGATGATCTTCGCAGGAGTCGGCGCACGGGATGTTC
>JAQCGO010000016.1 GCA_027618995.1 Pseudomonadota bacterium | reverse complement strand
AGCGAAGCGAGCCATGAGGGAGAGGAATATCCCGTGCGCCGACTCAATGTGGTGAGTCGCCCGCACGGCGGCCTCCCACAAGCATCCCACGAATCTACGCTTTCATCGGAATGAAGCCCGCCTGCGACTCGACGCGCCTGAACCAGGTCTTGATGTTCGTGTACTTGCCGAGATCGAAGCCACCTTCTTCGGCAACATGCGTGTACGCATACAACGCAGTATCCGCGATGCTGTAGCTGTCGTTGGCGAAAAAATCGTTGTTTGCCAAATGATTGTTCATGACCTTGAGCGCCTTATAGCCGCCCGGGCGCTTGCTCTCCAGGTTGGCCTGCTCTCCGGGCGGGTTGCCGAGATAACGAACGATAAAACGCGCGGTCGCTATGTAAGGCTCATGGCTGTATTGCTCGAAAAACATCCAGCTCAGAATATTGGCCCGGGCGTAGCGATCGCCGCTGAATAACGCGCTGCCATCTGCCAGGTAGTAAATGATGGCATTTGACTCGGGCAGGTAGCGGCCGTCCGCGAGCTTGAGCAACGGCACCTTGCCGTTTGGATTCATGGCCCGGAATTCGTCCGTACGCGCCGCGCCCTGCATCAGGTCCAGCTCGCGCCAGACGTGCTCGATGCCGAGCTGTGCACAGGTGAGTTGAATCTTGTAGCAGTTGCCTGATATCGAATCGCCATAAACTTCAATCTTGCCGGACATCTTTTTCCTCCCAGGTTCGCAGTGCGAGATATTCGGCACGCATCAATCGTCGGTTAGCGTAGAACGCCGCAATGCCGGCGCTGAACAGCGCGATAATGAGATCAGCCGGTGTCATGACCTCGTCGAAAAAAACCGGCCAGGTCAGGACCGTGAGATTGGTCAAAACAGCGAGTGTCGTTGTCTTGAGAATCGGCGCCGTGAACGCTGCTGCGACAACAATATTGGAGAGCAGCGAACCGAGCAGCGTGAATACGGCAGCCAAGGTCGGAAAGCGCCAATCGAGACCCATGCCTGCACGACGCACGGCAAGACCGATCAAGAAGCCGAGCAGCAACGTGAGCCACGGAAAGATTCTGCCAAATGCCACCGACAGCATCGACCAGAACACACTGAAAAGAGTGATGACAATCAGGCTCTCCATGATTGCATTACGCATCGACTGCGCCGCGCGCAATCGGCGCGCGTCGTCCTCAGACGGCTTCTGGTCGATTTGCGGCAAGTACTTCTTGCGTAGTCGTATAATGCCGGTGTTTTCTTCACTCATGATGGGTAACAATACGCGAATGACAAAGCTCAAAGCCATACTACTGATCACCTCCACAGCGTTATTCGGCTGCACCAAACCGCCACCGCAGGATCCGGCCGACATCGTCTTTCTCAACGGCGGCATTTATACCGTCGATGCGGAGCGCAGCTGGGCCGAAGCGGCGGCCATTTGGGATGGTGTGATAATTGCGGTCGGGGCCAATGCCGACGTTCAGCCTCTTGTTGGCGCCTCGACCGAGGTATTCGATCTGGCCGGCCGCATGGCCATGCCCGGCATACACGACTCGCATGTGCATCCGCTCGAGGGTGGCTATGAGCAGGTGTACTGCAATCTCTGGAACGCACAGGGGGTCGACGACATCGTCGGCACCTTAACTCTTTGCGCGAAACACCATGAGGGTGAGTGGTTCAATGCAGTTGGCATGGATGTGGCCGTATTCGGTGTGGACGGGCCTGACAAGGATCTGCTGGCCGGCATCGCCGACGACAAATTCATCTTTGTTGATGATATGGGCGGCCACAGCGCCCTGGTCAACGACAAGGTCCTGGATCTCGTCGGCTACGACGAAAACACGCCGGATCCACCGCTCGGCGTTATTGAGCGCCGTGCAGACAGCAACGAGCCAAGCGGATTCGTGCGCGAGGCGGCGCGTGATGCGATCGACAAGCTGCGCCCGGCACGCGACCTTGCGACCAGCAAAGTCGCCATGCGTAATGCCCTGCAACAAATGAATTCGTATGGGATCACGTCGGTTTACGATGTCTGGGTCGGCGAGCATGAAATGCAGACCTACCAGGCGCTCGAGCAGTCCGGGGAGCTCACGATGCGCGTGCTCGGCGGAGTCACAGACGAAGGCGAATTCGAAAGGCACACCGGGCAGGACTTCGAGCGCGTGCTTCTAGGGCGTCACAACTATGAGTCGGACCTGGTCAGCTATAACAGCGTCAAGATCTTTGTCGACGGCGTTTTCGAGGGCGAGACCGGCGCGGTTTTTGAACCCTATCTCACGACCGGAGAGCTCGGGATCTTGAACCATGAGCCCGATGAATTGAAACAGCGGGTCGCTCATTATTACGACCTTGGCATGCAATTGCATTTCCACACGATGGGAGACGCGGGGACGCGCGCCGCTCTCGACGCAATCGAATACGCACGCGAGCGCGGCAGCGAGGAGCACAAGGAGCTGCGGCACACACTGTCGCATCTCGGCCTGATCGCTCCCGAAGACATGCCGCGTTTTCGTGAACTCAATACGGGCGCCAGCTTCACGATGGTCTGGGGTTATGCGAATTCATGGAACACGGAACTGAACATCCCGGCAATGGGCAAGGAGCGAGTCGATCAATTTTATCCGATCCGTTCCGTTCACGGCGCCGGCGCCGTGGTACTTGGCGGCAGCGACTGGAATTACGGTGACCTCGATCCCTTGCTTTCGATCGAGACCGGCATTACTCGAGACAATCCTTTTGGCCCTGCCCAACAGGGCGCGTCCTTATTGTCCTCCTCCGAGCATGTCGACCTTGCCACAATGATAGCCTCCTACACGATCAACGGTGCCTGGCAGTTGCAGGCTGAAGATGTTTCCGGTTCCATTGAGGTCGGCAAGCGTGCCGACCTGGTCGTTTACGATCGCAATCTGTTTGACGTCGATCCTTACGCGATCAGTGAGGCAACGGTCGACCTGACGATCTTCGACGGCCGCATAGTGCATCGTCGCCGCAGTGAATAGCAGAGCCGTTCTGATTTCAGGTGCCGCTTCCGGCATCGGGCGCAGTATTGCCGAGGCGTTTCTCGCAAGCGGTGCGAGCGTACATATTTGCGATGCGTCGCGCGACGCCATCGACGATTTTGTTGCGGCGAATCCACGCGCCACTGCGACCGAGGCCGATGTCTCGAAGGTCACCGATGTCCAGCGCGTGTTTGACGACTTCAAGTCGCATCACGGTGAGTTGAATATCCTGGTCAATAACGCCGGTATCTCCGGCCCCACGGCGACCGTGGACGAGGTTGATCCGGACGAGTGGGACCAGTGCGTCGCCGTTGATCTGAGCGGCGCGTTCTATATGACGCGCCTTGCCGTGCCGCTGCTCAGAAAGGCCGGCGGTGGCAGCATCATCAACATATCGTCCTCGGCCGGACTAATTGGCACACCACTACGTTCACCGTATACCGCCAGCAAGTGGGGCCTCATTGGCCTGACCAAGACCTGGGCAATGGAACTTGGGCCCGACAACATCCGGGTCAATGCCGTTTGTCCGGGTTGCGTCAGCGGTCCGCGCATCGAAAGGGTTATTGCGAAAGACGCGGTGGAGCGTGGCGTCAGCGCCGAGGAAATTCGCAAGGTCTATTTGCGTCAGACCTCAATGCGTGTTTTTGTTGCGCCCGAAGAAATCGCGACCACGGTCTTGTTTCTCGCCTCCGATCAGGCGGCGAAAATTTCCGGACAGGCGCTTTCGATAGACGGTCACACCGAAACGCTGGCTAACTGGCTCGACTGATGCGTGCCGCCTGGTATGAAAAGTTCGGCGCTGCTCGTGAGGTCCTGATAATCGGCGACACGGACACACCTTCTGTTGGCCCTGGCGAAGTGCTCGTGCGATTGCACACGAGCGGCGTCAATCCTTCCGATACGAAGAAACGTGCGGGCTCATTTCCGAACCTGCTCGACGACGGCCTGGTCATCCCCAACAGTGATGGTGCCGGAGTCATCGAGGCCGTCGGCGACGGCGTAAATGCGCAGCGCGGCGGCGAGCGCGTCTGGGTTTACCAGGCACAGTTTGCACGGCGGTTCGGCACGGCCGCCGAGTACGTGGCACTCGACGCCGCGCGTGCCATCAGGCTCCCGGACGACACGAGTTTCGAGATCGGCGCCTGCCTTGGAATCCCGGCAATGACTGCGCACCGCTGCGTGTTTGCCGATGGCGATGTTGCCGGGCAAACGGTCGTGATCACCGGGGCCGCAGGGCGCGTCGGCTACTACGCCGTGCAATGGGCGAGCCAGGCCGGCGCGCGTGTCATTGCAACCGCCAGCAACGACGCCGATGCGACAGCCTGCAAGCAAGCCGGCGCAACTCACGTGGTCAATCATCGCGGGGCCACATTCGCCGCGGACATACTTGCCGCCAATAACGGCGCGCGTGTCGATCGCGCCATCGATCTCGAGTTCGGTGCGAATCTCCCGACCTGGATTGCGACGCTCAAGACCTCCGGCTCCATCGCCACCTACGGCTCGACGGCTATGCCAAAGCCGACCCTGCCGTTCTCCCAGCTCATGTACATGGACCTGACCATTCGTTTTGTGATCGTCTATGCCATGCCGGAAACCGCCAAACGACAGGCCATTGATGACATCAGCACGGCACTCTCTGCCGGCCGCCTCACACATCGTATTGCAGCGCGCTACCCGCTGGCCGGGATCGCCAGTGCCAACGAGGCCATCGAACAAGGTATTATGCGCGGTGCCGTGATCCTGACGATCGACTAGAACAACAAGAGACGCCGATGGAACAAAGCAAAATCGACTGGCCAAGCTTTATCGCCTCCATGGCGGTGATCCTGATCGTTTGCATTCCGCTTGCCTATGCAGGCGACAGCGCCGCGCTCTTCCTGCAAAACGTTTACGACTATATAGCCAGGCAGTTCGGAATTTTTTATCTGCTCGCTGCCATCGGTGCGGTGGGCTTCCTGCTCTGGCTTGGATTCAGCCGCTTTGGCGATGCGCGCCTCGGCGATGAGGAAGTCGAATTCAGCCAGATGAGCTGGATCGCCATGTTGTTTTGCGCCGGTATCGGTGCAGGTCTCATGTACTGGTGCGTGATCGAGTGGACCTATTACTACGATGCTCCGCCATTCGGCGTCGAGTCGCACAGCCCCGAGGCCGCTGAGTGGGCCTCGACCTACGGCATGTTTCACTGGGGCGTTACGGCCTGGGCTTTCTACTGCCTGTCGGCAGTCGCGATTGCCTATCCCTACTACAACCGCAAGCTCGATATCCTGCGCTTCAGCGTCAGCTGCAACTGGCTGCTCAAAGGTAACAATCATGGCCTGATGGCCCGGCTGATCGATTTCCTGTTTATGATCGCGATGATAGCGGGCGCTGCAACCAGTCTGGGTTTTTCCACGCCGATGATTGCCGAGTGCCTGAAGTGGCTGTTCGGAATTGAGCATACCTATAAGCTCGAAGTGATCGTCATGGCGGTCTGCGTCAGCATGTTCGTCATCAGTGTCTGGCTCGGTTTGCGCAAAGGCATCAAGCGCCTGAGCGATATCAACCTGTTGCTCGCAGTCGGGCTGTTGCTGTTCATCCTGTTCGCCGGACCGACGCTGTTCCTCGTCAAGACCAGCCTTAACGGTGTTGGCCTCATGGCGCAAAACTTCATCCGTATGAATTTCTGGACCGATCCGTTTACCAATTCCGGCTTTGTAGAGTCCTGGACGGTTTTTTACTGGGCATGGTGGGTTGCGTTCGCACCCTATGTCGGCCTGTTTGTTACGCGCATTTCTCGCGGCCGCACCATTCGGCAGGTGATCAAAGGCATGCTCGTATTCGGATCGCTCGGTTGCTGGGTGTTTTACATGATCATCGGCAACTACAGCATGTTTCTGCAGCTCAACGAGATCGTGGATGTGCTCGGCACCATCAAGGCCGTCGACGGCAGCGCGGCCATCGTTGCGACGCTCGAAGCGATGCCGCTGGCGCCACTTGTGATCGCTGTGTTCACTGTGATGTCGATCATTTTTGCTGCGACGACCTACGACTCGGCGTCGTATACGCTGGCCTCGAGTGCAACACTGCACCTGTGCTCGGGCCAGGATCCGGCGCGCTGGCACCGTGCGTTCTGGGCGTTCGCGCTCGGCGTCATGCCGATCACGCTGCTGTCCGTCGGCGGGCTGGAGACGATCAAAGTCATGCTGCTGATCACCTCAACACCACTTCTTGTTGTCGGCGTGTTCATGTCGTACTCACTGGTGAAAACCCTGCAGCACGATTTTCCGGGCTAGCCTATGTATCGATTCCTCCTACTGGCGATAGTTTTGGGGTTGGCCGCCTGCGAACGCGCGCCCTCCGTTGTGATCGATGAGGAAAAGCTGATCGGGAAGTACGTCGAGGACGGCAAAGTCGCCGCATTCCTTGGTGTGCCGTTCGCGGAGCCGCCTGTTGGCGAGTTGCGCTGGCAAGGACCGCAGGCGCTGGCGACAAAGGTGTCGCGCCGCGACACCACGGAATTTTCGGCCGCGTGCATGCAAGACATGCGCATCCTCGATTGGTACCGCGACCTGGCGGAAACCTTCGGCGGTTCGGCCGACTATTACCCGGACCTCGATGTCAGCGAAGACTGCCTCTATCTGAATGTCTGGACACCGACTGTCGATGCAACCGCCGGATTGCCGGTGATGGTCTGGGTGCACGGCGGCAGCAATCGCAGCGGCTGGTCCTACGAGCCAAATTACCGTGGTCACAAGCTTGCGCAGCAAGACGTTGTTGTAGTTTCGGTGGCGTATCGGCAGGGTGTTTTCGGATTCCTGTCGCACCCGGAGTTGCCCGCTGACGAGCCATTGGCCAACTTCGCGTACTGGGACCTGATCGCGTCACTGCAGTGGGTTCAGGACAACATCGAGCTGTTCGGCGGCGACCCGGACCGCGTCACGATGTTCGGCGAGTCGGCCGGGGCACAGGACATTCTCGCCCTGATGTTCGCCGAGCCGGCGAAAGGCCTGTTCCACCGCGCCATTCTCGAAAGCACGGCGGGGTTTGGCATCGAGCGCATGTCGTCGATCGACAATGAGCAGGCACGTATGCAGGAGTTCGCGAAACGCGTCTCGCCAGGCAACACCTCACTCGCGGCATTGCGTGCCTTGCCGGCGCAGGAATTACTGCAGCGCTATGAAGCAAACTTCGGCGATTACTATCATTCGCCCTCGGTGGACGGCCAGTTGTTCGATAAACCACTCTGGGAAAGTGTGCGCGCCGCGGAATTTCCCAATGTTGCCGTGGTTATCGGCAGCAACCAGGACGAATGGCGGGAGTCGATACCGGCTGATATCAGCTGGGACGGGGTCGCTGACCTCGCGGCTTCGGAATGGCACGACGATGCCGCGGACGCCTTGGAGCTGGTGCAGGACGAACAGGACCCGCTGCGGGCAGCCGATCGCTTGTCGACGGCCAAAAGCATGCTTTGCCCAAGCCAGGCGTTCGCGCGGCATATGAGCGCCGCAGGCAAGGATGCCTGGATGTACTATTTCACGCGCGTGCGCGAGGACCAGGGTGGCGCGAAGATGCGCGCATTTCATGGCGCCGAGTATGCCTACCCGTTCGACACGCACGATGCCTATATGACCACCAACGCGACCGACCGGGCATTGACGCGGGCGATGCAAAGCTACTGGGTGTCGTTCGCGGCCACGGGCAATCCGAACAGCGAGGGCACCACGGACTGGCCGCGGTACGCGGCGCCGGACTTTCTCGTGCAGGAGCTCGGCGATGAGGTTTTCTCAGCGGCCGCGCCCGAACCCGAGCTGTGCGCTTTGTTTGAAGAAGGTCTGGCCGCCCGAACAGCTAACTGACTTTGCGGGCCAGGTCGCCGAGCTTGATGTCGCCGGATTTGACGACCCGGGCGCAAATGCCACGAAAGTTAAGTTGTTTGCCATGGCCGGAGTTGACGAACACCATGGCGTCGACGCCGAAGCGGTCCGCAAACTTCTTGCACCCCGTGTGTGGGGGTTCCGTGACCTCGATGATCGCTTCGCCCAGCGCGATTTGCGTTCCCGGTGGCAGGTTTTCGCGGCTCAAATCGAGATCAATAAATAGCTGGTCGCCTGCGAGCGGCCACCGCTCCTGCGTCTGCGCCACGCTGTTGGCAACGCGGGCATTCATGATATTGAGCTGCTTGTTGGGATCGACTTTGCTGCGGATTGACCAGTTGTCGCCGACAAGCCCGCTTGCGTCGTCGAGCCTGGCCTGCACCAGCGTTTCGCGCTGATCGACTGCCGGGCGTCGCACGATGAGTTTCAACTCGCCCGCGTCGCGCGGCGATTGCAGGATGTGTTCCACGTTTCCTTCGAGTGCCGCACTATCAAGATGCATATCTGTCATTGAGTATATCCCGAATGCGGCCGTTTGACCGGCTGCTATCGGGGGTGAAGCGGACGCTAGCGCCAGCCCGCCTTACTCAACCGTAACGGATTTCGCGAGATTTCTCGGCTGATCGACATCGGTTCCCTTGAGAACCGCAACGTGGTACGCCAGAAGCTGTAGTGGAACCGTATAGACGATTGGCGCGATCAGACGATCCGCGTGCGGCATCGCAATGACTTTCATGCCGGGCTCGCTCTTGATGCCAGTCTGCTTATCCGCGAACACATAGAGCTGACCACCGCGTGCGCGTACCACTTGCATGTTCGATTTCAGTTTGTCCAGCAACTCATTGTTGGGCGCGACGACGACAACCGGCATCTCTTCGTCGATCAGCGCCAGCGGGCCGTGCTTGAGCTCACCGGCCGCGTACGCTTCCGCGTGGATGTAGGAAATTTCCTTCAGCTTCAACGCGCCTTCCATCGCAATCGGCCACATCGGTCCGCGCCCGAGAAACAACGTGTGTTGCTTGTCGGCAAAATCCTTGGCCAGTTCCTTTAACTGGGCACTCATTTTGAGCGCCAGATCGGACGCGGCGGCGACGTGGGTCAGATTCGCAACGTACTCGCGCTCTCTCTCCACCGCCAGGCCACGGTGCTTGGCCATCATCAAGGTGACGAGAAGAATCGATAGCAACTGTGTCGTGAACGCCTTGGTACTCGCGACGCCGATCTCCGGCCCCGCCTGCGTCATCATTACGAGGTCAGACTCGCGCACGAGGGAGCTGTGCGCACTATTACAAATGGTCAGCGACCCCAGGTAGCCGAGCTCCTTCGCCATCCGCAGCGCCTCCAGCGTATCGGCGGTCTCGCCCGACTGTGACAGCGTTACGAACAGGGTCTTCGGCGGCACAACCACGTGCCGATAGCGGTATTCGCTCGCAATCTCGACCTGGCACCGAATTCCGGCTATCGCTTCGATCCAGTACTTTCCGACGCATCCGGCGTGATAACTCGTGCCACAGGCGACGATATGAATATGTTCGACCTGATCAAGCATCTCCGTGGCCCGGGCTCCGAGCGACTCCGGCAAAACGCGCTGATTCGAGACGCGTCCATATAACGTGTCCGCCAGCGCGCTTGGCTGGTCGTGAATCTCCTTGAGCATGAAGTGCTCATAGGGTGCTTTCTCGGCCGACGTAGTGTCCCACTCGGTTTCGTGAACCTCGCGCTCGACGGCGTTGCCTTCGGTATCAACGATGCGCACACCGTCCCGCCGAATCTCGGCCAGATCGCCCTGTTCCAGGTAAATAAACTTCCGCGTTACGGGAAGCAGCGCCGGAACACCACTTGCGACGAAGTTCTCACCGTCGCCAAGTCCAATGACGAGCGGGCTGGCGACACGACTCACCACGATACGATCCGGATCTTCAGCGTCGATCACGAGCAACGCGAACGCGCCTTCGAATCGTTCCACCGCCTTGCCAACGGCAGCAACCAGGCCGAGGCCTTGTTTCAGGTAATCGTGAATCAGGTGTGCAGCAACTTCGGTGTCGGTTTCCGAGTGGAATTTGTAGCCCTTCGCCAGCATCTCTTCCTTGATCGGCTGGAAGTTTTCGATGATGCCGTTGTGAATGACAGCCACGCGATTACCGGACATGTGCGGATGTGCGTTGGCTTCGGTAACACCGCCGTGCGTCGCCCAGCGGGTGTGTGCAACTCCCAGGTGGCCGCTGAGCGGTTTCTTTTCCAGTTTCTTCTCAAGTTCGGCAACCTTGCCAACGGTACGGCACAAACCGATTTTCTGGTCGCTGCCCAGTACGGCGACGCCGGCCGAGTCATAGCCGCGGTACTCAAGCCGCCGCAGCCCCTCGACGAGGACCGATACGATGTCTCTTTCGGCTACAGCGCCGACAATTCCGCACATGTATTACTTTCCTTTTTTGACTGGTTTTTTCCAGCCGGAAACTGTTATCTGCTTCGAGCGCTCCAGCGTCAGTTGGCCTTCCGGTGCCGGCTTGGTAATGGTCGAGCCTGCACCGATGGTCGCGCCCTTGCCAATATCGATCGGTGCCACCAGGTTGACGCCCGAACCGATGAAAACGCCATCGCCGATCGTGGTCTTGTGCTTGTTCGCACCGTCGTAATTACACGTGATTGTGCCGGCGCCAACGTTGACGCCTGTCCCAATATCGGCGTCGCCTATGTAGGTCAGGTGATTGATCTTGCTGCCGTCGGCGATCGTGCTTTTCTTCACCTCGACGAAATTTCCGATCTTGACCTTATTGGCCAGGGCCGCACCCGGCCTCAGCCGCGCGAACGGGCCGATTTCGCAGTCGCTGCCCGAGGTTGCACCTTCGATGTGGCAGTTCGAGTGCACCACACTGCCCGGGCCAAGCCGACTATCGCGAATCAGGTTGTTTGACTCAATGCGGGTGCCATCACCCAGCGTCACCTCGCCCTCGAAGATGGCATTGATATCGATGAATACGTCTTTGCCGCAGGTCAGTTTGCCGCGAATATCGACGCGCGCCGGGTCCGCGAAACCGACGCCCTGCGCCATGAGTTCAGCAACGAGCCGTGCCTGCAATGCGCGCTCGGCTTCGGCCAGTTGTTTCTTGTCGTTTATGCCCATCACTTCGGTCCTGTCGTCAGCCTTGATGCCGTTGACGGTGACGCCGTCGCTCACCGCCATCGAAATTACATCGGTCAGATAATACTCACCCTGTGCGTTGTCGTTCCTTAGCGCACCGAGCCAGCTTTTGAGTCTTGCCCCCGGCGCAATCATGACGCCGGTGTTGATCTCGGTCACGGCACGTTGCTCGACGGTCGCATCCTTTTCTTCAACGCTCGCGACAACCTCGCCGGCCACGCGAATGATCCGGCCATAGCCGGTCGGGTCCTTCAGGTCGACCGTCAGTACGCTGAGAGCGTCGGTCGCAGTCGCATCGATCAGGCGGCGCAAGGTCGCAATGGTCAGCAGCGGCACATCGCCGTACAAAACCAGAGCCTGGTGATCATCCGGAATGCCGGGGGCCGCCTGCAGCACGGCGTGTCCCGTGCCAAGTTGCTCGGCCTGCAATGCCCAACGCAGGTCATCGGCCGCACAGGCTGCCTGCACAGCCTCGCCGCCATGTCCATAAACAACGGCGATATCAGCGGCATTGAGGGCCCGGGCCGTGTCCAATACGTGACTCAATAGCGGCCTGCCGGCGAGCGGTTGCAACACCTTCGGCATATTCGAACGCATGCGCTTACCCTGCCCGGCGGCAAGAATGATCGTGCTTAAAGCCAATGGAGATTCCTTGTTTGAGCGCGAATGATACCGTAAGACTCGTGGCTCCGGTGTGCGGCAGATATGGCAAACAATGCTAATCTTGCCGTTCGCAAAAAAACCAAAAAGAGCTTATGTCGACTGCAAACATCGCCACGCTGCCATTGTTCAGGAAAGCATGAGAAAGATTGCGGGTCGGTTTATACGCCTGGCGCTGCAGCTTACGGCGCTCACCGTTACGATACTTGCAACCGTATGGCTCGTACGCGGCCTCGATGCGCGCAAGCTGCCCGAGCTCGGACTCTGGCATACCTACAATCTGGAGAAAGAATTCCGGGCCCGCGACTATCCGGACGGCATTTCGTTTGCCGCGTATCGCGAGCTGGAACTTCGGCTCACGGCCGAGCTGGATGAGAACGTTTACGCGTTGATCAGCGACGCGCGCAGCGAACAACTCAATCGTTACAACAAGCACAGCGTCGTTTATGCCGGCGAGGCCGGGCAGATTTGGAACCGTTCGTTCGAGATCGATACGCCAGATCCACGCGGCGGGATTCTCCTGTTGCACGGCGCGTCCGATGGGCCCTACAGCATGCGCGCGCTGGCGGAAACGTTTGCTGCGCATGGTCTGTATGTAGTGGCGCTCCGTATGCTCGGCCATGGCACCGTGCCGGCAGGCCTCAAGCATGCACGCGTCGACGACTGGGTCGCTGTTGCGCGCTCCGGCGTGGTGCACGTCGCAGAGAAGATAGGTGCGGACAAACCCGTGTATGTCGGAGGCTACTCGGCGGGTGCCGTTGTTGCGCTCGATTATGCGCTGGACGCGGCGCTGGATAATACCTTGGTCATGCCTGAGCGTGTTTTTCTGTATTCGCCGGCAATCGCAGTGATGCCGTTTGCGCGATTCGGTGATTGGGATGAGGCTCTTGCGCTGATCCCGTTCTTCCAGAAGCTGTCCTGGGTCAGCATTGAGATGGAATACGACCCGTACAAGTACAACTCTTTTCCGAAGAATGGCGGTTATTTGAGTTTTGCATTTTCTGAGCGGGTTATCGATAAGCTGGAGGCGGTCGCAAGCGATAGCCCGGAGTCTTTACCGGCCGTTATTTCGTTTCAGTCACTGATTGATTCCACCGTTCGAACCGACAGCCTCGTGCATGACCTGTACCAGAGGCTTCCCACCAACGGTAGCGAGCTCGTGCTGTTTGATTTCAATCGTGCGGACAGAATTCAACATTTTGTAGTCGATGGCCAACGTGGCTTGCTCGACGAGCTGGCCAGTGATGCAGACGCCGGATTCTCCTACACCCTGGTAACCAACCGCTCCGCACAAACGGCAGACGTCGAGGCGCGCACGCGACCGGCGGGCAGCTCGGTATTTGATGCCGTAGCGCTGACTGATCCCTGGCCGGGAGACGTGTACTCGCTGTCTCATGTCGCGATTCCGTTCCGCGACACTGACCAATGGTATGGAGCGAGCGGGCCGTTCAATGCGGACGCGCCGCGCGGCGATCAGTCGATTCTGCAAATACCGCTGGGCCGGCTGATGCGCCTGCGCTATAACCCGTTCTTTGATTATGTGGCGGAACGCTCTGTCAAATTCTGCGTCGCCTGCCGCTAAAAGGGTCAGACCTTTTCGGGGTTTAGCGTTTGCCCTTGAGTTTTTGCGCGGCGTTGTAGCGGGCGCGGGCTTCGGCCAGTTCTGCCTGTGCACGAGCAACATCGGTTTCCGTCGATGCGCCCGCAAGCGCTTGTTCGGCCTTTTGCTGCGAGGCGAGCGCTGCAGCTTCGTCCAGCTGTTCGCCGCGCAATGCCGTGTCCGCCAGGATCGTTACCAGGTGCGGCTGTACCTCGAGCATGCCACCCGTGATGTAGAAGCTTTCCTCGCGGCCATCTTCCAACTCGATGCGAACCTCGCCCGGTTTCAGCGCTGTCAATAACGGCGCGTGCCGCGGCGCGATGCCGACCTCGCCCATTTTCGCCGGCGCATAGACCATTTTGGCGATGCCCGAATGGATCGCGCCCTCGGCGGAGACTATGTCGACTTTGATGGTGCTCATTATTTGGTTACCTGGTCGCGGGCGTGGCCCCCTCCTACTGGAGCTTCTTGGCGTTTTCGACGGCCTCGTCGATCGTGCCAACCATGTAGAACGCCTGCTCCGGAAGGTGATCGTAGTCGCCGTTCACGATGCCATTGAAGCCGCGAATTGTTTCGGCCAGTGACACGTACTTGCCCGGCGAATTCGTAAAGACCTCTGCAACGAAGAACGGCTGCGACAGGAACTTCTGAATCTTGCGCGCACGTGTAACGATCTGCTTGTCGTCTTGCGACAATTCATCCATACCCAGGATCGCGATGATGTCCTGCAACTCCTTGTAACGCTGCAGTACTGCCTGCACACCGCGTGCGCAGTCGTAATGTTCCTGACCGATAACCAGCGGATCAAGAATTCGCGACGTGGAGTCGAGCGGATCGACGGCCGGATAAATACCGAGCTCGGCGATGTTGCGCGACAGAACGAGCGTCGCGTCCAGGTGAGCGAACGTCGTAGCCGGTGATGGATCCGTCAAATCGTCTGCGGGTACATACACCGCCTGGAAGGACGTGATCGAACCAGTCTTGGTCGAGGCGATTCGTTCCTGCAGGATTCCCATTTCTTCGGCGAGTGTCGGCTGGTAACCCACCGCGGATGGCATGCGGCCGAGCAGCGCTGATACTTCGGTTCCGGCCAGCGTGTAGCGGTAGATGTTGTCAATGAACATGAGTACGTCGCGACCTTCATCGCGAAACGCCTCGGCCATCGTCAGCCCGGTCAGCGCAACGCGCAGGCGGTTGCCGGGTGGCTCGTTCATCTGGCCGTACACGAGCGACACCTTGTCGATAACGCCCGAAGCCGTCATCTCGTGGTAAAAGTCATTGCCTTCACGAGTACGCTCACCCACACCGGCGAATACGGAATAACCACCGTGTTCTTTTGCAATGTTGTTGATCAGCTCCATCAGCGTCACGGTCTTGCCAACGCCGGCGCCGCCAAACAGACCAACCTTACCGCCCTTGGAAATCGGCATGATCAGGTCGACGACTTTGATGCCGGTCTCGAGCAACTCGGTGGTTGCCGCCTGCTCTTCGTAATTCGGTGCTGCGCGATGAATCGGCATTCTGGTTTCCGCACCAATTTCACCGGCGTTGTCGATCGGACGGCCCAGCACGTCCATGATTCGGCCCAGCGTTTTCACGCCGACCGGAACGCTGATTGGCGCGCCAGTATTCGTAACGGCCATGCCGCGTTTCAGGCCTTCCGAGGAGCCCATCGCGATCGTGCGCACGATGCCGTCGCCCAGCTGCTGCTGCACTTCGAGCGTGATTTGCGCGTCGTCGATCATCAGCGCGTCATAAATTTTCGGGATTTGACCCGCGGGAAACGCAACGTCCACGACGGCGCCAATAACCTGCACAGTTGTTCCAGTGCTCATCTTTATTCCTTAATGATCCAGTTTTTGTCTAACCAGAAACGGCGGCAGCACCGCCAACAATTTCTGAAATTTCTTGCGTAATCGCGGCCTGCCGAGCCTTGTTGTACTTCAGCTGCAAGCCCTCAATGATGTCGCCCGCGTTATCGGTGGCTGATTTCATCGCCACCATCTTCGCCGCCATTTCGCAGGCGAAGTTTTCCACGGCACCACGATAAACCTGTGACTCGATGTAGCGGCTCAGTACCTGTTCGAGCAATTCGCCGGCGTCGGGCTCGTAGATGTAATCCCAGTGAGCCTGCAGGTCTTCCTGGTCAGTGCCAACACCGCTGGCGGGCAACAGCTGCACGACTTCGGGCCGCTGCGTCATCGAATTCACAAACTCGTTGTGTAACAGGTACAGCCGATCGATTTTTCCGTCACGGTACGAGTCGAGCGTGATCTTGATCGAACCGATCAGGTCGTTGATTTGCGGTTTATCACCGAGGTGCGTTGCGGTGCCGACCACGTTGCCGCCCATACGGCGGAAAAACGCAACCGCCTTGGCGCCAATCAACGCGAGATCGACGGCGATTTTCTCGCCCTGCCATTTGGCAATTTCGCCAATCATCGCCTTGAACAGGTTCGCGTTCAGGCCACCGCACAGCCCACGATCGGTTGAAATTACGATGTAGCCAACACGTTGCACTTCGCGCTCGGTCAGGAACGGGTGCTTGTAGTCCGGGTTTGCGTGCGCGAGGTGACCAACCACACGGCGAATGCGCTCAGCATAGGGGCGTGAAGCCTCCATCTGCTTTTGCGCCTTGCGGATCTTACTCGCAGCGACTTTCTCCATCGCGCTCGTAATCTTCCGCATGTTCTTTACAGAAGCGATCTTCGACCGAATTTCTTTAGCACCAGCCATTTAATTTCCTGATTCTTTTAATTGAGTCGCCGATGTGGGAGGCCGCCATGCGGGCGAATCCCATATCAGCCACTACTCAATACGCGCCCTTTTCGGCGAACGCCTTGCAGATACCGGTAAGGCTCGCCGCAACACCGTCGTTGTAGTCGCCGGACTTGTTAATGGAAGCCAGCACATCGGCATGGTTCGCGCGTGCGAAGTCATGCAATGCGGCTTCGTAATCCACAACTTTTTTAACCGCAACCTTGTCGATAAAGCCGTTGTTAACAGCAAACAGCGACAATGCCATTTCTGCCACCGACAACGGTGAGTACTGCTTTTGCTTCATGAGTTCGGTTGCGCGTTCGCCACGCTCGAGCTGTGCGCGTGTGGCCGCGTCGAGATCCGATGCGAACTGTGCGAAGGCCGCAAGCTCGCGATACTGCGCGAGTGCCAGGCGAATACCGCCGCCGAGCTTCTTGATGATCTTCGTCTGCGCCGCGCCACCCACTCGCGACACCGAAAGGCCGGCGTTGATAGCCGGACGAATACCGGCGTTGAACAGGTCGGTTTCGAGGAAAATCTGGCCATCGGTAATCGAGATCACGTTGGTCGGTACGAACGCGGACACGTCGCCGGCCTGCGTTTCAATGATCGGCAGCGCGGTCAGTGAACCGGTCTTGCCCTTGACCTTGCCACCCGACACTTCCTCGACGTGCGCCGCGTTGACGCGGGATGCGCGCTCGAGCAAACGTGAGTGCAGGTAGAAAACGTCACCCGGATACGCTTCGCGACCGGGCGGGCGGCGCAGCAACAGCGATACCTGGCGATAAGCCCAGGCCTGTTTGGTGAGGTCGTCGAAAATGATCAGCGCGTCTTCGCCCTTTTCGAGGAAGTACTCGCCCATCGAGGTGCCGGAATACGGCGCGATGTACTGCATGGCCGGCGAATCGGCCGCTGTTGCAGCAACCACAATCGTGTGCGCCATGGCGCCCATTTCTTCGAGTTTGCGGACCACCGAAGCAACCGAAGATGCCTTCTGGCCGATAGCTACGTAGATGCATTTGATGCCGGTGCCGCGCTGGTTGATGATCGTATCCACCGCAACGGCCGTCTTGCCGGTCTGGCGGTCGCCGATAATCAGCTCGCGCTGGCCACGACCAATCGGCACCATCGAGTCGATCGACTTCAGCCCGGTCTGCACCGGCTGATCGACCGACTGGCGCTGAATAACACCCGGCGCAACCTTCTCGATCGGCGCCGACAGATCGGTCTTGATCGGTCCCTTGCCATCGATCGGTTTGCCAAGAGCATCAACGACACGGCCCAGCATTGCGTCACCAATTGGCACCTCAAGAATACGACCGGTCGTCTTGACCGTGTCACCTTCCGAAATGTGTTTGTAATTACCCAGGACAACTGCGCCGACCGAGTCCTGCTCGAGGTTCAGCGCCATACCGAAGGTGTTCTGCGGGAACTCAAGCATTTCGCCGTAACGTGCGTCAGCGAGACCATGAATGCGAACAATGCCGTCGGTAACCGCAATAACGGTACCGACATCGCGCGCTTCTGCGGATGCTTCGAAGTTCTCGATACGCTCTTTAATCAGCGTGCTGATTTCAGAAGCTTTGAGTGCCATTTTTCTTTCCTCTTATTTGATCAAGGCGGTGGCAAGGCCTTCGAGCCTTGCGCGCAACGATCCATCAATTACGACATCACCGGCACGAATTACTGCTCCGCCGATGAGGTTTGCGTCTACCCTGGTCGTGACTTTTACTTCGCGGCCAAGGCGTTTTTTAAGTGCGCCTGCGATCTTGTCCGTTTCTGCCTGGCTCATTGGTGCGGCCGAGGTCACTGTCGCGTCCACGGTGTTCTCTGCTTTTGCCTTGAGCACGGCGAAATGTCCCGCGATTTCCGGCAACACCGCGATCCGCTTGTTCTCCAGCAATAGTTTCAGAAAATTGCTGCCTTGCTTGTCGCTGCCATCGAGCGTCTTTGCTCCCGCCTTCGCGAACAGACCGGTCAGGAAGTCGTGACGTTTCTTGCTGCCAAGTTTCGGCCGGCCGAGATACTCGACCAGTTGTTGGTCCGCCAGCAACTGACCGGCAACGTCCAGCGACGCCGACCAGGCTGCGAGCTTGCCCGCCGCTTTGGCCAGATCGAAAATGGCCTCCGCATAAGGTCGCGCGATGGTGTTTTTATCCGCCATAGTCGCTTACAGCTCGGCCGCTAGCTTGCCGAGAATTTCTGCGTGCCGCTTGCTGTCGATCTCGCGCTGCAGAATTTTCTCGGCACTTGCAATAGCAATCGACGACACCTGCCCGCGCAGCTCTTCGCGGGCACGATTGGTTTCCTGCTCGATTTCGCCCTTGGCGGCCTCGAGCTGGCGCTCGCGCTCCTTGGCACCGGTCGACTTGCCGTCGGCCACGATCTCGTTTGCGCGTGCGTGCGCCTGATCAAGGATGCTGGTTGCCTGCTTGCGGGCGTTGCTAACGATGCCTTCGGCTTCGGCGGTCGCTTTGGCAAGCGACTCCTGTCCCTTGTCGGCAGCGGCGAGGCCTTCGGCGATTTTCGCCTGGCGCTCTTCGATCGCGGCAAGCAGCGGCGGCCAAATGAACTTCATGCAGAACCAGACAAACACGATCATGGCGATCGTCTGGCCGATGAGAGTCATGTTAATGTCCACTGGATACTCCTAATTTACTGCTGGTCGCCCGCATGGCGGCCCCCTACACTAAGCATTGCTGGTCGCCCGCATGGCGGCCTCCCACACTAAGCATTGCAGTCGCGGGCATGGCCCCCTCCCACAATTCATCATATTCGAACCAGGATCCTAACCGCCGGTGGCGGCTTGCAGCTGGCCGATGAATGGGTTGGCGAACGCGAAGAACAACGCGATACCAACGCCGATCATGGCAACAGCATCGAGCAGTGCGACGACGATAAACATCTTCGTCTGCAACATCGGCGCCAGTTCCGGCTGACGTGCAGCACCCTCGAGAAAGCGGCCGCCCAAAAGACCCATGCCGATACCAACGCCAAGTGCGCCGAGGCCGATCAAAAGTGCGACGGCGATCGCCGTAAAGCCAATAACAGTTTCCATCAGTGTCTCCTAAACAGGATCAAGTCCAACTTGTTGAAATAAAAAGAAAAAATATTAGTGCGATTCCGATGCCAAGCTTAAATAAACGATGGTCAACATCATGAAAATAAAGGCCTGCAGCGTAACTATCAGCACGTGGAATACAGCCCAGCCGAAGTGCAGCGGCAGCTGATAAATGCCGAGTAACGCGATCAGGATAAAAATCAGTTCGCCGGCAAACATGTTGCCGAACAGCCGCAGCGAGAGCGACACAGGCTTTGCGATCAGCGCGACACTTTCGAGAATGAAGTTAAACGCGATGATGAAGGGCGCCGCGATCAGACCCCAGCCTTTGGTCGGCGGCATGATCGGGTGCAGCGTCAGCTCAGCGACAAAACCAAGCACGCCTTTGTTCTTGATTGTATAAAAAATGATCAGGAAGAAGACCGCAATCGACATGCCGAAAGTCACGTTGACGTCGGTGGTCGGCACAACCTTCATGTACGGAATGCCGGCGCTACCGGCAAGCAGCGGAATCCAGTCGACGGGAAACAGGTCCATCAGGTTCATCAGGAAGACCCAGACGAAGATGGTGAGACCCAGCGGGGCGATCAGGCGGCTCTTGCCGTGAAACGTGTCTTTGACCGAGCCGTCGACGAAATCGACGACAATTTCAACGAACGCCTGGAATTTGCTGGGCTTATCCGCCGATGTTTTTAGTGCCGCGCCATAGAACAGCCAGACGAAGATCAGGCCCAGCAGCAACGACCAGAACATCGAATCAACGTTGATCGTCATCGGATTGCCGACACAATGATTCCAGACCCACGCACCCGCCTCGTCTTTGCAGACCTGCAGGTTTTGCAAGTGGTGCTCAATGTACTCGCTGGAGGTTTGCGGGCCGTGGTCGCCTTCACTCGCCATCGTTAGTTCTCGTGTTCCGTTCCGTGTGCGGCCCGTCATTTATCAACAGGCCGGCAAAAGTCATCAATTGTGCCGCTATGAACCCGGCAAACAGTGCCGCAACCGATAGTGGCTGCACCAACGCGAAGACCGAGGCAAACATCGCCACGGTAATTGCGAGCTTTCCAAGTTCACCGATATAGGCCGCGCGAACCAGCTCTTTCGCGCCCGGGTCCCAGCGAGGTGCTGCCAACCGAAGTGCAAGAAAGGCATTCGGGATGGCGCAGGTCAGGCTGCCAAGCAGCGCCGAGTAGCCCGCGACGGGCCCGAAAAAACCCCAAAGTACGACGGTAAGGATCGCCCCGATCCCGATCTGCAGCATTAGCACCTTGAGCATTTTCGTGTCCCCGGCACTAAAAACGCCACATCCATCGGGCAAACCGGCGGTTTGTGGCGCTCATTTGATCGGTGATTCCAGGCGGGCCTGTAAACAGCCCGCGCATTATAGTGGCCCGCCTGAGCCATAGCAACCCGAAATGGGGCTTGGCCGGATTCGCCGGAATGGCGCTCCGGCCCCTGTATTTATAGGGTTTTTTGGCTTTCTTAAGAACGGTTGCCGAGGGTAAATTCAGGCACAGTTACCTTCGACAACTGCCCCCGGTTTTGTCCCAGGCTACTTGATGTGTTGCAGGATCCCGTCGAGCTCATCGAGACTGTTGTAGCTGATCACCAGCTTGCCGGAACCTTTCTTCGTGTGGTCGAGCCTGACCCTGGCGCCGAGTTTCTGCGAGACATCCATTTCCAGCCGCCGGATATCGGCGCTGCCCTCAGCCGCTTTCGCGGGCTTTTTCTTGCCGGCCGTATCCAGCATGCGGCGGACGAGCCGCTCGGTTTCACGCACTGACATGCCGTTCTTGATGACCTGGCGCGCAGCGTCGTACTGTTGGGTTGGGTTGGTGATCGCTAACAAGGCACGCGCGTGCCCCATCTCAAGTTCGCGCGCCTCGAGCAAGGGCATCACCTTGCTGGACAGCTCCTGCAGCCGCAACAGGTTGCTGACCGCGGCGCGAGATCGACCTACTGCGTCGGCTGCCTCGGCATGGGTCAGACTGAATTCGCGAATGAGCCGGTCCAGCGCGCGTGATTCCTCGATCGGATTCAGGTCTTCGCGCTGAATGTTCTCGATCAGCGCCATCGCGATGGCGGACTGGTCGGGAATGTCGCGAATAATCGCCGGAATATCGTGCAGCCCGGCCATCTGTGCCGCGCGCCAGCGGCGCTCGCCAGCGACAATCTCATAGCGTTGCGTCTGGTTGTTGCCCGACGGAACCCGCCGCACAACGATAGGCTGCACGACGCCCTGCGCCTTGATCGATGTCGCCAGGTCCTGCAGGGATTCCTGCCGAATATCCACGCGCGGCTGGTACATGCCGCGTTGCAACAGCTCCACCGGTATCTGCACGAGGCCGTCGGCGGGTGTTTCCCTGGCACCAACCGATGCCGAAGCGGGCCTGCTGAGCAAGACATCGAGGCCGCGGCCAAGGCGTTTTTTCTTGGGTGTCATTTAATCTGTTTCTTCACTTGTTATACGACTTTCAGGCGCAGATCACGCGCGTCTTCGCGGCGCAGAACTTCACCGGCCAGCGCTAGATAGGAAATTGCACCGCGCGACGCACGATCATGCAACAGCACCGGGCGACCAAAGCTCGGCGCCTCGGCAAGCCGGACATTGCGCGGGATGATAGTGCGAAAGACCTGGCTGTCGAAGTGCTTGATCAGTTGCAAAGACACTTCGTTGGACAGGTTAATTCTCGGATCGAACATCGTGCGCAGAATGCCGAACAGTTCGAGCTTGGGATTCACCGTGTCGCGCACCTGTTCAATCGTGTCCAGCAGGGAGCTTAGCCCCTCCATTGCATAGTATTCGCACTGCATCGGGATCAGGACACCGTCGGCAGCGGTCAGCGCATTGATCGTCAGCATGTTGATCGACGGCGGGCAGTCGATAAGGATGAAATCGTACAGCCCCGCGACCGGCTCCAGTGCCTTGCGCAGTTTCATCTCGCGGCCGATTTCCTGCAGCAGCGACACTTCAGCGAGCGTCAGTTCCTCGTTGCCGGGCAGCACCGCAAAGCCGCCTTCCGGCGCCGAAATGATCGTATCGGCTGCCGTCGCTTCGCCGAGCAGAACATTACAGGTCGTGGCCTCGATCTCCATCTTGTTGATGCCGCAACCCATGGTCGCGTTGCCTTGCGGGTCCATGTCGATCAACAGGACGCGTCGATGCGTGGCGGCAAGCGAAGCAGCCAGATTGACGGCGGTCGTGGTCTTGCCGACCCCGCCTTTCTGATTAGCAACAGCAATAATTCGCGTCATTGATTCCTGTCCCGCAGTGTGACGGCATGCCGCGACCCCGATTCGAGTCCGGGCACAGCGAGTTCCTGCACAACAAAGGTCCACCTTTTCGGTAGTTCTTGTAATTCTTCCGCCGGGTAACGCCCTTTCAGCGCCACGAACACCCCGTCCTCTCCTACGTGGTGACCGGCCATCTCTACGAGCCGGGCCAGCGGCCCTACCGCTCTGGCGATCACGGTATCAAAGCGTTCAGCGGGTGCATAGTCCTCTGTGCGCGCTTTGCAGGCAGTTACATTGTCGAGTCCGAGCAAGGCCGCGACATGCTGCACGAACATGATCTTCTTGTTGTTGCTGTCCAGCAGCACAAAATCGCGGTCCGGCTCGCAAATCGCGAGCGGCAGGCCTGGGAATCCGGCGCCCGTGCCCACATCGAGGATGCGTTTGCCCTGCAGCAATGGCCGGGCCACGAGGCTGTCGAGCAAGTGGCCTGTAATCATCTCGTCGCGATCGCGAATGGCGGTGAGATTTACACGCTGATTCCAGCGGCCAAGCTCGTCCAGCAATGTTGAGAATTGCTCCACCGCGCCGGGCGGCAGGTCCTGCTCGAGGTGCTCGAGAGCTTGCTGAATGGATTGCACCATACTCGCCATTCTATGTCGTAGGAGGCCGCCATGCGGGCGACCTTTTTGTCGCGGGCATGGCCCCCTCCCACAGAGGCCTCCCACAGCGCCCATCCCCCAAAAGGTCGCAAGGGATCTAGGCAACCAGCAGGGCCATGAAATCGTCCACGGCGGTCGCGGCGAGTCGTTTACGGTCGGCACAGAGCTCGTTCAGTTTCGCCCACTGACCTTTGGCCAGTTTCGGCGACACGCTATCGACGAATTTTTGCTTCAGCACGGGAATACCTTCCGCACGACGTTCGCGATGGCCGATCGGAAAGTGCACTTCGACGCGCTCCGTGCTCGTGCCGTCCTTGAAGAACACCTGCACGGCGTTGCCGATGTAGCGTTTGTCGGGATCGAAATAATCTTTCGTGTACTGCGGGTTTTCACGCACTTCCATCTTCGCGCGCAGCGCGTCGATGCGTGGATCGTTCGCGACTTTGTCCTCGTAGTCAGCGGCTGTGAGGCGACCGTAAATCAACGGCACAGCGGACATGTATTGAATACAGTGGTCGCGATCGGCCGGATTATCGAGCGGGCCGGTCTTGTCGATAATGCGAACGCCGGCTTCCTGCGTTTCGATCACCACCTTCTCAATGTCGTTGATGCGATCTTTGACCTCCGGGTGCAGCGTCATGCTCGCCTCAACACAGGTTTGCGAGTGGAACTCTGCCGGGTAGGAAATCTTGAACAGCACGTTCTCCATGACGTAGCTGCCATAGCCGCGCTGGAAAGCAAACGGTTTGCCCTTGAAGAGTACGTCGTAGTAGCCCCAGGTTTTCGCGCTCAGCGCGGAGGGATAACCCATCTCGCCGGTCATCACGATCAGCGCGAGACGCACGGCACGACTGGTCGCATCGCCCGCCGCCCAGCTTTTGCGCGAACCCGTGTTCGGCGCATGTCGATACGTGCGCAGCGAGCAGCCGTCGAGCCAGGCATGTGACAGAGCATTCAACACCTGATCGCGAGTGCCGCCCAACATGCGCGTGACCACCGCGGTCGATGCGACGCGAACGAGCAGGACATGATCGAGGCCGACGCGGTTGTAACTGTTCTCCAAAGCGAGCACGCCCTGAATTTCATGCGCCTTGATCATCGCTGTCAGCACATCCTGCATCGTCAGTGTCGCTTTGCCGACGGCACGATTCTGCCGGCTCAGGTAATCGGCGACCGCGAGTATGCCGCCGAGATTATCGGACGGATGGCCCCACTCGGCCGCGAGCCAGGTGTCGTTAAAGTCGAGCCAGCGATTCATCGCACCGATGTCGAACGCCGCCATCACCGGCTCGAGCTCGTACGAGGTGCCTGGCACCCGCGCACCGCCGGCCAGCGTAGCGCCGGGCACAACCGGGCCCAGCAACTTAGTGCAGGCCGGGTAGTCGAGCGCCTGGAAGCCGCAGGCGAGGGTATCCATCAGGCAGTAATGCGCGGTCTCGAAAGCGAGGTCGCTGTTGATCTCGGTGTTACAAACAAAATCGGCAATTGCGACGAGTTCCTGGTCCCAGTCGGGACGTTTCGCCGAGCGAATATCTATCTGTGACATGGATTGGTCTCTCTGGGTTAACGCTTTTCTATCGGGAGCCACTCTTGCAGGCCGGGGCCCACGTACTCTGCGGCTGGGCGGATCAGTTTGTTGTTGGCGCGCTGTTCCATGATGTGCGCGGCCCAGCCGCTGATACGGGAGCAGACGAAAATCGGCGTGAATAGGTCTGTCGGAATGCCCATGAAGTGGTAGACGCTGGCAGCGAAGAAATCCGCATTGGCGAACAGTTTCTTTTCGTCCCACATGACTTTTTCGACGGCTTCGGAGACCGGGTACAGAACTGTGTTGCCAATTTCAGCGGCGAGTTTTTTCGACATCGCTTTGTTCACGGCATTGCGTGGATCGGACGTCGTATAGACGCGATGGCCGAAGCCCATGATCAGCTCCTTGTTCGCCAGCATTTGCCGGACGCCGGCGGTTGCGGCCGCGGGCGAGTCGAATTTCGAAATCAGCGCCATCGCCGCTTCATTGGCACCGCCGTGTAGTGATCCACGCAACGCACCGATCGCACCAGTTACCGCGGAATGCATGTCCGACAGGGTGCCCGTGATGACCCGGCCTGCAAATGTCGACGCATTGAATTCGTGTTCCGCGTACAGGATCAATGTTGTGTCGAGGCTCTTTCGAAACAGCGCGGCAGGCGCCTTGTCGTGCAGCAAATGCAAAAAGTGCCCTGCGATGCTGTCGTCATCCGTTACCGTCTCGATGCGAACGCCGTCAACGTGGAAGCGATGCCAGTACAACAATATCGATGGGAGGCAAGCCAGCAGCCGATCGGCCACTTTTTGCTGGTTTGAAAAATCACCCTCGGGCTCGACATTGCCGAGAAACGATACACCCGTGCGCAGCACATCCATCGGGTGCGTGCTCGCCGGAATCATTTCGAGCACAGTTTTCAGTGCGTCGGGCAGGCGACGATTCGCCTTGATAGTAGCGACGTAAGCATCGAGTTCCGCCTGCGTTGGCAGATGGCCGTGCAGTAACAGATGTGCGACTTCCTCGAAACAGGCGTGATCGACCAGGTCGTAGATATCGTAACCACGGTAGGTGAGACCCGCGCCTTCCTTGCCAACCGTGCATAGCGCGGTCTGGCCCGCGGTGACGCCGGCGAGCCCGCCGGTCTTCTTTTCTTTTGTCATCGCCTGTGCCTGTTCGTCAATCGCCGTCGCGATCGTTCGCGAACAGCGCGTCGAGTTTGTCTTCGTAAGCCTGGTAGCCAAGCACGTCGTAAAGCTCGGTTCGTGTCTGCATGCCGCTGACCAATGCTTGCTGGCTGCCGTCCGCGCGCAGTGTCTCGTAAACGTCCAGCGCCGCTTTCGACATCGCCCGAAATGCGCTGAGCGGATACAGGGCCATGCTGATGCCGACCGCGGCAAGCTCTCTGGTCGTAAACAGCGGCGTCTTGCCGAATTCCGTCAGGTTTGCCAGCACCGGCACTTTGATGACCGCAGTGAACTGTCGGTATTCGTCCAGCGTCGTCAGCGCTTCGGCAAAGATCATGTCGGCGCCCGCCTCAACATAGGCGGCAGCACAATCAAGCGCTGCCTGCTGACCCTCCACCGCATGTGCATCCGTGCGCGCCATGATCACGAAGTCCTGGTCGCTGCGACCATCCACCGCCGCTTTTATCCGGTCGCACATTTCGCTGCTGGCGACGAGCGCCTTGCCCGGACGATGCCCGCAGCGCTTGCTCGCAACCTGATCTTCCAGGTGACACCCGGCGGCCCCGGCACGAGTCATCTCGGCGACGGTTCTGGCGATCATGAACGCATCGCCCCATCCGGTATCGGCATCCACCAGCAATGGCAGGTCGCAGGCGTACGTAATGCGACGAATATCTTCGCAGACATCGTTGAGCGTCGTCATCGCAAGGTCCGGCAGGCCAAAAGAGGCGTTTGCAACGCCGGCGCCGGATAAATAGATCGCCCTGAACCCGGCGCGCTTGGCCAACAACCCCGTGAACGCGTTGATCGTGCCCGCAATTTGTAGCGGCCGCTCTGCATCGAGCGCCGCCCGGAATTTTGCACCAGCAGTCATGCGTTTGAGCCTCTCGGGTGGTTTCGGGTGTTATTTTAATCGCGACTAAAATAACGAGGTGCGATTCTAAACTACCGGAGGGTCGTTTCCCAAATGCGAGGATTTGTAGGTGGAATCCTGAGGGCAACAGGTATGTTCTTCGACCGAGGTAAAGCGCAGCGCCAGCGAGCCACGAGGGAGAGGAATATTCCTGTTGCCCTCAGGCAGTCGCCCGCATGGCGGCCTCCCATGGTCAGGCGATGTTGACGACGGTTCGTCCCGTGACTGTGCCGTCGATGTAGGCCTGGAATGCTGCCGGCAGCGCATCAAAGTCGATCGTGTTATGGCCGATCTTCGCCAGATGCTGTGGTCGCAGGTCGCCACCTATCCGCCTCCAGACCGTGTGGCGCAGATCGTGCGGCGTATCGACCGAGTTAATGCCGAGCAGGCAAACTGCGCGCAGGATAAATGGCAGCACGGTGGTTTCGAGTTTGTGGCCCGCCGCGAGACCGATGCTCGCGATGTTGCCACCATAGTCGACGGTGCGGGTGAGCCAGGTCAGGTAATCGCCACCGAGATTATCGATCGCGCCGGCCCACAGTGCTTTTTCCATCGGCCGCTTGCCGAGATCGAGCTCGCCGCGTAACAGCACGCTGCGTGCGCCGATACTCTTGAGGTAATCGACCTCGTTCGCCTTACCCGTAAGCGCCACCACTTCATAGCCGCGGCCACTCAGCATGTCGATGGCAATGCTGCCGACGCCACCTGTGGCACCCGTGACGACAATCAGTCCGTTTTCCGGCCGTTGGCCGTTCTGCTCCATGCGATGAATCGCGAGCGCCGCTGTGTAACCGGCGGTACCGATCTGCATGCACTCGACGGCCGTCATGCCCTCCGGTATCGCTACGAGGCTCGCGCTATCCACGCGCGCGTATTCGGCGTAACCGCCATCCCGGGTTTCGCTCAGACCGCAGCCGTTGACCAGCAGGGCCGTGCCGGGTTGATAGTCGGCGTCGTCGGAACTCACTACGGTTCCCGCGAGATCAATGCCGCCAACCAGCGGATAACGGCGCAGTATCTTGCCGGCGCCGGTCGCAGCAAGCGCGTCCTTGTAGTTGATGCTCGAGTTGCTGACCTTAACCACAACATTGCCCTCGCTCAGGTCATCGACAGACAGCGTCTCGAATCCCGCGACGATCTTGCCGTCCACTTCGTTTATGCGATATGCGCGAAAGTTATCCATGTTTCTCCAGCCAGACTTCGAGGCCCTGTGTGTTCAGTTTGACGTCGATGCTCAGTATCGACCACATCATATCGCGATCACCCTTGAATCCGTGCCGCATCAAACCGCTGACGAAGTGGTCAAAAATTGCACTCTCGATCGCCGCCGTACGATCCGCAACATTCGCGTTCTCTGCTGCGATCGCGGCCATCCTGTCGATACCGTCGTGCATGTCTCCCGCGAGCCGCGCAAGGCTGCCGACTTCGCTGTAATGCGTCAGATAAAGGCGCTCGGGCGCATACGACATGATGCGATCAACGGACTTGTGCGCTTCCTGAGGATCGAATTGCACGGGCGTCGTCGTCGGAAATATAAATTCGCCGGCTGCTGTATCGAGCTCGCGATACGAAACACCGAAACTATCGCCCGTGAAGATACCCCTCGAGGCCGGATCACTGAGACAGTAGTGGTGGCGCGCGTGGCCCTCGGTATGGAACGCTTCAAGCTCGCGCCCGCGCAGCGAAAAAACATCGCCATCATTGGCAATGTCGATGCGCGCCGCGGCGATCGGCAGGATCTCTCCGTACATCTTCGCGGTGTTTTCCTTGCCGTACACAGCTTCGGTTCCGGCAACTATTTTGCCGGGATCAATCATGTGCGGCGCACCGCGCGGATGAATCACGCAACGCGCATTCGGCAACTGCTGCATCAGCAGCCCGGCGCCGCCCGCATGGTCGAGGTGTATGTGGGTCAGGAAAACGTAGTCGATGTCGCCGGCGTCGAGATTGCACTCCGCCAATGCTGCCAGCAGCAACGGCACACTGCTGTTCACGCCGGTATCGACAAAAGCGCCGCGGCCATTCTCGACGATCAGGTGGCTCGCGTCCTGCAGCGGCCGCGCATACTCCGTATCGATGGCGATCAGGCCATGTTCGAGTCGCGTGGTTTGCGGGTGCAGGCCGGGCATCGGCCTCACTCTACTTCGGTGGTTTCCAGCCCTTCAAGGCCTGCGAAGTATTGCGCGAGTTGCAGCACTGATTCGTCGCTCAGTGTCGCCGCCATCGGCACCATGACCGGGTCCTTGCGCGATCCATCGCGGTACTGGTTCAGCGCATGCACAAGATAGTCCTCGTGTTGTCCCGCCAGGGTCGGCCAGCTCGGTGACAGGCTGATGCCGTTTTGCCCGTGACAGGCAGCGCAGGTCTGCGCGGCCTCGAGAGCGGCGCCGCTCGTGCCGCCAGCCGCAACCGTGCCGCCGCCCAGGCTCGCGAAATACGTCGCCGTGTCGGCGATGTCCTGATCGCTGAGGCTGCCGGCCTGTGCCGACATCGTCGGATGCTGCCGCATGCCCGCGCTATAACCCTGTAAGGCAATCGTCAGGTAGGCCGCCTTCTGCCCGCCAAGTTTCGGCACGCGGTAGGACGGGTACGCATTGCGATAGCCGTCGATGCCGTGGCAACCGAGACAGGTATAGGCGAGTGTTTTGCCGCGCTCGGCGTCGCCATCGGCGCCGGCACCCCGCGCAAAAAGACCACCGGCCAGAAGTATCAGGCCCAGCCGAAGGCGTGCTGTTGATTTATTAGTCACTTGAATTATCGTCGTTTTTTGCTTGCCCGCTCGTACCGGGCCGGGGATCGCGGCAGCTATGGTAGTGACATCGGGGCACGAATTCCAGACCGGCATCCGGCCGTCAGCACGATGTCGCATGCTAGCATCAGGCGCTTCTTCGCCCGGCTTAAGGAACCCGACGTGAAAAAAGGCATCGTGGCACTGCTATTGGTTCTCGCGCTCGTGATCCTGGTCTCGCCGGGCATCATCGGCCGACTCGCAGAACAACGCGTTGACGACAGCTTCGACTGGGCAGCGCGGGACAGTGGCGAAATCATCGTCAGCTCCACCGGCTTCGATCGCGGCTGGTTTACGTCGGCCGGCCAGCATCGCATCGAACTCAGCGAGGGCGAGCTGTATTACATGCTGCTTGGCGCGTACGACGATGCCGCCGCCGACTCGCTCCCGGTGCTGCTGATCGACACACGCCTCGACCACGGTCTGATTCCGCTGAGCTCAATGAATCGCGAGAACGGCTCCCTGATGCCCGGTCTCGGCAGCGCTGTTTCTACACTCAGCCTTGAGCTGGCCGATGGTTCCGTCGTGCCGCTGCCCGGCACCCTGTACAGCACCGTCGGGCTCACGGGTGAGCTGCAGAGCCGCTTCACGCTGCAGGCCGATAGCGTTAGCAGTGCGGGCGCGCAACTGAACTGGGGCAGCGCCGAATTTCTGCTTGCCTCTGACGCGCGCTCCGGCAGCATCAGCCTCAAGGGCGCCCTGCAATCGCTGGCCTTGGAGACCGCGGACGAAACTACCATCATTGGCCGGTTCGGCGCCGATCTCGACCTGGTGCAATCAGGTTATGGTTTCATGATCGGCCCGGCGGAGCTCACCCTCGATTCGTTTGCTGTTGTAGAGCGCGAGGAATCGAACACCGCGGGCCTGTTTTACATGAAGGCAGATTCCCGTGTTACCGATGGCCGGCTCAGCGCCGACCTGACGCTGCGAATTGACGACGCTCCACTTCCCTTGGGCGGTAACGGCTCGGTGCAGCTCGTTGCACGACTCGAAAACGCGGACGCCGAGGCGCTCGGGCGCTTCAAGCAAAGCCTCGATGCCGCGGGTAGCGGCGACGAGGCGAAAATGGCTGCGACTGATCTGCAGGGCGATATGATGCGCCTGCTTGCGGGCGGCCTGAGCCTGCATTTCGACCAGCTCGATATCACGAGCCCGTTCGGCAATATCACGTCGCGCTTCAGCGCAACCCTTGCGGAGACGCCCGCGGATCAATTCCACTGGGCCACCGCGCTGCTCGGTCTGGACGCTTCGGCCGATATCAGTTTGCCGGCCGCGTTGGTTGACATGGCGGTGCTGAGCAATTCCGAGCTGCGTGCCGCTGTCGACGCGGGCTTTTTGCTGCAGCAGGGCGACTATTATGTGATGCAGGCCGCGTTCAAACAGGGGCTGCTGAACGTCAACGGCGCGCCGATGCCTATTCCGCTAATGGGGCTGCAGTAACTCGTCGGCCCGATGACAAGCGACGGTAACGTCATCAACCACACGTGTCGATGGCCGCGTCGTCGTACAAATGTTCTTTGCATGCACACAGCGCGGATGAAACGCACAGCCGCCTGGCGGCGAGATTATGGACGGCGGCTCACCGCTCAGTGACGCGTAACCACCGGCCGCCGTTGGGTCAGGCACCGGCACCGCGCGTAACAACGCCTGTGTATACGGATGTCGCGCACGCGTAAACAGCGCCTCGCTGGCCGCGAGCTCAACCAGTCGGCCCAGGTACATCACCAGCACGCGGTGGCTGATCGCCCGCACTACGGCCAGGTCGTGAGTGATGAACAATATCGCCAGTCCGGTTTCGCGCTGCACGTCGCGCAACAATTCGAGTATCTGTTTGCGCACTGAGCCGTCGAGCGCGGCGACCGCCTCATCACAGATTAGAACCCTGGGCTGCATAATCAACGCCCGCGCGATCGCAACACGTTGCGCCTGGCCGCCCGAAAGTTCGTGCGGATAGCGTGTGAGGAAACTGTCGTCGAGGCCAACTTTATCGAGAATCGCATCAACCTGCTCCGCGCGCGATAGACCGGGTGCATGTACACGCAACGGTTCGGCAACGATAGCATGTACCTGCATCTGCGGATTCAGCGAGCCGACCGGGTCCTGGAAAACCAGTTGCAAATCGCTACGCACTGCGGCGGCGCGTGACTGCACTGTATTGGCCAGCGCGGCACCACAAAAGACCACCTGCCCCGCACGCAGCGGCACCAGACCCAGCGCCGCGCGCACGAGGCTCGACTTGCCGGAGCCGGATTCGCCGACGATAGCCACCGTTTCCCCAGCCCGGACCGCGACGCTCAATTGCTGCACGGCCTTGAGCTGACCGTGCCCGCGCTCGGCATAGCTGACCTCGGCGTCGTGTATTTCGAGAATGTTTTCTGCCTCGACCGGCGCCAGCATGGCGCCACGATCCAGGCGCGGCGCGGCAGCGATGAGCGTCTGCGTGTGCCGGTGTTTCGGTTCGGAGAACACGCTCGTTGTAAGACCCTCTTCTACAAGTCGTCCGCGCTCGAGCACGAGCATGCGCTCACAACGGCCAGCGACGATGCCAAGGTCGTGCGTGATCAGCAGCAGCGCGGTGTTGTCGCGAACCTCCTCGAGCAGCTCGAGGATTTGTGCCTGCACCGTCACGTCGAGCGCCGTCGTCGGCTCGTCGGCAACCAGGAGCTCGGGCTCGCCCAGCAGCGCCGAGGCAATCATGACGCGCTGTCGCATTCCGCCGGACAATTGATGCGGGTATGCGCGAAACTGCCGCTCGGCATCGGCAAGGCCGACCCGGCGCAACATCTCGATCACGCGTGCCCGGACTGCCGCGCCACTCGCAAGCCCGTGCGTGCTGAGAATCTGGCACAGGGCCTGACCGATTTGCAGGTAGGGGTTCAAGGCCTGCATCGGGTCCTGAAACACCATCGCTACACGCCGCGCGCGAACCTCGTCGAGCACTTTTTCGCTGGCGCCAAGAATGTCGCGACCGGCAAGCCTGATTGCACCACTGATCGTCGCGCTGCGCGGCAGCAGTCCAAGAATTGCGAGCGCCGTCTGCGACTTGCCGGAACCGGATTCGCCAACCAGGCCAACCGACTCACCCGTCTCAACGGCGAAACTCAGATCGGCAACCGCGACTTGCTCACCGTAGCGAATGTTGAGCCGGTCAATCTCGAGCAGGCTCATCGCGACTGCCTCGCGTCGAACACGTCGCGCAGCGCGTCGCCGAGAAAATTGAAGCACAGCAAAATCAATGCCAGCAGCGCGGCAGGAATCAGCAACATCCAGGAGGCGCCCTCCATGTGATTCACGCCAGCATCCACCAGCGCACCCAGTGACGTTTGCGGCTCCTGGATGCCGAGCCCGAGAAAACTCAGGAATGATTCGACCAGGATCGCTTGCGGGATGGTCAGGGTCAGGTACACGATGACAACGCCAACCAGGTTCGGCGCAATATGGCGCAGGATAATACGCACGAACGAAACGCCGCTGAGTTGTGCCGCCTGCACGAATTCGCGCTCGCGCAGGCTCAGCGTCTGACCACGCACGATGCGCGCCATGTCGAGCCAGTTCACCGCACCGATCGCGACGAAGATCAGAAAAAAGTTTCGCTCGAAAGCCACCATCAGCAGGATGACCAAAAAGATAAATGGCAGCGCATAAAGCGTATCGACGAAACGCATCATGATGGCGTCGACTCGCCCGCCGGTCAGTCCCGCGACGGCACCATAGAAAACGCCGATGACGAGGCTGACGGCGCTCGCCACGAGCGCGACAAGAATCGTGACCTGCACGCCGAGCAGCGTGCGGACGAACAGGTCGCGGCCCAGGTCGTCGGTACCGAACGGGTGTCCGTCGGTCAGCGACGGAGCGCTCAGTATGTTGTTGAAATCTGTCTGCAAATAGTTGTGCGGGCTCAGAAACGGCCCGAGCATTGCGACCACGACCAGGCCAACGAGCAATCCGCCGCAGAACAGCACTGCGCGACTTTGTCGCGCGCGGCTCCAGAACCGGCCCAGCGCGTTCATCGTTGCCGGATCCGCGGGTCGATCACTCCGTAAAGCAGATCGACGATGAGATTGAGCAGGATGACCAGCGTTGCATAGAACACGACGATGCCAAGCACCAGCGTGTAGTCGCGATTCAATGCGCCGCGGACAAAATGTTGCCCTAGCCCCGGGATGCCGAAAATTTCCTCGACCACCACGGAGCCGGTCAGGATCGCCGCGATCGCGGGACCCATATAAGAGAGTACCGGGAGCATTGCGGGCTTGAGTGCATGCAGACGCACAATCGTTCGTGTGCCCAGGCCCTGCGCCCGCGCGGTGCGAACAAAGTCACTCGCCAGCACATCGATCATGCTCGCGCGCGTCAGTCGCGCGATGTGCGCGATCTGTGGCAGAGCGAGCGAGACGACGGGCAGGATGAATCGACCGCCGCCCGTTGTGCCGCTCCAGCCCGCCGGTAACCAGTGCAGGTGAACGGCGAGCAGCAGGACCAGCACCGGAGCGAGTACAAAGACCGGAATCGCAATACCGGTCATCGCCAGCGTCATCAACGCACGATCGAGCAGCGAGTTTTGTCGCAACGCCGCGAAGGTGCCCACGCCGACCCCCACGAGCATGGCCAGCAACATCGCCATGGCCCCCAGTTTGAGTGACAGCGGAAACGCGCTGCCAATCAGGTCGCTCACGGTCAGGTCACGATAACGATACGACGGGCCGAGGTCACCGCGTAGCAAACCCGAGATGTACTGCAGGAATTGCTGCGGCAATGGCTGATCGAGCTGATAGGCGGCAGCGATATTCGCTTCGATCTCGGGCGGCAACACGCGCTCGTCATCAAACGGGCCGCCTGGCGCGGCGTGCACCATCAGAAACGCGAGCACAATGACCAACAACAGGGTCGGAATTGCACCCAGCAATCGAAGCAAGGCGTAGCGCAGCAAAGCGGAATCCGGTGTCGGGTTTAGTCGGTTGCGAGACTCAGGTGCTGACTGTAATGGTAATCCAGCACATTGTCTCCCCAGCCCCGTACGCGATGGCCGACGAGATGTTTGCTGACGAAGAAATACAAGGGGATGACCGGATGTTCGCTAAGCAGCACGCGTTCGGCCTCCTCGAGATACAAGCGGCGATTGAGGGGTGTTACCTGTGCGGCAGCGTCTCGCATCAGCTGGTCAAACCGCTCGCTTTCGAATCGAGGCATGTTGGCTGGATTGCCGCTTTGCAAAATATTGAGGAAGGTGTGTGCGTCGTTGTAGTCGCCGATCCAGCTGGAGCGAAAGACCTGCGTAACCTCGCCCTCGCGTATATTCGCCAGCATGACCTGGAATTCCTCGTTCACGAGCGTGGTCTTGACGCCGAGCACCTCCGCCCACATCGCCTGCACGGCGAGCGCGATGCGCTGTTGCGTATCCGACGTGTTGTAGCGCAACTCGATCTCTGCCGGTCGATCGTCACTGTAGCCCGCTTCGCGATACAGCTGCCGCGCTGCCGCATTGCGTTCGTCCTGGCTCAGGTCGGCGTAGCTGAAGCGTATTGGATTGTAATTATCGACACCCGGCGGCACCCAGCTGTAGGCGGGCGCCTCACCCCGGCCGGTCACTTTTTCGACCAGCGTTTCCCGATCTATGGCCATCGACAAGGCCTCGCGCAGATACGCGTTGCCGGCAAACGGTGGCCTGGTCAGGTTAAAGCCGTAGTAGTAAACACCCAGATAAGGCGCGATATGCACTTGCTCGGCATATTGCTCGCGAACCCTGGCAAAGCTGTCCGGCGGGATGCTGCTCGTGATATCGATCTCGCCGGCACGAAAGCGATTGAGCTCGGTCATCTCCTGCGTCAGCACGTGATAGCTGACCGCATCGATCGCGGTAGCCGCGTTGTTCCAGTACTGCTCGTTACGCCTGAGGCGCAGCACCGAGCTGGGCTCCCATGCTTCGAGCAGGTACGGGCCGTTCGACAACAGGTTCTCAGGTCGCGTGAATTCGTTGCCGTGGATCGCAATCGAGCCCGCATGCACGGGGAAGGTGCTCGGATGCGTCAGCAGGCTGAGCAGGTACGGCGTGGGTTGTTGCAGTGTCATGACCAGCGTGTTGCCGTCCGCAGCAGCAACACCGAGCTCGCTCGGTGCTGCGTCCCCGGTGATGATCCTGTCGACATTGGCGATTGCTGCCACCGCCTGACCATAGAAGGCCGCGGTTGCCGGGTCGACCAGCCGGCGCAGACTGAAAACGAAGTCGTCGGCCGTTACCGGGTCGCCGTTGGACCAGCGTGCGTTGTCACGAATCCTAAATGTATAGGTCAGCCCGTCTTCCGAAATCGTCCATGATTCGGCAGCGCCGCCAACGAGAGTTCCGGTTGCCGAGTAAGAGATCAGGCCTTCGCCGATGTCGCGCAGGACCTCGGCCGCCTGCGTGCTGCGCGCCTTGTGCGGATCGATAGACTCCGGGTCCGACGACAGGCCGCGGTGCAGAGTCGGCACCGGTGGGCTGTCATTAGCAGATTCGCCACAGGCGGAGGCGACGAGGCTGACGGCCAGCAACAGGAAAATACGCATATAAATCATGCCGCGAAGCATACAACACGAGGGCGGTATTCGCGGTGCGGCGCTAGGCGCTTTTTTTCAGCTGGCGCTTCTTGAGATGGATCAGCAGGAGTGACACCGCCGACGGTGTCATGCCCTCGAGGCGGGATGCCTGGCCGACCGTGACGGGTCGTGTTGCCTGGAGTCGCTGCCGCGCTTCGTTCGACAGGCCGTCGACGCGCGCATAATCGATGTCTTCCGGCAGGCGCAGCGTTTCCTGTTTGGCGTGCTGCGCGATCTCGCGTTCCTGCCGGTCGATGTAGCCGGCATAGCGCGCCTCCACTTCGAGCTGCAACTCAACCTGTTCGCGCTGCTCGTCCGGCATCGACGACGTAACATCACTGGCACCGACGTCAGGCAACGCGATCAGGTCTGCGTAGCCGTAGTCGGGTCGCTTCAGCAGCGGCAAAACACTTTTTAGTCGTGTGCGTTCGGTGGCAATTGCATCGCGCTTGGCGTTGAATACCGACCAGCGCTCGTCAGCAACAAGTCCCAGCTCACGGCCGGTTGGTGTGAGTCGCAGGTCCGCGTTGTCCTCGCGCAGCAGCAAGCGATATTCGGCGCGGCTCGTGAACATGCGGTAGGGCTCGCTCACGCCGCGCGTTGTCAGGTCATCAACCAGCACGCCGATGTAGGCCTCGTGGCGCTGCGGATACCACTCTTCCTTGTCCTGCGCCTGGCGCGCGGCGTTCAGTCCTGCGAGCAATCCTTGCGCCGCGGCTTCTTCATAGCCTGTCGTGCCGTTGATCTGGCCCGCGAAATACAATCCTGCGACCGGCTTCGTCTCGAGCGTTGGCTTCAAATCCCGCGGATCGAGATAATCGTACTCGATGGCATAGCCGGGCTGCGTGATGCGCGCGTTTTCAAAGCCTGCGATCGTGCGTACAAATTTCTCCTGCACATCGGCCGGCAGGCTGGTCGAGATGCCGTTCGGGTAAACGAGGTTCGTCGTCAGGCCTTCGGGCTCGACGAAAATCTGGTGCGAGGTCTTGTCCGCAAAGCGCACGACCTTGTCTTCGACCGACGGGCAGTAACGCGGACCCACACCTTCGATCGCGCCCGTGAACATCGGTGACTTGTCGAGCGAGGCGCGGATGATGTCGTGGGTTGCCTCGCTCGTACGCGTGATGAAACAGGAGATCTGGCGCGGGTGATCGCTCCTTCGGCCCAGAAATGAAAACACCGGCACCGGTGTGTCGCCGGGTTGCTCTGCCATTGCGTCGTAATCAAGCGTTGTGCCGTCGAGCCGCGGTGGCGTGCCGGTCTTGAGTCGTCCAACGCGAAATGGCAGCGCGCGCAGCCGAGCGGCGAGGCGTATGGATGGTGCGTCACCGACGCGCCCGCCCGGCGTTACGGTGTCACCGTACAAGATTCGTCCGCCGAGAAAGGTGCCCGTGGTTAACACCACCGCAGGCGCCCGGAACACGCTGCCGTCGGCCGCCCTGACGCCCAGCACACGATCGCGCTCGACCAGCAAGTCTTCTGCCGCGCCCTCCACGATGCTGAGGCCCGGCTGCTGTTCGAGCCGGCTTCGGATCACGTTGCGATACAGCTCACGATCAGCCTGCGCCCGCGTCGCCCGCACCGCTGCGCCCTTGCTCGCGTTCAGCGTGCGAAACTGAATGCCCGCCACATCAATCGCGGCGGCCATCGCGCCACCGAGCGCGTCGATTTCCTTCGTCAGGTGGCCCTTGCCAATGCCGCCGATCGCCGGGTTGCAGCTCATCTGCCCCAGCGTCGCGATCTTGTGCGTCAGCAACAGCGTACGCGCGCCCGCGCGTGCGGCTGCCAGTGAGGCTTCCGTACCCGCGTGACCGCCGCCGATCACTATGACGTCAAATTCTGTCTGCATTGGTTAAAAATTGACCACCCAGGGTCGCGCATTCTAGTCGCAGAGCTCCGCGCGCGCCACAAGCCTTTACATCGGTGCGGCATGTAGCCAACATTACGCGCGTCTCCCGGCCCCCGGTTTGCCTATGGTTCGCAGCATTGCGCTTGGTCTGGTGTTGCTGGCCACAACGGCGGCGGCGGACCAACCGGCATCGTCACTCAAACTTGAGGACTGTCGCATCAGTGTCGGGGCCGGCGCGCCCGGCATCGCCGCCCGCTGCGGCATCCTGCTGCGGCCGTTGGATCCGGACGACCCGGGCAAGGGCGAGCTGGAGCTCAAAGTCGCCGTCGTTCCCGCCCTGTCACTCGAGCCGGCCAGCGACCCGTTCGTACCGATTGCCGGCGGGCCCGGGCAATCGAGTATCTACTTTTATGCCGGCTGGTCACCTGCGTTTGAGCGGGTCCGGCTGCAGCGTGACATTTTGCTGCTTGATCAGCGCGGCACCGGGGCGTCTGCGCCGCTAGCCTGCGATGTTGATGGGGCGCTGGTCGAGGGCAAGTATTTGGCCGAGCAAACCACGCGGCTGACCGAACAGTGTCTCGACCTGTTGCCGCACGATCCGCGATATTTCACCACCAGCGTTGCGGCGCGCGACCTCGAGGCGTTGCGCCTGGCGCTGGGCTACAGCCAGCTGAATCTGTATGGCATCTTGTACGGCTCGCGCGTTGCCCAGCACTATGCGCGTCGTTATCCCGACGCAACACGCACGGTGATTCTTGATGGCGTCGTTCCGCCACAACTGCCGCTGGGTCCCGACATCGCCACCGAGTCGCAGCGAGCGATCGATGGCGTGTTTGCGCGCTGCGCGGAAGCGCCGGCGTGCAATGAGCGCTTTCCGGCGCTGCGCGACGACTTCGCCCTGCTGCTTGGCGCGCTCGCTGAGGAACCTATTACCGTTGCCCTGCAGCACCCCGTGACTGCGAAGCGCGAACTAGTCGAATTTTCAGCCGACCATTTCACCGCGGCCATACGACTGCTTTTGTATAACCCGGGTACGGTTGCGTTGTTGCCTTTGCTGATCAGCGATGCGGCTGATGGCAATTTCGCACCGCTGGCGGCGCAGTTCCATATGGTTGCAGAATCGCTTGCCGAGTCGCTGAGTATCGGTATGCACAATGCGGTTCTGTGCACCGAGGATGCGCCCTTCATCGACTGGGCGAGTGTTGATCAAAGCGCGGTCAATGCGAGCTACATGGGCCCCGTACAACTTGAGGCCATTCGCACAATGTGTGCCGTGTGGCCGCGCGGCGTGCTTGACGACGATTTGCGCGAGCCGCTCGCCACCGACAAACCGGTGCTGCTGTTGTCGGGCGGCGCCGAACCGATTACACCGCCCTACTTCGCAGCGCTGGCCGCGGTCGCGATGCGCAATCAGTGGCAGGTCGTGGGCGAACAGCAGGGCCATGGCCTCGCGGCCGTCGGTTGCATGCCGCGAATCATCGCTGAGTTTGTCAGCGCGGCAAGCCTGGCCGACATATCAACCGACTGTGTGCAGGACGCCTTCGTCATGCCGTTCTTCATCGACTACACGGGTCCGACACCATGATCGTGGTCACTGACCTGCAAAAGTCTTTCGGCAAGGTGCGCGCACTCTCTGGCGTCAGTTTTTCGGCGCCCGACGGCAAGATCACGGGGCTTCTGGGGCCAAACGGCGCCGGCAAGTCCACCACCCTGCGTGTCCTGTACACCGTGTTGCGGCCCGACGCGGGTACCGCACTTATCGACGGCATCGACGTCGTTAAGAATAGTCTTGCTGCGCGCCAGCGCATCGGCTCATTGCCGCATGGTGCCGGCCTCTATCCGCACCTGACGGCACGCGAGAATATCGCCTACTACGCGGCCCTCTGTGGAGTTGACAGGGCGGCGGTCGACGACAAGGTACAAGGCATCATCGACCTGCTCGAAATCACCGCATTCGCCGACCGACGCACCAAAGGCTTTTCGCAGGGACAGCGCACCAGGATTGCGCTGGCGCGCGCGCTCGTCCACGACCCGCAAAACATCATTCTCGACGAACCCAGCAATGGTCTCGATGTCATGGCAACGCGATCGCTACGCGAGCTCATCCTGAAGTTGCGGGACGCGGGTCGCTGCGTGTTGTTTTCCAGCCATGTAATGCAGGAGGTCGCCGTGCTCTGCGACGACATCTGCATCATTGCACACGGCAAGGTCGCGATTGACGAGTCTGTCGACGGTATCCGGGAGCGAACGGGTTGCGACGACCTTGAAGACGCGTTCGTCGCTGCAATCCAGATGGTGGCGCCCGAATGACGCGCACCCTGCTGATCGTTTTTGCGAAAGAGGTCATCGACAATTTTCGTGACCGGCGAACGCTTGCGTCGGCGCTGCTGATGGGTCCGCTGCTGGGCCCCATGTTGTTTGCGTTTGTTATCAACCTGTCGATCGAGCGATCTCTGTCGGATGTCGACAACTCGATGGCGCTACCCGTGATCGGCGCCGAACACGCGCCCAACCTCAGGCGCTTTCTCGAAAGCCGAAATATCGAGATTGTTGCCGGTCCGGCGGATCGCGCGGCCGCGATTACCGCGGTCAAAACCGGAGAGATCGACGTCGTCATCATCATTCCGGCCGAGTTCGGCGAGCAGCTCAGTGGTGGCGAACCCGCGCGGGTCGAGCTGGTGTCCGACCAGTCAGATCAGGAAGCCGAGCGCGATGCACGGCGCGCCCGCAATGCGATCGGCGCGTACAACCAGCAACTCGCCGCATTGCGCCTGATCGGGCGCGGCGTCAGCCCGGTCATTTTGCAAGCCATCACCGTCGACGATGTCGATGTGTCAACGCCGAGCGGCCGCTCCGGCATTCTGCTCGGCATGATGAGCTACTTTTTTATTTTCGCGATGCTCATGGGCGGTATGTATCTTGCCATCGACACTACGGCGGGCGAGCGCGAACATGGCTCGCTGGAGCCACTGCTGTCGCTGCCTGTGACACGCGAGCAGTTGATGCTCGGCAAGGTCGCCGCGACCTGTGTCTTCATGGCCACGTCGTTGATGCTCAGCCTCTGGTCGTTCTTTTTTGCGCTCAGGTTCATGCCGCTCGAGCAGCTGGGCATGACTCCGAATTTCGGCCCGGGCGTCGTTCTGGCCGCCTTCTTCCTGCTCGCGCCGTTCATCCTGCTCGGCGCTGCGCTGATGACACTGGTCGCCTCATTCACCAAGAGTTACAAAGAGGCGCAAACCTGGCTCAGCATCGTCCTGATCGCGCCGACTCTGCCCATTCTGGTCGTCAGCATATTGAACGTCCGGCCGAAACTTGAGCTCATGTTTGTGCCAAGCCTGAGCCAGCATCTGATCCTGCAGGACATGGTGAAGAATGAACCGCTGCAGTGGCTGCACGTAACGATATCCGTCGTGAGCACATTGCTGATCGGCGCGCTTCTGACCTGGGCCTGCGCCCGACTGTATCGGCGCGAGGGCCTGCTCGGCTAAAGACCGGCGGCCGGAAGTTCGCCCGCCGTCCACGCCACCATCAACGCGCCTACGGCAATGTGGCACACCCTGCGCCACGATGATTCTCGCCGGCCATAAAAAAAGCCCCGGCATTGCGGGGCTTTTTGTGTACCTGTGGCGAATTACTTGTCGAAGTAAAGCCGCACGCCGGCGCCGTAGGTCGTAACGTCGTCACCGAAGCCCGCGCCAATGCCGAGCGCGATATTGCCGGAGACCGTGTACCAGAGTCCGACACCGAAACCCGAGCCATCGGCACCATCACCGAGGTCGGCATAACTGGCGCTGGCATAGAGCTCGAGGCTCGGGCTGACCATGCTGCGCACACCGAGCGCTACCCCAACGCCGCTGTCATCGGCAGAGCCGAAACCGGACGCGCTGACTTCTGCCGAAACGTAAGCGAGTGTCGCGTACCAGTCCGTCTTTTCCGACAGCGGGGCATGATAGCCACCGCCCGCCTCAAGCTGATCAAGATCAACGACGGACTCGAACTCGCTCGCTGCATAACCAGCGAACACGAACCAATTGTCGTTAATTTCTACCGATCCGCCTACTCCATAGCCATCGCCGTCGGCATCGAAGCCCTCGCCAATGTCGATCTCAACCTCCTGGTAGATCGCCTGGATGTAGCTGTAGCTAATGCCGTTGTCGGCCAGCGCCGCAGCGCTGCTGAGCATAAGTGCGCCGAATGCAACCGCCAGTAAAGCCTTTTTTGAGAAAGCGTTCGTCATAGTTTCCTTGAGTGGTTTCCAGAGGGCAGCCTAGGCGGTGACCTCGCGAGGGCCCTGATTTTCGGCTGATTTCCTGCTGATGAATGTCACCGCGGTGCGATCGTACCTCTGCCCTTCGTAGCGAACCAGCACTGCGTCACAGAATTCGCCGGAACTTATTTTCCTATGCAAAACTCGCTGAAAATTCGCCCCAGCAGGTCATCCGAGGAGGTCGCGCCCGTTATCTCGCCGAGCGCCTGGTGAGCAAGGCGCAGCTCCTCCGCAAACACCTCACCCGCCCGCTCTTCGTGCAGCGCCCGACAACCTGCCACGAAGTGCTGCTCTGCGCGGCGCAGCGCATCGACGTGTCGGCGGCGCGCGGTGATCGTCTGTTCGCCAAGGTTCTTGTAACCGGCGAGCTGCCCGATTTGCGCCCGCAATTCATCGAGCCCGGCGCCGGTATTGGCAGATACGGAAATCTTGTTGTCGTCTTGCGGATCCCTGCCCGCGCCCTCTGACGTAAGGTCAATCTTGTTGCGCACGATTAGCACCGGAATATCCAACAGGTCCGTCGGCAGCGCCGCGCGGCTGTCATCGTCACCGTGCTCGCTCGCATCCTGAATCCACAGCGCCGCGTCCGCGCTGGCGAGCGCTTCGCGCGCACGGCGAATGCCCTCCGCTTCGATGCGGTCGGGATCATCACGCAGACCCGCGGTGTCGACCAGCTCGACGGCGAGTCCGTCAATATCGATCTGCTCGCGCAGAATGTCGCGTGTCGTGCCTGCCACTTCAGTCACGATCGCGGTGTCTTCGCCACTGAGTCGATTCATCAGGCTCGATTTGCCCGCATTCGGTTTGCCAACGATGACGACGCGATAGCCGTCGCGCAACACGCGCCCTACGGCGGCCTGCCCCACGAGCGTCGCAAACGTAGCTGCGGCTCGTTCGATGGTGGCGTGTAGTTCCTCATCAGACAGGAAGTCGACTTCCTCTTCGGGGAAATCGATAGCGGCCTCGACGTACAGGCGCAGTCGCTCAACCTCCTCCGCAATGGCGGTGATGCGTTGCGAGAATTCACCGCTTAATGAGCGCAAAGCCGCGCGCGCGGCCTGCGCCGTGCCGCTGCCGATCAGGTCGGCCACGGCTTCCGCCTGGGTAAGGTCGAGCTTGTCATTGAGGAATGCGCGCTGCGTGAACTCACCGGGCGCAGCAGGTCGCGCGCCCGCGGCTACCGCCGCATCCACAATCATCGCTATGGGTACCAGCCCGCCGTGTCCCTGCAGTTCGACGACGTCTTCGCCGGTAAAGGAATTCGGCGCCGGAAAGTACAACACCATGCCGCTGTCGATGGCTTCGCCGGCTGCGTTGCAAAAGGTTCGGCAATGCGCCTGGCGCGGCGCTGGCAGCGCGCCAACAAGCTGTCCGGCGATGGCGGCTGCCGCTGGCCCGGAAATTCGCACGATGCCAATTCCGCCAGTTCCCGGTGGTGTCGCCGCCGCAACGATGGTGTCAAACTTCATGTCAGCGTGTGCTGCCCCGACAGTTAGGCTTTCGTGGTGCGCTTGCCGCTCTTTTGTTGTTTGCTCTCGGCCTCAACGACCTTGTTGATTTTCCACTGCTGGGCAATGGACAAGAGCGTGTTGGTCACCCAGTAAAGGACGAGGCCGGACGGGAAGAACGCAAAAAACGCCGTGAAAATAATCGGCATGATCTGCATCACCTTGATCTGTATCGGGTCACCGACCTGCGGGTTGAGCTTCTGCTGGAAAAACATGGCCGCACCCATGATCAGCGGCAGAATAAAAAGCGGGTCGCGCACTGACAGGTCGGTTATCCAGAGTGCGAACGGCGCTTGACGCATTTCGACGCTTTCGAGCAGCACCCAGTAGAACGCGAGGAAAAAAGGCATCTGGATCAGGATCGGCAGGCAGCCGGCGGCCGGATTTACTTTCTCCGTTTTGTACATCTCCATCATCGCCTGGCTTTGCGCTTGCTTGTCGTCTTTGTAGCGCTCCTGCAGCGCTTTGATCCTTGGTTGCAGGTTGCGCATCTTCGCCATCGAGCGGCCGCTCGATTCCGTCAGCTTGTAAAAAACCAGTTTGATCAAAATCGTAATGAGTATGATCGAGCCGCCCCAGTTGGCAACCACGCCGTAGGCGAGACTCAGCAGCCAGAACAGCGGTTGCGAGATGGGTGTGAGCCAGCCGTAGTCGACGACGAGCTTGAGCTTCTTGTCGATCTGTTCCAGCTGTGCCTGCAGCTTCGGGCCGACGAACAGCGTGGTTTTGAAGGTGTGACTTGTGCCGGGCTCAACGGTGCGTGGCGCGCCGATGGCGCTGCTGGTTTCGTTTTTGCCGCGCAGAACGACGCTGTAGCGTTGCGTGCTGCCACGCTCGGGGACGACCGCCGTCACGAAGTGATGGCGGATTGCCGCAAACCAGCCGCTCTCGGAACTGAAATTGTGCGGGCCGTCGTCGAGAAGATCGTCTCGCGTACGTTTTTCTGCCTTTTCGCCGTCGTACAGTATCGGGCCGTCAAAGGAGTACGAGTCGACGTCGAACATCGATCGCTCCGGATCCTGCAGATAACGATGCTGCTGCGCGTACTCTGCGCCGCGCCACGGTTGCTCACTATTATTAAGAATCGTCTGCTCGAGTCCGACGATGTAGCTGCCACGCCTGAAGCGATACGTTTTGGTAACGCTGATGCCGCTGTCGTTACTCCAATGCAGTGTTACCGCGACTTCGTCCGCATCACCAAGGTCGTAAGCGCTGCGCTCGCTGCTGAACATAGCGAGATGGTTTGCATCGGCTTCGTCGCTGCTGGAACGCAGGCCGGACTGGATCAGCGACAATCGCTCGGGGTCGGTTCGGAGCAGGTCGATGACATCGTCCGGCCGATCTTTCGCGACCGGGTAAAGCAGCAAATCAGCGCCGGTCAGCGTGCCGCCCTGGGTGCTGATCGTCATGGAAAGCACGTCGGTTCGCACGACAACGCTATCGGCGGTGGTCAGCACGTGACCGTTCACGGTGTTGTTCGGATCGGGCGCGAGGTCCGGCGCGTCAACCGCGCTCACGCCATCGCCGGCATCCGGGCCGAGTTCCGGCAGACCGGGGTCGCTGTCAGCGTCGCCGTTATTCGCAGTGGTCGCCGGGGCGGCCACTGCTGGTTGCGGTGCCGGGGCGTAATCCTGTTGCCAAGCCTGGTAGGTCATCCATGCGAGGAGCCCGAACACGGCCCATATCACCAGTCGTTGATTGTCCATACCTTCTTTATCCCTGCCTGCCTTGCTCTAGTCCGCGAACGGCACATTGCTGCCAATGGTGCTCGAGGCTTGCGAATAGTTGTTGGTTGCTGCCGTCGCGCGCTGCCGGCTGATTTATCACCACAACGTCGAGGCTTGCAAGCGTTGCCTGGTGCCGCCGAAACGACTCACGGATTACCCGCTTGACCCGGTTACGTTGTGTTGCCGCCCGGCAATGCTTTTTCGATATTGCCAGCCCCAGACGACCTGCGCCGCTGTCGTTCACGCGGCACAGGACGGTAAACCATTTGTCCCTGCTTCGTGCCGCGCCCTTAAAAACCCGCCCGTAAGCCGCCGCATCGAGCAACCGTTTGTCTTTACGAAATCGGTATAGCGAGCTGCCGGCCAAAACGGGGTGTTTGGTCGCCGCGCGAATCGCCTATGGCGTCAGTTTGACGCGGCCCTTGGCGCGTCGGCGCGCCAAAATCAGGCGGCCGCCTTTTGTCGCCATGCGGGCGCGGAAGCCATGCGTACGTGCGCGTTTTAATGTGCTTGGCTGAAATGTGCGTTTCATTTGTCCGGTACCCGTTATCAGAAAGGCCTGTTTTGGCCCTGCTTTTGGAAGGGCGGCAAGGGTACTTAGATGCAGAAACCGTGTCAATAGACGCGTGTGGCGGAGCCTTTGCAGACGGTATAGACTGCCCGGTCCACGCTTTTGAACCACTCTGATAACGCCTTTGGGGACCTCTTTGCCGGCCGAGTTGACGCTATGGAACCGCTGCATCCGCGATTTACAGGCGGAAATTCCAGAGCAGCAGTTCAATACCTGGATCCGGCCACTGCAAGCCGTCGAGGAGGGTTCCGTGCTCCGCCTGCTGGCACCCAACCGCTTCGTTGTGGACTGGCTGCAGGAACACTACATTGAGCGAATCCTGCAGATTGTCGACGACGCGGGCGAATCTGCAGAGGTTGTCGTCGAGGTTGGCTCGCGGCAGCCCGCAGCAAGCCCCGCCGTCACGGTCGCGCCACGCCCTGCCGCCTCTCACCAAAGCGCCCCGGCATTACTGGAGTCCCGGCTGAGTCCGAGCTTTACCTTCGCAAGCTTCGTTGAGGGCAAAAGCAACCAGCTGGCCCGCGCTGCAGCCAGCCAGGTCGGCGAGAATCCGGGCAAGTCCTATAATCCGCTGTTCATTTACGGCGGTGTTGGTTTGGGCAAGACTCACCTGATGCACGCTGTCGGCAACGCGATGCTGGCGAGGAACCCGGGGGCGAAAGTTGCCTATGTGCACTCCGAGCGTTTCGTCGGCGATATGGTTCGTGGCCTGCAACACAATACGATTTCCGAGTTCAAGCGCGCCTACCGGTCGCTCGATGCGCTGTTGATCGATGATATTCAGTTTTTTGCAGGCAAAGAGCGGTCTCAGGAGGAGTTTTTTCATACCTTTAACGCCCTGCTCGAAGGCCAGCGCCAGATCATATTGACCTGCGACCGCTATCCGAAGGAGGTCAACGGCCTGGAGGAACGGCTGAAGTCGCGCTTCGGCTGGGGCCTGACCGTGGCAATTGAGCCGCCGGAGCTTGAGACCTCGGTCGCAATCCTCATGAGCAAGGCCCACGCGGAGGACGTCGCGCTGCCGGACGAGGTCGCTTTTTTCATTGCCAAGCGCATTCGTTCCAATGTTCGTGAGCTCGAGGGGGCGTTACGGCGGGTAATCGCGAATTCGCGATTTACAGACCGGCCGATCAATCTGGATTTCGCAAAAGAGGCTTTGCGAGACCTGCTGGCGCTGCAGGCCCGTCTCGTATCGATCGAAAACATTCAAAAAACCGTGGCAGACTATTTTAAGATTCGAGTCGCGGATTTGTTATCCAAACGGCGCAGCCGCTCGATCGCTCGGCCCAGGCAGTTTGCGATGGCGCTTGCCAAGGAACTGACCAACCACAGCTTGCCAGAAATTGGCGATGCGTTTGGTGGTCGGGATCACACAACCGTCTTGCACGGTTGCCGACGAATTGTTGCTTTGCGGGAATCAGACAAGCGGCTCGATAATGACTATCTGAATTTGTTGAGAACGTTGACAGGATGATGTGGATAACTTGTGGATAGGCCCTGGTCTGCTGTTTATCCACAAGTTATAGGCAGTTGGGAGGCAGGATGTACACCGAGATTTAATTGTGTTTTTCGAATCTAGATTATTGTTTTTAAAGGTAATTATTATTTTATCCACAGGGCAAGCGCCCCTTAATAATAATAATAAAACCATAATGTCCAATATTTATTAACAGGTGGAATGCATGAAATTACGCGCTGCTCGCGATTTTCTCTTGAAACCCCTGCAGGCGGTTATAGGGGTTGTCGAACGCCGACAAACCATGCCGATTTTATCGAATGTGCTGTTGGTGGCGCGTGATGGGGTGTTGTCGATTACAGCAACCGATCTTGAGGTTGAGTTAGTGGCGACCGCGGAAGTCACGGTAGAGGCCGCGGGCGAGATTACGGTGTCAGGGCGCAAGCTGCTCGATATTTGCCGGGCTTTGCCGGACGGTTCTGACATCAATATTACTGTGTCGGGCGAGAAGCTCGTCGTGCGATCGGGCAAGAGCAAGTTCAACCTGGTGACCTTGGCGGCAGCCGACTTCCCTAGCGTCGAGGACATTAAGGCTGGGCAGACGATAGTGGTGTCGCAGGAAGTCCTGGGAAGGCTCATTGAGAAGACGCATTTCTCTATGGCACAACAGGATGTGCGCTATTACCTGAATGGAATGTTGCTGGAAACGGGCGGCAAAGTGCTGCGGGCAGTGGCAACGGATGGTCACAGGCTTGCGCTTTGCGAGGCAGAGATTGACGGGGCCAAACTGATCCAGCAGCAGGTCATCGTACCGCGCAAGGGCGTCCTTGAGCTGCAGCGGCTGATGGATGGCCAGGGCGACTTGAATATTGAGCTTGGGCCAAACCATATTCGAATCCAGCTTGCATCGATTCGGTTCACTTCAAAGCTCATTGATGGGCGGTTCCCCGAGTACGAGCGGGTTATCCCCAAAGAGTCGAGCAATGAACTTACGGCAGACAAAGCCTTGTTTCGCAGCGCGTTGCAGCGCACGGCGATACTCTCCAACGAGAAATACCGCGGCATCCGGCTGATCATTCGCGACAGTGGCGTTGTTATTCAGGCGCACAACCCGGAGCAGGAGGAGGCCGAGGAAGAGCTGGAGGTTAGTTATTCCGGCGAAGACATCGAGATTGGATTCAACGTGAATTATTTGTTGGACGCTCTGGGCGCCGTTGAGGGAGAGCAGGTGACGTTATCGGTCCTGGACAGCAACTCGAGCTGCCTGATTCGCCAGCCGGGCCGGGATGATGGCAAGTTTGTCGTGATGCCGATGCGCCTGTAGCGAACAGGCCCCCGGGTGACAATCCGGCATTTCACCGCTGAAAACTTCCGCTGCCTGCAGCATGTCGAGCTGGAGGCAGATCCGCGCTACAACTTCATCTTTGGCAGTAACGCCTCCGGCAAGACCAGCATTCTGGAGGCCATGGCCTACCTTGGTCGCGGCAAGTCGTTTCGCGGGGCGACGACGACGGACCTGATCCGGCACGGAGAGCGGGAGTTTGTGTTGTTCGGCGAGGTGAGCGCCGGCGAGCGCAGCGGCCGCGTCGGGGTCAGAAACAGCCACGAGGGCCTGGAGATTCGGGTGGATGGCAGCAAAGAGGGCGGCGCAGCGGCCCTTGCGATGGCGTTGCCGCTGCAGATCATCGACCCGGACATTCATGAGCTCGTGGCGGGGGCGCCAGACCAGCGGCGGCGGTATCTGGACTGGATCGCGTTCCACGTGGAACCAGAGTACGGGGATCTTTGGCGCCGATTCCGACGGGCCCTGAAACAACGCAATGCCGCGCTCCGCGCGGGGATAACCGGCCCCGCGCTGGCCGGCTGGAACACGGAATTTGCGGAGCTCGCAGCCAGGATCGACGACGGACGGCGGCGAGCTCTTGCGGCGGCGATGGGGCCGCTACAGGCCGCGGGCCTGGATCTGCTGGGTAGCGAGGCGGGCTTCGAGTACCGGCCGGGCTGGAACGAAGATCGCGGCCTGTTGCTGGCGCTCGAGGAGGGCGTGGATCGGGACCTGGCGTATGGCAGCACACAGAGCGGGCCGCATCACGCGGACCTGAAGCTCAGCTACGACTCTCGGCGAGCGCGGAAGCTGGTTTCGCGGGGCCAACAAAAGCTGCTGGCCTGTGCCATGGTGCTGGCCGCAGCGGAAACCGCCCAGGTGGCACTGGGGCAGCCGCTGCTCCTGTTGCTTGACGATCCTGGGGCCGAGCTCGATCGAGAAGCGCTGAGTCGATTGATGGCCCGGGTTACAGGGCTGGGAAGCCAGGTCGTGGCGACCAGCCTCGAGGCCGACGCGCCTCTTTTTCCCACGGCGGCGCGCGTGTTTCACGTGGAACACGGCGAGTTGATGCCGGCGTCGTAAGCTGACCTGAAAAAGTAAGCGAAAATCCTTAAAAAATAAGGCTTTGAGGCTACTTTAGGCCTGCCGCTTTGGTACAATAGCCCGGCTTTGTTCAGAGGGCTCGGGATGGCCGGCAAAAACGAATATACTTCCAGTAATATCAAGGTCTTAAAGGGCCTCGAGGCCGTCCGGAAACGGCCGGGCATGTACATCGGCGATACCGACGATGGCACCGGCCTGCACCACATGGTTTTCGAGGTCGTTGATAACTCGATCGACGAGGCTCTGGCGGGCTATTGCAGCCTCGTGACAGTGACCATCCATGCTGATGAGTCGGTTACGGTCACCGACGACGGCCGGGGCGTCCCGGTGGATCTGCACCCCGAGGAGGGGCGCTCGGCGGCCGAGGTCATCATGACCGTGCTGCACGCGGGCGGCAAATTCGATGACAACTCCTACAAAGTGTCGGGCGGCCTTCACGGCGTCGGCGTATCGGTCGTCAACGCGCTTTCGGAACATCTTGTGTTAACCGTGCACCGCGACGGCAAGACACACCAGCAGGAGTATGTACACGGCGAACCCAAGGCGCCGCTGGCCGTGGTCGGCGACACCGATCGCACGGGCACGACCGTGCGTTTCAAGCCGAGCAGCGGCACGTTCACGAACATCAAGTTTCATTACGACATATTGGCCGGGCGGCTGCGCGAGTTGTCGTTCCTTAATTCGGGTGTTCGCATCCGGCTGAAAGACGAGCGGACCGAGCGCGAGGACGTCTTCGAATATGAAGGCGGAATCCAGGCTTTCGTGAAACACCTGAATCGCAACAAGACGCCGGTTCACAGTGCCGTGTTCTATTTCTCGACCACGCAGGATTCTGTGGGCGTCGAAGCGGCGCTGCAGTGGAACGACGGCTACCAGGAAAACATGTATTGCTACACGAACAATATTCCGCAGCGTGACGGTGGCACACACCTGTCCGGGTTTCGGGCCGCGCTGACCCGGACACTGAACTCCTACATCGAAAATGAGCTGAGCGCCAAGAAAGACAAGTTCACGCCAACCGGCGATGACGCTCGCGAAGGGCTGACCGCCATTCTGTCGGTCAAGATGCCGGATCCGAAGTTCTCGTCCCAGACCAAGGACAAATTGGTTTCATCCGAAATCAAGGGCGTTGTGGAGCAGGCGATGGCGAGCCAGCTGCAGGACTTCCTGCTCGAGCACCCGCAAGAGGCGAAGGCCATCGTCTCGAAAATCATTGACGCGGCCCGGGCTCGCGAAGCTGCACGCAAAGCCAGAGAGATGACGCGGCGCAAGGGGGCTCTGGACATCGCTGGCCTGCCCGGCAAGCTCGCTGACTGCCAGGAAAAAGACCCGGCGTTATCCGAGCTGTTTCTCGTCGAGGGCGATTCTGCCGGCGGTTCCGCCAAACAGGGGCGCGACCGACGTACGCAAGCGATCCTACCGCTAAAAGGAAAAATTCTTAACGTTGAGAAAGCCCGCTTCGACAAGATGCTGTCGTCCGTCGAGGTTGGAACGTTGATTACCGCGCTTGGCTGCGGCATTGGGCGCGACGATTTCAATATCGACAAGCTTCGTTATCACCGCATCATCATCATGACCGACGCGGACGTCGACGGTTCGCACATTCGAACGCTGCTGCTGACGTTTTTCTATCGCCAGATGCCCGAGCTGATCGAGCGCGGTCACATCTACATCGCGCAGCCGCCGCTGTACAAGGTCAAGCGCGGCAAACAAGAGGTGTACGTCAAAGATGATGCCGAGCTGAACAGCTACCTGCTGGCTGCGGCGCTCGACGGCACGGCGCTGCACGTCAACAAAAATGCGCCGGCACTGTCCGGCCTCGCGCTCGAGGGTCTTGCGAAGGAGCACATCGCGGTCGAAGCCATAATCGCGCGGCTTGCTGCGCGCTACGACGAAGCCGTGCTGCGGACAATTGGCAGGCTGCCCGAGGTTGGTGCAAAAACGACCGAAAATCTCGATGAGCTCGCGGCGTGGGCCGAGCAGCTTTCCGCAGGGCTGCCGAAGAGCAGCGGCGATCGCGCCTATGTTGGCACGGGTGGCGCCTACACGGCGGTGCTGGATCGGGGTGACGGGGATGGCGAGGGCGTGCGCATCGCGATTACGCGAGAGCAACACGGCATCAGTGTCACGCGGCACCTGCCGCGGGAGTTTTTCGGCAGCACCGAGTATCGCCACATTGCGACGCTACACGCGAAGCTCAATGAGTTGTTGGGCGAGGGCGCCTATGTGCTGCGCGGCGAACGCAGAGCCAACGTGAGTGAGTTTGCCGAGGCCGTGGACTGGTTAATGGCAGAAGCGCGTCGCGGCCAGTCGGTACAGCGCTACAAGGGCCTTGGTGAAATGAACCCGGACCAGCTGTGGGACACCACCGTTAATCCGGAAACGCGCCGATTGCTGCAGGTGAAAATTGAGGATGCCGTCAAGGCCGACGACATATTCACCACCTTGATGGGCGATCAGGTTGAGCCGCGCCGCGAGTTCATCGAAAAGAATGCACTGACGGTAGCGAACCTGGACGTGTGAGCGGCACCGCAATGAATTCGAGGCGGCAGCTCACACACACCACCTCTCTGTTGCTGCTGCCACTGATCGTGGCCTGGTTCGGCCTGGTTCGGCCTGGTTCGGCCTGGTTCGGCCTGGTTCGGCCTGGTTCGGCCTGGTT
>JAQCGO010000015.1 GCA_027618995.1 Pseudomonadota bacterium | reverse complement strand
GCTATGAAACCGGAGTCTGTGTACGACTACTGCTACCTGGGTGGCAAGATGGCTATCAATTCCGGGGTGACACGCGTCGTTGATTATTGTCACGTCACGCATACGCCGGAGAAAATGGAAGCAGCGGCTCATGGCGCAGTCGATTCCGGGGTTGGCGGCATCAACTGTCCGCAGCTCAGCTGGACAGTTTCTTATGGCCCGGGTGACACCGTGGATTTCAAGGAAGCGTATGCCAAAATGAACGCGCCAGCGGATGAATGGCATTTCGAGTTGGCCGAGAAGCTGCGCGACGAGTTGTTCTCTGACAGCGAAGCCCCATTGCAATTCGGCCTTGCCCACCCCACCACAGAGGCGGGCAAACCCCGCGATGAAATACACGCTGAGTTCAAGCGGATCTGGGCGCTGGAACCTAAGATGGTGACCGGTCATGTGTCGGGCCAGCAAATGGGCCAGGCCGCGAAGTATCGCGTTATTGCTGATCTTTATGAGGCGGGGCTTTTAAAAGAAAACTATATTGTCGGCCACGGCAATGGCCTCACCGATGAAGAGTTGCTTATGCTCAAGGATGCCGGCGCGGGGCTTGCCTCAACGCCGCGCGCCGAAGTAAGAATGAATATTCCAATGCCATTGGGGCGCTGCCACAAACTCGGCGTACCGGTCGCGTTCGGGGTCGATCATTTGATCTACAACCCGCTCGACTATTTTGAGCACATTCGTACAGCTGATATTGCTATGTATGCTCAGCGTGGATTCAATAAGGAAATCGCCCTGAACATGACGGCCCGCGATTACATGCACATCGCAACACTGGGCGGTGCCAAGGCACTGGGCATCGATTCCAAGGTCGGCAGCATCACGCCGGGTAAGCTCGCGGATATGGTGCTGCTACGAACCGATCGACTCGGATTTCCGGCAATCGATGATCTGGCCGAACGCGTGTATACCTACGCTGGCATTCAGGATATCGACAGTGTATGGGTGCAAGGTAAACTCCAGAAAAAAGACGGGGAACTCGTCGACTTCGATAAGAGTCTGTATAAGAAGGCCATTGCGAACTGGGATAAAGAGCGCGCTGCTGGCGAGACCATTAGGTTCATCGGCGAAGGTGGAAATATTCTGACAGCAGAGGACGTGCGCCATCCGTCGTTTAATCCAGGGCGCCCGCAACCCGTAACGACGCCGAAATAAGGGCCTATTCATTAGCCATCATGCTATGACGAAATAGCAAGGAACCAACTGATGAACGCAAAGAAACGTGTAGTCAATAAACTTCTCGTAACCATTGCCGCGGCAGTGGTTTTTTCGACGCCAGCGGCAGCGATTTTCGAAGGAGACATCGCACCTGCCTGGGAGGGAACCACTTTCGAGGGCGAAACCTATTCGTTTCCAGCAATGGCAAAGGGCAAACCTACCGTCGTAATTTTCTGGGCGAGCTGGTGTAGTTATTGCAAAGCCTTCATGCCGTATTTGAAGAAAGTAGAACAGGAATACGGGACTGATTTCATCGAGATTGTTGCGGTGAACATGAAAGAAGAGCAAGAGGGCGAAAGTGACCCCAAGGCGTATATAGAAAACACCGGTATCACTTTGACGGCCATACAAGACGGCGATGAAATAGCGGCTGCCTACAATGTGCGGTTTGCACCCGGCTTGATGGTGCTTGGTGACGACGGGAAGGTCCTCTATCGCAGAGGCATGTCAAAGCTGCCTGCGGGACAGGAAATTGCCGAACTCTGGTACGAAAACGTGAGGACGGCACTTGACCAAGAATTTGCGGACATATTGGCAGGTTGTTAGCTAATACTCCGTTGATACTGAATGAGGGTACTCCAATGAAGAAAATCCTGATTAGCTTTCTCCTGGCAACTTTCATGTTGGCTGTCGGCCCTGCAATCGCAGACAGCGGCGCTGCATCCGAGGTTTCCCAGCGAGATCGCATTATGGGCGCCATCATGGGCGTTTTTATTGGTGACGCATTGGGTGTCGGCACCCACTGGTACTACGATCTCGACGGACTGCGAAATGACTTCGGCCCGTGGATTTCTGACTACCATGATCCGAAGCTCGACAGCACCGGAGAATTCGCCAAGGTGCATCAGTGGCGACATGACCAGGGCGTGAGAGCGGGTGATTTGTCCCAGACCGGGCAGTTGTACAGAATGCTGGTCGAATCTATCGTTGACAAGGGCGGCTACGACAGGGCCGACTACGCCGCCCGCGTCGATGAATTGTTCAAGACATTGAACGGTAAGAACTATTCCGGCCTGTACACCGATTCAGCGATTCGCGAAACCTGGAAGAATCGCAATGCAGGGGTTTCCTGGGATGATCCAATGGTTGGCAGCAATGCGATTACTTCCGACGCTGCGCAAATGAACGTGGCATTGGCTGCGCTGTATTATGCCGATCCTGAAACATTGGCGCGACAGGCGAACAGCCACACCAAACTCTTCTACCACAACGATTTTCCGATCACACACTCCGTTGCCTACTCGCTGGTTGTCGGTGGTTTGATCAAGGGTGTCCCTCTGGAGCACATGGCGGAACACATCAACGGCATCAATGTGAGAGTGCTAACGCAAAACGCCCTCTATTATGACTCTAGAATCCAGGTCGAAACCGGCCAGGTGGCTTGGGACGAAGACCTCAGATTTAACAAACCACACCTGACGTCTTTGGTGTACGGCCAGCATTGCGAAATTCAGCAACTGCTTCCTGGCGCTTACTACATGGTTCACCATTTCCAGGATGATTTCGAAAGCGCCGTTTTGTCGGCGATCAACGGCGGCGGCAACAACATGGCCCGTGCCGCTCTGACGGGTGGCCTAAGCGGCGCAATGGTTGGCCTGTCGGGAATTCCTGAGCGCCTCATCACCGGCCTCAACGATCACGAAGAACTTCTTGAGCTCGCCGAAAAAATTGCAGATTTGACGCAGGACTAAGTCGAAATTTGCTGCTAGTTGCGTTGAGGTTATAGCATGAAAACTTTTTGGCTGCTTCGCACTGCCGCGCTGTTCCTGGCGCTGGCGGTGTCGTCGAATGTTTATGCCCAATCCTGCGGTTCGGGCGACGACGACTTTCCGGAAGTTGAGCAGGCCTTTCAGTTGGCACCGCGTGTCGAAAACGAAACCCTGGTATTACATTGGACGATCGCTGACGACTGTTACCTGTATAGGGAACAGTTTAGATTCAAGACTGAGCGGGACGGCGTTCTGTCCGCGGCAGAATTTTCCCTGCCACCCGGCAAATCGAAAACCGATATCTTCTTTGGTGAGGTAGAGGTCTATTATCATGAGGTAAACGCGACTGCGCTCTTACCGGATGGAGAGACGCCGAGGTTCAGCATCCGTTCGCAAGGGTGTGCCGAAGCCGGCCTGTGTTATCCACCCACTACGCAGTATTTTCAGTTCAACGCGGCATCATTCGAATACGAAGAAGTACCGGGTGGATTTACCGATGTTGCAGTGGCGAGTGACACAGAGATTCCCGTATCCGAGCAGGCGCGGCTTGCGCAAATAATTACCGGCTCAAGCATCTGGATTGCGGCCGGCTTGTTCTTCATTGCAGGTCTTGGCCTCGCGTTTACGCCCTGTGTATTACCCATGGTCCCGATTCTGTCCGGCATCATCGCCGGCGAAGGTGACAACGTCAGTCCGACGCGCGGATTCCTGCTGGCATTGAGCTACGTGATGGGTATGGCAATCGTGTACACGTTGGCGGGCGTCGCTGCAGCGGCTGCCGGATTGCAACTGCAGGCGACGTTCAACCAACCATGGATTCTCATCCTGTTCGCAGGTTTGTTTGTCGTTCTCGCACTCGGCATGTTCGGTGCATACGACCTGCAAATTCCTAGCGGTATACAAAGCAAACTCTCTGGTATTAGCGGCAATCAGAGGAGTGGCACGACGATCGGCGCATTTGTCATGGGCGCCTTGTCGGCGCTAATTGTCACAGCCTGTGTTGCACCTGCGCTGATTGCTGCGCTCACTGTTATTGCACAAACCGGAGATATGCTACGCGGCGGTAGCGCCTTGTTCGCAATGAGCCTCGGTATGGGCGCGCCTTTACTCGCAGTCGGTGCGGCCCAAGGAAAGTTTCTGCCGAAAGCCGGCGCCTGGATGATCGCCGTCAAGAACGCCTTTGGCTTCATGATGCTCGGTCTCGCGATCTGGATGCTGTCCCGAATATTGCCGGGCAACGTGACGATGCTGTTTTGGGCGGTACTGGTCTTCATGACAGGCGTTTTCATGGGCGGCCTGACAATGCTTACGACCGATTCAAACGTCACGCGAAAACTTGGCAAGGGCTTCGGTCTTCTGACAATTATTTACGGCCTCATTTTACTACTTGGATCACTAACCGGTGGTAGCAACCCGTTAAAACCTCTTGCCAGTATCAATCTGGCTGGCGGTGGAGCCATGTTCGCGCAGGCGGAACATGAATTGCCGTTTCAACGCATAAAGTCGGTCGACGATCTCGATCGAGAAGTTGCGACAGCGTCTGCAAACGGTAAATCCGCGTTCCTCGATTTCTACGCAGACTGGTGTGTGTCGTGCCTAGAGATGGAGGCATTCACATTTGTCGATAAGGATGTTCAAGCTGCGCTATCCAATACAATCTGGCTGCAAGCGGACGTCACGGCAAATGACGAAGTCGACCAGGCCCTTTTGAAGCGCTTCGGCGTTTTTGGCCCGCCGACAATCATTTTCTTTGGTGTAGATGGCGAGCAACGCCATGGCTACGAGGTTGTCGGTTACATAAAGGCGCAGAAATTTGCCGAACACGTGCGACGAGCATTTTCTGACTCGGACCGCGTGGTCGCTCAGAATGGCAGTTAGGATGGCCATCGCCTTTCAACTCAACGGTCATTTCGTTTCGATAGATGCTCCACCCGATACGCCGCTGCTTTGGGTGCTACGTGAAGGACTGAAGCTGACAGGCACGAAATTTGGTTGCGGCGCAGGACTATGCGGCGCCTGCATGGTTCATCTCGATGACCAGCGCGCATTTTCATGTCAAACGCCGGTGTCGGCCGTCGAAGGCCGCAAGGTGACCACTATCGAGGGATTATCCGGCGATTCGTCACACCCGGTGCAGAGAGCCTGGTTGGCCGAATCGGTTCCGCAGTGCGGCTATTGCCAGTCGGGGCAGATCATGAGTGCTGCCGATTTGCTCAATCGAAATCCGAACCCGTCACGTGAAGAAATTATTGGGCACATGAGCACCAACATCTGCCGATGTGGCACCTATCCCCGCATTGTGAAAGCCATTCAGCGTGCTGCACGGGAGGCTAAGTCGCGAATAGAAATAGCCAACCAGATTCTAATGCCCTACGGTTTACACGGCGAGATGTCATGGTTGGTGCGGCAGGACTTTCATTCGCGTTCGTCGGTTGCCACAATGCAGTGCATACGACGAATGAACTAAGCCCGTGGGTCACCATTGGAGCAGATGGAACTGTGACGATCATGTCGCCTGCGATCGAGATGGGCCAGGGGTCCCGAACTTCGCTGCCCTTAATCCTTGCTGAAGAACTTGATGCCGACTGGGACCGAGTCCAGATCGTGCCGGCACCACCGATCGAATCGATATATGGAAATCCCGGCTTCGGCGGCATGATGTATACGGCCGGAAGCACTGCCGTCGAAAGTTATTACACACCGTTGCGCATGTTTGGAGCGCAGGTGCGGCAGGTTCTCTTACAAAGCGCTGCCCGGCACTGGAAAGTGCCAGTTGATGAACTATCGACGGAACCGAATACAGTGGTTCACACGCCGACTAACAGGCGCATTGACTATGGAACCATTAGCTCATTTGCCAAAGTGCCCGATATCGCGCCCAAGGTAAGCGAGACAAATCTGAAAGATCCTGCCGAGTTTCGATTGATTGGCAAGGACTTCATGCGGGCGGAACTGCCGCAGAAAATCGATGGCAGTGCGCAGTACAGTATCGATGTGCAACTGCCAGGGATGATTTACGGCGCAGTATTGCGGACGCCGGTTTTTGGCGGGACTCCTGACAGTATCGACGATTCGAAAACACTTGAGGTTGATGGTGTGTTGGCGATCGAGGTCCTACCCTATGGCGTCGGTGTATTGGCCGAAACACCATGGGCAGCATTCGAAGGAAAAAAGGCGCTTTCCATAAGCTGGTCGAATGAAGGTGCAGGCAATGCATTCAACTCCAGAGAAGGAATTGAGACATTTGCCGAAGAAGCGCGCACGCGCTCCGGGCTGACTGAAGCGTGGGAAGAAACCGGCGACGTCGAAACTGCACTCAACGATGCTGCCAGGATCTATAAGCGCGAATACCGAAGCGACTATGCGTATCACGCACAGATGGAACCGCTCAATGCTGTCGCGTCGGTGTCATCCGACGGTGAAACCTGTGATATCTGGTGTGGTACTCAGGCCCAGGCCGTAGCCGTGGCTGCGACGGCTGATGTCTTGGGCATTGCACCGGCACAGGTCAAACTTAATGACATGCTACTCGGTGGCGGTTTTGGACGACGCGGAGCACGCGACCAGGATTTTGTGATCGACGCGGTTCTGCTATCTGATCGTGTGAAACATCCCGTGAAAGTGTTGTAGACGCGGGAAGATGATCTCCGCAATGGTCGCTTCCATCCCATGAGCGCGAGTTTCGTTCGCGCGGGCGTCGACGCAGGCGGAAAAGTTACGGCGTGGCATCACCGCAAGGCGTCTGAACTTGCAACGAAGTCGCAGGATCCGGTCCGATTCGAAGCGGCCGGCCAGACCGATTTCATTAGTATGGCCGGAACTGAGATCAAGACTTACGCTATTGCGAATAAACTCAGCGAACAGGTAGCGCAGCACAGCGGAATGCGCACCATTGCCCTGCGTGGAATAGGCTTTGTCCATAATAAATTCGTCACCGAGTCTCTCCTGGACGAAATCGCCGTGGAGGAGGGCATCGATCCCGTCGAGTATAGACTTGAGCTCTTGAGTGGGCAGCCGCGAGCCAGAAAGGTCATCGAAAAGGTGGCCGAAATGTCGAATTGGGGCAATACGCCCGAGGGCCACGGCCTTGGTGTGGCGTATATTGACTACAAATCACAAGTTGCCGCGGTGGTCGATGTGACGGTCAACTTACAGTCGGGTGCGATCAAGGTTCACAATGCCTGGATAGCTATCGATTGTGGACTCGCAGTGCAACCGGACAATGTGATCGCACAACAAATGGGTTGTACCGTGTACGGTTTGGGGTTGGCACTTAGCGAATCCATTTCGATGCACCAAGGAATCGTTGAGCAAACGAACTTCCACAATTACCGCATTCCACGGATGTCTGATATTCCGAACATCGAGATCGAAATCGTTCACACGCCGAATCCGCCATCAGGCGCCGGTCAAATGGCGACGCCCCTGATCGCGCCGGCGATCTCAAATGCTGTTGCGGCAAGTACCGGAGTACGTCTGCGTCACATGCCGATGACGCCCGCTCGCGTGCTTCAAACACTGAATCGCCAAGACCGGCCGCCAGGTATTTAATCCGGAAGCCGACGTTTTTGATCTGGCTAAACCAGCTGAACAGACAGGTAATAATCGACCGTCAGCCTTTTCGCAGGACGTTGTCGAGTGCCCACGCACCGCCTCCAGCGGCAGCGATGTAGAGAAACGCGAAGCAGTATAAAATCGACGAGTCTCCACCGTTGCTAATCGGGAAGAGCCAGAATCCGCCCTCACGGAATGCATGGGACATCCAGTATGCGAAGGCCATCAAACCTGAGAGCAGGAACGCTACCGGTCTTGTGAAAAGACCCACGAGCAGAAGTGCCCCGCCGAATAATTCCAGAATACCGGCAAGACCTGGGGCGAGCGTCATCAATTCAAATGGACCAAAACTTGCGACGGGAAAGTCGAACAGCTTCTGAGTACCGTGCAGCATGAACATGTAGGCTGCAACAATTCGAAGTATGCTCAGCAATTCAGCAGAACGCTTTCCCACAAGTGAATCCATAGCATGATCATGTGCACTCATTTTCAATACTCCTTTTTGCGAGTGAAGTTAAGAACCGCATCTGTCATGGGACAGGATGCAGTGATTGTTTTGCACTGCTAATGGTCGGCTCATTACAAGCTTAGGTTAGAGCTCACCGCTCACCAGGCGTCCTCCCACAATCGTGGCGACAGGTCGGATATCCTTTATTTGATCTTCCGGAACGGTGAGATAATCTCGATCCAGAACAAGCATGTCTGCCAAGAAACCCGGTTTGATAATGCCTAGGTTCGCTTCCTGGAACATCAAATACGCGTTTGATCGGGTGTGTGCGATCAATGCTTCTTCCCGCGTCAGGGTTTGCCGCATGACCGTCTCACCGTTCAGCGCTCGCCCTGTCACCGCCCACCAGAGCGTCACAAAGGGTGCAATCTGATTGGCCTTGGTTCCGTCGGTTCCAAGTCCGAACGGAATGCCACTGTCCTGTACAAGACGCAAAGGCGGCATGTCGTAAGCCGCGTCGCCAAATTTTTCCAATACCGCATCCCGGTCACCCAACACGGGCGTACTGCGCATCTGCAAGTTCATACCAAGATGTCGTGCCCTCTCGATTTGAGAAGCGCCAATGTTGTCGGCATGAGTGATTGACCATCGTAAGTGGCGGAGCGGGTATTCTTCATTAATGTCGGACATCGCATCGAACAGAATGTCCATGGTCTCGGGCTGCATCGCATGCGTTTGAACCGACCAAGACTCAGCGGCTGCCGCAGTCAGTATCTTTCTCCCGATCTCGATTTCGACAGGCGTCGGTGTACTGGGTTCGGTCGGACCGTCCCAGTGAAACGGGCTGTAATAAATCTCGCCCATCGCGATCAAATCAAACGTCGCGTTCCCCTGAAAGGATTTGGTCGACCGAATCCGGTCAATGAACCGGTCAGCGGCTTCTTCGGTTGTTGGAACACCGGCGTTCAAGGTATGAAAGAGTCGTACGTTGAGTCCCTCGGTTTCCGCCAACTGTTTCGTTCGCGCATAACTTTCCTGTTTGATTCCAACGCCACCGGGATCGTACACACTGGTCAAGCCGATACTGTTCAGGTAGCTAAATGCAATTTTGATTGCAACGACCTGTTGGTCCGCTGAAACCGTTGGAAATCGCTGGATCGCCTCGGCAATCATCGGGAATCCACCGTTCAAGCGACCGGTGACATGACCACTGCTGTCGCGTACAGCAAATCTTGCCAAGCCCTCGAGATCATCAGTTGAGCCTGGCGACACCGACAACGGTATCCCCATAGTCTCAAACCAGACCGTATTGCCGTAAATGTGATCGTAAACAGATTGCAGAAAGATTGGCCTGTCAGATGCAATGGCATCGAGTTCAGTCAGCGTGAAATCCGCCTGATTATCGATAAACTGGCCTTCCTGCCAACCGCCAAGCGACATGAGCCAGGCATCCTCTGCCAGGTCATTGACCTTGTTGTGCAGAATCTCCAGGGCTTTTTCCCGACTAGTCACTCCGTCCAGGCGCGCATCATTCGGCCAATATTCCGTCGCTCTGACCACGTGACTATGATTATCGATCAGGCCCGGAACTACCGTCTTTCCAGACAGATCAATCAGCCGTGTTTCCGGACCTGCCAAAGCACTGATTACATTACTATTACCGACTGCGACGATTCGTTCCCCCGCGATCGCAACAGCTTGTTGAATCGAGAAATAGTTATCAACGGTAACGATCTTGGCGTTGGTCAGAATCAGGTCCGGCGCCTCCTCGGCATTCAGCGCAGAGCAAGCCGTTAACTGAATCAACAAGGCTAGCAGCGCCGCTTGATGGAATTTCATAATTTGCTCCGTCTTAGTCTTAGCTAACCACTATGTGCGCAAATCAACAGTGGAATGTTGAGTTTTTCTGAATATTCCAAAACCCATATAAGCGAGGGCGATGGACAAGAGCGGATTGACGTAGTTGAAAAACGCCCATGGAGCGAACTCCAACGGCGACTTGGTGAGCACACCGGTAATGAACGCGCCCGAAGTCGTCCACGGGATCAACGATGTGCTACACGTCACGCCTTCTTCCAGACATCGTGACAGCATGTGTTTCTCGAGATTATCTTCCTCGTGAGATTTTTTGAATATCTGTCCACAAAAGATAATGGAAAGATACCCTTCGCCCATGCTCATGTTGGCGACGACGCCGGCACCAATAGTGCTCGCGATCAGACTTGCGGTTCGCTTGATTCGCATCAGCAGCCCGGTCATCAGTACCCGAACGAAGCCTGCACGATCGAGAATGCCACCGAGAGATAACGCGAGCAAAGCAAGCGACATCGTCCACATCATACTTTGCATGCCGCCACGGGTCAGAAGCACATCGAGTTGTTCAAGCCCTGTATTCGCAGTGTAGCCTTCGTTCAAACTGTTTAGGACTTGCATAGTCGTTCGATCTTGAATAACGACGGCCAACATCACGGCGACACCTACGCTCGCCAGCATGCTCACTTCAGCGGGCGCCCGTTTGAGGCTGAGCCCGAGTAGCACGACCAGTGGTAGCAACGTCAGCGGGCCGATGCTGAACTCAATCGCAAGGTGTTGCCTCAAGTTCAGTAGTTCACCTGCAGAAATCGTTTGGCTGCTGTAGAACACGCCGATTAAGGTAAAAGCAATCAGACAAATGACGTAAGTCGGAACAGTTGTGTACAGCATCGACCTGATGTGAGAGTAAAGGTCGGTGTCTGCACTCATGGCAGCGAGGTTGGTTGTATCGGAAACCGGCGACATTTTGTCGCCAAAAGTCGCGCCGGAGACGACCATGCCAGCCACGAGCGGTAACGGAATACCCAGCGAGCCACCTAGTCCCATTAGTACAACGCCGATCGTCGCGATGGTTCCCCATGCCGTGCCTGTAGCAAGCGACATGAGACTGCAAAGCACCAATCCGGCGGGAAGAAAGAAAGTTGGATGAAGCAGGTCCACGCCGTAGTAGATAAGACCGCCGATCGTCCCGCCTGCAATCAGCGCGGCGACGAGTACGCCAATCAGAAAGAAGATAAAGATTGCGCCCAGGCCCTTCCCAATCCCGGAGATCATCGCGGATTTTATCGCGTGGAATCTAAACCCAAGGACTGCGGAATGGCATGCAACCCACACAAGCGCGATCAACAGAAGGCTATGGAGGTTGATATTCAACCACAACATTCCGGCGATCACAGTCACGATGACGCCGCCAAAACAGATCAGGGACTGCGAAAAACCAGGTTCTTGTGGACCCTTCATTCATTTACCTCTTTACGTGTAGACAGCGGCAATTTAGCGCTCTGCGAATGCGGTGCTTGTCCATCCTCTTCCTCATTTCCAGTTTACGCGGTGTAGCGTAGTTTATGCAAACGATTGCGTAGATCCTACAATCCCGCTCTAACCGGCGGCCATCGACAACAGCCGGATCGGCCGGTAGCGGGGGCCTGCTTTGCACTGTCCCGCCTCTCCCCTATCAGGTACAGCTGAACCGACCCGCCGTCGGCAGCTGATACCGTAGGCTTCCCCTGATCTGATACAGGCTAAACTTGGAGTTTCCTGGCACGTGAGCTTGGCCCCAAAACGGTACAGGTCGAAACTGGAAATTACCCGCCCTTGGCCTCCGTCGGTTGATGCTTTCTGACGTATTCCGTCGGCGTCAGATGACCCGATGCACCGTGGGGTCGTTGGTTATTGTAATCGATTCGCTAGGCCTCAATTCGTACGCGTGCGTCGTGAAGCGATTCGAACTCGTTGCAATTCAAACACTCATCGCGCAAGCATCCGTTAAATGACTCTGTCATGCCGTTTTCAGTCGGTTTTCCCGGCTGTATGTAGTCGAGCTTGACACCCTGTTTGCAGGCCCATTCGTCCAACGCTTTCGAAGTGAACTCCGTACCGTGATCAACACGGATCGATCGTGGAAGTGATCGCTGAATTGCAGCCGCATTGAGAGCGTCAGCCACTAAGTGACCGGACATCCGAAATCCCGGCTCTATTAGCACGCTTTCGCGACTCCACTGATCGATCACTGTCAGCATGCGAATCGGCCGTCCGTCGCTCAGCTGATCGTGCACAAAATCCATACTCCAACGCTCGTTGCGCCTTTCAGGCACCGGCGCCGGACCCCGATGCAGGCTCAAGCGCTTGCGCCGACGGACTCGCATGCGTACCTGCAGGCCTTCCAGGCAGTACAGGCGATGCACACGCTTGTGATTGACCAACCAGCCTTCACGGCGCAGCAAGATATGGATCCGCTGATAACCGAAACGAGGTCGCGCCATGGCAATCTCGCGAATGCGTCGCCGAAGTTCCAACTGTTGCGGCACGTTGCTCTTGCGGCAAAAGGTCGATCGACTCATGTGCGCCAGCTCGCAGGCTCGCAACTTGGACAGGCAGAATCGCTCGTTGATCCAGGTCGCCAGCTCCCTGCGCCGAGCTGGCTTCAGAGCTTTTTTTGAACGACCTCGGTCAGTATGTGCTTGTCCAGCGTCAGATCGGCGACCAGCTTCTTCAGCCTGCCGTTTTCCTCGCGAAGTTGCCTTAGTTCTCGCACTTCGACCGGACCTAAGCCCGCATACTTCTTGCGCCACACGTAAAACGTCGCCTCCGCGATGCCCAGTTGCCGGCACACATCCTTCACCGGAGTGCCCTGGTCCGCCAACTTCAAAGCATAGTTGACTTGTTTGTCACTGAATCTCGATCGCTTCATCGTTCTCTCCTTCTTCTGTTTCAGGGGAGTTCAACAGCGCGCTTAGTCCACTTCTAATCTGTCCACATTCCTTGGGGGGACGTCAACTGCACGGATCTTCGCGTCTATTGGTGGTCAGCCTCGCTTACGACATTTGACTGTCCAATGATGATGAAATCCTTCGCGATGCCACCGAATCACCGTTTCAGGACGCACGATAAGCAAGACATCACGCCATCGTGGCCAGATCCTCGAAATGAGCACCCAGAATGAGCGGTCGCTCTTCGAAAGCTGTTGGCGAGCACCCTTCTCTTTCAACACCGCTAGCTGTTGTCGCAAGAGGAGGTTTTCGAATGCCAGGTCTCGGCGAGTCCGAATCAGCGAAACGAGACTATGAAGAAAAATCGAGGGCCACTTAGTCATCTGTCGACGCTATTCGGCTATCGAGAAAAACTCCAGAAAAATCAACGCAGACGAATTTATAGGAGGCACAATCTACTGGTAATCAGTAATTTTTTGCGGAGCACAACGGCGAGTATTCGAGTCCCGCGTAGCTCACTCAATCAACTATTTCGACTCGTTTTCGTACTCCGATGCAACATCCGAGGCTTTTTCAGCCAGCCACGACTTTTCGGTTCAGCCCGTCATCTACGTCGACATCTTCAGGTAGCAATTGCACGCCAGAGTTCGCTGCCTGCATTTCCAGCAGAACGCCGAAATCGCAGTCCGTATGGCCTGCATCGATAGCCTGTTGCACCAGTTCACGGGTTGCCGCGGCGACAGGCATCGGTACACCGAGTTTTTCTCCGGCCGACAACCCGAGGTCCATGTCCTTGCACAATAACGGCGAGGTAAATGTCGGCGTCCAGTCCAGATTGACGAATGCCGGTGATTTATAGCGCGTGAACATCGATCCCAAGACGCTGTTATTGATGAAGCCCAGTAGAGAATTGCGCGAAACGCCCCCCTTTTCCGCAAGCACTGTGATTTCTGCCAGGCTTTGTGTCACGACGCCCAGCAAGATGTTGTGACAAATCTTGACCATGCGCGCCAACTCGCCCTCACCCACATAGGTAACACCTTCGCCAAGAAGATGCAGGTACGGCTCAGCCCTAGCGAACGCTTCCATCGGGCCAGATGCCACGATAGTCAGGCGGCCAGCTATGGTCACCTTGGCGTTGCCACTAACCGGTGCCGATAACATTGCACAGCCACGATCGTTCAGGGCTTTCCTGACTCGTTGCGACCCTTCTTCGGAAACGCTTGAGCAATCGACCAGTAGTAGGGGTGCGTCCTCACCACTCAATAAACCTTTTGCCCCGCACACGACGCTGTACAGGTCATCCGCGCTGGAGACCATTGTAAAGACTACATCGCGATCACCGAGTTCTGCCGGAGTATTGACGATCCGCGCTCCTTGCGGTTCCAGCAATTCAGCTTTAGCGCGGGTTCGATTGTACGCAGTTACGTCCTTACCGGCCTCCAACAATCGTTGTGCCATGGCGAAACCCATGCGTCCCGTACCGATCCAGCCAAGTTTGTGCTGGTGTTTCTCTTGCTCATTCTTCATTTGTTATCCGCTTTGTAATCAATGTAAGATGCAGGTTATGCAAACGATTGCATTAGTTTACCGGTAATCGTTAGTGTTATGCAAGTTTTGGCCAACCAGATTTCGACAGTCGTCGTAAGTCTTGCTAGTGAGGCGACCGGGCTCGGCCGATTTTACAGTGTTGAGGTTGGGGAATGTTTCGTGGATTTTAGCCTGATTAGCATAGGTATATTGGCGGCGGCCCTGGTGACGATCAGCATCGGAGCGTTCGCCAAGGGCATAACCGGAGTTGGTCTGCCTGTTTTGGCCGTGCCGGCACTAGCGTCATTCACCAGCGTTGAAGAAGCTGTGGTGCTCATGGTGCTGCCCGGTATTGCGTCAAATAGCTGGCTGGTCTTTACACACAGAAAGTGGACAATATTGCGAGAGCACCGTGTGTTCTTGTTGTTTGGGTTAGTGGGCGCCGGATTGGGTACCTGGCTGCTATCGTTTCTGAACGATCATTGGCTGAAAGTGATTCTTGCCATCTGGCTGGGTGTCTATCTGCTGCAGTATTTTTCCAAACGGTCATATGACCATTTAATGCGCGGCCGCGGCGGCTCGGGTTCTCTGCTAGGCATGGCGGCTGGAATCGTTCAGGGGGCGTGCGGGGTATCCGCGCCGATCGTCGCTCCCTATTTCCACGCCAACGGCCTCATCAGGGAAACCTACGCATTCGCAACGGCATTTACTTTCCTGCTTCTGAGCGGCGCACAAATCCTCACAATGTCGAATCTGGCATTGTTGACGCCGGACAGGCTGAGCATCGGACTTGTTGCCGTCGTGCCTACGCTGCTATTCACTCAATTGGGGATCCGCTGGTCACGCAAGATTGACGACAAGGCATTTAACAACATTCTTCTGACGCTCTTTATTGCGATAGAGTTCAAACTCCTGTTCGACGTTGCGTTTTCACTCAAAGGGTAGCGTCGCTGCCAGTCATTGATGTTGAGCGGCCTTACCTGTAAATTCGCCTACTTGTTAGTACACTGAGGGCGTGGCCAGACCTGCCGTTGAATCATGGCGAAACGAAGCGTCAATATCAAGGATGTCGCCGCAAGGGCCAAAGTCCATGCGTCCACAGTTTCTCGTGTCCTCAATCCTGAACCCCGGTCGAAGGTCTCAAGTGCGGTCGCCGAACGAGTTCGCAAAATTGCAGAAGAAATGGGCTACGCAAGGAGTTCGCTCGCTTACGGTCTGCGCACGGGTCGTACGCACACGATTGGTATGCTCATACCTGACCTGACCAATCCACTTTTTCCTCCGATCATCCGGCAAATCGAGCGAGCTCTGGCGGATCAGGGCTATATCGCCATATTGGCGGATTCTGATAATAATCTGGATAATGAGACCACGATTGTGAAGTCACTAATATCGCGCAAAGTGGACGGACTCATACTCGCCACAGCTCATCGAAAGGATTCCGTTGTGAGCGCTTGTGTCGAGCAGCATATTCCGCTGGTACTGGTGAATCGAACCATAGACACCCATTCGGTTACGGCGGTCATCAATGATGATGAACATGGGATTGAACTGGTCATATCGCATCTCGTTAAACTCGGGCACGAGTCAATCGCGTATCTTGGCGGGCCGCAGGATACATCGACCGGACATGAACGTCACCGTGCGTTCATGAAGCAAGTGAAGACGGGCAGAATCAAGTCGCATAAAGATCTGATCCTGAATTGTGGGGCATTTACCGAAGCCGAAGGCCACAGAGGTTTCCTGTCGATTCTGGGCAAGCGCCGAAAGTTTACTGCAGTGATCGCGGCCAATGACCTTCTAGCCCTCGGTTGCTACGACGCGATGGCGGAACTCAACCTTAATTGCCCAGCCGATATTTCGGTCACCGGATTCAATGACATGCCATTTATGAACCGGGTGACGCCGCCACTGACGACATTGCGCATCCCACATTACCAGATAGGCAATCAGGCGGCACTGTTACTGCTGGAGCAAATACTCAATTCGGAGTCCCCGGTAAGAACGGTCCATCTGCTACCCGAACTGATTGTCCGAGGGTCGACGGCCTCGCCGCATGGTACATAGCGGCCGTCGGTACTGACTGTTCGTGTCGCTGACGTGAACCAAATCAAACGTTTTCCAGTTTGAGAAGCTTCGCAAGCGTTCCGCCGAGAATCGCTTTTCTCTGCTCGTCGCTTAGGTCCGGAACACTCAAAACATGAGCAATCGCATTGCGATTCTGCATGCCGTACGGGTAATCAGTTCCCAGCACAATCTGGCCAGCACCCGCCTCATCAATCAAATGCTGCAAATTCCGGGTTCGATAGACCAGTGAATCGAAATAGATCTGCTTTAGATAATCGCTTGGCACTTTCTGTTCCTCACCAGCACAACCACGATAGTCGCTGGTATGACAGTGATCAGATCGGCCAATATAGGATGGCAGATAACCACCACCGTGCGCCCCCACCAGTTTCAGGCCAGGATAGCGATCCAATGTTCCCTCGAAAATCAGGTGTGAAAGTGCGACAGTGGTTTCGAGCGGGTTGCCGATGATATTGCCCAGTTGGCCATTGCCCTGCAAGCGTGATTCGCCCTCTGCGAACCCCCTTGGGTGAATGAATACGACAGCGCCGAGCTCTTCAGCTTTCGCCCAGAACGGATTGTTCACCGCGTCAGCCAATTCACGGCCGTCGACACTCCCGGTCAACATGACTCCACGATGCCCCAGCTCCGTCATCGCGTACTCCAGCTGCGTTGCCGCCAGATCCGGATGTTGCAAGGCAACCGCTCCGATCGGCACAAACCGATCCGGGTGTGCGGCACTTACCTCGGCGAGCTTCTCGTTTTGCACTCGAATGATCTTCGCCGCCAGATCACGATCGGCCCAATGGAAATACTGACCAACGGAGATACTGAGCGCCTGCACATCGATACCGGTCGCGTCCATCGCCGCCATTCGAACAACAATATCCGTCGCTGCAGTTAAAGGATTCGGGCCGTACGGGTTTGCTCCATTTAAGACCGGGTGACCCTCAATCAGCGGCCAAACAGCGTCTACCTGGGTGTGAGCGTGAATATCCACCGTAAGCATGCGCTTGCCGTTCACCATGACGGGGCGAGGAAAATCGCTTTGCAGCGTATCCGGATCCCTGACCGCTTGCGTTGTATCGGTGGCGGCATTCCGCGAATCGCAACTTACGAAGCTAATGCCTGCGCCCGCGACGAGAGCGCCTTTTAGAAACTCTCTGCGGTTGGTGTCTGACTGTTTCTTATCGTCTGTGTCATTCATAGTTTCATCCCGGTCGGCGGATCAGTTTCTGGGGATCGGACAGTCGGACAGTGCAATCAGCATGGTTGTGCGACTGCCGTTGAATTTCGGACCACCAATTTTGGCTGCATTCTGAGAACGCCTGGACCGCCGCCTACACCGCCAATGATATCCAGCAACGTCCTGGCGGCATGCGCGCCCATTTGCGTACTTCGGCAATAATACCGTCGTTAGCGCCAGACTAATACGCTCCAGAAACAAAATATCATAGTAGCCACAGATCGACATATCGTCCAGCACAAGGAGTCCGATCGCATCCATGCAGCCGAGCGCCAACAAATCATTTCCCGCCACGACCGCAGTAAAGTCGCTGTCTCTCGCAATTAGACTCTTGAACGCACGCCTGCCTTCTTCGACCGTAAACCTGTTCGTTGTCTCCACAAGGTCGGATCGCAGGCCATAGCTGTCCAGGTAGTCTGATATCACCTTTGCACGATCATAGCCAGCCGACGTATTTTGTGGGCCCGCAACATGCGCAATGCGGCTATGATTAATATCCAGCATGTGATCGAGAATCGTGCGTATGCCGAGATCGTCATCGATGATTACGGCATTAACGCCATCGCGGTCTACCGTACGATTGACCAGCACGAACGGAATGTCGTTGCCGATACATTCTTCAAAGACCGGGTCCACGCGCCGCGCCGTCGCAATTATCACGCCCTCGATCGAGCGCCCCTGCATAGATCTCAACGCATCGCGCTCTTTCACTTCCTAGTCGTCAGTGTTCGCAGTTATCACGGTGAAACCGAACGCTTCAGCGACGTCCTGAATCCCGCGGAGCATTGGTGGAAATAGCGGGTTCATCAGATCCGGGATTAGAATACCAATAGCAAAGGAACGGTTTTGCTTCAACGAGGACGTACAATATTCGGATAGTAACGGAGCTCCTCGGCCCCATTATCTACTCTCTCGACCATCCCGGGCGAAATCTGTTCGCGCTTCGTGGGACTCAACGCTCGAGCAGCCATCGAGTGATGGACTTCGATTAAATCAGCAGCATCACGAATGGTAACTTTTCGTTTGGGTTTGCGCGTCATTTGCTCAGGACGTTTTTATCTCTCCATACTGTTCCGACAGCAGCGCGCCAAAATAAAAACACTTCTGAAACGCCTCTCGCTCCTGAAAGCGCAAAATCCACTCGCCAACTTTGTTGCAGTCGGCCCACAAGTTACTGAGTCCAATGTCATTGAGGCGTACGATGACTGGAATAATACAGATGTCGGCCAGACTATAATCACCGAGAAGCCATGGCCCGCCAAGCTGCAATTGTGACTCCATCCGCTCTATTGTCATTCGCAGGCGATTTTCGCTTTGTTGCACTTCTTCATCGCTGTAGCCTTTGCGACCCATTTTCAGAAAAAAGTCTTTGCGCAATGGCTTCGACTCGCCGAACGCGATGAACTCTTCCTCGGTCATCGTCTGAAAATGTCTCAAGAACACGCGATTATAGGATGGCACCCGAACCGCCGGCGTCGGCACCTCCTCGAAAAATCGCATCCACTCGCGCATGTGTGCCCGGCCAACAGGAGTAGCCGGAGTTAACGGGGGCTGTGGAGACAGTTCGTCAAGATATTCGATAATGACGGACGAGTCGATAATGACTTTGTTGTTGTGAACGAGGGTCGGCACAACACCATTCGGATTGAGATTCTTGTACTCTTCCGTTAGCTGATCACCCTTGAATAAATCCAGCTTTTTTTCGGAAAACACCAGGCCCTTCTCCCAAAGTGAGATGCGGACCTTTTGACTGCAAGTGGATTGCGGGGCATTGTACAGGACGAAAGACACGGTTTTCTCCTATGGCCAGACAACAGCGGCATTAATCAAGAATCAGTTTCGGAATGACCAACGAAATCCAGGGTATGTAGGTAATCAACATCAGTGCCGACAGCAACACCAGCAACCATGGAAATGACGCTTTTATCGTATCTTCCAATGACAACTTCGCGACGCCGGCTGTCACAAATAAATTCAGGCCCACGGGCGGCGTCACCAGGCCAATTTGCATATTGACGACCATCAGTACACCGAGGTGCGTCGGATCAATACCTAATTCCATTGCTATTGGAAAAAAAATGGGTGTGAGAATGAGTACGACCGATGTTGGCTCCATGAAACTGCCGGTTATCAGGAGCAGGACGTTGAGGACAAGCAAGAATCCCCATACCGGCAATCCCATGCCAACAATCAATTCGGATGCCATCTGCGGAATCTGTTCTGTCGTTAGTAGAAACGCGAACATAAAGGCGTTGGCGATGATAAACATTAGCATGACGGTTATCTTCGAAGCCTCGATTAGGACGTTGGGAACGTCGTGTATCGTGATATCGCGGTAGACAAAAACGGCAATTACAAATGCATAAATAGCGGATATGGCTGCGGCTTCCGTTGGCGTGAATATGCCGGCGTAAATGCCGCCCAAAATAATCCCAATCAGCATCAAGCCCCACAGCGCCTCGCGAAATGTCTGCACGACAACTTTCACGCTTGCACGTTCCTGACGTGGCATCTCTTGCTGTCGCGCAATAACAGCAACGGTAATCATCATGGCCAACGTGAGAATAGTGCCCGGCAGAATACCTGCAATGAACAAGCGACCGATCGACGATTCCGTGATCGCGCCATAAATTACCATTATGAGTGAAGGCGGAATCAGAATGCCTAATGTACCCGCGTTGCATATAACACCCGCTGCAAAGTTCCGTGTGTAACCGGACGCCACCATGCCGACTAGCATGACACTGCCAACGGCCACGACGGTAGCTGGCGCCGAACCGGATATCGCCGCAAAAAAAGCACTGGCCAGCAATGCCGACATTGCAAGCCCACCACGAAAATGCCCAACCAATGCATTTGCGAACGCGACCATTCGCCGGGCAACACCGCCAGTGGTCAAAAATGTACCCGCCAAAATGAAAAAAGGTACGGCTAATAGCGGGTAGACCTGCATCGTGTGAAAGAATTTCTGGGCGGACGACAGCAGTGACTGATCACCAAAAAACAACATTGTCATTACGCTGGCAAGGCCCAGAGAAATTGCGACTGGGACGCCAATAGACAGCAGTACGAACAGCGCGGTCAGCAAGAACAGGCCAGTCATACTTTCTTTTCAGCGCTGTCGCTTCGGCGACGTAAGAGACTCCATCCCGCTTCGAGGAAGCGAATCACCAGCAATGCGAAGCCCAATGGCATGGTCGCCGTCAGCAACCACTTTGGAGCGGCGATATCTCTGGCCGCATTGCCAAGCGTCATCATGCGATCCACCAAGATAGTGGCGCCGTATAACATCAACAGCGCGTACACAAGGCAGGCGAAAATCGCGGCTAAAGCGACATAGCGATGCATCGGTTCTGATAGTTTGCGAGTTACGAGGTCAGTTGCGATATGCGTTTTGGTGCGCACGCCGTAGGACATGCCAACCAGCACCAGCGCTGCAAAGGCGTAGGTGGTAGCTTCCAGAGACCACGCCAGGCCAGTGTTGAACACGTATCGCAACACCACCTGAGCAAACGTCAGCGCAGTCATGAATGCCAACAGCACGGCCATGAGCCATTCCTCGAGGCGATTGATAAATCTGTGTACTAGCACCGTTTCAATCTGCCGATCGTCCAATCGCTTCTGCTGCTGCAATCGCTTCGGCGCCGATAATGTCGGAGAACTCATCCCATACGGGCCGCATTGCTTGCTGCCAGACAGCTCTCTCCTCAGCCGTCAGCTCAATCACTTCGGTTTTTCCCGATGCTATGATCTTCTCTTTGCCAGCAAGATTGATTCCAGCGGACTGCTCATTTGCCCAGGTACTAACTTCCGCAACGATTGTATCCAGTTCCACGCGAATATCGTCTGGCAATGAATTCCAATAATCCGGGTTTACAGTAACCATATAACCGATGTAGCCGTGATTCGTTTCAGTCACATAGGACTGCACTTCGTAGAACTTCGATGAGTAAATGTTGGACCAGGTATTCTCCTGCGCATCCACAGCACCCGTCTGCAGTGCCTGATAGACTTCACCGAACGCCATCTTCTGAGGATTTCCGCCGATCTGCAGAATCTGTGCTTGCAGTACATCCGATTCCATGACTCGGAACTTCAGGCCCTTGGCGGCCTGCGGTGTTCGCATCGGTACCGGTCCGCCGAATTGTTTCATACCGTTGTGCCAGAAAGACAGGCCGAGTAATTTGCGATCGACGATGGACGTGAGCAGCGCCTGTCCGTTATCGCTAGCCTGAAATCTTTCCACTGCCTGTAAATCAGGAAAAAGGAATGGCAGATCGAAAACCTGGAACTTGTTCGTCAGCCGATCAAGCTTGGACACCGGGATGGCGATCATCTGCACTTCGCCGAAAGCAAGTCCATCCAGAGAGTCGTCGTCGCTCATAAGCTGTCCCGCGGGGTATACCTCGACCTTAACGCGCCCTTTCAGCCGCTCTTCAACAACGTGCTTGAAGCGCTCCGCGGCCTGTCCCTTTGGTGTCGCCGGTGCTGTTACGTGCGGGAATTTGATCAGGACTGGACCATCAACTGATTGCTTTTCGCAACCGAACATGAGTGCCAGCGCAAATAACGTGGCCGTGACTCCGGCTCTGCCGGTCTTAGATATGTTTTTGTTTCTAGTTATCACGGTGCCCCCTAGAGTTTTTCGTTTTACAGGAATACGGCACCCAGAGCGCCGTCCACGGCTCAATGATCGACAGACAGTGTGCAGCTCATTACTGTCGCAACAGCGATTATACCGTCTCTGACAATCGAACGGCTAACGCCGGCATCGACGGCCAGAATAAAGGTCTTTGGTGGATTGTAAATCGCAGCAAACTCGCGAATTCCCTACATGCAGAGATTGGACAAAGTGATGCCACTGACCACCGTTATACAAATTCGTAGATATCGAACTGATTACCTTATCTGACATAGTCTTTAGCCATGATCGGATCGCTTGCTTGCCGTGGTCGCCTCAGTACTTGTTGGCGACAAACAATTCTTGAGCGGGGAACAAGGTAATAACCTTGCAGCCATCACTCGTGACAATAACTTCTTCTTCTATCCTGGCTGCGCCATTGCCGTCTGCAGCCGGACAGTACGTTTCCAACGCAAACACCATTCCTTCCTGCAGTTCAAATGGATTGTCAAAGGATACGAGCCTGCTGATGATCGGGCGTTCGTGAAGTGCGAGGCCGAGGCCATGTCCGAACTGCAATCCAAAGGCTTCCATTTCATTGGCAAAGCCAAATTCTTCTGCCTTTGGCCAAAGCGCGGCGATCTTGTCGGTCGTGAGTCCTGGCCGAACCAAGTCGATCGCAGAGTCGATCCACTCGCGCGCTGTCTTGTATGCATCAACCTGTGCTGGCGTCGACAAGCCCACGTTCAGGGTGCGGTAGTAACAGGTCCGGTAGCCCATGTACGACTGGATGATATCGAAAAACGCCTGATCCCCGGGACGGTACATACGATCCGTGAAGTTATGCGGGTGTGGCGAACAACGCTCACCGGATACAGCGTTGATCGCCTCAACGTCGTCGGATCCGTTGTCGTAGAGAAACTTGTTCGCCAGAGCAACCATTTCATTTTCCCGCATCCCCGGCTTCAGCTTGTCAGCTATTTCCTGGTAGGCGCCATCAACGAGAGCCGCCGACATGTTCAGGAGAATAATTTCATCCATGCTCTTGATTTGACGCGCATCGAGAAACACTTGCTGCCCATCGCGAATTTCCAGCCCTTCCTGTTGCAGTGCAAAAAGCATTGGCGGTTCGACGACGTCCACGCCAATGGGCATGTCGGCAACGCCTTCAATCTTCAACAGATCACGAATTTCCTTCGCCGCGTTCTTGAAGAGATTCGCCTCCTCAGGAACAGAACCACGCAGGCCGAGCATGCCCGCCTTGCATCGATCGGGCTGCAGCCACGGCGCATACAGGCGATGATGGGATGCCGCCGAGCCGAAGTCCCATAGATAAGGATTGGCGTTGCCGGTGAAAAGCGCGTAACGGCAGATCTTGTCGCGACTCCACTCTCCGATAACACTACTTGTCAGGTAACGAATATTATTGTTGTCGAAGCACAGCAAAGCACCCAGATCTGATTGCTGCAACGCCTGCTCGGCGCGAGCGATACGGTACTTGTGCAAGCGTCGGAAATCGACACGTTCCTCGAAGTCAACATGAGTCCGACCCGGCGCAGCGATGGGACGATCCCAATTCCAATTCGGCTGGATGTCTTCGGGCCGGATGACTTCGGGTTCTCTGGACAGAATATTTGACATGTTTCACCTGCTTAATCTGCACGCCAGTGTCATTTTGGCTCTCCAGCATCGACATGCTCCCTGTGCTGACAGAATGTCGTACCGAGAAGGGCCTGCGGGGTTAGCGGAGCGACGTACTGCAAACGTGTGCATAAAATGGTAGCCTATATCTCTGCCGTAATCAAATTAGCCGAGCTGGTCGAAAATACGGGCCGGCATTATCGAGTTACCGGGATCAGAAAATGCCGACTTACATCTACGAAACAATTCCGCCCGATTCTGATGGGAAGCCGCGGCGCTTCGAAATCAGGCAACGTATGAGCGACCAACCGTTGCGGGAAGATCCCGTGACCGGCCTGCCCGTACGCAAGATCATTACGGGTGGCGGCGGTATCAGTTTAGGGGTCCTACGACGTAGTACAGTGGTCGATAAGAAGAGTCCTGCGGCCACCGCTTGTGGTTGCGCCAGCGGCAAACCGCATCGGCATGCCTGAACACATCGAAAGAGATAAACTGATGATAATGTCGGTTCAAATGCAGTCGAACACGCCATTGGCTCAACAAAAACTCACCGGTACAGATCGAGTTGATCTAGAGGCAAGCGATGAGCGCATGGATTGAAATGATTCCTGAGTCCGAAGCAACCGGTATCCTACGCGAAATGTACGATGATGCGCGGACCCCGCATGGCACTGTCGACAATGTTATGAAAGCACACTCATTGCGGCCTCATACGATGGCGGGACATGTCGCTTTGTATCGAAGTGTTTTGCACCACCCCGACATAACGTTGCCATTGTGGTTCCTGGAAGTCGTTGCGTCCTATACCAGCATCAAAAACAACTGCGAGTACAGTCTTACGCATCACTTCATGAATGCACGACGCCTAATGAAGGACGAGAAGCGAGCCGATGACGTCTATTCCGCTTTGCAAGACGGCGAACCGGAACGCGTGTTTTCCGGAAAAGAACTGGCACTATTAAGATACGCTGGAAAACTGACCGAATCTGTTGGCAGTATGGAAAAAAGCGATTATGACGCGCTGCGTTCGGAATCTTGTAACGACGGTGAAATACTCGAGGTAAACCAGGTTGTCGCCTATTTCAACTATTCAAATCGATTGTTGAACGGTCTTGGCGTAACAACAGAAGGCGATGCTGTTGGTTATTACAAATAGAGAGGATCGCTGCACTATCGTTTAGGATTCGCCAAGCCCGTATTCCCTCATCGGATTGTCAAACAATTCCCGAATTCCCGGATAGTTCGATTGCAGCTTTTTGACGGCCAGTGCTTCTGCAAATAGTAAACAACCATCGCGCCACATATCCACGCCGTTGACTGTAACCGAAGGATCGAATACCGACATACAAATTTCTCCCGGCGCATACGCACCGCATGTGTGCAAATGCAGATAGCGTGGATTACCAAATGCCGAGCCACTCCATCGTGATAGATAATCTGTAGCTAAGCCGAAGTAGCCATTTTGGGGGTGAAAGCCCGCATGCCAGGAATGTATATAATCGCCTTCAATATTGTATTTGTTAGCGACGAAATCGTAATGCCCGCGAACCTTCTCGACCTCTTTGCGCTCGCCTTCAAAATCGACAATTCTGCCGTTTTCGACCACAGCAAACACAACACCATCAATTAGCACATGGTCGGGTTCGTACAATCGAGAACCCGTTGCACAAAGCCATCGTGTCAGTGCGATCCGACCAGAAAACGAATCCCCGGGAACGGGCCGGAAAACAGTCATAGGAAATCGCCTTACGGTCACCTCATCCGCGTTGTCGTCACTTGGATTCGCGGGTGTCACGCCGGTCAAATATGTACCCGACGCGCAGCGAATGACGATTTCCTTGTTGCCAAACATCGCATCGTTTATCAGGCTCTTGAGACTGACAAAAAACTTATAATGCGCACTGCCGAATGGCGTGCCAAAACTTGCTTCATCCAGCGCGTAGCAGATTGTTGGTTTGCCAGCGCCGCTGAGCTCACTAAAGCGTAGCTGATCACCAACGCGCGCGAGGAATAAGATGTGATCTGCATCCTCAACCGCACGTTGAATTTCATCCGGAAAGGAACTCACCTCTTCGAATACCGGTGCAACCACTATCCGAACGTCCAAAGAGCGTTCGCGCGCATGTGCGGCAATAACGCCGTCCAAGGTCGCTGAATAGTAGCCATTAACACCCTGTTCGGTGACGATCGCTAACGAATCGCCTGACTTGGCCTCGATGCAGTTGAACAGCAAATTATCGATGCCGTTGCGAATATTCTCCGGTATATCCATTACGCAGAAAGCTGCTCATATGCCTGAAGATCGGTAATCGCTCCCATATGAGTCTCCTATAGACGAGTAAAATGCCTTGATTTATTGTCCACGATATGTGATAAGTTAACTACATGCAAACGATTGCACATTATTGACCATTTAATGGGGGGGAAAAAAAATGTCGTCAAGCACAAGAACTGAGATAAAGTTCCCAAAGAAACTAGTGTGTACGCGAGTATCCACTGCCGTACACGCAGCTACAACGGCCATGTTGATAGGCGCAACCTTGCCAAACGTCGCAAGCGCACAGCTGGAAGAAATAATTGTCACAGCGCAAAAACGAACCGAAAGTATGCAAGACGTGGCTGTGTCCATCGTGGCACTCGATGCACAAACCCTCGCTGACCTTGGAATTACCAATTTCGATGACTACGTTCGCCAGGTGCCTACTTTGACCGCAGGAGGTCGTGGACCAGGTAATACCGAATATTTCATCCGCGGCATGGCGACCAGGTCGGTAACCCTAAGCGCTGTTGAGGCCTCGGGTAATTCACCCAACGTCGCGCTGTATCTCGACGAGCAGCCTATTCAAACGCTTGGTCGAAACCTGGATGTCTACGTGACCGACATGGAGCGCATTGAGGTTCTGGCGGGTCCGCAAGGCACCTTGTTCGGAGCGAGCTCGCAGGCCGGCACCGTTCGCCTGATTACCAAAAAACCTGTGCTTGATGAATTTCAAACTGGTGCGAAATTCAGCATATCGGATACCAAAAGCGGCGAAATGAGTACCGCGGTCGAAGCGTATATCAATATTCCACTCATAGACGACAAGCTGGCATGGCGTACCGTCGCCTATTCCGCTAATCAGGGCGGCTTCGTTGATAATGTGCAGGCGACTTACGACCCGCTACAGTTCAATTCGCGCACTCCCCCGGGGATTCCCAGGACACTGGACAACAATACAGATGTGGCGGGCAAAGATACTAACGACGCTGATTACCAAGGTGTTCGTACTGCATTGAAATGGCAGGCCAACGACGAATGGGATTTCCTGTTGCAGGTGATGCAACAGGAACTCAACACCACAGGTTCTTCCGCCGTGGATCCACTCATCGGCGACCTTGCGCATGCGAAATTCTTGCCTGATTACAATGACGACGAATTCACTCAGATTGCGTGGACGGCCAATGGTCAAATTGGCAGTCTGGACGTTGTTTACACCGGCGCATTTTTGGATCGAGAGGTTGCTCAGGCGACCGAGGATCAATCGGCTGTTGAGGACGGCGCGTTTGTAGTCGGGTATATATGTGATCCTGACGTGCGGTGTTATGACCCGTCTTATGGCGCGCAAATGCGTGTTGAGACTGAACGTACAACGCACGAACTGCGCATTGCGACTTCGCCAGAGAACAAACTGCGCTTCATCGGTGGTGTATTTTTCGACGACGCGGATCTCGGCGGGACCACCAATTTTTTTGCTCCGGGCCAAATCGATAGGGGCGTTACCGCCCAGCAAATACTGATATCAGGCGCGACGCGTTTTGACGACAGTATTCGCCCGCCAGGCGTCAACTTCGTCAACGACATTACCCGGTACGAAAAGCAAGAGGCAATATTCGGTGAGCTCTCATACTCATTTACGGATGCGCTAACGGCGACAATTGGTGCGCGCTACTTCGAACAGGAAGTTTTCCTGGGCGGTTCAAGCGATTTCTTCTTTGAAGCTATACCGAACGCGTTCAATGGCTTCACTAGTACGAATGGCGCCTGCACTCGGTTTGCATGTGGTGATACAGGTCGTAATATCGATGCGACTCTTGGCGACCTGTCGCCGGGAAAGGAAGACGACACCATCATTAAATTCAATCTGTCGTGGGCGCCAAACGAGGATTCATTGCTCTATGCGACTTACTCGCAAGGCTATCGCCCCGGCGGGTTCAATCGCCAGGGCGGCGCAAGCCTGGACCCGAACATCGATATTCCCTTTGGCTACCTATCTGATGATGTTGAAAACATTGAGTTCGGCTGGAAAGTCTCTCTCCTGGACAATCGTCTTCGCTGGAATGGTACTTTCTACGATGTCGAATGGAGTGATATTCAGATGCAGGTGATCGATAACGATTTGTCGAATCTGCTTTTCTTTACCAATATTGGCTCGGCCGACGTTATGGGAGTCGACTCCGATATCGCGTTTGCGGCGACCGAAAACTTTACGCTGTTCCTGTCCTTTGCGTGGAACGATTCCGAGATTACTTCGATTTCGACGTCAGAATTCACTGCGGACAATGTCGCTCCGATCGGAAGCCCGCTGGCGTTTGCACCCAAATCGCAATACAACCTGCGCGGCAGATACACATGGGGAGCTGGCGAATGGGAAGGTCATGCACAACTCCAATTTATCCACGCGGATGACAGCCAAAATTCGGTCTTTTTGGATGATGTCAGGACAATTCCGAGCTATGATATGTGGTATGGCACCATCGGTTTTAACAAGGAAAATTACGGCGTCGAACTATTCGTCGACAACATCACCGATGAGCGCGTTATTCGATTTTATCGCACCAATGGTGTATCGGATGACGGTTTTGTTACGCGACCACAGACAGTCGGCCTGCGATTCAGCTACGATTATTGATCCGAACCGGTTGTCGATTACGGTTTTCAATTACTAAAGCAAAATCTGAGGGAAGTGGCCGCACGGCCACTTCCCTTTTTCTTTTGCATAAAGTGTTAGACGACACTCTATGTCACCAATGTTGCCGATGGCGAGGTGAGACCGCTCAAAGAGTACCGCGCGGTTTCCGATCGCTTATACACCGTGACATTACGCGGTTCGTTCTAAATTCACCCCATTAGCCGGTTACGCTATCAAGGAAAGCCCATGGCAGTCAGGAATGAAATCGGTCTGGCGATCGTCGGGTGTGGCACCATCGGCCGGATCCGAGCGATATTGGCGCGAGACTATCCGGGGATCGGCTGGCTGGGTCTGTGCGATATCAATGCCGAACTTCACCAGCGCCTGAAGGCCGATGCGCAGGCCGACTTCTCCACGACCGACTTTCACGAATTGCTGAACCGCCCCGAGGTCACCGCCGTCATCGTCGCCACCGACGAGAACAACCACGCCGCCCCTATCCTCGCCGCAACCGAGCGCGGGCAGTCGCTGTTCATCGAGAAGCCCATCGCCACCGACGCGCGCGAGTCGCTTAAGATCCTGCGCGCGATCGAGGCCTCGGGCGTAGATGCCGTCATGGGCTATACCCAGCGATTCCGCCGCCGGTTCCTGGCGGTCAAGGAGCGGCTGATCAACAGCCAGATCGGCGAGGTCCATTCGGTGGTGACGCGCGCCTTCATGAACCGGATGGTGCCCATCGCCACCGTCTCGCGCACCCAGAACCGCCGGCACCTGACGCCGATGGTGGTCTCGGGAACGCATTCGCTGGACCTGTCAATGTGGCTGATGGAGGGCAAGACCCCCGTCTCTGTCTATGCCCGGTCCACCGATCCAGTGATGTCGAAATGGGGTACCAAGGATTCCACCTTCGGCCTCTTCCAGATGGATGACGGCACGATCTTTTCGATGAACATATGCTGGGGCCTGCCCGAGGTCTGGCCGGGTTCGGTCTATGGGCTTGAGATCGGGATCGTCGGCACCCGGGGCGTCATCGACATCGAGGATACCCACCGCGACCTGATACTAGCCACCGAGGTGCCGCAGGGCGGCGGCTATGTGCCCGACGGCTATCACGCCCCCGACCGGCATGTCGATTTCCTGACCAGCTACCCGCCGGGCGATCTGCACATGCAGCAGCTCTGGGGCCCGATGCGTGAGGAAACCGTGTCTTGGTATCAGCGGCTGTGTATGAATCAGCCGACGCCCCATGCCACCGCGCAGGATGGGCACCGCAACCTGGTGCTGACCATGGCGATGGACCTGTCGGCCCGGCGCGGCGCGGAACTGCGTCTGCCCGTCGACCCTGAGGAACTTATGGGAGAGAGACAATGACCGACGGCATGGACCGTCGGGCCTTTTTGGCCGGCGCGGGACTGGGCGCGATCACTATCACGATGCCTGCTATGGCCCAGGCGCAGCGGTTTCCTGTACGGCCGGTCACGGTGGTGATCATGTATGCGGCTGGCGGCGGTACCGATGTTCTGATCCGCAAGTTGGCCGACAAGATGGGCAAGGCCCGAGGTTGGAACGTCAGAATCTCGAACCAGCCAGGCGCGGTCGGCGCGATCGCCACGCATCATGTCTCGGCTCAGCGGCCGGACGGCTACAACCTCTTGGGTGCGGCCAATTACAACAAGTTCGTCCGCGTCCTAGGCCTTGTGCCGGCCCAGCCCGCGCCTTGGGAGCAATGGGCCTTCATGAAATTCGGCAACGCTGTTGCCTGCTGGTCGGTGCGCCGCGATTCGCCCTTCAAGACGCTGCAGCACGTCGTCGACGCCGCACGCGCCAATCCCGGACGGATCTCTGTCTCGACTTCGGGCAATGGCGGCGTCTGGCACGAGATGGTGTTGCTGATCGCCTCTTACGCCGGAATCAAACTGCGCTATCTGCCCTATCAGGGCGGTCAGCCGGCGACGCTGGCGGGATTGCAGGGCGAGGTCGATGTCGCCTGCGGCGGAGTCCACGAACACATCCAACTGGTCCGCGCCGGGCAGTTGCGGATGCTCCAGCACACCGGCGCCAAGGATATCGTCCTGACCAACGGTACCGTCCTGCCCAGCGTGGGCAAGCTGATCCCCAAACTGGCGCCGTTGCTGCCGATGGGAGCGACTTACAACATGATGGTCCGCCGCGACACGCCGCGCGAGATCCTGCGCGAGATCCAGGGGGCCTTCATCGACGCCGCCAATTCGGACGAGCTCCGCACATTCCTGACCGACCGCTACTTTCAGCCCGACGTGAAGGTCGGCGCCGAGGCCGACCGCGAGGCTGCCCGCATGGAGGTGGTTACGGTCGATCTGTTCAACGCCTACAGCGACCAGCTCGGCTCGGAGGTGATTCCGGCCGCGAATCTCGGGCTGCCCGCACCCAAAAACTTCGACACCTGGTGGCCGCCGAAAGGCTATCGGCCCCTGGACCTCTAACAGGACAAGGGCGCTAGGAATGAGCGAACCGGAGAGCGAGACGACCTTCAAGCGCGAGGACGAAAGCTCCGGCTACGCCTCGCCGCGGGCCGACATGATCGCTGCGGCGCTGCTGATCATATTGGCGAGTTGGTACACCTTTGAGGCGCTGGGATTCCGGGCGCCGGGGGGCTGGAAGGCGGGTGCGGGTCTGGTGCCCGCCGCCGCCGGGATCAGCCTGCTCGTCATGGCGCTGGGGCTGGCCTACTCCACTTGGCGTCGGCGCAACTCCGAGCCGGTGTCCGCTGCCGATGACGAAAAATCGGTCGAGGATCCGCGGCGCATGCTGCTGCTGACGGCGATGATCTTTGTCTACCTGCTGGCCATGGGCAACCTCAGCTTCGGGCTGCGCGGCTATGTGGGCGATACCTATATGGTGTTCGGCGCGTTCGAGATCAGCACCGTGCTGTGCCTCTGCGCGGTGATGAGGGTGTTCTGGGACGGCGCACTTTGGAAGATCGTCGCCATTTCGGTGGGCTGGACGACTTTCCTTAGCATCACGTTCCGCAACGTCTTTCTGATTTTCTTACCGGACTGAACCGAATGTTGGACGCCTTTCTTCAGGTCTTGACCTCACCGTCGCTCTTGCTGACATCGCTTCTGGCAGTGTCGCTGGGCATCATCTGGGGAGCGATGCCCGGTCTGTCGACGACCATGGCAATGATGCTGCTGGTCGGACTCTCGGCTGGGATGGACCAGCACATCGCGCTGATGTTCATGCTCTCGGTCTACACCGGCAGCGCATTCGGCGGTGCGATCACCGCGGTGCTGCTGAACATTCCCGGTACGCCCGATTCGGTCCCCACGATGATCGAGGGTCGCCACTTGACCCTGCGCGGAGAGGGCGGGAAGGCGCTGGGTGCGGCGATCGCCGCCTCGTTCATCGGCAACTGGGTGGGGATCATCGTCTTGATGGCCTTCATCCCCATAGTTCTGGTGTTCGCGCTGGAGTTCCGTTCGTGGGAGATGTTCTTGCTCGCGATGGTCGGGATCTCGATCTGCGGGACGATGTCCGGCGGGGCGATGCCGCTCAAGGGCTGGATCGCGGGCTGGCTGGGAATCTTGGTCGCGCTGGTGGGCATGGACCCGATCTACGCCGTGCAACGCTATACCTTTGGGATCCCAGAATTGATGGACGGTGTGAACTACATAGCCGTGCTGGTCGGCTTGTTCGGGATGACCGAGATCCTGAGCGTGCTGCCCCGCAGGTATCACCTGCCTACACCTAAGGACGTGGGTCGAGTGATCCCGTCGATGCGGCTTCTTGGCAAGCATTCGGTTGCGGCGCTGCGTTCGGGCGCCATCGGCACGATCACCGGCGCCATCCCCGGGGCGGGAGCCAATATCGCGTCGTTCCTGTCCTACGACCTGGGCAAGCGTTTTGCCAAGCCCCAGGAGAAGGCCAAATGGGGCAAGGGGAGCTACGAGGGGGTCATTTGCAGCGAGGTAGCCGGCAACGCGAATATCGGTGGCGCGATGTTGCCAACGCTGACGTTGGGCATCCCCGGCAACGCGCCCTGCGCGGCGCTGATCGCCGCGCTGTCGCTGCACAACGTCGTCGTGGGCCCGACGATCGAGGTCGATCATCCAGGACTGGTCTACTTCATCTATGCCGCTCTGCTGGTGGCCAATCTGTTCATGTATGTGGCCGCTGTTGGGCTGATCAAACCCAGTGTCATCCTGTTCAGTCTGCCGCGCGGGGTGCTGCTGCCGCTGATCCTGCCGGTCTGCGTCATCGGCGCCTATTCGGTGCGGCTGAGCATGTTCGACGTCTGGGTGATGTTTATCTCGGGCCTAGTCGGGCTGGCGCTGCGCTACTACCGTTTTCCCATCGCGCCGATCGTCCTTGGCGTGATTCTGGCGCCTATGGCCGACGAGAACCTGCGCCGGGCGCTGATGTATTTCGATGGCCGCTCGTGGGGTTTCGTGGCCACGCAATGGGTGGGCACGGTGCTGCTGATTGGATTGATCGCTATCTTCGTCGAGGGCGTATGGCGGATGATACGTGTGGCCCGGACGCAGCCCCTCGAAAAACCGGAACTCCACTATTGAGTGATCTATTTGACGGGGAAACGTACAAATGGGGCACCCCGACGGGGAATAGTAACACTGCAAACGATTGCAGCTCGAATGTGCTGTGACTATACTGGTCGATGATGGCCACCGATTTACAGCCAATTGACTGTTTACCGGTTTTCCAACATCAAATCTTATCGCCGTCGATAGGCCCGAGGACTAAGCCAATGAAAATGACCCGGAAAGAATTCCTACTAGGTTCGGCAAGCGCAGCCGGAGCGGCACTTCTCGGCGGGACGGCAGGAGTTTCGACGGCGAAGGCCGCTAGCGTCACGGCCACTCGCTCACAAGGGCAAATGACCCTTATCAAGGGTGCGAAGATACTGAGCATGGACCCCAAGCTGGGGGACATCTATGGCGGTGATGTCCTGATCGACGGGATGAAAATTGCTGAAGTGGGCCATAATATTGACGCTCCCAACGCCGACCAGGTCGATGCAACAGACATGATTCTGATGCCCGGAATGTGCGATGGTCATCGGCATTTGTGGGAATCCACGGCAGTTAATCGGCGAGACTTCACTCTGGTGACCTGGCACATGATGTGGGCGGTCGCCATGAAACCGGAGGACGTATACGATTACTGCTACCTGGGCGGCAAGATGGCCATCGATTCCGGGGTGACGCGCGTAATCGATGAAGCTCACGTCAATCATACGCCGGAAAAGATGGAAGCTTCGATTCGAGGGGCAATCGATTCCGGGGTCGGCGGTGTGAGCTGTCCCAGGCTCTGCGGCCAAGTATCTTATGGCCCGGGCGATACTGTAGAATACAAAAAAGCGAATGATATTAGAATCGGACGTGGTGCTGATTGGCACTTCGAACTGGCCGAGAAGCTGCGCGACGAGTTATTCTCTGACAGCGATGCGCCCCTTCAATTCGGCCTTGCCCACCTCAACTCTGAAAATGGCGCCGTCCCCCTTGAGCAAGTCCACGCTGACATCGCGCGGGCCTGGGCGCTGGAACCTGTGATGATGATGGGCGTCATCTTCGGCGAATACATGGGCAACAGTAAGCTGCGCACTGTTCCTGATCTTATTAAAGCCGGACTAATACGCGAAAATTATATTGCGGGACATGGCAACGGCATCACCAACGATGAGTTGCTCATGCTCAGGGACATCGGCGCGGGGGTCGGCTCAACCCCACGCGCAGAAGTCAGAATGAATAAACCAAACCCGATTGCGCGCTGCTTCAAACTTGGCGTTCCGGTCGCTATCGGGTGGGACCATATGTCCTACTGCAATCTCGACTATTTTGAACATATTCGTTACGCAGAGGATCACATGTGGGCCAATTACGGCGAAAACAAGGAAATAGCCAAGACCATGAACGCACGAGATCTCATGCACATCGCTACTTTGGGCGGTGCCAAGGCGATGGGCATGGACTCCAAAGTTGGCAGTATAACGCCGGGCAAGTTGGCCGATTTGGTGCTGTTGCGGACCGATCGACTGGGGTTCGCGCACATCGATGATCTCGCCGAACGCGTACAGACATTCGCCGGTATCTCTGATGTTGACAGCGTGTGGGTCCAGGGAAAACTCGAGAAAAAGAACGGGGAACTCGTCGACTTCGATAAGGGTATGTACGAGAGGGTCAATAATCACTGGGATGACACCGTTCGTCCCGACGGAGACACCATTAAATTCATCGGCGAGGACGGAAAAATCCTTACACCAGAGCAAGTACGATCGCCATACTTAATGCCAATGCGACCACCGCCACCCACTGTGTAGGTCGAAGTAGTCTCGGGTGTTGATTTCGCCTAGATTTGACACCTGTCGTACCCGCGCCCGCGTTGCCACTTAAGGAACGAAAATGAAAAAACTTCTGATCAGCTTCCTGATTGCACATTTGCTTGTCATTACCGCGCCTGTTGAAGCCGCAAGCTCCGAGAGTGAAATTTCACAAAGAGATCGCATCATGGGTGCGATTATGGGTGTTTTCGTTGGCGACGCACTGGGCGTTGGCACCCACTGGTACTACGATCTCGACAATCTTAAGAAAGACAACGGGGAGTGGATTACTGACTACCAGGATCCGAAACTGAACAGTATTGGCAGACACGCCAACGTTCACAAGTATCGGTATGAGCAGGGAATTCGGGCGGGTGATCTGTCGCAGACAGGGCAACTATACACGCTGTTACTCGAATCCGTCGTCGAACAGGGCGGCTATGATCGAAACGATTTTGCCGCAAGGGTCGATGGTTTGTTCGAAACACTGAACGGGAAGAATTTCTCCGGCCGCTACACCGATCAAGCAATTCGCGAAACCTGGGCGAACCGTCAAGCCGGCATTGCGTGGGACGATCCCAAAGTCGGTAGCAATGCAGATACCTCGGAAGCCGCACAAATGAATACGGCATTGGCCGCACTGTTTTTCGATGATCCCGAAGAACTGGCGAGAAACGCCTACAGTAACACCAAGCTTTTTTACTCCAACGACTTTCCAATTACACACTCTGTCGCTTATTCGCTCGTTGTCGGCGGGCTGATCAACGGCGTTCCACTGGCGGACATGGAGCAACACATTCGAGCCATTGACCCCAGGGTAATGGCTCGGTATGCACCCTTTCCTGACTCCAGGCATCAGGTTTATGTCGGACAAACGGCGTGGGACCCGGATACCCGGCTTGCATCACCTCACTTGATCGCCAAATTATATGGACAGCATTGCGAGATACAGCAACTGCTTCCCGCTGCTTACTATCTTGTGCACTACTACCAGGACGACTTCGAAAGCGCAGTACTTTCCGCGATCAACGGGGGTGGAAACAATATGGCCCGCGCCTCCGTGACGGGTGGGATGAGCGGCGCAATGGTCGGCCTGTCCGGAATCCCTGAGAGATTTATAAAGGGGCTCAATAATCACGAAGAGCTCCTGGAGCTTGCCGGAAAGGTCGCCGATCTGACGCAAAATTAAGTCAGCACTATCGTAGCGCAGGTAAAGTGAAACCTGAGGGAAGTGACCTTGCGGCCACTTCCCTTTTTCTTCAGCACAAAGTGCTAAACGACAAGAATGGATTTCGAAGAATCACTGCAAGCCGTACAGCCTCTAATTGGTCAGCAGAAGCTTAACGAAGCTGACGCGACTATCGATCAACTGCTTCAGTCGCAGCCCAGGCACGTTGAGGCCCTGTTTACCAAAGCGGTAATCAAGCGCCTGCTAAACCAGCCCGAAGACGCACAACAGGCGCTGGATGCTCTCCACGCGATTGACCCTCAGCACAGCCGCGCATTCCAGGAAAAAGGTCATCACAGGATGGCTAAGCGAGAACTTCAACCGGCGATCGAAGCCTATGAAAGCGCCGTCGCACGAGATCCGGCCCTCATTATTAGTTGGAAGGCTCTCATAGGCCTACATGCTATGGCCGAAAATGCTGAAGGTGCCGGGAGAGCAAAAGCTCATGTCGAAAGACTGCAGGCCCTTCCGCAAGAACTGCTGAACATTTCGAGTCTCATCAACGAAAAACGGTTTTATAAGGCAGAGCCCTTATGCCGTCAATTTCTTCAGCAAGACCCACATAACGTCGAGGCGATGCGTTTGCTGGCTGCAATTGCCGGTGAAATGGGAGTCACCGACGACGCTGAACAATTACTGGAAGCGGCCCTGAAGTTCGACCCTGGCTTCCATCTCGGCAGGTTTGATTATGTCGGGGTGCTGCAGAAACGGCAGAAATTCAAGGATGCGTTCAAGCACGCAGGCTATCTCAAGGAATCAAAGCCTGACGACTTCAATTTTCAACGCCTGTATGCCAACAGCTGTATCAATGTTGGCCACTATGAAGAAGCGATTGAGATCTACAATAAGGTATTGGCAGTTGATCCGGAGAATCCACAGATCCTGTTAATGTGTGGCCACGCCGCGAAAACCATTGGCCGCATCGAAGAAGGCATTGACTATTATCGCCGCTGCTATACAGCAAAGCCCGACTATGGCGATGCTTTCTGGAGTCTGGCGAATTTAAAAACTTATGCATTGACCGACGATGAACTGGCCACTGCACAGCGTAGCGAAGCGGCCAGTCAAACCACGGTAACTGATCGAATCCATTTGTGTTTTGCACTCGGGAAGGCATTCGAAGACCGTCGTAACTTCTCTTTATCATTTGGGTACTACGAGCGCGGTAACCGATTGAAACTAACTGAACTCGCTTATCATAGCGACCTGGTAACAACAGAAGTCGATGCGCAGATTGCGGTATGCGATGCCGCACTAATTGAGGCTAAATCGACGTTTGGCCACCCTGCCCCAGATCCCATCTTCATTGTCGGCTTGCCACGCTCCGGTTCAACCTTGCTGGAGCAAATACTCGCATCCCACAGCGAGATTGACGGAACGTTTGAGCTACCTAATATTCTAAACGCCGTCGTCAAACTCAATGGGCGGCGCATGAAAGGCGACACGGCAAATTACCCTGACGTCCTTCACGAATTGACTGATGAGCAATTCTCCGAATTGGGCAAGAGTTATATTGAAGAAACCAGGGCCTACCGTGCAGATGCGCCATTCTTTACCGACAAGATGCCGAACAACTTCCGGCATATCGGGCTGATCAAGCTAATTTTGCCGAATGCGAAAATCATTGATGCCCGCCGTGAACCGATGGCCCTTTGTTTTAGTTGTTTCAAGCAATTATTTGCTAAAGGTCAGGCTTACACCTACGGCTTGCAGGAAATCGGCCAGTACTATAGAGACTACGTCCGATTGATGGATCATTGGGAACAGTTGTTTCCCGGTCAGATCCTAAGAGTTCAGTACGAGGACGTTGTTGCCGACCTGAAAAACGAAGTGTCACGCATGCTGGAATTTTGTGGTCTCGAAATGCAACCCGCATGCCTCGAGTATCACAAAACGGACCGGCCGGTGCGGACGCCGAGTTCGGAACAGGTTCGGCAACCTATCTATCAACGTGGCTTGCGGCAGTGGCGGGAATATGAGGATTTTCTTGAGCCGCTCAGAAGCGCACTTGGCAAGGAACTCACCCCGTAGCTCTTTGCACAATCGTATGACCAAGAGAGTCATTTTTTCTTAGCCAGTTCTTCATCCAGAATTTTTATCAGGCCATCACGATCATAAGAATATGGCTGGTTGTGATTAAGTTCTACCATGTGTTCAATGATTGCTCGCATCGTTCCCTCTGCAAGAGCAGCATCGTTTACCACCATGTATCGACGTTCCGGACTATCAGCGAAGAGTGCATGCTCTACTTTGGCTACAACATCAACAGGATCCTCATAAGTCGACAGGTCTCCGCCGCCTAGTGCCCAATTACCTTCAAGCTCTTCGTTGAATAGAGAATCATCGAAATGCATGCCCTCTTCTTTCAGACGTTTGTAGATATTGTTCCCGATATTTGACCGAAAACCGCCAGGGTCAATAATACTAACCTTGACATCAAACTTATCCAGCTCAATGGCCAACGCATCCGTATAGGCTTCAACAGCATGTTTGCTCATGCTATAAGCCCCGTAAAATCCTCTGCTTTGAAAGCCAGAGATCGAACCAATGTTCACTACACGACCCTTCGATTCAATCAAAAGTGGAGCAAAGGCTTTGGTGATTCTGAAAGGCCCGAGAACGTTTACTCCCAAGACAAAATCCAGGTCCTTTTCTTCAAGTTCGATCAGTGGCCCCATCATCCCAACGCCGGCGTTATTGACTATGGCGTGTAGGCCGCCATGATTTCTTACCCGTTCTACCGCGGCGTCAATATCTGACTGAACGGTCACATCAAGCCGCACTGCGTCAATGTTGCTAATAGCGTTGAGTGCGTCGAGATCTGCCTGTTTTCGCGCACCTGCGAATACACGGTAACCCTTGGCTGCCAGCGCTTCTGCAATCATCCGGCCAAGTCCACTGCTGGCACCCGTTACCAGAATAGCTTTGGGTGGCACCGCTTCTTCCTGTGCCGTGGCGACCGCTTGCTGCATTCCCGTGCATGCAACCAGTGCGAAAGTAACAACAACTAATATCAATAGTTTGGTGTGCAGATTTAACATGATTGCTTATCCATTAGTGGTTTGGTAGCTGGCTTGCGCGCTGATCGCCTTGCTTCCGGCGAGCATGACTGCGACAGCCCGTGACACAATCGCAGGGAAATCCTTGCTGACTCGTCCATGGTAGATATGCTTACGGATGGCGTAATAGAAAAGGCCGCCGTGCATCACCCAAATATGATCCAGCTCAAGTTGGCGGATCGGTTTTTCTTCGATGCTCGGCTGATCACAATAGTGACGCAGTTCATCGCACATCGGCGTCAAGATCTTTTTCTCAACGAGTTGAGTGTATCGACGATTGAGTTTCTCGCCCATCAACGCCGCGAACATGAATATCCGAATCCACTCATAGCGATACGTCATGTCGGAATACGCGCCATAGAAATCGCAGAAGCGATCGTGAAGCGGCCGCGAGCGATCCGTAAGCAGATTCGACCAGTCAGGACTTTCTAGATTCAAATAGACTTCATTAAAGACCCTTTCAATGAGGTCGCGCTTGGTCGGAAAGTACCGATACAGGAGAGGCTGAGTTATCCCGAGTCGTGCCCCGAGTTCACGGGTTTGACCAGAGAAACCTTTTTCGGCGAAAAAGCTAACAGCCTCGTCAATGATTTGCTGCTCGCGATTTACGGCGCGAAGACGTCGACGCGGTGCGGCGGCCGATTTTTGATCACTTTCGGGCGATCGATCAGACGAGTCTTTGGTCAATTGGGTTGCCAATTCGCTTAAAATCTTTAATCACGGCAAAATGAACCGGATCCGGGATTTTAGTTTATCAGATGATAAATAACCAGACTACACTTGCGTCTATAGCATTTTCGTCGGCAACCACGATGCCAGTTGCGGCACCGAAAGAGTGAGTAACGCGACGCCGAGGATAAGCAGCCAATAAGGTAGCGCGCCCCTGAATATGTCTTTCAAAGTAACAGCCGCATCCGGCACAGTCGCTTTTACCGTGAATATCAGGATGCCAACCGGCGGCGTAAGCAATCCTGCTTCAATGACAAGAATTCCGTAGATCGCAAACGCGGTCTCGTTGATGCCCGCGGCCATGGCGATGGGAAAAAAGATAGGCAGGGTCATCAGGATGACAGAGATCGAGTCGACGAATGCACCCAGTAACAACCAGACCAGCGTCATAATCGCGATGACGGCGAACACCGACATGCCGGAGCTCAGAAACATGTCCTGAATAAGATTGGTGCCGCCACTCATGGCCATGAAGCGTGCGTACATCGAACCGGCGACCAACATGAACATGATCGGCGCAGTTGTTCGCCCGGCGTCATAAATTGCTTCGAGAAATGCGTCTCCGTGCATGCCCTTCAGGCGGGCTATCAACGCGCCGCCTAAAGCGCCGAAGCCAGCCGCCTCAGTCGGCGTAAAGATGCCGCCCCATATGCCGCCTATGACAATAAGCACCAACAAGATAATGCCAACACTGCCGATGATTGCACTGCGCGTCAGCGCAACGTCGTTGTCTGGCATGGCCGGTGCTATAGACGGTCGCAAGGTGGCGGAGATCAAACAATAGGCAGCGAAGGTCAGTCCGAGAACCAGGCCTGGACCTATACCGCCGAGGAACAGGGCGCCGACCGAAGCTTCACTGAGGATCGCCCAGACAATCAACAAGATACTGGGTGGAATCAGCATTCCGAGACAGGCACTTCCGGAAATGACGCCGAGCGCAAAGCGCTTGTCGTAACCTGCTTTTTGCATTTCGGGATAGGCGATTCGCGAGAACGTCGCGGCTGACGCAATTGAGACTCCAGAGACCGCCGCGAATACTGTGTTGCCTGCGACAGTAGCCACCGCAAGCCGCCCGGGGATTCGTCGCAAGGCGCGATCGCAGGCTTTGTAGAGGTCGCTCCCGGCACCCGATCGATTGATGATCTCGCCCATCAGGACAAACAGGGGAATGATGGCCAGCGAGTGATCGCGAATCGCTTCGTAAGATGTCGAACTGATAACGGACAGAGCAACGTCGACATTGCCTGTCAACCAATAGACACCCGCCATGCTGCTTATGCCCAGTGCAATGCCAATGTGTACGCCGAGCATTGTCAGAACAAGCAGCACTAACAGGGCGTAGATGATGATGTCGAGCCCCATTAGCTCTCGGCCTCAAACCAAATCTCGCGGTAAATCAATCTCAGATAAACGAGTGCCGCGAACCCACACGTCAACACAAGCAGGAACCGAACCGGGTAGGTTGGCACGCGCAGCGCACCCTCCCCTTCGTATTCATTAATCTGCCAAGCATCAATAAAGGGTTGCCATGAGCTGTACGCAATTGCCAGGAAAAACAAAAACCCGAGGAGATAGCCGAAGACTTGCAAACAGCGACTTACGCGCGGCGCGGCGTAGTCCAACAACAGTGTCGTCTTCAGCATTCCACCGCGGTCGATAGCGAGCGGCAATTGCAGGAATGCGATAGCGACGACAGAGTTCTTGATGATCTCTGCCGTGCCGATCAGCGGAGTGTTAAAAAAGTATCGCCCGCAGACGTCGATAATTATCAATACGGCGAGTACCACAACCCAAAACGCAGAAACCTTGTGGCACCATTGTATTGCCCGGTCGAGCACGGTCACTGTTGCCAACGAACCATTCCCATTACGCCGTCGATGGCGATGTCGGCGCCGTCCGGAATCTTGCTCGTCGCCTCGAGTACACCGAGGACCATGGGAATGCGCCGTTCGCGAGCAAGTGAGGCCAAATGTGATGTGCTGCCTCCCAGTTCGGCAACAACGCCTGCAACCAGAGGCAAGACCTGGCTCAGCGACGGGCTGGCGACTTTCGTCACGAGAATATCGCCGGGCCCCACGCGAGACAGTTCGCATTCGCAATTGATCACGCAGGCGCGTCCCACCGCCGATCCGATTCCCGACGGCTGTCCTCTGAGCCCAGGGTGACGTGCCCAGGTTTCGTCGAGTGTTCGGGATGTCTCCATTTGCAGTGGTCGTGCCTGCAGCAATCGAATGCCGCGTTCATCCTGGGCCCACTCGACCTCGACAGCCTCACCCATCAACGCCTCGGCGCGACGCATATAGCCACCGAGTTCGATCACTTGAGATTCGCTGAGGCACGGTCCCACGTCTGGCTCGGTCGTTCTAGTAGCGGCATTGCCGGCTGCTGAATGATGTTCACAGCTCATTTTGTGCTGCGTGCGTCCTGGTATCGTCTCCAGCAATTCGCCTTCGCGACTGAGAATGTAGCGGTCAGGCACGATCTCTCCTTGTGCGATGGTGGTGCCGAGACCCCAGGTCGCCGTTAAGGTTGCCTTGCCGTCAGCAGACTGACTCATGCCACCACCGGATACGCGAGCATTGACCAGTTCCTGGATACACAAACCCATCGCAGTATCTGCGAGATCGATCTTGTGACTTTCCATATAGCGCAATGCGCGTGGCGACCAGAGCGCCGCCCAACATGCGCGTACCGCGGTGAGAAAGTCTTCCTCGCCGTCAATATCCAAAAAGGATTCGTACTGACCCGCGAAACTGCTGTCACCGAGATCCTCGGACAGTGCCGATGAACGCACAACTGTACGAGCTCCAGTCTTAGCAACGAGGTCGTGCCATGCCTCGAGCATGGGATCGAGTACTTCCGCGACAATCGGACTGTCAAACAAACCGATCCGAACTTCGGACACAAATTGACGAGCCTCTACGCCCGTCAACGTTGCCGCATTGTGCGCCGACTGCAACAAACCCAAAGATTCAAGTTGCCGTTGATAGGCCGCTACGCCGAGGCAAAAACCCTCCGGGACAGGCAAGCCTGCACGCCTCAGAAGCGCCTGATTGGCCGCTTTCGGCCCGAAGCGAGCGGCGTCGCTCGCCCCGGTATCGCGAAGGTTTACGAGAAATTGGTTCATAGAGGATCTACGACCGTGATTTCCTTCACCGGGAAGTTGGAAATGATCTCGGTGTGGTCCTCATGGACGATCAACATCTCTTCAATACGTACACCAAACTCCAGTGGCTTGCCGTGTTGGGTCTCTAACGCGAATACCATTCCGGGTTTGATCTCAATCGGATGATCAAGCGACCAGATTCGCGAAATGACGGGCGGGTCGTACTGCGCCAGTCCGAGACCATGGCCCCATAAATTCGCTGCCGCCTGATCTTCTTCCTCGTATCCCCAGATTTCTTTCGCTGATGGCCATTTCTCGGCTATCTCGCGGGTGGTGGCGCCGGCTTTGACCGCGCCGATCGAATCGTAAAGCCACTCCAACGCTATTGAGTAATAATCCTTCATCTCTTGCGTCGGATGCCCGCCGACACAGTAGGTGCGGTAGTAACAGGACTTGTAGCCGTTCCAGGTTAAGGCGGCCAGATCCATAAACGTGATATCACCCGGCTTAATAATGCGATCGGAGAAATTTCGCCAGTTGGGCCAGGTGTTTGGTCCGGACGAAACAATGACATCCTCGACGTCTTCCATGCCGGGAAAGGAATACAGGTATTCCATGATATGCGCTGTCACCTGATTTTCGGTTCGCCCTGGTTCAAGGAATTTCATGGTTTTCCAATGTGCAGCATCGCCAATCGTACCGACTATGCGCATGCATTCCTGCTCATCCTGATTCTTGATCGCGCGCGCTTCCATCATCGCTGACATGCCGTCTTGCCAGGTAACTCCAGCGTCCTCAAAGGCACCGATCATGTTGATGTCCATAAAATCGACACCCAGTTTCTCACCGGCAACGTTATGCCGTTTCATTTCTTCCAGGATCGCGTTGGTAAATTTTCTAACTTGTTCCTGTGCCGCAGTGCCCGCTGCACCTTTGATCCACGCGTAGGAGTAACGAATGTTTTCTTCAGGTAACCACGGGCAGTGGCGCTTGATTTGAACACCAATATCGCCTTGCTCAAATAAAATTGGTGCGCCGTCGCCACACAGTAGCGCGTACCGTAAACCTGGTTTTAACCGGCACCATCCAGGTGTAATTGTGGCGGTGAGATAGCGAACGTTTTCGTCGTACATGCACAGCATTGCGCCCAGCCCATGGGCCTTCATTCGCGCTCTTGCGCTTTCAAGACGGTAGGTTCTTAAGCGCTCCCAATTAATGCGTTCCTGCCAGTCGACGCCGGCAATGCCAAAATTAGCCACAAGCTTCTCCTAAGTGATTGAGCCTTTTATCGACCGGGCCAGGTCACGGCTTTTTGATTTTGTTGCCCCAGGCCGTCGACGCCCAGTTCCATACGGTCGCCTGCTTTAAGAAATAACGGTGGATCAAGCCCGAGTCCGACACCGAACGGAGTTCCTGTTGCGATGACGTCGCCCGGTAGAAGCGTCATATAGCGACTGACAAAACTGACCAGTTCGTTAACGCTGAAGATCATTTGCTTTGTATTACTGCTTTGCATTAGTTTACCGTTTAACTTCAACCACATATCGAGATTCTGTACATCGTCGATTTCGTCCTTGCTTACCAGCCACGGTCCAATGGGCCCGAACGTGTCGGCGCTTTTGCCTTTGACCCACTGGCCAGTTCCCTCCAGCTGAAACGCCCGTTCACTGAGATCATTCACGACACAATATCCGGCGATATAGTCGCTCGCATCTTCCAGAGTCACGTGCGACGCGGCTGACCCTATAACGACGCCTAGCTCGACCTCCCAGTCGGTCTTCTCGGCATTCTTGGGAATAATGATGTCGTCGTTCGGGCCACAGATTGCACTGGTGGCTTTCATGAAAAGAATTGGTTCGGCGGGCACGTCCATGCCCGCCTCCTTGGCATGATCGGCGTAGTTCAGGCCGATGCAGACAATTTTCGACACAGAGCCGACGCAGGCGCCGTAACGTGCATCAGGTGGCAACACTGGCAGCGTTTCGGGGTCGATCGCGCGCAGCCGATCGAGGCCTTCGGGCGACAGCCAATAACCTGAAATGTCGTCGGCAACACCGGCGAGACTTCTAATTTGTCCATCGTCGCCGACCAGCGCAGGCTGCTCAGATCCGGGCGGGCCAATCCTTGCGAGTTTCATTGTTTTTATATCTCGATGACGGGTGAAAGTTGTCGCCCGGAAGAGAACTATTGTACTCCTGTTATTTATCAACTGATAACTAAAAAGTCCAATCAAGTGTGATTCAAAGTAACCTTCATGCGGTGATCATCTCGCTGGTCAAGCATAGTGATGGCCTTTTCAAGATCAGTTAGCGGCAAAACGTCGCTGATCATGGCGTCGAGTTCGACGTGCCCATTGCAGACGAGGTCAATGCAGGTTTGAAAGTCTGCACGTGTTGCTGCGCGTGAATTGATAATTGTGAGTTCTTTGTAGTAGAGCTGATAAAACGGCAGCGCAGCTTCCCTGAACGTATAGATGCCAAAGAGCAAGAGGCGTCCGCCAGGGCGCGCAATGTCGATGCTTTGAGCAAGTGTCGACGCGGCACCTGCACAATCGATAACCAGATCGACTCCGCGACCACCGGTAAGTTTATGAACTTCGTCGGCGGCATTATTGCCAGCGGCAAGTGTGTAGTCCGCGCCATATTGTTGAGCCATTTCGCGTCGTACCGGACTCCCAGTGATGCCGATAATGGGGTGCGCACCTCTGGCCTTCGCCAGTTGAATGTGCAACTGGCCTGAAACTCCCAGGCCGATAACGACAACCGACTCGCCCGACGTGACGCGTGCACGTTGTTGCGCGTGTTCGCAGGTTGTCATGACTTGAACTAGCGGCGCAGATTCGTTGCTGATGCTACTAGGCAGGGCGATAATCGCTTCAGCAGGCACTGCCATCAAGTCGGAGAATCCCCCATCCCGATCGCGACCGAGGAGAGAACCGTTTCTGCAAAGATTTTCATGCCCGGTCCGGCAATCCTCACAGTCGCCGCAATTGACGACAGGATCGACGATGACGCGCGTTCCTACATCAACACCGATAGCGGCTCCAACGTTGGCTATTTCGCCAATCAACTCGTGGCCCATGATTCGCGGGTATTCGACCGGAATACTGCCGTTGTAAATCTTCAGATCGGTGCCGCAGACCCCGGAGTGGGTAACACGAACTAATGTTTCGCCGTCACCGGCAACGGCATCGTCAACATCGCCTGGACTCAATTTAAATGGCGCATTGAGGAGCATTGCGTTCATCGACTGACTACCTTGCTCTCAGATGAGCTGATTGAATGGGTAAACCGGCGCTTCGCCGCTTAACACACTCACAACATCTCTTGCTGCCTTGGTTTGCAGGTCGAACAGGGCATCTTCAGAGTAGTAGGCCGTGTGCGGAGTTAAAATGACATTGTCGCGATTCAATAACGGACAGTCCGCTGACGGCGGCTCATTCGGCATCACATCAAGTCCCGCGCCGGATATGCGACCGGCATCCAAGGCGTTGGCCATTGCCTGTTCATCGATAATAGGCCCGCGGGCGGTATTGATGAGCAAGGCTTCGGGTTTTGTTTTCGCAAACGCATCTGCATCAAAGAGGTTTGTTGTTTCCTTGGTGAGCGGCGCATGCAGTGAGATGTAATCGGACGTTGCGAGCAGTTCATCGAAAGAAAGCAGTTGCACGTCGAGTGCCGCAGCAACGTCCTTCGAAACGTATGGATCATAGGCAACAACATTCAACCCTAGCGCTTTGGCCTTGGGCGTCAATGTCTGTGGAATCTTGCCTAAGCCGACCAGCCCCAGTGTTCGTCCCCGCAGGCGCCATAGTGGCGCGGCTGCCTTACCCTCCCAACGGCCCGACTGTACCAGTGCGTTGCTGTAGGTGATTTTGCGCGCAAGACTCATCAGTAACGCCAGCGCGTGGTCGGAAACTTCATCAAGACAATAATCCGGGACATAACACACTTGTATTCCCGCTTTGGTCGCGGCGTCAATGTCGATGTTGTCGACGCCAATCCCGAAACGACCGATTGCACGACAATTCTTGAGTTTTCCGATTACTTCGCTCGTGATCTGCGCAAACGTCACCATCAGGGCATCGGCATCTCGTGCAGCTTCAATAATCGCCTCGGGCGTTGAGTTTTCTGCAAGCGTGACCGTTGCATCAAGCTCCGAAAAAATTTCCATTGCCGGATCCAGACTCGGGAACACAGAGTCGGCGACTGCAATACGCGGGTTTGTCATAGGGTTTCTAGCATCTGATTATTCTATTTCGTAATTGGCCGGCCACTCATGTCCACTCTGTGATACTGCTTCGATGTAATCGCGAATGATTTCTGAACCTGGCATGTCGCGAGCATCGGCATCCTTCGCCATTTGATTCGGAAATCCGGCCAGCGATTCAGCCCATTCCTTGCGTACCGAGTCGGGCAATGTGCGTATGTATGTGCCCGCCTCTTCGAGATTCTTCAAACCAAGCTTCTGGCCTTCATTAAGTGCTACGGAGGCTACTCGTTCATAGTCGCGACCAACTTCACGAATGATTTCCTGAACGTCAATGGGCAACGCGGCCATCGCGTCTTTGTTAGCGGTGAGAACGACAGCGCCGCCAACCGCGCCGAAATTTACCAGGGTGTAGTTGGGCGCGGGTTCGTGAAACTTGAAGCTGTAGTAGGCGGACGGAAACATCAGCCATCCCGAATAAACGCCGGTTTGCATGGAAAGATAACCGTCGGGCAATACGGATTGGACGGGCACGGCCCCTGCAAACTCGAGCCACGGCAAATTAGGTCCTGCGCCGGCAATCTTGACGCCTTGCAACTCGTCAATCGAATGCCACGGCATGACGGTTCCGAGATGATAATTGTCCCATCCGTTTAGTGCCAGCAATTCCTGTTTGTAGTTTTGGCTCAGTTGTTCATATAGCCAGGGGTGCGTGTCGTAAATCCTCCGCGCAACTTGAATCGCCTGCGCGGAGTCGCGTGGCCCAAACGGGACGAAGTAAGAAAAGTTATGCAAGAAGAGCTTTGACGGCTCAAAGCAGACGCAATAGGCACCGATGTCCAGGATACCGCTTTGGACGGCCTCAAGAGTTTCGGCAACTTTGGCGATCGAGCCGCCATAGCCTTCGATGAAATTGATTTCATAGTCGGTCTCAGCAGCCACGCGCCGAGTGACTTCAGGCACGAAAAAGTCGCGCATTTGCGTCGCGTACACTGCCGGGCCGGCAGGATGACCCGCACCTATTCTCAAGTTAACGGTCTTCGAATCAGAACATCCGGTCGCAATGAGGCCGAGCAGCGCAATTACTGCAATTGCCAACTGTCGAGTCAACATTTTACCCCGGCGAAAGTGTCGTGATACCAGTACAAACCTGAGTTTTAGCTTATCACTGGTCAGCGAAAATTAGAACTTTCGGGTAACGACAATTAGATTTTTCGGTTTTAAGTCTCGACGGGTCGGGTAGGTTCCTCCTCCGGAAGGAGGGGGCGATGACAACTGACCAACAAGTGAGGCTATTGATGTCGTTGATCAAGAAGGGGTTGCCGCTGTCGGCGGCGGCTGCCAAGGCGGGGATGAGCGAGCCGACGGCACGTCGGTATCGTCGCGCCGGGAAGCTGCCGAACGAGCTCAAGACGGCGCATGACTGGCGGACGCGGAGAGATCCGTTTGACGCGGTCTGGCCGGAGGTCAAGGCGCTGCTCGAGCGGGACGGGGGATTGCAGGCAAAGACGGTGTTCGAGGAGCTTGTCCGTCTTCAAGCAACTGGGACAAATATGGGGATTTTCACCGTCCTCCACCGCCGAGCCGGTGGCCATGGGGGATTTTGACTGATATCGGCGGATCGTCTTGCGATCAACCCCGGTGCGGCGCGCGATATCGTGCTGGCTGACACCCTTGGCCAGCAGCGTTTCGATGGTGATCCGTAAATGCGACTTCAAGACGTTCAACTCCTCAACTCCCCAGGCAAAAGGGGAGCAGCGTAAACGTCCCGCCGCTAGCGGTGCCGGCGACTGCCGGCTCAGCTCATAGATGGGGGATTTTCAGGTGGCCACAACTGGGGGATTTTGGGTGGCCGCCGGGGCTGCCAAGCCTGTTGCACGCCAGTCACAGCGAAGGGCTGTTGATCACAATTGTCGCTAAGATCCGACACCGTTCGGGACCATTCTCTTCACTTACCACCCGCCAATACAGTGACCATGCTAACGGGTTGTAATCAGAGTGTGCAATACTGATATTCAATACATTGCTATTAGGTATCTTCCGCGCAATTTCATTGATGTCTGGTGATTATCGTGTTCAAAAAAACTCTTATAGCGATCTCGCTTGCGGCCGCCTCGCTTGTTGGCGCAACCAGCGTCGCCGCTGAAAACGTCGACTTGCTAATCAAAAACGCCACTGTCCTCACCATGGATGAAGACAGGAACGTTTATGAAAATGGTCTTGTTGCCGTTAAAGAAAATAGAATTTTCGCAGTAAGTGATGGCAGCAACCTTAAAGAGTTTAAGGCGAAGAAAGTTATCGATGCTGACGGCGATATTGTCATGCCGGGTCTTATCAACATGCACACACACGTGTCTATGACAGTATTCCGCTCTCTTGCGGATGATGTGCCAGATCGTCTACACCGCTATATCTTCCCGCTGGAGAAAAAACTGGTTTCTCGCGACATGGTACGTATTGGTGCTCAGTTAGGAAACGTCGAAATGCTTAAGGGTGGCGTGACCACCTATGCAGACATGTACTACTTCGAAGATGAAGTCGCAAAAACGGTTGATGAAATCGGTATGCGCGCCATCCTGGGTCAAACTGTTATCGAGTTCCCAGTTGCCGATGCCGCTAACGCGGATGAGGGCATAAACTATGCGGTTAACGTCATCCAGAAATATAAAGACCACCCTCGCATTACACCGGCATTTGCCCCACACGCACCTTACACCAACACCACAGAGACACTGCAGAAGATCACTGAACTATCGAAGAAATACGATGTGCCGGTAATGATCCACCTTGCAGAATCTGATCGTGAAAATCAGGTCATTGCGGAACGCAGTGGCGGCCTGTCTCCAGTTGAGTACATGGCCGATATTGGCGCCCTGACGCCAAACCTTATTGGTGCACACGTCATTAACGTGAGTGACAGCGACATTGCATTGTTGAAAAAGCATGATGTAGGCGTTGCCCACAACATGAGTGCAAACATCAAATCGGCACAAGGTGTTTCTCCCGCTATGAAAATGCAGGAAGAAGGCCTGCGCATTGGGCTTGGTACTGATGGTCCGATGTCTGGTAACACCATCTCTACAATGGATGAGTTCAACCAGGTCGCTAAAGTCCATAAGTTAGTAAACAAAGATCGTGCAGCAATGCCACCAATAAAAGTCATTGAAATGGCGACCATCGGTGCCGCGCGCGCACTGCATATGGAAGATACCCTCGGTTCGCTAGAGGTCGGCAAGTTGGCAGATATCATCGTTGTTGATACCAAAGCGCCAAACATGGTGCCAGTCTACAACCCTTATTCTGTGCTGGTTTACTCTGCGAATGCAGCAAACGTGAAACACACCATTGTCGATGGCAAAATATTGATGCAAGACCGCACCATGACAACCGTTGATGAAGACAAGATCCGTGCAGAAGCGCTTGAGTTTGCGGATAAAGTACGTCAGACCGTTATCGAAAGCGGCGAAGTGGTTCAATAAGCCATAAAGCACATCGCTTGGGCCTGCAGTAAGCGGTGCGTCTCTCCGATGTTCGAGTGAACACGCTGACAAGGGCGTTATGGGAAGTTGTCAGACTCTCTGAGGATCAATTCGTCGAGTTTGCGGCGAAACTGCAATGATGCCGCATCCAGTCTCAGGTTGAGGTATCGCGTAGTCTCATTGGGCATCCCAGTGTGTACGGCCTCCTGTACGTCACGATCTTCAAGGAACGCCACTCTGGCGCCGGATCGCGCAGAAGTTTATCGCGCTCACCGGCCTTTCGCCGTATGGGTGGGTGGCTTGTCTTCTGAGTTGTCATGACTTATGGGTCTCTACGCTGCCGGAATATTCCAAAGCCCATATAGGCGAGGGCAATGGACAACAGTGGATTGACGTAGTTAAAGAAAGCCCATGGGGCGTATTCCAGCGGTGATATGGCCAGTACCCCCGTAATAAACGCTCCGGAAGTTGTCCACGGGATTAACGATGTGCTGAGTGTGGCGCCTTCTTCCAGGCACCGGGAGAGCATGTGTTTCTCGAGATTATGCGCCTCGTAAGAGTCTTTGAATATCTGCCCGCCGAAGATGATGGAAAGATACGCTTCGCCCATGCTCATGTTGGTGACGACGCCAGCGCCAATCGTGGTCGCGATCAGGCTTGCGGAACGCTTGATACGCTTCAGCAGCCCGCTCAGCAATACTCTTACGAAACCCGCACGATCGAGGATACCGCCGAGCGACAAGGCGAGCAACGCGAGTGACATCGTCCACATCATGCTTTCTAAACCGCCACGGCTCAGGAGCACATCGAGACGTTCGAGACCCGTGTCAGCGACATAGCCGACGTGCAGACTATTCAGTACCTCCGTAACGGTTCGATCTTGCATTGTGACGGCTAGCACTACTGCGGTAGCGACACCGCCCAGCATGCTGACTTCGGCCGGCGTTCGCCTGATGCTGAGCAGGAGTAGCACGATCAGCGGCAGCAGAGTCAGCGGGCTAATCGCGAATTCAATCGCGAGGTGTTGCTTTAATTCGAGCAGTTCCTGCGCGGACAGTGTCTCGCCGCTGTAACTCAACCCGACGAATGTAAACATGATCAGGCAAATGACGTACGTAGGGACGCTTGTGTACATCATAGACTTGATGTGAGAGTAAAGATCCGTGTCAGCGCTCATGGCTGCGAGATTGGTCGTATCTGACACGGGCGACATCTTGTCGCCGAAGCTTGCGCCGGAGACGACCATGCCGGCGACCAGCGGCAGTGGAATGCCCAGCGCACCGCCAAGTCCCATGAGGACAACACCGATCGTGCCTATCGCCCCCCATGCCGTGCCCGTCGCGAGCGACATGACGCTGCACAGCACGAATCCGGCTGGCAGAAAGATGGCCGGGTGCAGTAAGTCCACACCGTAGTAGATAAGGCCACCGATCGTCCCGCCTTCGATAAACGCGGCGATCAGAACGCCGATTAGAAAAAAGATAAAGATCGCGCCGAGGCCTTTATTGATCCCGGAGATCATTGCGGATTTGATCTCTTGGAAGTGAAAGCCAAGCAATGCGGCATGGCCGGCAACCCACACGAGGGCGATCAACAGCAGGCTATGCAGGCTGATGCCCAGCCACAGCATCCCGGCGATCACAGTCACGATGACCCCGCCGAAACAGATCATGGACTGCAGAAAACCGGGTTCTTGTGGATCCTTCATAGATCTACTTCCGGGGAGAGAGTGGCTGCATTCTAACAACAGGCAGCACTATACCCTATAGTGCTGCCTGTTGTTAGAATGCAGC
>JAQCGO010000049.1 GCA_027618995.1 Pseudomonadota bacterium | reverse complement strand
GCCGCCCGCGGGTATCGCCTTGTAGCCGCCCGTACCCCAGCCGCCGCTCATGTACAGGTTGCGGAGCGGCGTTGCGCCCATGATCGGCATCGTATCCGGTGTGATATCCGTAATTCCGGCCCACTGGCGCATGAGCCGCAGGGAACTGAATGCGGGCAGGAGCTCGAGCACCGCAGCGACGTTTTCTTCGACGACCGGAATGCCACCTCGCTGCGCATAGCTTGTGTAGGCGTCAGCGCCACCGCCCAGGACAATCTCGCCGCGATCCGACTGGCTCACGTACATATGTATCAGCGCCGAACTCAGCATCGTATTGAGGCAGGGCTTGACGGGTTCACTCACCATCGCCTGCAGAGCCATGCTGACTATTGGTACACGAAACCCGGCCATTCTGGCGAGCACACTCGTGTTGCCGGCCACCGCGATGCACACTTTGCCGGCGCTGATATTTCCGCGCGTCGTGTGCACGTCGGTTACGGCTCTATCCGTAATACCGAGACCCGTCACCTCGCACTGCTGGATGATATCGACGCCGAGTGCATTGGCCGCACGCGCAAAGCCCCAGACGACGGCATCGTGCCGCGAGATGCCGGCGCGACGCTGAATATAGCCGCCGACCACGGGGTAGCGCGAGTTCAAATTGACTAGCGGCTCGATTTTCTTAATGTCCCCGGGCGTTAGTAACTCGGAGTCGACACCATTAACCAGTATCGCGTTGGTCCAGCGCCGCATCATGTCGATGTCGTGCTGGCTGTGCGCCACGGTCAACACACCGCGTTGACTCAACATGATGTTGAAATTGAGATCGAGGCCCAGCTTTTCGTAGAGCTTGAGCGAATGATCGAAAAACGCGGTGCTTTGTGGCCAGAAGTAATTCGAGCGCGTGACCTGCGTGTTGCGACCGGAATTGCCGCCGCCGAGAAAGCCTTTCTCGATTACTGCCACATTACGAATGCCGTGCTTGCTTGCCAGATAGTAGGCCGTTGCCAGGCCATGACCGCCGGCGCCGATGATCACAACATCGTAGGATTTCTTTGGCTCGGGATTACGCCACAACGGCTTCCAGTGCCGATGACCTTGCAACGCATTGCGAATGAGTGAAAACGCGGAGTAGCCTTTCATGGCCGGGGATCGTACGCTAGACAGAGACACGACTCCATCCCTCGGCAAGCGCATGTCGCAGCTGCCGGGTCGCGCCACAAAACATCGTGGTCGCTGAAGTCGAATGCATTCGCAGTGCTGGCAATGCTCGGTCTTCGGATACCGGTGCTATGCCGAAAAGTGGTAGTCGTACTTCTCGATAAGATACTTATCCCGCTGCGCTACCAGCTGTTCCAGCTCTGGCGGGTAACCGCCGATATACGACACCGGTCGCGGACTGCCGTTGAGCGGCCTTGATTCTTCCAGATACCCGGCAATGCCCGCGCTTATCGGTGTCGCAGTGAGCGTAAACAGCCGCAACACTTCGTCTTTCAGGTTCTCGAACCTGCCGATGTGAATGTCGTGCTTGCGATCGGATGCATACATTAGTTTGAACAACCACGAGTAGTAGCCGCAATTGTCGGGAAAGTTTTCAAAGTTTTTCGATCGCAATCCCGGGTGGCGACGCCGCGGCGGCGTCCGCACATCAATAATCGTTGGCGCGGTATTCACTAATTGCTGCAATAACGTCCTGCTCAGCTCGCTGCCGTCGCCAAGATTCAAGAATCGCGTAACGGTCTCATGGAAACTGAGGGCACCGCCCTTCGATATCACCTCGTAGACATATTGCTGTTTGCGGCGATAGTCGAAAAACATCGAGACATACCAATCCCATGGATTGCGTACGAATCCTATGACTGGCAGATGCGAGTACTCAGCCGGCAGATCGCGCAAGTGCCCGTGGTACTGCAACATGTGGGCGCCGGGGACGTGCTCGAGCATCAGCTTGTTGAGAAACGTGCCGGCAGTCCGTGACGTGTGGATATATACAAAATGATCGGTAACGATCATTTCAAAACTTGGCACAGGACGACGTATGCCGTGTCGTGCGCGTGGTTCGGACTCCGATTGCGAACAATGCGCCAGGTGCGGCTACTCGCCACAACTCGTCGAACGCTTCAGGTCTCACGTGACCCAACGTGAACGTGCCGGCGCTGATCAAAGCCACATACTGATCGGATGCTATTTCAAGTTTTCGCGTCAGGTCCGCTGCGGTCAGGCGCCGATAGACGGGATCGCCCGCCGTGGTCACTTTGCCGCCCGCCTCGGCCAGCATAGGCTCCGAAATATCGATGCCGTCGATCGTCCCGACGCCGGCTTTTCTTAACTCGACGCCGACGATACCGGTGCCGCAGCCGATATCCAGAACGGCTCCGTGTATATCGGATTGCTGCCGAAGAAAGACCTCGACGACCTGTTGGTAGAGTACGTAGCTGGTCGCGGCAATAAAATCTATGTCATAGCTTTTTGCCCATTCGCCATACAAGCACACACTGTCAGCAGGTGTCCGCAAGCTGTAAGCATCATCAACTGTAAACAGTTTTTGTTTGGTCATCGCGACTATCATTCAACTAATCGAGCTCGGATTGCAATCACTTAGCCAGTCACGGGCTATACCAGATGGGTGACGTCCACGCGCGTTCCTGGATTATCGCCGGTACGTCCTGCAACAGCGGCAGGGGTATTGACAAGTTAACTTCCGGACGTGGGCCGACGCTACCCAATACACCGCTTACCGCCCGACTCGTCGACCGGAGCGCCCACTCCGACCACTGTCTTGGATTGGAAGTCGCGCTGAATAACCACTTTTTGGCGCCAGGAGAGTTAACTTGTCAATACTCAGGACTTTCCACTTGACCGGGCCAAAGGAAACTTCAGTCTTGTCGAAATTGGTCACAACATGGTCACATGGTGGTCACAACGCACTTTTACGAATGCTCCGATACCACGTAACTCTTTAAAAAGATTGGCGCGCCCGACAAGATTCGAACTTGTGACCCCTGCCTTCGGAGGGCAGTACTCTATCCATCTGAGCTACGGGCGCATTGTCTGCATATCAGTGCCGACGCATTCTAACCGGCTTGCGCGCTCGCCGCATCAAGGTATCACCGCGTCATCCAGACCGGTTAGTTCCCAGCGCCCCAACGCGATTGGAATACTGTCGATGGCGTTGAGGCGATCGAAGAAATCTTTCAATGTAAATTCCTCGCCGCGCTCTTCAAGCTGCTTCGCATAGTCGGTCATGGTGCGCTCAAGCAGATATTTGCCCGTGATGTAGCTCGTGCCATAGCCGGGTTGTCGCAGGTAGAAGTGCTGTTCAAAGATCAGCAGTTCCTTTTCCGTCTTCATCCAGCCGCGTGGCGTCCATTCCATGTGCACCTCGCCGGCCTCCTCCATCGTCATCTCGTTGGCGTGCGCGTATAGCGAACCGAGTCCGCGCGCCGCGCGTTGCGCCAGTAGGATCCAGACGAGTTCGCGCGAGCGCGGGCTATCCTCGTACAGGCCCGCATGCATGAACATCTCTTCGACCGCCGTCGCCGTGCCCTCGTTGCGGCTGTCGAAAATGTTGTACAGCAGCGCGCCCTGGCGAACCGGGCTCGCGTGCGGCTCGAGGTCCATGCGTGCCAGTTCGAACCAGTGGTAGAAGTGCGTGAACAGCGGTGCCGGATCATAGTGCGCCGTGATCATGAAGAAATGCCGCGTGGCTTCGGGCACGAAAGCGCCCACGTGCTCGCGAATCGCCGGCTCCATGTAGTCGGTAACTGTCACAATGTTCTTGTCGCGTAAAAAATTCATGATGCGCGTCACGGCCGCATCAGCTTTGGCGTCGTACTCGGCCGGCGTCATCGCCAGCGTCAGCGGCGGCAGATCGCGGTTCCGGTGCTCTTCGAACTTCAGCATCGACCACGCCCGCGCGAGCTCGCGCTGCAGCAATCGAACTTCGTCTTCCCAGGTCATCGGCACCAAGTGCACGTTCTGCTGGTACCAGCTGTAGTTGTCCTTGCCGATCCCGGACGGTCCCGTTTTGGAATCTGCCTGCTGTTCCAGCCACGCGATGAGGTCGTCCGTCGCCGTCTTCGATGCCGCGACGACATCCACCAACGCAGCGTTCGCGGTGTCTGCAATCAGCGCACTGATTTTATCGAGGGCTGCGCGTTGCGCCCGAATATCGCGTACGCCCGTCACCCAGAGGTCACGGGCATTGTCGGTCAGGTTGCGCTTCGCCTGTCGCATCAGCGGCGGAATCACGCCGAGCTCGTTGGCGAGGCGCTGAGCTTCCTGCCCGCTCAGCGGGAAGCGGTAGGTCCAAAGCTCAACGAGCGCATGGTGTGTTGGGCCCTCGTGCGCCGGCACGTCGCTGCGTTCGGTCCAGATAGTGTTGTAAAACGCCGGATCGCGGACCCAGGGCTGCAATACGCGTGCGTTGAAGTCATAGCCGTTCATCTCGGCGCGCACAATATGCCAGTCCACTTGCTGCGGTATCGACCAGTCGTCAACAACGAATGACAACAACCGCGTTTGTAATCGCCGAAAATCACCGTGCCGCGCGGCAAACCGCTCGCTCGTGTAGTCCGGCGCTCCGGCTAGCAAGGGTGGCGACTCGAATTCACGCCAGTCGGCAAACAGCTGCAGCAAATCGTCGTAGGTCGACACGGGTTTCATCTCCGCATTGGCTGCAGCTCCTAACAGGCTGAGCGCAGCACATATGATGGTGAGTGGGTTGCTATTCACAGATTGCAATTCGACTAACCTTTAGGGAGGCGGAAATTATATACTGTGGTGTCGATGCAGAGTATTTTTCATATGCCGATGTCGATAAGGATATTCAGACTGCATGATCAAACGACTTTTCGATCAACTCGTGGCAAGCATTTCAGCCCCTGTTACATCCGACGCGGATGGCAACACGCGCGAAGCTGCCTTACGCATGGCGACAGCGGTGCTGATGATCGATGTGGCGCGCGCCGATCATGTATTCGACGAGAGTGAGCTTGAACGCGTGCTGCAACTGGTCGCAGCACACTTCAGGTTGTCACCTGCGGAGGCCGCGGAGCTCGTCAGTCGCGCGAGCGACAAAGCAGAAGAGTTGACCTCAGCCTACGAGTTCACCCGCGTGCTGCATCAGCACCTGGACGTCGACGAGGAGGCTCGCATGGTCGGGCTACTGTGGCAGGTCGCCTATGCCGACGGCCAGCTCGACAAATACGAGGACTCGCTGGTATTGAAAATCAGTGACCTGCTGCATGTCAGCCGGGCTCGCGTCATGCGCCTGAAGCACGATGCGAAAATTGAGGCGCATCAGCGCAAGTCGTAGTCCAGCCAGGTCCGCCACGCGACTTCCTGCAGGAAACCAGCATCGTTCTTTGCCAGCCCCACAGTGTAGGCGAGACCCTCAGGACTCCTGCCATGGAGTGCCGCGTAAAACGTACATGCGGCGAGGTAGGTGCCAGCCAGGGTCGGGTGCTTGTTGTCGTCAATCACGAGCGCCAGCTCGGGACGCAATGACAACGCCTGCGCGAAGGCCAGGCCAACCGGTACCACTTGCGCGTCGAGCTCCGCACCGATGACCGAATAGGCTTCCTCGAGTTGCGCGGTCATCTCGGGCCGGTCTGTGTACGCCCAGGTCATGAAGAACATCGGTTCGGCACCATTGTCTCGAATCGCTTGTGCGTACGCTCGCGCAGCGACCTGAAATGACTCGGCCTTGCCCGCTGCAGTTGGCTCGTCGCTGTAGCCCTGCAGAATCACCCGATCCCATGATGTGTCGCTGAGCATCTGGCTCAGGCCACCTTCATGCTCGGCCAATGTACCACCGGAAATGGTAATGCTGCGCTGCACGCCGAGTGGCTTGCCATCCGCGCTCGCGGCGAGCAACAAGTCGCGATAGTGCGCGTGCAGCCCATTGTTGTAATAGGTAAAGCTGTTACCGACGAACAGCGTATTTGCCGCTGTCTCGTCAACCAGTACCGGCTTCGCCACCGGGTACATCGTCGGGCCGCGCGCCAACCCGTTTGGAGCCGCCGTGGCCACGCTGAGCACCAGCAGCAGTGCCGTTGTAACCAGTATCCGGATCTTCAAGCCTGACTCCCGTATCGCTGCTGCTGCCGAGCCTACACTTGTTATATAATCGCCCGCCACCGTAACCGCACTTCCTCCGGAGCAGAACTTTGAGTCGGGATCAGAAATTTTTCGACGTATATTCCATCGTCCTTGGCGTGAGCGCCGCTGTCGCCGTCGCCTTTCTCGTATTGGCGATGAAAATGTCGGATCTGACACAGGGCATCTACACGCGTGACGCCGATGAGTACCAGGCGGCATTAACCTCGCGCATCGAACCACTCGGGCAGGTTTACCTGCCAGGCGAGCAACACGAGTCGTCAGCTCCGGTGGCGGTTACCGCCGTCGAATCGCAACCGGTCGCCGCCACACTTACCGGACCGCAGGTCTATAACGCCGCCTGTATCGCCTGTCATGGACCGGGTATCGGTGGTGCGCCAATACTCGGCGATGCCGCCGCATGGGCGCCGCGCATTGCGAAGGGAGCGGACACGCTGAATCAGAGCGCGCTCGACGGCTTCACCGGCGTTGGCTATATGCCGGCCAAGGGCGGCCGGGTCGATTTGTCAGACCAGGAAATTCTGGACGCCGTGACCTACATGGTCGGGCAGTCGAAATAAGCATCAGAAAGGGCCGGGCCCTTTTTTGTTCGGCGATCGAGTTGGCGTAACGCCAGTGCCTCCGCAAGCTGCGGCCGAGTTATCGCCTCGCTACCTGCCAGGTCTGCAACCGTACGGGCCACACGCAGCACACGCTGATAGGCACGTGCCGACAGGTTGAAGCGATCCACCGCTCTCTCGAGCAGCGCCAGACAATCGTCGTCAAGCCGGCAATATTTTTCGATCGCGTCATTACGAATTCGCGCGTTGCTTGTGCCTTGCCGGGCGTGCTGCAGTTAGTGCGCCGCCGCGACCCGCCGTGCGACGGCCTGGCTGCTTTCGCCGCTCGGGCCGCTCGCCCGCAATGCTTCAGTCGAGGGGCGACCGACTTCAACGTGGAGGTCGATGCGATCCAGCAGCGGCCCCGAAATCTTGTCACGATAGGTCTCGACGCGTTGCGCACTGCAACCACAATCACCCCGGACATCACCGAGATAGCCACACGGACAGGGATTCATCGCCGCAACCAACTGGAAGTTCGCGGGAAAGTCGGCGTGATTGCCGGCGCGCGCAATCGTGATAACGCCGGCCTCAAGTGGTTCACGCAACACCTCGAGGACATTGCGATTGAATGCCGGGAGCTCATCGAGAAACAGGACGCCGTTATGCGCCCGCGACACTTCGCCGGGTTGCGGGCCTGCACCACCGCCAACCAGCGCCGGAGCCGAGGCCGTGTGATGCGGCGCGCGAAATGGCCGCTTGCGCCAACGACCGAGATCGACAGGTCGCCCGAGCAGTGAGCTGATGGCGGCCGTCTCTAGCGCCTCGGCTTCCGACAGCAGCGGCAAGATGCCGGGCAAGCGGCGCGCCAGCATGCTCTTGCCGGTGCCGGGCGGCCCGATGAACAGGATGTTGTGTCCGCCCGCGGCCGCGACTTCGAGCGCGCGCTTTGCGAACGTCTGGCCCTTGACCTCGGAGAGATCCGGCTCCGAGCTGTCGAAGACATCCGGACGATGTTGTTTCAGCAGCGGCAATACTGCGACGCCCGAAAGGTGCGCCGTCACCTCGAGCAGGTTCGCCGCACTGCGGGCCTCGGTATCGGTCAACGCGACCTCGGCCGCATTCGCACCCGGCACAAGCACACTGTTGCCCGCGGCCGCCGCTTTCAGTGCGGCGGGCAGAACTCCGGGTACCGCACGAATGTCACCATTGAGCGCCAGCTCACCGTAGAACTCGATGCCGTGCACGGCATCGGCCGGCAACTGGCTGCCCGCGCCGAGGATACCGAGTGCGATCGCGAGGTCGAAGCGCCCACCCGTTTTGCGCATGTCCGCAGGAGCAAGACTCACCGTGATGCGCTCCTGCGGAAATTTGAAACCCGAGCTCATGATGGCGCCGCGTACGCGATCCTTGCTTTCGCGTACGGCCGTCTCCGGCATGCCAACGATAGAGAATGACGGCAGGCCGCCGGACAGGAATACCTCGATGGTGACCGGCGGTGCATCACTGCCGAGCTGTGCGCGGCTTTTCAGTATCGCGAGACTCACGCGGCCCTCCTTGGCCTGTTAGTTCGTAGGAGGCTCCCATGCGGGCGAAAGTTCGCGGGCATGGCCCCCGCCCACAAGGCCCCCTCCCACAAGGCCCCTCCCACAAGGCCCCCTCTCCCACAAGGCGCCCTCCTACCGTTCCTCGAGCTCCTTGAGGCGCGCCTCCAGCGCTTCGAGTTTCTCGCGGGTGCGTGCGAGCACGGCTTCCTGCACTTCGAATTCTTCGCGAGTCACGAGATCGAGTTTTGACAGGCCGCCCCGCAGCACGGAGCGAAAGTTGCTTTCGAGGTCTGCTTTCAGTGCACGGACACTGTCCGGCACGCTGTCGGCGAGCTTCTTCGCGAGTTCTTCAATAGGTGTTGTCGTCATGTGCCTTTAGATACCGCAGCGATCTGAAAAACGCCAGCCACATTTCCCGCATAACTCGCCAGATTGGTGCGTGTGCTGGATTGCGTGCTCCAAAGTGGGGCGGCTACACGAATCGGGAATTCGTAAGTAATTGTTTTTCCTAGTTCTATTCTTCTTGGCACGATTGCTGCTCTATAAGCATTGCATCTCCCCACCACACCCTATCGGAGCACCACAATGAAAACCCAATTGAAGTCCGGACTGTTGTTGGCCCTGCTTGCGGTAACCGGAATCGCTGAGGCGGACTGGTCTGCCAATCTCGGCTATGCCAGCGAATACCACTACCGCGGCATCCTGCAGAAAGAATCCTCCCCCAACGGTGGCATCGATTACGCAACAGGCGGTTTCTACGCCGGTACCTGGGCTGCCGATGTCGGTGACGGAGTCGAAGTTGACGTCTACGGCGGCTACGGCACGGACGTCGGTAAGGTCAACCTCAGCGTTGGTTTTACGGGCTACTACTACACCGGCGATTTCGACGACACCTACGAAGAAATCAACCTCGGTGCCGGCTTCGGCCTGCTGTCGCTCGATGTTGCCGTCGGTCAGTACGGCAACTTTGATGGCCCGACAGCGGACTATACCTACTACGCCCTGACATTTGAGAAAGCCGGTTTTTACGGCAGGTACGCGGGCTTCACGCAGGACTTTGACGGCGAGTATTTCGAGTTCGGCTACGGCACGACGATCGCCGAAATCGATCTCGGCTTATCCCTGATATTCGCCAACGAAGACCTGGTCGGTGACGCCGAAGAATCGATCGTCTTCACGATCGGCAAATCATTCGATCTGTAACAGGAGGCAAAAGCATGAAAATGATAACCGCGATCATCAAGCCCTTCAAGCTTGACGATGTTCGCCAGGCGGTTGCCGACATCGGCATCCAGGGCATCACGGTCACTGAGGTTAAAGGTTTCGGCCGGCAACGCGGCCACACGGAGCTTTACCGCGGCGCCGAGTACGTCGTCGACTTTTTGCCAAAAGCAAAAATAGAACTGGCGGTCGCCGACGATATTGCCGAGCAGGTCATCGAAGCCATCGCCAATACAGCACGTACCGGAAAAATCGGCGACGGCAAAATCTTCGTAACCGAATTATCCGAAGCCATTCGTATTCGTACCGGCGAGACCGGCGCCGAAGCCGTTTAGCCACACTCTCAAAGGGAGAACATTCAAGTGGATGATGTAACGCAAATTTCGGCGCGGGTCACAGAACTGGCTTATGCGCTGGATACTTTCTATTTTCTTGTCATGGGCGCGCTGGTCATGTGGATGGCTGCAGGCTTCACGATGCTCGAGGCGGGTCTCGTTCGTGCCAAGAATACGGCGGAGATTCTGACCAAGAACGTCGGCCTGTATGCGATCGCCTGCATCATGTACATGCTGTGCGGCTACACGATCATGTACCCGGGCGACGATTACGCGGGCGGCCTGTTCAACAGCATCGCGAATATCGGTATCCTGAGCAGTAGCGACAATTCGTCCGAAGCTGTACTTGCGGGTGACGCCTATTATTCCAGCCTGTCGGACTTTTTCTTCCAGGTCGTATTCGTCGCGACTTCCATGTCGATCGTTTCGGGTGCTGTCGCCGAACGCATGAAGCTCTGGGCGTTCTTTCTGTTTTCGGTCGTTCTGACGGGATTCATTTATCCGATCCAGGGCTTCTGGAAATGGGGCGGCGGCTTCCTGCAGGAAGCGGGCTTCCTCGACTTTGCAGGCTCGGGCGTCGTGCACCTTTGCGGTGCCGGGGCGGCTCTCGCCGGTGTGATATTGCTTGGCGCTCGCAAAGGCAAGTACGGCCCAAACGGACAGATCAGTGCGATCCCCGGTTGCAATTTGCCACTCGCGACGCTCGGTATGCTCATCCTCTGGCTAGGTTGGTTTGGTTTTAACGGCGGCTCTGAGCTCAAGGTGTCGGACGTCGGCGAGGCTAACTCGGTCGCGCTCGTGTTCGTCAATACCAACATGGCCGCGGCAGGCGGACTCGCGTTTGCATTGATACTGGCACGCGTCTGGTTCGGCAAGGCTGACCTGACTATGGCATTGAACGGCGCATTGGCCGGACTCGTCGCAATTACGGCGGAGCCGCTGACGCCTGAACCGCTGCAGGCAACGCTGATCGGCGCTGTCGGCGGCCTGCTCGTGGTTGGATCCATCGTGACGCTCGACAAGCTGAAAATAGACGACCCGGTCGGTGCCATCTCGGTACACGGCGTAGCGGGTATCTGGGGCTTGCTGGCGGTCTGCTTCACTAACGGTGGACTTGCCCAACTTCCCGCACAGCTCATCGGTATTTCCTCAATATTCGCCTGGGTCTTCGGCGCCAGCTTTGTCGTCTGGTTCGTCATCAAGAAAACGCTGGGCATCCGTGTTACGGAGGAAGAAGAGTACGAAGGCGTCGATCTGTCGGAATGCGGTCTCGAGGCTTACCCGGAATTCGCCGCGGCCGACTAAAAGCGCGAGCTTTCTTAACTTCCCTTATAAGAAACAAGGCCTTGGCGAGCCCAGGGGCCCGCTTTTTTTTACCCTAAAACCTG
>JAQCGO010000048.1 GCA_027618995.1 Pseudomonadota bacterium | reverse complement strand
ATGAGCGGGCGCGGGGTGTAATACTCGCCACCGTTGCGCCCGGCGTTGCCCATGTTCTTGATCTTGGCCTCGTAGAGGTGCGAGAGTTCGTGCTTCTCGGTCTGGGATTGGAAGCGGAGTTCGTCGATGTGGTCGATGATCTCGCGCAGGTTGTAGCCGCTCTGGATGCGGTTCTTTATTTCACCGAAGATTTCGCCGATCTTGTATTCGATGGTGTTCGGCCCGGTGGCCTTCTGCTTGAAGCCGTGCAAGTAGGGGAAGAGCTTCTGGTTGACGAATTGAATCAGATCGTCGCCAGTCTGCGCAGTATTGTGGTTGATCTTCCCGTCTTTATCTTTGGGGGCTGCCCACGATTCCCAGCGGTAGGGCTTGTCGAGAATGTGGGTGTAGGTTTTGCCGCTCAGCGCCGCCGCCGTGGCGCGGTCGGCCTCCAGTGCATCGAGGTACTTAAGAAACAGCAGCCAGGAGGACTGTTCCGTGTAATCCAGTTCGCTGGTGCACCCGGCATCCTTCCAAAGTACGTCATCGATATTCCTGAAAGCCTGTTCAAACATGGTTGTCCCTATTTATCGTTGTTGTCGTCATGTCACCCTGTATCCCTTCCGGGCTAACGGCTATGGCGCTCAACTGCGGCTCGATGTGCGCCACACGGCACCAGCCCTATCAGGCTACTATCCAATGCAACCAGCCGCCAGCTACAGCATCCGGTTTTGGCCGGTTGTTGACCGTCACTGCTTTCCGAGAGCAGACACTTGAACGCCCTGAATTGGAAAAAGCAGACTCTCGGCCATTTGTGTACAAAACCGGGATTTTCTGAGGGTGCAGGCAACCCACCCACAAGTCATGCTCGAAGGATGCCCTGCCTCTACTGTGAATTGCCGAACCTGCTCCAGGATTCGATGCCACCCGATCCTGAGTTCGTAGACCTGATCGAACAGGCGTTTATTCAGGGGCAGATTGATGGCCTCAAGGCTGATTTGGCGTATGCGTGGCTGGAGGCAAATAAGGGCTGATTCTCCGGGAAATGCTACCCCTGTTGCTACCCCAAAAGAAAACGGACTCATTAAGAGTCCATAAGTCTTTGTTTATTATGGTGCCGGCACCAGGAGTCGAACCCGGGACCTACTGATTACAAATCAGTTGCTCTACCGACTGAGCTATACCGGCCTAACGCTGTCGCATCGAACGGGGGCGAATTATTCGTTAATCGGGCTTGCCTGACAAGGGCAAGGTTCGTGTTGTGGGGCCTATTGCGGACAGGTGGCCGCATCCCACAGCAGCACGTTTTCTTCCCCGTACTTTTCGATCATCGCACCCGCGCCTTTGCCGGGCGACAGGCCGATATCGACAAAGAACATCGTTCCTTCGCGGGTTTTCGCGGCGATAGTGGCTAGCAGATCCAGGGACTTTGCCTGCAACTCGACCTTCTCGGCCCGCTCGAGTTCACCAAACAGCCCGAGAGAAATGTACAGACCCTCGTCTTCACTGGCCACGAGGTAGGCGTCGGACAGACCACCGGAATGCAGTTTTGCCAGCATCTCGTTGGCCGTCAGGTTGTCGGGGATGCCCCGAATCTGTACCCAGTGGCCGACGAAAATCTGGCCGTGCGACGAGCGCAATGCCTGCCTCATCTGGCTCTTTTACGAACGCACTCCAAACAAAGTAGAGAATGTTCGCAAGTAGCAGCAGTAGTAAGAGGTTTCGCATGGTTCATCCTTCGAAACGCGGATCAAGAATGCGTTAGGCACTCGCAGCGGTCAAGCGACACTCCAGACGTTAGCCAGCCCGGCGCGAGCCCGCCATTACAATCGAGCCGGAAATGACACGGGTTATTTCTTTGCCCGTGTCAATCAGCAAGGCCCCGTCTGTATCGACGCCGGCCGCAACGCCGGTTATCTGCCGATCAGGCAGATCGACGGTTACCTCGCGGTCGCGCAACCAGTCGTGCTCCGCCCAGTCGGCCGCGAAACCCGAAAAACCAAGCGTTGCAAACTTGTGCATAGCACCACACAGGCCCTCGACAATAGCCACGACGATGACCTCGGGTGCAGGAACTGTATCGACAACACTTTTGAGATCTACCGGTAGTCGTGCCCAGTCGGATTCGATTTCGTCTGCCGCCCCGGTCGGCAGGCTCACATTCAGGCCAATACCGGTGACAACTGTTACTCCGCCATCACGCGACCCATGGACTTCAGTGAGAATGCCACCCATCTTGCCATCCAGCGCAACGATGTCATTTGGCCACTTCAATCCGACACCGGCGGCACCGAGGCCCTTCAGCACGGTCGTGATGCCAACGCCTATGGCAAGCGTCAGGCTGGGCATTTGACGCGGCGCCTCACTGAATGTGTACGCGAATGACAGGCACAGACCCGAGCCCGGCGGCGAGACCCAGCGCCGGAAATGCCTGCCCCGGCCAGCCGTTTGATGATCTGCAATCGCAATTCTGCACCGGCCGGCCGGTGGTGGCGGCTGCCCGAGCAAATAGGTATTGGTCGACGCGATGCTGGCAAACCACTCGATCTGGTCCAGCCCCGCCTTCGGACCAGCCGAAAGCAAGCTGCGAATCAGTTTCGCATCCAGTTTGCGCATCGTTCCCTAGCTCAGCGCTTGCGTCTGAATAGCATGAGGCCGGTATTGCGCTGCTCGGTTCCGTCGCGCAGGCGAGAGATGTTTGTCCGGTGCCAATAGACGATAAAACCGGCCATGACGGCGCAATAGATAAGCAGCGGTCGCTCGGCAGGAAAATATTGCAGGCCAACCCAGACCGGCAACATAACCGCCGCTGCCATCGTGGCGAGCCCTACGTAGCCGCTGAAGATCAGCACCGCCGCCCATACCACGAGCAGCGGAATGATCAGAGCCGCGTTGATCACGAGCAATGTTCCGACAAAAGTGGCAGCTCCCTTGCCACCCCGGAAGTGATGATAGATTGGCCAGACGTGACCAAATACCGCCGCCACGCCGCAACAAATGGTCAGCCAGGTTCGCGATATCTCCGCGTCGAGGGGCACGAACGGTAGTTCCAGCCCCGGTACCACTCCCGCGGCGATGACCCCCTTGCCGATGTCGATGACGACGACTCCGAGGGCGAAAGTGATTCCTTGGGTGCGGAGCGCGTTGCTGCCGCCCGCGTTGCCGCTACCCATGGTACGAATATCAACGCCACCCCGCAGACGGCCAATGATAATGGCCCCTAACAGGGAACCGATGAAATAGCTGATCAGGAATTTGACGCCGAGCTCCAACATGAGCTGTCCCGTTTTGCCGCATTGACGCAGGCATTGTAGCATCGGCCACACCGCCGCCGTGGCTTCGATATGCCTGACCCATCCGTTCCGCTATTTTTGAATCCCACAGCCGGGCGTGGTCGGGCCGGAAAGCGGCTGTCTCGCATCGAGCAGTTGTTCTCCGAGCACGGGGTATCGGTCAGCGCCGTCCGCAGTCGTGCGAGCGGAGATATCGAAGCCCAGGTAACCGAGCACATCAACGCCGGAGCCAGGCAAGTCATTGTTGCAGGCGGTGATGGCAGCATTCACGAAACCGTTAATGGTTTGCTTCGCGCAAGCACCGGCGCCTCGCTCGGTGTCATCCCGAGCGGCACGGGCAATGACTTCGCGAAGGCTTGCAACATCACTCTCGACTGGGAGCAGGCAACCCGGCAACTTGCAGAGCGCATGGCGGCCGGACGGCCAACACGCAAGATTGATGTCGGCCGCATGAACGATCGCTATTTTGCGAATAGTCTCGGCATTGGCTTCGAAGCGAAGGTTACCCGGGTAGCGCGCGCCTACCAGTGGCCGATCGGCGACCTCGTCTATCTGCTCGCGATTCTGCGCTGCCTCGCTGACGGCGTGGCGACACCGGAGTTAAGCATCGTCATTGACCCCGATGACGCCGCTCCCTTGTGGCGTGGCCCGGTCACCTTCGCCAGCGTCAGCAACGGTGCCTGGGTAGGCGGCATGTTTCACATGGCGCCGATGGCGCTGAACGCCGACGGCGAACTGGACCTGCTGATCGCAGCACCGGTATCCCGCAGGCGTGCCCTGGCCCTGCTACCAAAACTGCTGCGCGCTGCGCATATGCAGGAGCCTGAAATCAGTCATCACGTAGTGCAAAAGATTATCGTTACCGCAGCGACCCCGGTCGAGAGCCACCTCGATGGCGAGGTACAGGCTTTGCAACGCAAATTCGATATCGAGATCCTGCCAGCCGCGCTAGATCTGCTTTGACCTGCCGCGCGAGCCGAGATAAATCGCGATCAATGCGATAGCCGCTCCCATGAGTTCAACAGCGGTCATCTGCCTGCCGAAGAACAAGACGTCCCAGCAGAAACTCAAAGTTGGCTGAAGCAATAATGCAATGCCGGCTTCGGTTGTTGTCACCCTGAGCAGACTGCTCGCAATCAACAGCACGCCAAAGCACTGCGAAAAAATTCCATAACTCAACAGCCAACCTGCATCGACATAGCTCGGTATGGCCAGCGACTGACCCTCCGCAACCGCTGCCAGTCCCAAAAGGAGCGCCGACCCGAGGGAGACCAGCGCGACTTCGCGCGCCGGCAGGGGATCGCTCGAATCACGCCGCGCCTCGCGCATCGTCAACATATAGCCCGCGTACGTGAGTGCGGCTAACAGACCAAACACCACCCCGAGACGGTAGTCGCCGGGCAGGTCACTCCAGTCAAAGCCGACAATGAGCCCGAGGCCGAAGAGTGCCAGCGGCACCGCGAACAGCTGTAACGGGCGCGGCCGCTGCTGCAACAGCAGCAGCCCGGCCAGCATCATGAAAAAGACCTGAAAATTGGACAGCAGGGTGGCGAGCCCCGGCCCGACGTAATTGATACTGCGGTGAAAGAACCAGAGGTCGAAAGCGAACAGCACCGCGGAAGCGGCCAGTATTTTCACAGACCGTTTCGAGAGGTTGATGCGTCTCCCGGTCGCGGCCAGAAACAGCGCTAATGCCGCGCCACCGATCGCAACGCGGTAGAACCCGCTGGTCGTCGGCGACACATTGGTAAGTTTCACCCAGACCGGTGAAAAACTGATCAGGATCGCACCGATGAACAGTCGCAATCTCGGGTTGGGGATGTAGTCCACGCGTCAGGTGCCGCGCAATGGTTCGTTCAGTTTCAGGCTCAGGCATTTGGCCGACCCGCCGGCCTTGAGAAATTCGGACAATTCGCATTCGTGCACATTGAAACCCGCCAGCATGAGTCGCGCTTTGAGCGGCTCGGATGCTTTATTCAGAATGACGTTGTCATCGATGTTGATCGCATTACAGGCAAAATTGCCCGCATCCTGTGTGTCAACGACGATGCGTTTATGCGACGGGATTCTCGATTCAATGGCAATTCGCGAGTCGTAGTCAAATGCAGGCGGGTGATACATCAGGTAGCCGCCGGTCAGCGGGCAAAAACAGGTATCGATATGATAAAAGCGCGCGTCCGTGAGGCGAATGGAGACCAGTTCGACATCGAAGAATTCAGCGATCTTTGGATGTGCTCCGATCTCGGTTCGAAAACCGAAGCCGGTCCATAACCAGGGGCCGCCACGATCCAGAAGGCAGTCGCCCGCGCCTTCGAAACCGATTTTTTCATCAAGATCCAGAAGCTCGAAGCCGTTGTCGCGGAACCACCGCTTGAATATGGCTTCTTCCGGTCGACGTTCCATCGGCATGAAATGGCTGGCAATTACCTTGTTGCCGTAGACCGCGCCAGCATTGGCCGTAAATACCATGTCGGGCAGCCTGGGATGCGGATCAATGAGCACGATTTCGGCGAATTGAGCGACAAGGTCTCGCAGCCGTCGCCACTGGTCTTTTGCCTTGTCGAGACTGAGCGAGTCTTCGTGCCCCGCCATCCACGGATTGATCACGTATTCGACGCTAAAGTGATCCGGCGGACACATCAGGATTCGGTCACTACTCATGTTTGCTGCTCAACCTTTTGGCAGGTGAATTTCGGCCAGCATGCAGCGAACGCTGCCGCCCGCTGACGTCTCGATATTGTCGATCGCCGCACAAACGATGCGCCCGTTTGCCTGCAGGCGATCAAGTTGCCGGTCATCGAGTGAACGGTAGGCCTGCCGCGACATGGCGATGACTCGCGCTCCGTCCCCGCTGCGCAGTTCGAGCATATTGCCCGCAAACCCATCGAGCTGATCATAGCTAAGCGATAGCACTTCATGGCCGGTATCGCGCAGGCGTTGCAGAACCGCGGCTCGTTGCTTGTCGTTCGGAATTGCTGCGTCACAGATTACGGCGACCTGCTCGCCGACATTCATCAAGACGTTGGTGTGGTAGATCGGCACCCCATTGCGATCGACTGCGTCAAATGTCATGACGTCATAGTCCATGCGCTGTGCGAAATCAGCGAGCGGATCCAACTGGGTGCGCGACGAGAGACACGCGTAGGCCATATGATTGGCGCGATCCAGCACCATGCTGCCCGTACCCTCCAGGAAGTGGCCGGCCTGCTCATGTGCGGACAAGTCCACAATGTCGCGTACCACATAGCCATGTTCCGCACCCAGACGTTCAACAATATCGAGCCGGCGCTCGGTGCGCCGATTCGGTGCCTGCATCGGGTACAACACGACCCGTCCATCGCTGTGAAAACTTACCCAGTTGTTCGGAAAAATCGAATCCGGTGTATGCGGTTCGACGGTGTCATTCACGACAACGACGGCGATGCCCGCATCGCGAAGTTGATCCGCCAGTGCATCAAACTCGACTTGCGCCTGCGCGTTCTGTTGCTGCGGCGTAGCCCTCGACCGCCCCTGAAACTTGTTGGACTCGGCCGTCATTGGATTGCTTTCGAATCGCACGGGCCGAATCATCAGTACGCCCGATGCCAGCTGAGGCTCGAATTTGCCGGTCATGCCGATGCACTCGGCCGAGCGGCGACACTTTGATACCAGCGCTGCAGATGGGGCGCGTCCTCGGCAATATTGATCTTCAGGCGCGCAGCGAAATCGACCAGTACCAGCGCCGTGATGTCGGCGATAGTAAAACAATTGCCCGCGAGGTACTCCGTCTGCTCCAGCCGGGTATTGAGCTTCGCCAGGAAAGCGACGACACGGTGTCGGCCGCGCTCGGCGAGTGCGGGAATCTGCGCATAATTTTCTGGCCCCGTCACCGCTCGATCTTGCAGACCCCGGACACTATTGCGAAACACATCCGCCATCGCCGCCAGCCCCCTGTTGCTCCACTTTGGCATTCCACATGAGCGCGGCAGCGCGCTCCGCTGCGTTACGACCGAACAGGGCTGGCTCCGGCTGGACAGCTTCGAGGTAATCGCAAATCGCGACAATTTCTGACAAATGGCTGCCATCGTCAAGTTCCAAAACGGGCACAACGCAGTCCGGATTGATCGCTTTGAACGCCGCCGAGAATTATTCACCAGCGCCAAGGTCGATCTGGATCAGCTCGAGGTCGAGACCTTTTTCGGCGGCAAAAATGCGGACACGTCGTGGACTCGGCGCGGTGGTGCAATCGTATAATTTCATTTGCTTCTTTTACCCCCGGCCGCCTTGAATACTGTTTCAGAGTCCTGGCCGAACATCATGGCACGCGCCGCATCGCTGACCTTGGCATCACGACGCCAATCCTTGCCGATGTCGACGCCGCGTTGCACAGCTGGCCTGTTCTTGATCGCGTCGAACCAGCGGCGCAGATTGTCGAAACGATCCAGATCGTTACCCAATTGTCGATACGGCATAACCCAGGGAAACGCGGCAATATCGGCGATCGAATACTCGCCAGCAAGGAACTCCCTGTCACGCAACCGCACGTCCATCACGGCCAACAGCCGATCATATTCTTTGGCGTATCGTTCCTCCGCGTAGGGCACAGGATCGCGGGCGTAATTGACGAAGTGACTTAACTGCCCCGCCATCGGGCCAAGCCCACCGGCCTGCCAAAACAGCCATTGCAGGGTATCGATCCGCGTTGCCGGATCTTGCGCAAGGAATAGGTCACTCTTCTCCGCAAGATAGACAAGTATTGCCCCGCCTTCGAAGACTGAAATGCCGGTGTCGTCGTCGATGATGGCGGGCATGCGGTTGTTCGGGCTAATCTTGAGAAATTCGGGGTGAAACTGGTCGCCCGCACCTATGTCGACGGGCACCACACGATATTCGAGGCCACATTCTTCGAGCATGATCGAAATCTTGCGACCATTCGGTGTCGGCCAGTAATAGAGATCGATCATGGCCAGCAGTATAAGACGCTTTACGCGGGTTACCAGTCGTAACGCACACTCAGACTGAGGTGCCGGCCGACCGCTGGCGTACCCGGGAATTGTTGGTAGTCGTCGTCCGTCAGATTGTCGGCCGCCAGCACAACTCCCAGGCCACGACGGTGCGCAGACTCCCAGGCCAGCGCGGCCGACACCAGGAACGCATTGTCAGAATTTGCACGCAACGCGTTTTCTTCCTGCTGTCGATATTCATTGTCGAGCCGAAGCTGCACGCTATCAAAAAGGTCGTAGCGCAGTGCCAGGGTCACGCGGTGACGTGCGAAATTGAGCGCATAGAAACTGGCATCGACGGTCGCCTCACCATAGTCGGCATCCTTGTTGAGGTAGTTATAGGCTGCAACCACATCGAGCGACGACCAACTGCGAGTAACGCTGATTATCGCGCCGGCCACGTCGACATCGACGGCGTTCGCCTGGCGCGCGAACGGTGCACCGCTGGCGAAGGTCCAGTCGACGAGATCGTCATCCTGGCGATAAAAGCCGGTCACGTCGGTCCGCCAGCTGGTCGCTTCCCAGGCGAATGACAACGTCACTTCGTCGGCTCGCTCGCGGCCCAGTTCCGGGTTGCCGCCAAAAAGGCCGGTTGGCCTCGAATTTAGCACGGTGTATCCGGGCACCTGTGATGCGCCCGCGTATTCGAAGCTGATATTTCGACTGCCCCAGCTGGTTGTCGTGCGACGCGATATTCCAATCACGGGCAAAATTTCTGTGCTGTCGCGATTTGAAGAGTCCACCGCAACTCCGGCACGCAGAGTTACGATGTGGTTGTCACTCTGCGCCAGATCAATCGAGGGCACGATTCGCACCGACGCGTAGTTGCGCGACGTGAAATTTCCGTTGGTGAGGTCGGTGGACTCAAGCAGCTTGTCGGACGTTAGCTGCAGAGCATAATTCCAGTCCCAGGTGCCGTGCCTGACCTGCCCGTGAATCCCGGCGCCGTACACCTCTGTTTCATGGTCGAACGAGCCTGGCGCTCCGGACTCCTGAGTCGTTCTATTGAAATCGTAGTCGTCCTCCAGCCCCCGATAGAAGGCGCTGGCTTCCCACCAACCATGGTCCTGCTCGCGCCGGTGGTTGCCGAATACCAGCGACGTCTTCGTATGATCTGTTTCCGGCAGGGTTGCAAACCCTGTATAGGCACCTGGCCAGCCGTAAAACTTGTCCTGGTACGCGATGATCAGATCGCTCTGGCTGTTGCCGTCCACGCGCTGCAACTGCACGTTATAACGCGCGAAATCATGATCACCATCAGGCACGCTGCCGTCGCCCTCCGACATTGCCGCGGACAGCTGCAGTCCGAGCGTTACGTCGCCACCGCGCTCGGCGACTGTTGCGTAGCGCAAGGACTGAAAATTCAGGCTATCGCTGCCGGCGCCAAGCGTGGCCGAGCCACTCTTGCTGATTTCGGGAAGCGAATAGGCAATCGTCGCTACGCTGGAATTGAAGCCACCTAGCGAGTTATCGATACCAGTACGGATTTCTCCCGTCGACAGCAGCGCCGGATCGAACGGTAGCTCCGCCGCGTAATGACCGGTCTGCGGATCCGTGAGCGTAACCGCTGCGACCTTGAAACCGGTGTTTTCGAATAGCCCACCGCGCACCGCAATATCTGCCTGCCCTTCGGGCAGGCCGCGTGATTGCAGCTCCGTTGCCGGATCAAAACGCAGCACTGTGACAGGTGTTGCGAACGTGCCCGCCGGTTGATCGTTTGCTACCCGACGCTCATGTACGGTCACTTCGGTCAGCGTCGACTCGTCCGCGCTGATCTCGTCCGCTTGCGTGAATGCGGACAGCGACAAGAAGCTGCTGCACAGCAAACTGATTGCAATTGATGGCCGCCGCGTCATACCCAGGTTTGTCCTCGGATAAAAAAAGCCAGCCTCGGCAAGGCTGGCCGTCTATGTCTATCGGACCGGAAGTCTACGGGTTAGTTCGACGAACGCAATGCATCCCGGATCTCGGTCAGCAGCACTTCTTCCTTGCTCGGCGCCGGCGGTGTCGCTGGCGCTTCCTCGTCCTTTTTCTTCACTGTGTTCATGGCCTTGACGACGAGAAATATGGCGAATGCAATGATCAGGAAATCAACCACTGTCTGAATGAACAAGCCGTATTTCAGCAAGACCGGAGCCGCCCCGTCTGCGGCCGCTTTGAGGGTCACGGCCAAGTCGCTGAAATCGACGCCCCCAAGAATGATCCCGATCGGCGGCATAAGCACATCGCTCACGAACGAGGAAACGATTTTTCCGAACGCGCCGCCCATCACGATGCCGACGGCCATATCGACGACATTGCCACGCATTGCGAATGCTTTGAATTCTGAAACCATGGACATATCAAATCCCCTCGTTCTTCTTAAGAGCCGTCATTTTTAGCATCCCGCCAAGCCATGAGCAACCTATAGCCCAGTAGCAACAATGTGGCGAGTTGCAGTAACGACCAGAATTGCTGCCAGACGGGCGGTGGTACTTCGGTACACAGTCCTACGGATTCCAGATGCACCACCGCGATGACATCCCACAGGCTGCGCAGGCAAAAAGGCATGAGTAACAGCAACGGCACACCAAGCCAGCGGAGGATACTGTGCACTTCCGGCAACGGATGGGTAATCCGAAGCGCAAATACAGCCCCGATCGTGAACGGCAGCATGCCCAGCAACAAGCGGTGCATTGCGTCGCCATCCGGGCCACAGGCCAGCGAATGCAGGGCTGCAAACCAAAGCACGTAGGCGTAAAGCATCATCCATGCCACGAGGCTGCTGCCAAGACGCAGGAGTACTTCAGCGAATCTCAATGCAGAACCCGGAATAGGTGCCGGTCGGCAGTGTAACAGGGCCAATAAAAAAGGCCGTACCCAAACGGGTACGGCCTTTCATAAATAAATCCTGGCAGTGTCCTACTCTCACATGGGGAGACCCCACACTACCATCGGCGCTGAGCGTTTTCACTTCCGAGTTCGG
>JAQCGO010000047.1 GCA_027618995.1 Pseudomonadota bacterium | reverse complement strand
ATGAAAATGATGAGAAAAACACTCGCCTAACCTGACAACACATCTGTCCCATTTGTTTGAAGACGGACATAGAGTTACCTGTGTGCCGGCGTTATGCTTGCTCATTCTGAACTTCGACAAGGAGTGTGACAGTGCCTTCATTCGTGATTTTCCTCGCGATCATAGCCGCCGTTATTTTTTGGGCGATCGGCATATATAACACGCTGATTAACGAACGCAATCGCGTCAAGAACGCATTCGCACAAATCGATGTACAGCTTACGCGACGCTACGATCTGATTCCCAACCTGGTTGAAATGGTCAAGGGCTATATGAAGCATGAGCGGGAAACGCTGCAAGCCGTTATCAGCGCTCGCAACTCCGCCTCGTCCAGCCTCGATGCCGCCAAAGCCGACCCGGCCAATGCCAAGGCCATGCAACAACTGGGTGCCTCCGAAGGTGCTTTGACCAGTGCACTTGGCCGTTTGTTCGCCCTGTCGGAAGCTTATCCGGATCTCAAGGCGAATCAAAATATGATGCAGCTGCAGGAAGAGCTGGCCAGCACCGAGAACAAGGTCGCGTTCGCGCGCCAGGCGTTTAACGATACCGTCCTGCAATACAACAACTCGGCGCAGAATTTTCCGAATAACGTCGTCGCCCGATTTTTCAGCTTCGATCTCGCGAGCTTTCTCGAGATTGATGCAGAAGAAAAGCGCGCCGCCCCCGAGGTCTCTTTCACCTAGCCTGCTCAGATTGCAATTCACGGCGGACAGACGGTGAATTTCTTCGACGTACAGGATCAGGCCCGCCGGTCCAGCCGCTGGCTTGTCGTACTGTATCTCCTCGCAACGGTGTTGATCGTTGCGGGCGTGTCTCTGGTTGCCGGCACCGTGCTCTATGACCCGTACTTCTCGGGTCAGCAATTTTCACTTGCGGATTTCGTGCAGCAGCAAACTCCGACGCTGATCGGCGCTGCCATCATCACGACGCTTTTCATTGTCGGCGCGACGCTTTACAAGACGGCTCAGTTGTCCGCGGGCGGCAGCCAGGTCGCGCAGCAAGTGGGTGGCACGCTGGTATCGCCCGCGACGACCGATCCATTGCGCAGCCGGCTGAGAAATGTGGTCGAGGAAATGGCGATCGCCTCCGGCGTACCGGTGCCCGAAATCTACGTACTCGAGCGCGAAAGCGGCATCAACGCATTTGCGGCCGGCTTCACTCCCGGCGATACCGCTATTGCCGTGACGCGCGGCGCGCTTGAGATGCTCGATCGCGATGAACTGCAGGGGGTTATCGGGCATGAATTCAGCCACATCCTGAACGGCGACATGCGACTCAATATTCGCCTGATGGGCGTGCTGTTCGGCATCATGTCGCTGGGCCTGATGGGCCGCATGATGCTGCGCGGTCTTCGCTTTTCCGGCTCCGGCTCAAAGCGCGGCAAGGGTGTGCCCGTGATTCTCATCCTCGGCCTTGGCCTGCTTATTCTTGGCGCAGTGGGGGTTTTCTTCGCTCGCATCATAAAGGCGGGCGTGTTGCGACAACGTGAGTATCTGGCCGACGCCAGCTCGGTCCAGTTCACCCGGCAAAGCATGGGGCTGGCCAACGCATTGAAAAAAATTGGCGGCTTTGAGGCCGGCTCCCTGATTCGATCGACCGACCCGGAAGAAATCAGCCATATGCTGTTCGGCAGCGGTGCTCGCTTCAACGGACTGTTTGCAACTCACCCGCCGCTGACCGAACGCATACAGGCCCTGGACCCAAGCTTTAAGGAATCCGATTACCCGCACGTCAGCCTGCGCGATCGCGACAATGTCACGAGCATCGGCGACGACGCACAACGCGCGGGGTTTGCTGCAGCAACAACCAGAACCGGCACACAACCGACATCAATCAGCGATTCGGTCGGCCGACCCACCGGGCAACATGTCGCATTCGCCGCACACGTGCGCCGGTCCCTGCCCGAAATGCTATATGACGCCGCGCATTCTTCCGAATTATCTTACCTGCTGGTTGTTGCATTGATCCTGGATCGCAGCGGCCGGAATCTGCAGCGACAACTCATCCTGACTACCGAACGTCTCGGCGATCAGCGTACGCGCCTCGTGCGACAATTCTTTGACGCGCTGCAACAAATGGCTTCCGAGTATCGATTGCCATTGCTGGAAATCGCCTTCCCTGCACTGCGCCAAAGGCCGGCGCAACAACTCGTTTACCTGATCGAATTGACGCAACGCCTGATCGAAGTGGACGGCATCATTGACCTGCACGAATACTGTTTCTACCGCGTGCTGTCAGGCAACTTGCGGCACAGCATCAACCCGTCACAGGGAGTGCGACCCTCGAGCGTTGGTCGCAAGGTGGTGCGGGATGCAGCGGTCGACTTGCTGCGTATCATCGCGCATTACGGGCACGACGATATTGGCGACGGCGAAGCGGCCTTTCGCGCCGGGCTCAGCCAGTTCGGTGACTGGGGTGATGCTTACGAGTACGCCGCCAAGCAAAAACTCTCGACCACCGAGCTGGATCAGAATCTCGATCGATTGATCGCCTTGAATGGCGCCGGGCGCGAGATGCTGCTCGATGCGGTAACGCGAGTCGTGCTACACGACAAACAGCTGACCGTGACCGAAGCCGAGTTGGTCCGCGCAATTTGCGCCAGTCTCGAAATCCCGTTGCCGCCGCAAATTGGCGTATCATAGAACTCCAACCCCGATTCCGGTTCCAAATGACATGCCTGATTTAAGACTGAAGCCCATCCTCGCCCTGTTGGCACTGATTCTCGCAATGCCGGTTGTCGCGGCAACTCGCGAAGAAAATCGCGTTGCAGATGCGGCTGACGTACTTGACCAATTTCTGCGGATACCGGAAAAGTCGATACCGCCATCGCTGCTGGCGCGTGCCTATGCGGTCGCCGTGATTCCGGATGTCATCAAGGCAGGCTTTGTTCTGGGAGCGCGCCGCGGCAAGGGCATCATAGTCGTGCGCCAGGATGACAATTCATGGAGCAATCCGGCATTCATCGCCTTGACCGGCGGCAGCTTTGGCTGGCAGGCAGGTGTCGGATCGACCGACATTATCCTGGTATTCAAGACCCGCAATGGCGTTGAGAATATTAAAAACGGCAAACTCACATTGGGCGCCGATGCGTCAGTTTCTGCTGGTCCGGTCGGCCGCACCGCCGGTGTCGCTACCGATCTGGCGTTCGAAGCTGAGGTCATGTCGTATTCGCGCAGCCGAGGACTGTTTGCCGGTGTTTCGCTGGAGGGCTCCGCTGTGACCATGGATCGCGATGCCAATTCGCGCTTCTACCATTCGACAAGCATGTCGCCGGAAAAAATATTCGCGAGTTCGCCGAATATTGCACCAGACATCGCCAACACATTTGTACAAATCCTGACGGCGCAGACACGACGCTTGCCCACAACACCGGGCATGCAAAGCGGCACATCGAACGCGCCGCAAGTGCCCGTCGAGGAGCAGGCTGAAGTACGTACTTTTGGAATGCCGGACCCCGAAGAATAGGCCCGGCGGCCGGCATCACCCAGTCCCTTCTTCCTGACGGCGACGAAGTTCGTCGAGCACGGCGTCGAGGCTTGGCTGGGCACCATCGGGTTGTGGGTCTTGTTCGCTAATCGGCGCATTGCCGCCGTCGGATGCCGGTACTGATTGAGGCGTTGTAGGAACCAGTTCTTCGAATACCACCGGCGGAGTGTCGTCAACCGGTGTCGCTGATCGTGGCGGCGGGCTCGCAGCCGGAATCACAGCACCGGGTACATTCGCTTTGAGCTGCTCACTGCCATCCGCGCTGGGAGCCGGTGGTGTTGCGCCGAACTGCGCCAGATACTCGGCTTCCTTTCGCAACTTTTCGGCCTCCGCTGCACGACGACGCGCTTCGGCCGTGGCACGCTGCGTACGTCGCAGCGCGTCCCGCTTGGATTCAGACTCAGCTTCGAGCTGGTCGCGACGCGCACGCTCCTCACGAGCCTCTATGATCGATACGGCCTGCCGCGCGTTCACGCACTCGGCGTCATAACGCGATTCGGACCGATTTTGTGCGCAGCGCACGACCGCCGCTTCAAGGAACTGGGGATTATCAAGATATTGCTGAACACTACGCGCAGACGCCGGATCCTGGCCGCAACCCTGAACGATCAATGCGCTGCAAAGCAGTAACGGTGCGTAGTTCTTTTGCATTACGTGCGTGGACTCAAGTTTGACCAATTATTAAGAATTCGGGGCGCTGGTACGCCGGATAATAGCACCGCCCAACAGCGCGAAAATGGCTTGAGTTCGCAGTTTTCGGCGTTCAGACGAGCCCATTCAAGCTATAGTGTCGCCGAAGCTCGCCGAGGATCATCACACACGTGTCAGATTCCAACCAGTTCTCGCTCCTGGGACAACGCCGCTTTGCCCCGTTTTTCGCGACCCAGTTCCTGGGCGCACTCAACGACAACGTATTTCGCAACGGCCTGATCAACCTGATCACGTTCCAGGGCATCCTGATAGCCGGCATGAACCACGTCCAGCTCGCCAATGTCGCCGGCGCACTGTTCATTCTGCCCTTCTTCCTGTTATCCGCCACAGCGGGCCAGTTGGCGGACAAATTCGAAAAATCAGTCCTGATGCGTCGCATCAAATTGCTCGAAATCGTATTGATGCTGATCGCTGCTTACGCATTTCTGAGCCAGAGTTATTCGCTGCTGTTGCTAACCCTGTTCCTCATGGGTTGCCAGTCGACACTATTTGGACCGGTCAAGTATGCCTACCTGCCGCAGCAACTCGGCAACGACGAGCTGGTTGGTGGCAATGCCCTCGTCGAAGCCGGCACCTACGTCGCAATTATTCTCGGTCTGATCATTGGCGGCCTGGCCGTCGCCACCGATACCTCCGACCAATCCATCATCGCCATCTGCCTGGTCGGGTTCGCGTTGCTTGGCTACCTGGCCAGTCGGCAAATTCCGGTCACCCGGGCAGTCGATCCTGATCTCAAGATATGTCGCAACGCATGGGCAGAAACCTGGCGCATCGTTGGCTATGCACGCACTGACCGCAGCGTTTTCCTGTCGATTCTTGGCATTTCATGGTTCTGGTTTTACGCCTCAGCGATGACCTTGCAATTGCCGACCTACACGCTCGACATACTGCACGGCAATGAGGCGATCACTACCACGCTGCTGGTCGCCTTCGCCATCGGCGTCGGTATCGGCTCGTTGTTATGCGAACGCATGTCGGGACATCGCATTGAACTCGGACTGGTCCCTTTCGGTTCCATTGGCCTGAGCCTGTTTGCCATCGACCTGTACTTTGCGCAACCGCATGCGCAGTTGACTGCGGTAACGACCGTTGCAGAGTTTCTCGCACGCGCCGGTACCTGGCGCGTGCTGGTGGATTTGACGATGCTGGGCGCATTCGGCGGTTTTTACAGCGTCCCGCTCTACGCCCTGATTCAGAAACGCTCTGAGCCAAAACAGCTGTCACGAATCATCGCGGCCAACAACATTATCAATTCTATTTTCATGGTGGCCGCATCACTGCTGTCGATCGCGATACTGCAAGCGGGATATTCAGTGCCTGAGCTGTTTGTCGTTCTCGCGGTCCTGAATATCCTCGTCGGCATCTACATCTACACGCTGTTGCCGGAATTTCTCATGCGCTTTATTGCCTGGTTACTCATCAATATCCTGTACCGGGTGCGAGCAACGGGGTTACACAATATTCCCCACAAAGGGCCGGCTGTCGTGGTTTGCAATCACGTCAGCTTCATGGATCCGATCCTGCTCAGCGGTTGTATTCGGCGACCGATGCGATTCGTCATGTATTACAGGATTTTCGAAATTCCTCTGCTGCGTTTCTTTTTCCAGACCATGAAGGCGATTCCGATTGCCGGCGCAAGGGTAGACGAACAACTGATGCAGGAGGCATTCGACAAGGTGGATGAGGAATTGGCCGCCGGGAATATCGTCTGCATATTTCCGGAAGGCGGCATCACGCGCGATGGCCATGTGCAGCGTTTTCGCCCGGGAATTGAAAAAATCATCGCACGACGACCCGTCCCGGTGATTCCGGTGTCCCTGGGTAAACTCTGGGGCAGCTGGTTCAGCCGAGGCAAGGAGGACACCGTGCACAAAATCCCTGGCCGCCTCTTCGCCCGAGTTCCGGTCACCGTCGGCGACCCCGTCGCCGCGGCCGACGTATCCGCGAAGCGGCTTGAACTACTGGTGCGCACGCTACGCGGTGACGATCGCTAGCCGCAATCCGGGCTAATTGAGGCTCTCATCCATGCCAAAGCGATGTTGCCACTCCGCGCGCAGCTCTTCCTTGTTGCCGAACAGGGCCGAGCCGCGGCTGTTGTCCAGGGTGAGTTCCAACAGCTGCACATAACCTTCGCCGGCTACCGGCAGGAATACGCGGTTGCCAGCAACTGCCGACGGCAGATTATCGGCACCAAACACCATGCGAGCAGTGCTGATTGAGCGCGGCGCGAACACCGCGTCGATCCAGCGCAGTCCAAAAGCAGCCGAGTTTGCGCGGTGAATCCAGCGAGCAGTCCGAAACAGTACGCGTGATCCGTTAGGCGTAAAGCGAACCTCGTCTACCGGCCCCGGAAGTTGCAGGGTTGACTCGCCCAGCCGCCCTTCGGCAAGAATAAACTGCTGTGCAAGATTGTTCTGGTCGACCAGTACGAGAAAACGCGAGTGTGGCGATACCTCAAGCCAACGAATCGCCGCCCCGCCCTGCCACAATGACTGCAGGCTCCAGTCGTCGCCGGCGTTTTGTTGCAACACCCGCAGCGCTCCACTCTCGCTGCCGAGGTAGAGGCGCGAGTTATCGCCGAACGCCAGGCCCTGATTCGGTTCACCGAGCGCCATCTGTACCAGGACTGATCCGCTCGCGGCATCGATGACATGCACCTGGTTGTTACTCAATACCCCGAGGCGTGAGGCGTCGGGGGAGAAGACCATCCGTTCGATCGGGTTGCCAGCGATATGCCCAAAAAATGCTTGCGGCAGGCCATCGGCGGTATTCCATACGCGAATCGAATTGTCATCCGCCGCGCTCGCCACCCTGGCACCATCCGGACTCATTGACAGTATGCGTACCCTGCGACGGTGCCCAAGGAAACTGACATCTTCGCCTTCGTCGAGCAACGCTTCACGCGCGCCGCTCGTTGACAACATGTGCACATCGCCGTCCTGATCGCCAATCACGAGAAACGCTGCGTCGGGCGTCGCGACGACCACCGCATCGCCCGCCGGTGGCCAAATACGGTGCAAGTCTGTACTCGCCGCCTGGCTTACCGCGGTCGCGCTTGGCGTTTTCCAGAAACGAACGACGTCGTTCGGGCCACCGGTAACAACAATTTGCTCGTCGGCGCTGAAGCCCAGCAGCGCCCTGGCATTGGCGTCGCTGCCGGCGCCGATGGCCGGGCCCAGTAACCGTCCGTCACTCGTTGCGTAAACCTGAAAGCCGTGCAGCGGCCTGCCGATCAACACCCGCGTGCCGGATAAGGCAAACGCCATATTCCAGTTGCCGCGACCGAACTCCTCAAACAATGCATCCTTCGGCCGATCGATTCGCCACAACGAAGCGCCATCTTTGCCAAACACGACACCCAGGACTTCGCCTCCGGTTGCAAGCGCGATTCGACTCGGCTGTTCCGCAAGGTCTATTTGCGCCAGTAGTTCGCCGCTTTGCAGATCCCAGATTCGCACGGCCCGATCATAGTCAGCAATTGCGATGCGCGTGCCCGTTGCATCGAGGGAGACCAATGCCGGCGAACCGGCAACGTCGAGCGTCGCCGTGACCGTCGCGGTGCTCAGCGACCAAATCTCGAATCTCGTATCCGTGGCATTGTGACGTTGCACCAGCAGGTGCGTACCACTCCCGGTTAACGTGGAACTGGCACTAGCCGCGCCGACGTCCAGCGTCGCGATCCGGTCGCCGCTGGTCGTATCCCACAGGTTCACGGCCTGTTGAGTTGTCGTTACGAGTTGTCGCGCGTCTGCACTAAGACCGATGAACTGCTCCTGCTCCGAAACGGCGATCGCTCGCACCGGCTTGGCAAGAGTCAGGTCCCAGATACGCGCGCTGTCACTCTGTGTCGCGCGGGCGACTGCAAATCTGCCATCGTCGCTCAACCAGATCTTGTTCGTCTCACGCTCCACCGGATCCGCAATATTCAAACCGCGCTGGAACTCCTCGATCAGACCCTGCGAGTTGAGCTGCAGATTCCATCCAACCAGTTGGCCGGCGACGCCGAGTTCCTCGTCCCTGACACTGAGACTCCAGGTGCCGGTAATGGACTCGCCAAGCAGGTCCTCGAGCTGGCTTGAATCAATGCGAATATCCTGGTTCGACGATGCACGATCGACACGTGGTTCAATTTCCACTGCGCGGCCGGACGGCGCGATGACCTTGATGCGCAAATCGCTGACGCGCGCATGGCTCAGGTTAATGGTCAGACCGATGCGGCGAACGGTAACCGAGCTATCGACAATCACACGGCGAACCAGCGGCGTAATTTCGAGCGCCGTAATCGGCCAGGCATCGCGACGCTGCAACTCCTGGTTGCCAAGTGTCCATTGCGAAACCTGCGACAGCGTGGTGCTGGTAAGCAACAGATTGTGCGGGTTGAATACAATGTTTTCCTGGCCCGCGACAGGCAGGCTCGACAGCAACAGCGGGTAGTCGCCCGAAACGAGCATTGCGGCACGATTACGCCGCTGCGGCGTCGCGAGCGCGAGCGACTCTATTGTCGCCAGCAGCGCCTCCTCACGACGTTCGTTGCGAATCGCAGCGCTGGTCTTGCGATCCCAGAACCCGGCGACTATTTGCTCCGGCAAGTCGCTGGCTATCGGCAGACTCCGGGTCATGGTGACTAACGCCTCGATCTGCGTGATGTCATCGGCCGTCTCCCCGCGATTCTGCAAGAATCCACGGTACAAGTTGTTCGCCGCGTCTACGTGCCCGGGAAATGTTCGGAGGCTCTCGTACGCCCTTTCGGCGACCGCCAGCTGCACGGAATCCGATGTCAAAAGGACAACGTAGGGTCGCGGCAGAAGCTGCGTGTACCAGAATGGCAAAAAGATGATTGTCAGGAATACCGCCACGGCGATCGCAGGCGCCCGCCAGTTATTAGGCAGATTCTCGTTCGCCCAGCGCGCTGTGAAAACCGATTCGTAGAGACGATTGCGCACTTTGAGCCGGCCTTCTTCATCGATAACGATGAGGCCGATCGCAATCAGGCGTCGTTGTAACGGCGATCCGAGGTCGGTCGCGACGCGAACGTTCTTGCAAATTCGCCCATACAGATTCAGCAACGCCTCGCGTGACTTGCCATCATTGATCACCTGCCGATGAATGTGGCTCATGTGCGGTTCATTGCGTAGCGCCGCACGACCGGCCAGCTGCTGCAGCGCAATTCGATCGACCGGCGCCGCGATATCGGAGCGCTCTTCAGCGGCAATCTCCTCGCGAACGATTGCACGTGCAAGTTTCTGTGACAGGTACGGATGGCCCGCCGTCCAGTAGTAGACCCGGTCAAGCGCGGCAGCGGCCGATTTCGGCCCCAGATTCAGTTCGGTAGCGAAAAGATCAAGGTCTTCACGCGAAAAATCTCCGAGCGTTACCGCTTGCGTAACACTGAACGGCGACAACTCCGGCTCGTCTATCAGACTGAGCGGGTCACACTCACCCAGCAGCACAAACGAAATGCGGGAAAAGTCGAGATCGGTCGTTCGCGCATTGTGCGCAGCGCGAATACTTGCGAGCAATTGATCTGCAAATCCAAGTTTAACAATACATTGTATTTCATCGACAAAAACGACGACCCGGTCCGGCACATTCTGCAGGACGATTTCTGCATAAAACTCAAGCAGTCGCTGCCGATTGCTGAGCATCGATTTATCCTGCCACCAGGAATGCAAATCGACACGGATGCGAAGCTGGCGCAATAACCGGTAAGCAATACTGTAATACCAGCGCCCTTCGTCACTGCCGGCCTCGCGGCCGCCGATTTGTTCGAGGTCCAGAATCGCGACTTTCTGGCCATTGCCTTCCAGCCGGGCGGCGGTCGCCGCAATCAGGCTGGACTTGCCGATTCGATTGGGCGCGATGACGTGAGCATAACGGCCGGCACTGATGGCCTCATACAGCACCGTGTCGGCAGCACGTTGTATGTAGCCGGCTCGGACCGCGTGCAACGGAGTACCAACACTGAAGAATTCGCCGGTCGAGTCAAGCATTTCACGCTCGCCACCGCGAGTCTGTTCGTCCGAGTTTTCGGTCATTGCTTATCCCGTAATATGACGCTGGTGTATTCTCTGGGATTTACGGCGCTGCCGCCAGTGGCGCGGCGAGGGCCCGGACCGCAGGGATGACTGAATCACAGCTACTAAAGAGGGACTTGTTCGGTGAGGTGCGACGGACGACCGACAACGGCGTGCCGGTCATCTCACGCGACTGCGCCGGCGCAGCCACCGGATTGCGCTGGCTTGCGCGCTGGCTGATGCGACGGGAGGCAAGCGCGCTGGCGGCGCTGGCGGATACCGATGGTGTACCCGAGCTCATTCGCCTCCAGCCGGACTCGCTGCTGCGCGGCTACTTCGCGGGTCAGCCGATGCAGCTTGCGCGGCCCACCGATCGCGCTTACTTTAATAACGCTGCGCCCTTGCTGCGGCAGGTTCACAGTGCGGGAGTCGCGCACAATGACCTCAGCAAGGAGCCCAATTTTCTGGTTCGCGAGGATGGCAGCCCCGCGATCATCGATTTTCAGCTGGCCGCCACAACACGACGGCGCGGCAAGCTGTTCAGATTGGCAGCCCGTGAAGATTTGCGCCACCTGTTGAAGCACAAGCGGACGTACTGTCCGCAGTACCTGACTGCGCGAGAACGGCACATCCTGGATAACCTGGGTTGGGCATCGATCGCTGTTGCAAGAACGATCAAGCCGGCCTACTTGTTCGTTACACGTCGACTGCTTGGCTGGGAAGACCGCGAAGGCGCTGGTGACCGTGGCGCAACGCAGCGCACTGGCACGCGCCGCTGATCTTTCGCTATACTGCAAGCCCGCAACAGGTACTGCGCCGCATGAATTATTGCCACCAACATAATCTGGTCGAACCCGGCAGCGCCGACGTCGAACGACGCTTTGGCATTCGCGTGACGCTGCCCGCGGGAGATACGATGCGCAAGATTCTTGGCAATGACTGGGAAAGATTGCACTGGTACGGCAGCGAATCAAAGCGTGATCTCGCATTCTCCGAAATGGCAACGCGCCACGGCTACTATCGAACGACCGACTCACCCACCCAGGTTCTGGAAAAACTCCTCCGCTGAGGCACCTAATGTCCTGTGCGATTAATTCGTTAACTATTATGATATACTTGGATGCATGCCAAAACCAAGTAAAGTATT
>JAQCGO010000014.1 GCA_027618995.1 Pseudomonadota bacterium | reverse complement strand
AAGTGGCCGTATTGCCAGTATTTCCTAACCCTGTTTTATAATACCTTGCCGGTGCGCTGCGCTTTTTTGACTTTGGCCGGATTACGCTTGTGAAACCAGGCCGCCGGCAGGAAACCGCTGGCTGCGAAGCGGTAGAAAAGGCCTGTGATGAGGTCGAAAAATCCTGACATTATTAACCGCAATACATTGATTATTAGAGAAATTATTTGCGCGAAGTATACTGCCTCCGCGTGCTGACCGCCAGATCCGATGATCGTGCCGAGTAAGCTTTGTCAGGCCAGGCTTTTGGCGTAGATAACCTTGGCGTCGCCGGGTGCGTAGAAATCGGTAATGCTGGCTTCGACGTGGTAGCCCATGCGTTCGTAGAACGCCCGCGTCGGCACGTATTCCGCGCGACCGGCGGTGTCGACGAACATGCGGGTTGCTCCTTGCTGTTTCGCGAGGCTTTCGGTTTCCCGCACGAGTTTGGCACCCATGCCCTGGCGTTGTGCCTGCGGCGATACCGCGATCCAGTACAGGTCAAAGCTGGATTGGGTGGCCGGAATCGGCCCGTAGCAGGTGTAGCCCAGCAACTGGCCCTCCGGATCATCGGCGAACAGGAATTCGTAGCCGCTTTCCTTGCCGCGTGTAAGGGTTTCTTCGACGAGCTCAATCGCGATGAGTGTTTCGTCCGGCGAGAAAAAACCGGTGTCGGCCACGAGTGTGCCAACGGCTGCGGCATCCGACGCCTGCAACGTGCAACGCCAGCGCATTATTGTTTCTTGTCTCAATGCATTGCAGCGCTAACGATGTGCTCAATGGCCCTGGTCGGCGTCATGCCGGCCTCGATGACAGCGGCGGCGAAGCCTGCGTCCGGGGACAAACACGGGTTGGCATTGATCTCGAGCACCCAGGGTACCCCAGCCGCGTCCATTCGCAGATCAATTCGTGCATAGCCACGAAGATGAAAGGCGCTCCAGCATTTCTGCACGACATCAATAATGGCGTCGTGCTCGGCGCTCGGCAGTTTGGCGAACGAGCGTTGTGTGGCGTGAAACTCAGGCGCAGCGTCGTCCCATTTCGCCGCATAGCCGACGATTTTTGGCTTGCCGGGCGGATAGTCAACGAAAGTCATCTCTGCAATCGGCAGGATTTGCGGTTTGCGGCCCACTTCGAGCACCGATACATTGAATTCCCGGCCGTCGACAAACTCCTCGGCAAACCAGACGCCACCGTGTTGCGCATGGCAATGATCAATGCGCGCCCGCGCCGCTGTCAGACTATTGACGACGCAATCGTCGTCAAGACCAAGCGATGCGTGTTCCCAGAGCGACTTTACGATCCAGGTCGTGTTGCCCACCGGCTTTTCATCTCCGGGCAGAAAGCTCTTCGGCGTCGGAATGCCATGCAGCTTCATCCAGCGCTTCGCGAGCAGTTTTTGTGAGCTCAGGTACATCGCGTCGCTGTCGCAGCCGGTGAATCGCTTGCCGGAGGCCGCCAGCAGGGCGGGCAGGACGTGCACCAGGCGGCCGTCACCTTGTAGCGACTCGACCAGGTTGAATACGCACTCCGGACCCGCAGCCGAAATCGCTGCAAGCGTGCTCGACAGTTAAAGGTCCGTGGCCAGGGTTGTAACGCTCCAGCCAAGATCCCGCATTACGTCGGCGACGTAGTTGGCCTGGACGAGCGTGTCTACCTCGTCGGCACGCGCGTCGGCACTTATTGTTTCATGTAATACCAGGACCGATCTAGGGAAATCAGGCGGCAACCGATTCTGCTCGTATTGTCCGTTTGAGGCGCAGCATCGCAGATGCCATGATTCGGCCGATCAGGACGTCGTACTTGACGCCGATCATGATTGCCATGATTGGCAGGTCAGAGTGCTCCGGATGTATGCCGGCGAGCGGGTTCACCTCAATGAAATGTACCTGTCCGTTGTCATCCAGGCGCACGTCGATACGACCTGCATCGCGACAGCCAAGCGCACGCCAGCTACGCAGTGCCAGCGCCTCTACTTCCTGTCGCAGTTGTCCGGCCGAGAGCAAGCTGTATTGCACCAGTTCCTCGCATTCCTCTTTGTTGCGATACGAATAGACTTCGGCATCCGCGTTATCCAACAACACGATTTCCATCGTTGCGAGTGCCTTGGCTTTGCGACCTGTACCGATGATGCCAACCGTGAATTCGCGGCCGGGGAGGAACCGCTCAACGAGCACCGGTTGCCCCTTGTGCTCGTTCAACAGCTGTCGGCAGACGCTGCGAAGCTCCGCCATGCTATTGATCTTCGAATTTGCGTTGATACCCTTGCCGGTTCCCTCAGCGGTGGGTTTTGCAAACAACGGCAGCGGCAAAGTGACGTTCTTCACATCCGCTAATTCGTGCACGATGGCGTAGTCGGGTGTTGCAACTCCGGCGGCTCGTACAACGTCCTTCGTCATACCTTTGTGCAGGGTCAGGGCGCAGACGAGAGCGTCCGAGAACACATAAGGAATCTCGTACGCGTCGAGCAAAGCCGGAACCTGTGCCTCGCGAGCGATGCCATGCATCCCTTCGCAGATATTGAACACCATGTCCCAGGTGTCACCCTTGGTCAGACGTGCCGCGAGTTGTTTCACATTGCCGATCTGATCAACAGCGTAGCCCTGCATGGTGAGCGTCGTCTCGATGCTATCGATGGTGGCGGCGCGATCAAACTCGGCGGTGTCGATTTCACTGTAACCTTCGGCGAGGTAGGCATCACGCAGGTCGTAAGTCAGGCCAATCCTAATCCCGTTATTCTTCATGTTCAGGCTCCCGGCCCGCGCGTCAGTCGCTGCCCGGAATCCGGATAGCGATAGGTATCACCGTCATAGCTCTGCAACAGCAGGTCGTCGCCGTCATAGCCGGTCACGTAATCGGGTGAAATCGGAATTTTGCCGCCGCCATTGGGTGCGTCGACAACGAAGGTTGGTACCGCGTAGCCGGTCGTATGGCCACGCAGGCGGCGAATCAGTTCGACGCCTTTTGCCACCGGCGTACGAAAGTGCGCGGATCCGGAAATCGGGTCACACTGGTACAGGTAATAAGGCTTGACGCGGTTCTTCAGCAACCCGTGCATCAAAGTCTTCATCGTGTCGAGGTCGTCATTGACAACTTTCAGCAAAACCGTCTGGCTGCCGAGAGGAATGCCGGCATCAGCGAGTCGGCTGCAGGCTTCGGCAACTTCCGGTGTCAGTTCATCCGGGTGCGTAAAGTGCAGACTCATCCAAAGCGGATGGCAGCGTTTGAGCATGCGCGTCAGCTGTGGCGTGATGCGCATGGGTTGAACGACCGGTTGTTTGCTGCCAATGCGGACGAATTCGACATGCTTGATCTTTTGCAGTCGTTTCAGGATGTATTCGAGCCGATCGTCGTCGAGACTCAGCGGGTCGCCACCGGAAATCAACACGTCCCGAACCGCTTTGGTCTGCTCGATATAGTCGAGGGCCAGTTCGATATCACCCTTTTTTACGCTGCGTTCGCCGGTCGCACCGACCATGCGCGCGCGTGTGCAATAGCGGCAATAAACCGAGCAGTAGTTGGTGACCAGCAGCAATACCCGGTTCGGATAGCGGTGCACGAGGCCCGGTACCGGGCTGTGCGAATCCTCACCGAGCGGGTCTTCGCTTTCGGCACGTGAGGACTCGCATTCCCCGAGTACTGGCACAACCGTGCGTCGCAGTCCCTGGCCGGCATTCTGCGGATCAAGCAGGCTCACGTAGTAGGGCGTTATGCCCACGGGTAATGCGCCGGTATGGCGCTTGATGGCATCGGACTCTTCGTCCGAGAGTTCGATCATGCGTGCCAGATCCGCAAGCGTGCGAACGCGGTTGCGATTCTGCCAGCGCCAGTCGTTCCAGTTTTCGAGCGTCGCGTCCGGGTAGAAGCGGTGCAGGAATTCTACGGATCGCTTAGAGATGCGAAACCGTGACGGACCAATTGATCGTGATGAATTTGAGGCGTGTTGGACCAGCGGTCCGGGAGGTTCTTCCGCGGCGACTTGGGCGGTTTTCATCGAGCATCCTACTGTGCAGTTGGGTGACCTGCGAGTGAAAACCGGCTCGGCCCTTCGGGTCGTGGCGGGTATGCCCGCCGCTTATTCGCGGTACTATAATCTTGAGCATTAGATTGTCAATCATTCTTTTCACAGATTTTGCACGGCGAAAAAAATCCCGAAATCAGCCTCAGGCAAGCAGGCGAACGACGAGTCCACAGAGGTAATCGGCCTCCGGAAATTGCAGCGCGACCGGGTGATCGGGAGCCTGCGACAGTCGCTCGATGATCTGTGCGTCGCGCTTCACGTCTACGGCGGCGCCAGCCACGATTTTCTGGAAGAGGTCAGCGCTGACGTGCCCGGAACAGGAGAACGTTGCCAGCACGCCACCCGGTTTCAGCAACTGCAGACCCAGCATATTGATGTCCTTGTAACCCCGGCAGCCGGATTTCAATTGTTGCGCTGAGCTTACGAACTTCGGCGGATCCAGGATGACGAGGTCGAACCGTCGCTCTGAATCGCGCAGCCGGCGCAGTTCTTCCGGTACGTTGGCATTTGTATACTGACATTGATCCGCAACGCCATTCAGAGCAGCCTGGCGCTCGGCGAGCAGCAGCGCGTCGGCGGAACTGTCAATCAGGGTGGCGTCGGCCGCGCCACCGCGCAGGGCAGAAATCGCAAAACCGCCGGAGTACGAGTAGGCATCCAGGACGCTGGCCCCCGCTGCATAAGCGGCAACCCGGCCGTGATTTACGCTCTGATCCAGATAGCTGCCGGTTTTCTGTCCCAGCTCGATGCGAACCAGCTGGCGCATGCCGTTGCTGTTGAATTCGATCGGCTCGGCCGGCAGCTCGCCACGCAACAACTCGCTGCGCAAGCCCAAACCCTCCTTGCGTCGGACGCTGGCTTCCGAGCGTTCGTAAATTGCGCGCGGCGACAGAAGTTCGGCCAAGGCGGAGACGATCGCTTCGCGCCAGAATTCCGCGCCGGTCGATAAGAACTGACAAACGAGGTAGGCGCCATAGCGGTCGACAATCAGGCCGGGCAAACCATCGGATTCGCTGAAGACCAGGCGGCACGCGCTGGCATCGTCCAGCCGCTGCAGCTGCCGGCGCCATTCGATCGCCCGGGCCACACGTTGTCGGATGAATGCGGCGTCGATTGAGGTTGCCTCGTCGAAAGACCAGGCCCGCGCTCGAATCTGCGATGCAGGCGACCAGGCCGCGTGGGCGAGAAATTCACCGGATTGCGACAACACGCGCACCGTCGATCCGGCTTCAGGATCACCGTGGACGCGTTCGATTGCACCGGAGAAGATCCACGGGTGGCGCCGCCGGATCGACTTCTCGCGTCCGGCCTTCAGCCTAATTTCCGGGATGTTTTGCATGGAATCGTGCAGTGGTCAGGAGATCGTCGTTCACTCTGCCCGCGATTCCGCCTCGTCCAGCAGGTCCGCCAGGGTCTGATCATCAATCGACTTGCCGATAGATTCGTCCAGCCGCGTGCACAATCCAAGCACCGTCGGTTCCCATTCGGGGTCGCGATAGGAACCGGTCTCACCGTGTTCACGCACCACGGCGAGAATGTCGCGGAGCCTGATTCGTGACAATTCTCGCCCGGGGATCAGGTTCTCTGACTCGGTCGTCATCAGCAGGTGTTCGGCTTCCAGTCCCTCAATGATCGGTGTAAGCGTTACCGACGGCATCTTCATACGTTGCGCCAGCGAGCGCACTGTTTCACTCGACTTGCCGTCGCGAAACGCGAGGCCGATGAGGTACATGACATTCAGCGCGAGTCGCTCGCGCATCGAGTTTGACAGTCGCGGTTCACGACGCCCGATACGCAAATAGGCCGGGTTTTGGTGATAGAACGCGAGCTGTGCGCCCAGCAGGAGGATCAGCCAGTTCACGTAGAGCCAGATCAGCGTCGTAATGGCGACCGCGAAGCCGGAGTAAATGAGCTGGGTGCGTGTCGAAAACACGATGAAGGTCGCGAAAATCACACCCACGCTGGCCCAGGCGAATCCGGCAGCGACGCCGCCGACCAGTGCAGAACGAAAACGGACCGGTGTGTTCGGCATACATATGTACAGAAACGTAAACACGCCGGTAATGAGCAGGTAGGGTGTCAGCTTGCTGGTCGCGACGATGACCGGGCCCAGCAGCTGGAATTCCAGCAGCCACTGCACTACGGCATTGCTCTTCAGGGACGCGATCATTCCCAATGCGATGACGATGACCACCGGACCGATGAGCAGCACGACCAGGTACTCGATCAGCCGCCGCGCAAAGTTCTGGCGCTTGGCGACGTGCCAGACGTAATTAAAGCTTTCCTCGACCTTTTGTACCATCGACACGGCGGTGTAGATGAAGAACGCGAGACTGATGCTACCGAGCACACTGCCCTTGACGTTGTCGACGAGGTTGATGATCTGCTGTGTGATCGCCGCGCCTTGTTCGCCGAGTGGCTCCAGCATCGTAAATAACAAAGGTTCCAGCTGTTTGTGTACACCGAATCCCTTGAGTACCGAGAAACTGAATGCCAGTAGCGGCACCACCGACAACAGGGTCGTATAGACCAGGCTCATCGAGCGCATCATGAGGCCGCCCGCGAACATGTCGCGTACCAGGGCGACTATGTAGCGAAGTACGTACGCCAGAATTCGCCCCGGCATGCCGTAGTCGTACAGCATGTTGCTCCAGATAAGCCGATCAAATCGTGCGCGAATCCTGCCGGTCATGGGGGCCTAGTATATGCGATGTGCCAGCCGCACCGCGGTATTCATCCGAACAGCCTGGCAAACGCTTCCTGGTACTTTTCGCCGGTCTTTTGTAATACGTCGGCCGGTAGCGTCGGGCCCGGCGGTGTCCGATCCCAGTCCAGCGTGTCGAGATAGTCGCGCACGAACTGTTTATCGAAGCTGGGTGGGCTGATGCCCGGCCGATACTGGTCGACCGGCCATAATCGCGACGAGTCGGGCGTGATGACTTCGTCAATGAGGTGCAATGTGCCGTGCTCATCGAGGCCAAATTCGAATTTTGTGTCTGCGATGATGATGCCGCGGCCCAGCGCATAACGCGCGGCCCGTTCATAGATCGTGATGGCCAGGTCGCGGACGCGGCAGGCCAGCTTCTCGCCGATGAGGTCGACGACATCATCAAAGCTGATGTTTTCATCGTGTGCACCGGCCGCGGCCTTGTTGGCAGGCGTGAACATCGCGTTGGGCAGTTTCTCGGCCTGCTGCATTCCAGCCGCCAGTTTGATGCCCGACGTGCCGCCGGTCGACTGATAATCGCGCCATCCCGAGCCAATCAGATAACCGCGGACGACGGCTTCAATCGGCAACGGTTTGAGGTGCTTGACGACCAGGGATCGATCGCGCAACTGGCGCTGCAAATCCGGATCATCGATGACGTCGCTCACGGTTTGATCGGTCAGCTGGTTCTCGACCAGGTCGCTCATCATGGCAAACCAGCGCAGCGATATGTCCGTGAGCACTTTGCCTTTCATCGGTACCGGGTCTGGCAGTACGACGTCATAGGCAGACAATCGGTCGGTGGTAACGATCAACAGGTGCTGGTCATCGACACTGTAAATGTCGCGAACCTTGCCGCGCCCGATGAGCGGCAGGTCCGGAATCTCAGACTCGAACATCGCGGCACTGGAAATCATGGTGTGGATGATTACCGTTGCGTTAGGATTACGCAACGCTTTCTGCCGGGGTTCTCGATTGTACTGGGGCAAAATCATTGGCACCCTGGCCGGGCTCGCGACCATGCGGCCCTGGTTCGTACTACTTGGCTTGCTGCTTGGTCATCAGTTCGATCGTGGTTTCGCGGCCCGCTATAGTGATTTCGAATTTCAGGGCAAGGCGGCCGGGCGTTTGCCCGAAGAATATATCCGGCCCTTGTTTCAGGCGATGGGCCATCTCGCCAAGACCGATGGCCGGGTCAGCGAGGAAGAAATTCGGGCGACACGCTCGATCATGCATCGAATAGGCCTGGGTCCTGCCAGTGTGCGCAATGCCATGAACTGGTTCGAGGAAGGCAAGCGTGCTGATTTCCCGTTGCGGCAGACGATGCGGCAGACGCGGCGAGTGGCGGCGCGTAACCCGGAACTGCGGCTGTTATTCGTGCGCTTGTTGCTGGAAGTCGTGCTCGCCAAAGATCGCATGGGTCAGCAGGAGCGAGCCGCAATCTGGATCGTGTGCACGGAGTTCGAGATCGGCCGCGTAGAGCTGGCGCAACTCGAGGCTATGCTCCGCGCCCAAAAGAGTTTTCGACACTCGCCGGCCGGTGATGCCGACGCCACACGAGTCGGCAATGCCTACCGGACGCTCGGTGTTGAGGAAAACGCGAGCAACGCGGATATTAAAAAGGCCTACCGGCGCCTGATGAGCCGCAATCATCCTGACAAGATCGCCGGCAGTAATCCGGCGCAGGAGGTCGTCAGCGAGGCCGAGCGCCGCACCCGCGAAGTCCGTAGCGCGTACGAGATGCTCAAGGCGCGGCGTTCCATTCGCTAGCGGCGCCTCGCTCAGGTACATTGGCAAAAATTCAGGGGACGGACCGTGACGCCACTTATCGCACCTTCAATACTTTCGGCCGACTTCGCGCGCCTTGGCGACGACGTTGCCGCCGTACTCAAGGCCGGCGCCGATATCGTGCATTTCGACGTCATGGACAATCACTTCGTGCCGAATCTGACCATCGGCCCCTTGCTTTGCGAGGCATTGCGCAATTACGGCATTGCGGCGCCGATCGACGTCCACCTGATGATCGAGCCCGTCGACAGAATCATTCCCGATTTTGCCAGGGCCGGCGCCAACTACATTACGTTCCATCCGGAGGCGAGTCGGCACATTGACCGCTCGCTGGCACTGATTCGCGATGAAGGCTGCAAAGCAGGCCTGGTTTTCAATCCCGCGACGCCACTGGCCTGTCTTGAACACGTCATCGACAAGGTCGACATGGTGTTAATCATGTCTGTCAACCCGGGATTCGGTGGTCAGAAGTTCATTCCGGCGGCACTGGACAAATTGCGCGAAGCACGCGCGATCATCGATCGCAGCGGTCGTCAGATACGACTGGAAATTGATGGTGGTGTTAAAATCGACAACATCGGCGCAATCGCGGCCGCCGGCGCCGATACGTTTGTCGCTGGTTCAGCCATCTTTGGCAGCAAGGATTACGCGACGACGATCGCGGCGATGCGGGCAGAAATCAAGAAAGCTGCATAGGGGGCCGCCACCCCGTTTTCATTTCTAGTGCTTGCGCAGCGGCCGCGCGCCAAACACGACGATGGTCTTGCCGCTTGCCGATGGCCCTGGTCTTCGAGAACCTTGAGGACGCGACCGGCCATTTCTCTTGAGCAGCCGACGAGGCGACTTAATTCCTGGCGGCTGACCTTGATCTGCATGCCGTCGGGGTGGGTCATTGCATCCGGCTCGTTGCACAAATCCATGATGGCGTGCGCAACACGGCCCGTGACGTCGACGAAAGCCAGGTCGCCCAGCTTCCGATTGGTTCGGTCGAGTCGGGTTGCAAGTTGTGTCGCCAGCTCGAATACGAGCCCGGGGCTTTCGCTCGCGATCTGGCGGAAGCGTGGGTAAGTCATCTCGGCAATCTCGCACTCGCAGCGCGTGCGTACCCAGGCACTTCGGGTCGGTTGTTCGTAGAAAAGTCCCATCTCGCCGAAGAATTGCCCCTTGTTCAGGTATGCCAGCACCATTTCATTGCCATCTTCGTCTTCAATCATGACTTCGACAGAGCCGTCGACAATGTAGTACAGGACATCGGGCAAGTCGCCGGCGTGAATCATGACGGTCTTTGATGGCACCGTTCGTACGCGGCAGTAGCTCAAGAATCGGTTAATCGCCGGGACGTCGCTCAGGGTCTTTGCTGTGGTTTGCATTCAGGGTATTCCTCTACGCGGCTGCCCACCTCTTTTAATACAGATGGCGTTGAAGGGCAAGCTAAGTCCCTGATTTGTCTGCGATCGTTGCATCTATCCGGCGTGTATTAAAAACGGTAGGCGGTTTCAGTCATGACTTTGGATGTGAGCCGCATAAGCACACGTACAGGTGCCGGGAGCGCGGCTGCACCTGCCTCAATCGCATTCTCGCCATGTTGTTGTTCCTCGACGCGCATTTGCTCGACGATGGCGCGGCTGCGGGCATCTTCTTCCGGAAGTCGTTTGAGATGACTGCTGAGGTGGTCGCAAACCTGACGTTCGGTTTCGGCGATGAAACCCAGGCTCCATTGGTCGCCGAGTACTCCGCTTGCCGCGCCAATGACAAAGGAGCCGGTATACCAAAGCGGGCTGAGTCGACTTGGCCCCGCATCAAGCTCGGTCAGCCGCTGCTCGCACCATGCGAGGTGGTCGAGTTCCTCGTCGGCGGCTTGCTGCATTTGTTTCGCGGTGGTCGCATCGCGTGCCACAGCCGCGTGTCCCTGGTACAGGCCCTGTGCGGCGACTTCCCCCGCGTGATTGACGCGCATGAGCCCGGCGGCATGCGTTCTCGCTCTTTCGCTCAGATCGAATTCAGCGATGCCGTCGGCCGGGTTTTGGCGCGTCGGCCGCGCGGCGGGCGACGCGATCGTACGCAGGGCATCACCGACGCCGGCCAGAAAGCGATCCAGTGGGTTGAGATGACGATCCTGCATCGCAGGATTATATCCCAGACCAATCGGCAAAAACTCGCCTGCAAAAAAACATCGACGTATACTCCGCAGCCGCTTTCCGGGAGGCATTCAATGCAACTGAAAGTCACTGTCCTTATTGCCCTGTTAATTTCGCGCCAGTAATGGCCGCCGAGGAAGAAGCCCCAGCAGGCCCGTGGGCCGGCAAGGCGAGCCTTGGCTACCTTGCGACCGCCGGCAATACTGATAATTCGAATTTGAAGACTGCATTTGAAGTTGGCTATACGGCGGGCAGCTGGGTACACCTGTTTCATGCGTCTGCGATTTTTGCGACGGAGGACAGCGATACGACGGCTGAGACCTACGCAGCTGGCTGGAAAAGCGAACGCAAGTTGTCCGAAGTTAACTTCCTGTATGGTCGCCTCAACTGGCGAAAGGACCGCTTTAGCGGTTATGACCAGCAGTTCGCACAAACGGTCGGCTACGGCCGTCGGCTGATTGAAAAAGAACGGCACACGCTGAATGGCGAAGTTGGTTTCGGTGCGCGGCAATCGGACCTCGCCGATGGCACGAATGAGAATGAGGCCATTGCGACCGGCGGCCTGTATTACAAGTGGGCGCTGAGCGATACGGCGACGTTTACACAGGACCTGTTGCTCGAGTCTGGCTCCGAAAACACCTACCTGGAGTCAAAAACCGCGCTGTCCGCCAGGCTTGTCGGTACCCTGGCCCTCGTAGCTTCCTACACTATAAAGAGCAACTCGGATGTACCGCTTGGCACCGAGAAAACCGATACCTTTACGGCGCTGGTACTGGAATATGCGTTCTAGAACTCCGGGGTCATTTATAACTTATTGAAATAAAAGAATAATCAGCGCCAAACTCGGGGCGCTGATTATTTTGCCAAATCGTACCGATTGTTTGCATATGGGCGGCCCCTACAGTAGAATTTCGCGCCTTTCGGCCCTCCAGCAGGTTGTGGCCAGATTAGAACTAATTTCCCTACGGAAGAGATAATGAATACGTTTTCTGCAAAGCCAGCAGAGGTTCGGCGCGACTGGTTCGTGGTCGATGCGACTGGCCAAACGCTGGGTCGCCTGGCGACTGAGATTGCACGTCGCTTGCGCGGCAAGCACAAGCCCGAATATACACCGCATATTGATACCGGCGATTACATCGTCGTGGTCAATGCCGAGAAGGTTCGGGTAACGGGCAACAAGCTTAAAGACAAGCTTTACTATCATCACACTGGTTTCGTCGGCAACTTGAAGTCGATCTCGCTCGAAAAGCAGCTCAAAAAAGCACCCGAGCGCGTCATCGAGAGTGCTGTCAACGGCATGCTGCCGAAGGGCCCGCTGGGTCGCCAGATGTTTATGAAGCTGCGCGTATATAAGGGCCCGCAACATGATCACGCTGCACAGCAGCCGATCACACTGGAAATCAATGTCTAGGACCGACGGTTCTGGAGCAGAGGCAAAGAGATGAGTGATACACAATTTTATGGGACCGGCCGCCGCAAGACTTCAACGGCACGGGTATTTCTGACGGCAGGCAACGGCGCTATCACCGTGAACCATCGCCCGCTTGATAAGTTCTTCGGCCGCAAAACGGCACGCATGATTGTTCGTCAGCCGCTGGAGCTGATGAATGTTGCAGAGCGCTTTGACATCAATGTTACGGTCAAGGGTGGCGGCACGACAGGACAGGCCGGAGCGATTCGCCATGGTCTGACGCGCGCACTGATGCAGTACGACGAAGCAATGCGTCCGCAGCTGCGCAACGCCGGTTTCGTAACCCGCGATGCTCGTGAAGTTGAACGTAAGAAGGTTGGATTGCGCAAAGCACGTCGCGCGACGCAGTACTCGAAACGCTAAGATCGAGCTCTGCCTCTACCGGGATTTGGGGGATCGTCTAGCGGTAGGACTGCGGACTCTGACTCCGCCAACCAAGGTTCGAATCCTTGTCCCCCAGCCAAAACAAGAAAGGCCCCTCTAAGGGGCCTTTTTTTTGGTTTGAGCAATGGCTAGTGCGGAAACGCTTGATGCAGCTTCGCATCATGCGTGCGGAAGTGTTCACTGAACCAGCGGTCCAGATCCGACGTCAACTGGGCCTCGTTGAATTCGCCGTCATCCTCCACTTCGTCCATGATGTCGCGCAGGTCATCGAGCAGCGCTTCGTGATCGGTCTTGTGTTCGGGAAACGCCCGGTAACGCGTTTCCTGCATCACTTTTTCCTCGAGGGCAAAGTGCGCTGCAATCTGCGCAAAAATTTCGCCTAGCCTGGCGACCACCTGGTCACGCGTAACGCCCTCTTGTACAGAGCGGTGCAGGTCGTTGATCAGCTCGATCAGCTCCTGGTGTTCGTAGTCGACTTCCGGGACGCCGACGCTGAACTCATCTCTCCATTTGATAAGGCTCATCGGAATTCGAACCCCTCGTTTTCTGCTCTGAAAGTAATCGTCAGGTAACGCCCGGCGGCGAGGCTGACGTCCTCAGTATAAGTGTAGTCCCAGCCGTCAGTGCGGTCGGAATCCCTGAGCCGCACGCCAAGGCGATACTCACCCGGTGGCAAGTCGAATTTCTGGTAGATGGATGCAGGCCCGTCACCCCATACCCCGGACGGCAACGCCTCGGTGGCCAGAAGCAATGTCTCGTCGAGCTCAATTTCAACGCGCAGCGGCAGTCGGGCGCGCTCGCATTTCTCGGCACGGCGCATATTGGGGGCAAGCGCCGCCACCTCCTCCGGCGTCAGTCGCACGCAGGGTTCGATACGATTTGTTGCGTGGCTTAATGACAGCGTAACGACAGCGGACTTGGCCGCTACATATTCATATCTCGGTGCGACCGAAAAGTATCCGATGCCGACGGCGAACGCCGCGTATGCGAGCAGCTGCACGATATGGCGAAATACTTTACGCACGGTCGGATCGTCGCTCTTTCGACGGTGCCGGCAAGGCACGCAATCGTGCGATGAACTCGGCGAGCACTTGCTTCTGCCGGCCTGACTTGCCCGGCAACCAGCTGACCGCAAGGCGCTCTCGTGCTACGCGTCGCCGGAGGTAGGGATCGCGAGTGCCGTCGACGCGCTGTTGGGTCCATTCATTGCCGAGACGATAGTAGCAGTCACCCTCTGCACAGCCTGCCAGCATGACGCCGTCGGCGTAACTGCGCGAGAGTGCAAAATCAATGAAGGACGGAGGCAGCATGCCCACACAGGGCATCGTAATGACGGTCGCGTCGGGCCCCTGCAAAGACTCAGCGCCCGAGTGCTCGCAGGCATAGACGAGAATGCGCGTATTGCCCTGCTTGTCAGCGGTTGCTGCCATCGTGCGCTTACGCAGGTCGGCAATGGAGAAATCGGGTAACTCGATACCGGGTACGATAGCCGAGTTGCGACGAAATGGCGTCGCGGTAGGACAGGCTCCGACACAAATGCCACAACTGACGCAATTATCAATATTGACGACGGCCTCGACCGCATAGGCCTGGCCGTCACTGCGCGGCGCCATCGTAATCGCACTGAACGGGCAGTCCTGGAAACATCGGGCACAACCGTTACAGTTCTCGAGGCTGACTACCGCAGGTGACGCAGCCTTGGCAGGCGGCACCCAGGGCAGCACGGCGAGCAGGACAGAAACGCCTGCCAGGAGTAACCTGACCACCCTGGATGACGTCGAGCACTGGATAGACGGCGAGGTAATACCAGTCCAGCGCCACATTCGCTGTCACAATATCGAGATCGGCCGGCGCCTGGCTGACGGCCGGGTACACGAGTGACAGGAGCAGCAACATCACGGCCGTGCCGATGGCGAGTTCCCGCGGCGGGTTGACCCTGGCTTGCGCGTGGCGCTGTATGTGCAACCACATCAGGAACAGCATGATCAACGGCGCGAAGATGTGCATGAACACCAGCAACGTGAAAAAGCGGTCACTGAGGGCGCTGCTGTTGAGAAAATTGTTGGCGATCGGTTGGCCGAACAATGGCAGTGCGTCGAGCCATTCGGTGGTCGCGACCGCAATCATCTGCGCGAGCCTGTCCCAGACCAGCCAATAGCCGGTGATACCGCAAACATAGATGAACCAGAGCAGCGGCACGCCGGTCAGCCAGGCAAAAAAGCGTTTGCCGCGCAGGCGGTCCAGCGAGAACTCGCGTAGCAGGTGCAGAACGACGACCACAACGAGGGCATCAGAGGCGTAGCGGTGCAGGCTGCGCATGACGCCGGCCGCATACCACTGATCGTGGGTCATGTACTCGATGGACGCGTAGGCATTGGTGATGCCGGTGTCGAAAAACAGGTACAGGTAAATGCCGGACCCGGCGACGACCCAGAAAAAATACCAGCCGAAAGCGCCGAGCCAGCTCAACGGATTCAGCCGTTGCCCAAAGCTCCACTCGAGGATGGCTTCAGCACGTGCAAATAGTATTCGGATGCCGCGTTTCAAACCGCTCGTCGCCACTCGTACACAATGAAGGCCAGGATCGCGCCCAGGCACAGGATGCCGACAATGATAGTCATAAAAATCGAATAGTCGAACAGATAGCGGCCGCTGTTCGGGTCATAAACCGTGCAAAAGAATCGAAACGTATCGACCCAGTGCTCGATGAGGCCGGCCTCGACGGGGGTGTCGAAGACCAGCTCTTTCAGGGGCTCAACCAGGGCGGGGCGCCAAAGTCCTGACCATACACCTGGCGATACACTCGTCCGTTGTGATCAACGATGGTTGTCTGTGAGAGGTGGTCATAGCCCTTGGCGCTGGCGGCATAATGAAATCCAAGGTCGTCAGTAATCGCCGCGATCGATGTTTCGTCGCCACTCAGAAAGTGCCAGTTGCCCTGGTCGATGCCGCGACTGCTGGCGTACACACGCATCTGTTCCGGCGTGTCGATCGGCCAGTCGAAACCAATACTGACCACGGAAAACGCGTCCTCGCCAAACGCGTCGCGAGCGATGGCCACGGTTTTCTCGAGGTTCTTCGTTATGAGCGGGCAGATATGGTGACAATTGGTGTAGATCAGGCTGACGACGATTGGCTTACCGGCGAGTTGCTGTAGCGTGAACGGCTGGCCCTGCGTGTCGCGAAACGTAGTATCGCCAAGCATCCGGCCGATCGCGCCCTGGCTCGCCGCGAGCGCTGCTTCGTGAGTGAACGGCTGCTCTTCGGACTGCCCCTCTGTGGGGCCCGCTTGCGCTGCCGTCAGACTCAGGACGGCAGCGCCAAGAATGGCTGCAAGGCGCGCATTCACCGCGTGATGGCCTAGCTTAGTGGCCAGACTTCGGACAGGTATTTCCAGTTGACGAAGTAGTACAGCACGAAGGCCACGAAGAAAATGCCGACCAGAAATACAGTGCCGGGGATATGTAGCGACTCGGCGCTGCCGTAATGCGCAACGTTCGCCGCTTGCGGCGGTACTTCCGGGTAGGAGGGTTTTTCGTCCTCTGCGAGCTTGCGGCCGAAGAATACCGACTTGACGACGACCACGACGAACATGAGTCCGCCGATGGCGGCCATGATGGCGAAGATGCCGTTGAGTCCCATCATCAGGTAGGCGACCGACGGATAGTCGAATGGCAGCAAAGCATCGGCGAAGGTCATGTCCCAGTGGCGACGGGCAACACCGAGTGTGCCGGCGCCCATCATGAATATCGAGATGCCGGCCACGCCGATACCGAAGACATAAGGTTGCCAGGTCGCAATTTTGCGCATCGCCAGTTCGCGGCGAAAGATCAGCGGGATCAAGAGATAAGTAATCGCCATGAATGCGAGCGTGGTACCGGCGACCACGGTGCCGTGAAAGTGGCTTGGAACGTAGAGCGTGTTGTGCATGATCAAATTGATCTGCTCGGTGCCCATGACCACGCCCGATATGCCGCCGATAAAGCCAAAGAACACGAGCGACATGAACATGCCGGCGAACGCAGGATTACCCCACGGTGCCTTGCGCAGCCACTCGAACATGCCCTTGGTCAGCCCGCGTGCGCGCTGTGCGGCTTCGATGGAGCCCGGTACGGTCATGCCATGAATCATGCTGCCGAGAACGGCCAGATACATGGCGTAGCTTGTGTTGAAGATCTTCCACTCGGAACTGAGGCCCGGTTCGGCCAGCAGGTGATGTGCGCTCGCCAGCTGCAGGAACAGGATGTACAAGAAGAACGCCGTGCGGCTGACTTTTTCAGACAGCGGCTTCGCGCCGAGGACCATCGCGGCGATCGCATACCAGACGGAGACGTGCGCCGCCACATTGATCTGCTGCGACGAGTGACCCATTGCCCACCAGATCGTCTTGTAGACCAGTGGGTCGATATGAGCGACGAGTCCCACAGACCAGAGCAGGGTTGGTATCAGGATGATTGCGCCGGAGGCGATCGTAAACACAGCAATAATTGCCGCCGTCAGCGCACCGAATGTCACGAGCGGAATCGACCCCTCATAGGTCTTCTCCCGCTTGGCAACGACCAGGGTACCGAAGAACACGAAACAGCCGATCAGGGCGCCGACGGCGAACAATATGATGCCGAGGTAAAACGCCGGTTCGGCCTGCATCGGAACGTAGGACGTGAACATGACGCTGGATTGTCCGCGCAGCACGGCAACGTTGGTGATCAGGGCGCCGCCCAGCATCAGGCCGAAACCGGTCCATGCCCAGCGTGGTCCGGCGAGCCTGCAATTGAGCAGAATTGCCGAGGCAAAATACAGAATGGCCATCTCGAAAAAGATGATCCAGACCAGCAGCACGTCGAGACCGTGCGCGGTCAGTGCCAGGTAAAACCAGTCGGCCGGGAGAAAATGCACGGCGGGCCAGCGGGTGAGCGCGACCAGCAGGCCGAACAGGCCGCCGATAGCCAGGAAGATGACTGCGGCGACGGCATTTGCCTTGATCAGTTTTTCAGCGCTGCGGTCGACGCGAAGGCCCGTGGTCGGGCAGGTACGGTAATCGAACAATTTGCTCATCTTGGCAGCTCCCTACTCAACGACGTAGATCTTGCCCACCATCATGTGGTGGTCGATCCCGCAAAACTCGTTACACACAATGCCAAACTCGCCGGCCTGATCGGGCTGCACGGTTACGACCATGTCGTACCCCGGGTGGACTTGCAGGTTGATGTTGACCGGCTGCAACGAGAAGCCGTGCTGCCAGTCCATGGACGACAAGTGCAGTCGATAGCTCCGGTCTTTCTCCAGTTCCAGGATCGGCCACCATTGCCACAGACGGGCGATCAGGTAGACGTCGCTCCCGGGCGGTGGCTGCACCACCGGAAAACCCCCTTCGGTACGCACCTGGTGTTCGTCGATCATTTTTTGCGCGTGCGCAGCATAGCGCTCAGGCTTGATCTGGTAGGCCTCGTTGGAAAGGTTCTGTTTGCCGGCCCCGTGCCAGTAGATCATCATGAAGAACATGATCAGGCCCCAGGTGAAAGCAATGATGATCCAGACGAGTTCGACCTTGGCGATCGGTTGTCGCCACCAGATCCGCTCAGTCGGCGGTGTAATAGCCATGGCGGGCCCTCCCTTTAGTCGGCTATCGGAATCTGGGTAATCTCGATGATTCCCCAGATGATGTAGAAGACCGCGGGTATGGAAACGCCGAGAACCAGGAGCAGAAAAGGGTTGTCCAGAATCCGTTGCATCAGGGGCAACAGTTCCTGATCGTCGTTAGCTGTCGGCTTTGCGTCGCCGAGGTTGTTGTTGTCTGTCATTGGCTGTCCCTACCGTGGTAGTTGGATCAGGCCGCGCTAGCCAACAGTAAATCAGCGGTAAATCAGGGCTTACCCGTATATAAACGGATCAGGTAGAAGCTGATCAGGGCGAGTGTCAGCAGGATGCCGAAAAACAGCAGAGACCGGTATTTGAAGCGGCGTCGTGCGGAGACTTCCAGGCGATCGACAGCCCAGTTTGAGACCAGGTAGAGGGTCGCGGCGACGAGTGTGAAATAGACGGCTTGCATCGCGCAGATAAATTCAGGCGCGTATTTCCCTGACGCCGGCATCGCCGCTGATAAGCAGAACGTCGGCCGCGCGCTGTGCGAACAGGCCAACGGTCAGAACTCCGGGAATCTGGTTGAGGCGCGATTCCATTTCCAGCGGGTTATTGATGGCCAGATCATGTACATCGAGTATGTGATTGCCGTTGTCGGTTACGAAACCCTCGCGCCAGATGGGCTGGGCGCGCATCTTCACGAGCTTGCGAGCCACAAACGCCTGCGCCATTGGTATGACTTCGATGGGTAGCGGAAAGCCGCCGAGCATGCCCACGAGCTTCGAATCATCGACGATGCAAACGAAACGGCGTGCCGCGCCGGCCAAAACTTTTTCACGAGTCAGGGCGCCACCGCCACCTTTGATCAGCTGCAGGTGCTTGTTCGCTTCGTCCGCGCCATCGATATAGAGATCAATATCGCCAATCTCGTTCAACGTCGAGACTTCGAATCCCTGCGCCTCGAGTAACTCCGTGGATGCTTGCGAGCTCGACACCACTGACTCGATACGCTCGCGGATGCCGGGCAACAATTCGATAAGGTGATTTACTGTCGAGCCGGTCCCTACGCCAAGCACGGTACATGGCAGGATGAATTCGAGCGACGCTTTTGCCGCGTTGCGTTTTTTATCTGTTGCATCCATGGGCAACTCTTATTCTATATACAAAAGTGCCCGCATTTGCGGGCACTTTCGTTGCGCTAGAAGAAGACCAATCTTCTTCAAAGCCCAAAACCTAACGCTTCTTAAGCGGGTAGCCTACTTCTTGGCTTTCCGTTTCGTTTTGCGCTTGGCGGTCTTCTTCTTAGCTTTCTTCTTAGCTTTCTTCTTAGCTTTCTTTTTAGCCTTTTTCTTGGCGGTTTTCTTTTTCGCAACTTTCTTCTTTGCTACTTTCTTCTTTGCTACTTTCTTCTTTGCTACTTTCTTCTTTGCTGCGCGTTTTTTCGGCGCAGCTTTTTTCGCACTTGCTTTCTTACTGGACTTCTTCTTGGTAGCCATCTTTGTTTCTCCGTGTCGGGTACCCGGAGTTGAGTATATACAACAAAAGCAAAAAATCCAGCAAGTTAGGTGACGCAATTAACACTTTGAAACCGCCGGATTCGAGGCAATTTTGCCGGCAAAAATCATCGGGCGACGAAATTCGTTTGATGAAAAGGTCGCTCGCTCGGGAAATTCGCAACGGGGCTTTGCCGATCGTGAGGCGTCCATGGAGCGATCACGCGAAAAAATCCGCTGCGTTGCGTCGCGCTGCTGGAAACATTTCGTTTGCCACTCAGCGGCGGTGAAAGGCGATGAGACGCAGCTGGAAGGCGCTGGAAAATCGGCTAGTCGCTGGCGCTGACAACGGCGTAAAGCCGTATATCCCAAGGGTTTGAGGCGATTTTCTCGAATTTCTGACAATCGAAGGCGAGGCCGATGAGTTTCGGCCGCAGCCAGCGTGGCGCGCGTTTTTGAAACGCGAAGTAGCGATCGAAATAGCCTCCGCCCATGCCGATACGATTGTTGTCAGCGTCAAAAGCGACCAGCGGCGTGATGACGAGATCGAGCTGTCTGGCCGCGATGATCTCTCCGTCGACTGGCTCCCACAATCCGAATTGGTTGCGCTTGAGTGTCGAGTCGCGCTCCAGCCGACGGTAAAACATTTTTCCGTCATTTTCGGTCACCGGGCAGAAAATGCGCTTTTTTGCGCGCCATGCGCGCTCGATGATCCGGCAGGGGTCAACTTCATCCGGCATCGGCAAATAGCACGCGATGGATTTCGCGGCGAAAAATTCGTGCGATCGAACCAGCTTGGAACAGATTTTCGCACTGGCGAAGTTGCGGCTTTCAGCACTCATGGCGCGTCGCGCTTTAAGCGCGCTCTGACGAATTTGTGCTTTCAAAAAAAGCGCCTCCCGCCTGTGCCGTTACTGACCGTCGCTCTCGAACCGGAGCAACAGGTGGGGCTAGTCGTGACAACAACAGGCTTGCCGCTTGCGCAGCCTTGCTCATATGTTGTCGACAGTGCACGACCCCGTAAAGAAAAGTTAGGGTCGAAAGGTTTCCAGGTCAGTATCGAACACCGCAGGAGGCGCCATTTCCTTTGTACATTCTGATGCGTCAAAAATCCAGTTGCTGAGAACCACCCAGTACTGAGTCGACGCGATCCGAAATACTCTTCAAGCGCATGCTGACGTCGCCTTCAATCGCACGATCGCGAACCTGCGCATGTAACAAATCGTTGGCCATGTTGAGCGCCGCCATCACGGCGATTCGGTCCAGCCCGACGATGCGTCCGCTGTCTCGAATTTCGCGCATCTTGGCATTCAGTACTTCGGCTGAATCCAGCAAGTCCATACGTTCACTCGCGGGGCATGCGACCTGGTATTCCTTGTCCAGAATCCGGACGCTAACCTGCGCAGTTGGGTTACTCATGATGTCAGGATCCTTGCTCCATTGCTTTCAGTCTGCCGATCATTGCTTCGACGCGTGCACGCACCTGTTCGTTCTTCTGCAAAAGGTTGGCACGCTCGGAAGTCAGGACGTCTTGCCGTTGCTTCAGGGATTTATTCTCATCCTGAAGCTGGTCACACACCCGAACCAGCGCATCGACACGCTTTTCAAGGCGTTTCAGCTCGTGCTCAAATGTTGTATTCATATCCTTGGCCATGGCAGCAATATAGACACGCGTCCCGGCATAATCAATCGCCTTTTCGAGCGTTATGACCAGCGTGGCTAGCATGGACAATACGTGGGATCATTCGGGCAGCACGAATGTTCAGGAAATCAAAGTGATGGAACAGGGAATCGACCACAGCACGTTGGACCAGGCGCTGCGCCGCTGCGGGTCCACGTGGGACGCGTCGCAAACACACGGCCTGTTATCAGGCCGGCTCGCGATTGCCGGCGCGGACAGCGGCTTCGACTGGCTGACCCGGGTACTGGAAGGTACTGATCAGGCGGACGCGCTGCGGGTTGAGTGTGAAGGGTTGCTCGGCGCGTTGTTTGCGACCACGTATCAGCAGCTCGCGGAACGCCTGTCTGCTTTCACGCCACTCCTGCCGGACGACCATGACAGCCCGGCCTCGCGTGCGACGGCGCTGGCGCACTGGTGTGAGGGGTTCCTGCACGGCCTGGTCAGTGGCGAACATGGCGCCGACCTGCGTGCCCGGCTTCAGGCTGAACCGCTCGCCGATATCATCCGTGACATGTTGCAAATTACTCGCGCGGCGACCGACGAGGACACTGATGTTGAGTCCGACGAGGAGGCCTATTTCGAACTGGTTGAATACGTACGCGTTGCCGTGCAACTGGCCTTCGAGGAATTGGCGGATCTGCGCCAGCCGGGTGACGATCCGGCCGCCGACGCAGTGCACTAGGCCGGGTGGGCAAGACGCAATGAACAGCAAGGAATTTTCGCGTCGTCGTGACCAGCTGATGCGCATGGTCGGCACCGGTGGAATCGCGATCCTGCCCGCGGCGCCTGTTCGGACTCGCAGCAGGGATGTTGCGTACCGGTTTCGACAGGACAGTGATTTTTACTATCTGACCGGGTTTGCCGAGCCGGATGCGGTCATCGTGCTGGCTCCTGGCCGGGACAATGGTGAGTACCTGCTGTTTTGTCGTGACCGAGATCCTGAGAAGGAGCTGTGGGATGGCAAGCGCGCCGGCCCGGATGGGGCGATTCAGGACTACGCTGCGGATGACGCTTTTCCCATCGACGATATCGACGACATCCTGCCCGGCATCATGGAGTCCTGCAGCCGCGTGTACTACACCATGGGGCTGTACGCGGATTTTGATGCGCGTATCGCAGACTGGCTGAATTCCCTGCGCGGTCGGGAGGCGCGTGGCGTGCATACGCCACGCGAGTTCGTTGCGCTCGATCACCTGCTGCACGATATGCGCCTATATAAGAGTCGTGACGAGATTTCGGCCATGCGCCGATCGGCCAGGATCGCGGTCCAGGCCCATATCGAAGTGATGCGCCTTATGCGCCCAGGATTGTATGAGTACGAGATCGAAGCCGAGTTCATGCGCGAGTTTCGGCGCAATGCGGCGTGGATGTCCTACAGCCCGATAGTGGGCGGCGGGGTCAACGCCTGCACGTTGCACTACGTCGAGAACAACCAGGAGCTCAAAGATGGCGACCTGGTGCTCATCGACGCTGGCTGCGAGCTCGACTATTACGCCTCGGATATCACTCGAACGATCCCGGTGAACGGCAGGTTCAGCCCGGAACAACGAGCGGTCTACGAAATCGTGCTCGAGGCGCAGCTTGCTGCGATCGAAATGACGCGCAAGGGCAATCACTGGAATGAACCGCATGACGCAGCGGTCAGGGTCATCACACGCGGTTTGAAGAAAATCGGCCTGCTGGACGGTACCCTCGCACGCCTCATAAAGGATGAAGCGTATCGCGAATACTTCATGCATCGCACCGGTCACTGGATCGGCATGGACGTGCACGATGTCGGCGATTACAAGGTAGGCGATGAATGGCGCATGCTAGAGCCCGGCATGATCACGACCGTCGAGCCTGGCATCTACATTCCCGACAGCCGCAAGGTCCCGGCGCGCTGGCGCGGCATCGGTATACGCATCGAGGACGATGTCGTCGTCACCAGCAATGGTCCGGACGTACTCAGCAAGGGGTTGGTCAAGGATCCGGACGAAATCGAGTCCCTGATGCAGCGCGCATGAACTACGACGTCGTAATTGCGGGTGGCGGCATGATCGGCTCAAGCCTGGCGCTGGCGCTGGCACCATTGTCGTTGCGAGTGGCGATGGTCGAGTCCGTGCCACGAGCGGCTCCGCTGCAGCCGAGCTTCGACGATCGTTCGACCGCATTGTCGCGCAGCACGCAACGCATGTACGAAGCCATGCACGTTTGGGACGACATTGTTGCGGCGGCGACGCCGGTGCGTCGCATTCACGTCTCGGACCAGGGGCGCTTCGGTTTTTCACATATCGACGCGGCGGAACAGGGCGTCGAGGCGCTCGGTTACATCGTCACCAATCGCGTTCTGGGCGTGACGCTGCAGGAGGCGCTCGACACAGTGCCCGGACTGGACGTCATTTGTCCCGCCCGCATCAGCAGCGCGCGTTTCGGGCCGCACGACGTCACTGTCAATCTGCAGGAAGCCGATGGCGCGCAACGCGCGCTTACAACGCGACTGCTGGTTGCGGCAGACGGCGCACGCTCGTCACTGCGCGCCATGGCGGGCATCGGCGTCAAACATACGGACTATGGGCAGCTGGCGATCGTGGGTAATTTGTTGCCGGAGAAAGCGCTCGAGAATTGCGCCTACGAACGCTTCACGTCGCAGGGACCATTGGTGCTGCTGCCGGTCACTGACGGCCGTGCCGGATTTGTCTGGAATGTAGCGGCTACTGACGCTGAGCGGATCCTGGCCCTCGACGACAACGCATTTCTTGCCGAGTTACAGGCCGCATTCGGCTATCGCCTCGGCGAATTCTCGCGAGTCGGCACACGAGCGGGCTATCCACTGTTACTGAGCAAGGCCATGCGGCTGACCGCGACGCGAACTGTTCTGGTTGGCAACGCGGCGCACGGCTTGCACCCGGTCGCGGCGCAAGGATTCAACCTGGGGCTGCGCGACGTTGCGACACTGTGCGACTGTATCGCCGATTACGGTCTTGACGACTCCGAGATGTTGAGTCGCTACGCAGCCTGGCGAAAGAGTGATCAATCCAGGCTGGTCGGTTTCACCGATGGCCTCGTGCGCTTGTTCGCGAGCAACAGTCGGCCCGTCCGTGCGACGAGAGACCTCGGCATGCTGGCGTTTGATCTTGTGCCGGGCGTTCGTTCACTGTTTGCGAGGCATACGATGGGACTTGCGGGCCGGCTGCCGCGGCTGTCGCGCGGAGTACCGCTGGCGTGAACAAGCGCTATCACGTGGTCATTGTCGGCGCCGGTGTCGCTGGATTGGCGGTGGCGGCACTGCTGGCGCAATGCAAACAGCGCGAGCAGCTCAAGCTGACGGTGATTGATGCCGACGCACGAGTCGTGCGGCGTGCGAGTGACGACGTGGCGTTACGCGTATCCGCCATCGCAACGGGGTCGGCCGAATTGCTGCAGGATATCGGCGCCTGGCTCGCTGTGATCGCGACACGCGCCTGCGCTTACGACAGCATGCGCGTCTGGGACGAATCATCCACGGACGATAGCGGCGATGCCCTGCGGTTTGATGCGGCCGACTTCGCTGTGTCGCAACTCGGTTTCATCGTCGAAAACGACCTGCTCGTCGACGCCATTCTCGGCGTGGTCGAGCGGCAAGATGTTGACCTGTTATTTTCGGCGCCGATCGTGTCGCTGGAAACGGCCAGGAATACTCACCAGGTCGTGCTGCAGGATGGCCGCAAGATAGAAGCGGACCTGATCATAGGCGCAGATGGCGCGCACTCACTCGTGCGCGAATGCGCCGGTATCGAGAGCCGCGAATGGGAATATGAGCAGGTCGCCTTCGTCAGCCATCTGCGACCGGAAAAGTCGCATGCCAATATCGCCAGGCAGCGTTTTCTGGCAACCGGGCCGCTGGGCATGTTGCCGCTTGTCGACGGCCGAATTTCCGTCGTCTGGTCTACCACTGCAGAGCAGGCGCAGTGGGCAATGTCGGCGACCGACGAGGAGCTCGGAAGCGCGCTCGGCAATGCGTCTGACCATGTCCTCGGCCGGCTCAGCGCCGCCGGTCCGCGCGGTGCATTCCCGTTGCGCTCGAGGCATGTGAAGGATTACGTCAAAGCAGGCATCGCCCTGGTCGGTGACGCGGCACACGCAGTGCATCCACTCGCCGGGCAGGGCGCCAATCTGGGCCTGCAGGATGCCGTAAGCCTTGCAGACGTCATCAACACCGCGTTGCAGCACGGAGAGTATCCGGGAGACCGGCCGGTTTTACGTCGCTATGAGCGTGCCCGTAAAGGTGCGAACGCAACGATGTTGCACTTTATGACTGGTCTAAATCGATTGTTTGCGACAGACTCCGCACTACTAAAAGAACTGCGCACGACCGGCATGTGGCTGTTCAACCACAGCGGACCGATTCGTGAGCACGTGGTGAAAGTCGCACTGGGAACCAGGCGCTGACACAGGGGAGGCCACGATGAAGCGCCAATATACCTATGCATTGGCGGCCGGGCTGATCGCAATCGGCATGTCTGTGTTCGCCTATAAATGGCTGGTGCTGGGTTTTCCGGTGCAACGCAATCAGGAGACGCCGGTCTGGACGATCGAATCGGCCATCAGCTTCGATAGCGGACCCGGTTCGATCAAGGTCAATCTGCACATTCCTACGCTGACACCCGGCTTTCGTACCCTGAATGAAAATCCCGTGTCGCGCGGTTACGGGTTCAGCCTGAACTACGGCACCGGTGGCCGCGAAGCGCAATGGGCGATTCGTCGCGCTGACGGGCCGCAAACAATCTACTACCGCATCTCGGTGTATGGCGATGCGAGCAACAAGCAGTCGGATACAACACCTCCATTCCCACCGATGCCGTCGATCAACGAGCCATTCAGAACCGCGGTCGACGTGCTGGTTGCTGATGTCAAAGAGCACTCCGCCGATACCGCCTCGTTTACTTCGGAACTGCTGCGCCGGATGAATGACCCGTCGCCGGATCCCAACGTGGAATTGCTGCGTTCGGAGGCCAAAACGAGCGTGGATTTCGTGCAGACCGTCACCACGATACTGGCGTACGCGCGCTTTCCTGCGCGCATGGTGCACGGCCTGAAACTCGAAGGCCGGCAGAGCGATGCGCAGATCCTTACCTGGCTCGAGGTGCATGATGGCAACGACTGGCGCAATTTCAATCCGTCGACCGGCGCTGAGGATCTGCCGGCCAACTTCCTGGTCTGGTGGCGTGGCAATGAATCACTGGTCAGTGTCGAAGGTGGCAGCAATGTAAAAGTCAGCTTCGCGGTACAGGACAACTATCTCGAGACGGTTGCGATCGCCAATACCCAGGCTGAGCAGCGCGGCACCAGCATGAGCGACCTCTCTCTCTACAGCCTGCCGATTCAGACGCAGGCCGTGTACAGCGTATTGTTGATGATTCCGATCGGTGCGCTGGTCATGGTTTTTCTGCGCAACTTCATTGGCATCGATGCCTTCGGCACATTCATGCCCGTGCTCATCGCGCTTGCGTTTCGCGAGACCAAACTTTTCTGGGGAGTGGTTCTATTTGCGCTGCTGGTTGCACTGGGCTTGAGTATTCGATTCCTGCTGGAACGACTGCGCCTGTTGCTGGTGCCGCGACTCACCGCGGTATTGATCGTCGTCGTTATCCTTATGCTGTTGATCAGCCTCGTGTCGCATCGTCTTGGCACGGAAACCGGCCTCTCGGTCGCACTGTTCCCGATGGTCATTGTTGCCATGACGATTGAGCGCATGTCGGTTGTGTGGGAGGAACGTGGCGCTGTCGACGCGATGCGGGCCGGGTTCGGTAGCCTGCTCGTGGCCATAATTGCCTACATATTCATGGGTTTGTCGTGGCTTGAGCACCTGATATTCACATTCCCCGAATTGCTGCTGGTGACCCTGGCGTTGGCCTTGATCTCCGGACGGTATACGGGCTACCGCTTGCTCGAGTTGCGTCGCTTCCGGGCACTGGCCGGAAACTGATGTTCGCGCTGGCGAAGAAACTCCGTCAGGCCGGCGTGCTCGGCCTGAATGAGCGCAATGCCGATTTCATCTCGCGGCTTAATCCGCGTCACCTGTATCCGCTCGTCGATGACAAGGTGCTGACCAAGGAGATTGCGATTAAGGCTGGCATGGCGGTGCCGGAACTCTATGGCGTCATTGAGAGCCAGCACGAAGCCGGGACTTTCGCCGACCTGGTCGCAGAGCGCAATAGTTTCGTCGTCAAGCCGGCCCAGGGCAGTGGTGGCGATGGCATCCTGGTTATTACCGGGCGCAGCAAACGGCGACGTGATGCCTACTGGTTGTCGAGCGGTGTGTTGATCACGGAATGGGAGATCGCGCATCACATCTCCAATATCGTCAGCGGCCAATACAGTTTGAGCGGCAACCCGGACAAGGCGCTGATCGAGTACTGCGTGCAATTCGATCCGGTGTTCGCCGCCGTCAGTTACCAGGGTGTGCCGGATGTCCGCGTCATTGTCTACCGCGGTTATCCGGCCATGTCGATGGTGCGGTTGCCGACGCGCGCATCCGATGGCAAGGCCAATCTGCACCAGGGCGCAGTCGGCGCGGGCGTGGACATGAGTCTCGGCGAAACCATGTCCGGCGTACTGTCCAACGGTCGTGTGGAAGACCATCCGGATACCGGCGCACTGGTCGCAGGACTGCGCATTCCGCACTGGGATTTCATCCTGCAGTCATCGGCGCGCGGCTATGAGGTGACCGGTCTGGGCTATCTCGGTGTTGATATGGTTATCGATAGCCAGCTCGGGCCCCTGATGCTCGAAATGAATGCGCGCCCCGGGCTCAATATCCAAATTGCCAATCGAACAGGGCTACGCACAAGGCTTGCGCGAATCGACGAGATTTATGATGCCAATGCCGGCCCGGAAGAACGCGCCCATATCGCAAAACGTGAGTTCCCGGCAAACAGGCAAGCCTCGATCGAATTTTGATTTGTGCCTGGAGCGAGTAGACTTTGCGGCAGTGATCTCGTGCCTTGAGGGTTTTTGAATGAGTGCTGTGCCAGCGGACAAATCCGGTAAGTCACCGATGAGCAATGCGGACTGGGCGGCGCGCAAAGCGGCCGCATTCCCTCGCGGGCAAGGCCAGGTTGCGTCGATATTTGTCGACCGGGCGCGCAATGCGGAGCTCTGGGATATCGAGGGGAATCGCTATGTGGATTTTGCGATGGGCATTGCCGTGTGCAATACCGGCCACAGTCACCCGGCTGTGGTCGCGGCAGTTAAAGAACAGGTCGAGCGCTTCAGTCACACCTGCGTCATGGTGGCGCCCTACGACAGCGCGGTGCGTCTCGCGGAAGCACTGAATGAGTTGGCGCCCGGTGACTCGCCGAAGAAAACAATATTCGTAACTACAGGTGCCGAGGCGGTGGAGAATGCGGTAAAAATCGCGCGCGCTCATACCGGCCGTCCCGGCGTTATCGCGTTCAACGGTGGCTTCCACGGCCGTACCCTGCTCACGATGGGCCTGACGGGCAAAGTCGCGCCGTACAAGGCACTGTTCGGGCCGTTCCCGGGCAGCGTCTATCACGCGCCGTTCCCGATTCCGTACCACGGAGTGTCGATCAAGGACTCGCTGAAGGCGCTGGACAGCCTTTTCAAGGTTGATATTGCACCCGACGATGTAGCTGCGATCATTGTTGAGCCGGTGCAGGGCGAGGGTGGTTTCTACCCGGCGCCCAATGAATTCATGCTCGCGTTGCGCGAGCTATGCGATGCGCATGGCATCGTGCTGATCGGCGACGAAATCCAGACCGGGTTCGGGCGCACCGGGAAATTCTTTGCATCCGAACACGCCGGCGTCGAGCCGGACCTGATCACAACGGCGAAAGGCATCGCGGGCGGCTACCCGCTCGCCGCGGTCGTCGGCAAGGCCGAAATCATGGATGCGCCGTTACCGGGCGGGCTCGGCGGTACTTATGCCGGCTCGCCGGTAGGCTGCGCTGCAGCGCTCGCGGTGATTGACGTCATCGAGCAGGAAGGGCTGGTCAAGCGTGCTGCAGCGATTGGACAGCGCGCGAAGACGAAACTGCAGGCGCTGCAAAAACTCTATCCGAACGTGATCGGCGACATTCGTGCGGATCGGGGCGCGATGATTGCGATCGAGCTCGTGAAAAACGGCGATGTAGCACAACCGGATGCGGACCTGACCAAGGCATTGGTGGGTCTCGCACCGCAAAAAGGCCTGATCCTGCTGTCCTGCGGAGTTAACAGCAATGTGATTCGCCTGCTGCCGCCGCTGACCATCACGGACGAAGTGCTCGACGAAGGCCTGGCGATACTGGCCGACTGCCTGAAGTCGCTTATTAAGTAGGAGCCGTGATTGCTGTGGGAGGCGGCCATGCCGGCGACTGGCGGTTTGTAGGAGGCCGCCATGCGGGCGAACCCGGTTACTGGTAGAAGCACTCACCACCGGGTGTCGGAAATACCGTCGCCAGCCCGCCGCCCTCAGTGCGGAGATTGGTGGTCTGCCCCTGGTAGAGCCTTGCCGATAGCTGCTGGATGCGGCCCCCGTAGGTGATGCAGCGAATGTCCAGTTTGAGCGACTGCTTCTTGCCAGCAATCATCAATTGCCGCTCACTCGGCGGGACCAAGGTCTGGGCAATGTAATCGGCGTGAATGATCTCATCCCAAACCCGCCTGGTGAGCTTGGCGCCGCGGTAGGCACCGCGGCTGCCGTAGCCGGTCGCGGGTTTGAAAAAGTAGTGCTTTCGATGCGACCAGAGCTTGGCCGCATTGTCGGGCGTGACCGCAAGCGTTTCCGGCAGCGAGTGGCTTAGCGTTGCGACCGCGTCCTCGTCGATGCCGAGCTCCCTGAGCCGGTCTGCGTCAGAGAGCAACGGCAGATTGCGCTTGTCTGGTCGATAACGTTGCCAATCCCGCTCATGCGCGTGAGCCAGTCGTCATAGTCTTGCACTGACTCGAATGAAAGTCCGGTCGTATTGCTCTCGAGATTTTGTACGCCACCGCGATGGCTGAACGGCAGCAGGTAACCGTTGAACTGGAATTCGTCCACCGTGTATTGCAGCTCGCGGCGGAATAATTCGTAATTCAGCTGGTCATTGGCCGCCAGGGCGCTGCGATCGATGGCGTAGACGCGGCGCAGGAAGTCGCGTTGTTGTGCCTGTGCAGCGTTTATCGCCTCAATGCTCTGATCCGCCCAGCGATCGTTATAACGCCGGTCGCCGAGCTGCGATGCGAATACGGGGTCATTCGCAAGCTGCGCCTCCCAGGCCTGGTGCATCAGTACGTTGAAGTCATCGGGCGCGGTCGCCCACGCGGTAGCTGAGCCGCAAAATGCGGCCACGAGTATTGTCTTTAGAAGTATGCGCATGTGCGCATTGTCACTGCTGCACGCATTGCTGGCAACCGGGCAAACCTTTGGCTATCATGCGCGCACCAATAGATAGCGTGCTCAGAAGAGACCCCGTATTGCTCATGGCAACGCGGGGCGCCGAAGGCGCAACTCGCTCGGAAACGCTCAGGCAAAAGGACTGTGCGCGCTGATTGGCTCTGGAGAGAGGTCGAAAAACGGCCCACCGAAGGGGAGTATGGCCGTTGGCCGTTAATCTCTCAGGTTTCCAAGGACAGAGGGGCGACAGATCGCGAGGTCTGTCGCCTTTTTATTTGCCTTGGGAAACGCTATAGAGATGGGACTGAAGACACCTTTGTTTGCAAGCCATGTGGCCGCCGGCGCGAAGATCGTCGATTTCGGCGGTTGGGACATGCCGCTGCATTATGGCTCGCAAAAGGAAGAGCACCACGCGGTGCGCAACAACGCGGGTGTTTTCGATGTCTCGCACATGACCATCGTCGACCTCACCGGTGATCGCGTCCGCGAATTTCTGCGCTACCTCCTAGCGAACGATGTGGTCAAGCTGCAATCCCCAGGCAAAGCGCTGTACTCTGCCATGCTGAACGACCTTGGCGGGGTCATCGATGACCTGATCGTCTATTTCATGAACGAGTCGTGGTTCCGGCTTATCGTTAATGCGGCGACGCGTGAAAAGGACCTGGCCTGGATCGAGCAACAGGCGAGCGCTTTTGCGGTAACCGTCACCGAAGTTGGCAATACCGCGATGGTTGCGGTGCAGGGGCCGCAGGCGCGGCAACTTGCCTCGGCCCGTGTTGATGCCAAGTGGCGCGAGGATGCACTCGCGCTACCGCCGTTCACAGGCATGCAGGCCGGCGAGCTATTCATCGCGCGCACGGGTTATACGGGCGAGGACGGCTGGGAAATCGTCATGCCGGCCTCAAACGCGGACCTAGTCTGGGACGCGCTGCTGGCCAGTGGCGTCACCCCCTGCGGACTCGGCGCTCGCGATACGCTGCGCCTTGAGGCTGCGATGAACCTGTACGGCACCGACATGGATGAAGCGGTCTCTCCGCTCGAAGCCGGCATGGGCTGGACCATTGCATGGGAGCCACAGGGGCGCAGTTTTATTGGTCGCGCCAAACTTGAGGCGAAGAACGCCGACCCGAATCTGCAGCGCTTCGTTGGGTTGCTGCTTGAAGACAAAGGCGTGCTGCGTAACCATCAGCGCGTGGTGGTACCCGGTGTCGGTGAGGGTGAAATTACGAGTGGTGGTTATTCGCCCACGATCGAGCGCTCTATCGCGCTGGCGCGGTTGCCAGCCGGGAACGACGAGACGGCCGAGGTCGACGTGCGCGGCAAGATGTTGAAGGTAAGAATTGTGCCGACTCCCTTCGTGCGCAATGGAAAAATTCGAATCGAACTATGAACAAACAGGAAACGGAGAAATAGTGATGACTGAATTACCTGGGGATCTGCTGTACACCGAAGACCATGAGTGGCTGCGTCGCGAAGATGACGGCAGTGTGACGATCGGCATCACAGATCACGCGCAGGCGGCGCTGGGCGATCTCGTGTACGTGGAATTGCCCGAGGTCGGGCTGGAACTGGATAGCGGTGGCGACATGGCGGTCGTGGAGTCGGTGAAAGCTGCATCTGACGTGTTTTCGCCGATCGCGGGCATTGTCGAGGCGGTTAACGAGGACCTCGCCGATGACCCGGAAATCATTAACGGTGACCCATACGGCAACGGTTGGATTGTACGTCTGCGACCCAGCGAGAAGATTGATGAGGACGCACTGTTGTCGCCTAATGCATACCAGGATTTGCTCGACGCAGAAGACGCCTGAGAGACCAGATGCCATTTATTCCGCACACAGAAGACGACACCCGCGAGATGCTCGCGGCCATCGGCGCCAGCAGCATCGACGATCTGTTCGATGAGATCCCGCAGCAACTGCTGATTAGGTCGCTTGATGGCGTTCCGCCCGCGCTCAGCGAGATGGAGATTTCGCGACTCATGCGCGAGCGCGCTGCGCAGGATGGCGCGCCATTGTGCTTCATCGGTGCAGGAGCCTACGAGCATCACATTCCGCAGGCAGTTTGGGATATTGCGACGCGCGGCGAGTACTACAGCGCGTATACGCCGTACCAGGCGGAGGCAAGCCAGGGCACGCTGCAGACGATCTACGAGTACCAGACGATGATCACGGAACTGACCGGGCTCGACGTCAGCAACGCATCGCTCTACGACGGTGCGTCCGGGCTGGCGGAAGCATCGCTCATGGCCGTGCGTAGTAATCGCAAGGCGAAATCCGGTCGCATCCTGCTCGCGCCCGGCGTCAATCCCAATTACGAAAAAGTTGCCGTTGCCATCGCCGGCAGCCAGAACATCACGTTCGAACGCTTGCCAATGAATGCCGTGACCGGTAACGCGGCCGACCAGCTGGACGCCGGCACGAGTCCGGTCGCGCTGGTGATTCAGCAGCCATCGTTTCCGGGCACGCTCGAAGACGTCGATCGCCTGACCGATTGGGCGCACGAGAACGGTGCGCTGGTGATTGCTGTAGTTAACCCGCTCTCGCTGGCCTTGCTAAAGGCACCTGGTAGCTGGGGAACAAAGGGTGCCGATATTGCAGTGGGTGAGGGCCAGCCACTTGGAATTCCACTCTCGTCGGGTGGCCCGTATTTCGGCTTCATGACCTGCAGGCAGGAGCACGTGCGGCAAATGCCGGGTCGCATCGTGGGTCGGACGACAGACCTTGAGGACAATCCTGGCTTTACGCTCACGTTGCAGGCGCGCGAACAACACATCCGGCGTTCCAAGGCGACTTCAAATATTTGCACCAACCAGGGACTCATGGTCACTGCTGCGACAATCTACATGGCACTGCTTGGCTTCGAAGGATTACGGCAGGTCGCGTTGCGCGCGCAACAAAACACGGCACTGTTGATCTCGAAGCTGACGGAACTGCCCGGCGTGCGGCGCTTGTACGAAGGTCCGCATTTCCACGAAGTTTCGATTCGCCTCGACCGACCCATTGCGGCCGTCCTGGATGCGCTGGCCAGGCGTGACATCCTCGGTGGTTACGATCTCGGCGATGCTTTGTTGGTGTGCGCCACAGAGACCAAAACGGAGGTCGATATCGACCTCTATGTCGACACGTTGCGTGACATTCTTGCGACGCGAGACCTGCGGAGAGCCTGAGTAAAAGAGAGACTTATGAAAACCTTGATATTCGAAAAATCCCGTAACGGTCGGCGCGCTTTTGCGCAAGCCCCCAGTTCCGTCGACGATGCCGCGATTCCCGAAGCCTTGCGACGTAAGGACACGCCACGATTGCCGGAGGTGTCTGAATTGCAGGTCGTGCGGCACTACACACGCTTGTCGCGGCAGAATTTTTCCATCGATACGCAGTTCTACCCGCTGGGCTCCTGCACGATGAAATACAATCCGCGCGCCTGCAACTCACTGGCCCTGTTGCCGGGATTCGCGGGCCGCCATCCACTGGGTCCGGTGAGTCACGGCCAGGGATTCCTCGCCTGCATGTACGAGCTGCAGGAAATGCTGAAGGCGGTGACTGGCATGCAGGGTGTCTCGCTGACACCGATGGCCGGAGCGCAGGGCGAACTTGCCGGTGTGTTGATGATTCAGGCCTATCACAAGGCGCGCGGCGACCTTGAACGCAACGAAATTATAGTGCCGGACGCGGCCCACGGCACCAATCCGGCGACGGCAACGATGTGCGGTTGCGTCGTCAGGGAATTACCGACCGGCAGCGACGGCGATATCGATATAGCAGCACTCAAGGCGGCCGTGGGACCGAAGACGGCCGGCATTATGCTAACCAATCCGTCCACGCTCGGCGTCTTCGATCGCGGCATTGTCGAGGTCGCAAAGATCGTGCACGACGCGGGCGGGCTGTTGTACTACGACGGTGCCAATCTGAATGCCATCTGCGGCAAAGTGCGGCCGGGCGATATGGGTTTTGATGTTATACATATGAATCTGCACAAGACCTTCTCCACACCGCACGGTGGCGGCGGTCCGGGCTCGGGCGCGGTTGGTGTTGGTTCGCGGCTGCTGCCGTTCATGCCAATCCCGATCGTCAGAGCAACCGAGCGGGATGGTGCGACCTGGTACGACTGGATCGCAGAAGATGAACTGCCGCAAAGCATCGGTCGTCTGTCGGGTTTCATGGGTAATGCCGGCGTGCTGCTGCGTGCGTATGTTTACATGCGCATGGTGGGCCGTGACGGCATGCGCCGCCTCGCCGAGTACGCGACGCTGAATGCCAATTACCTGCAGGCCAGATTGCGCGACGTTGGTTTTCAACTCGCGTTTCCCAAACGGCGTGCCAGTCACGAATTCATAGTTACGCTCAAGCACGAAGCCAGGGAAATCAACCTGACCGCAATGGACGTTGCCAAAGCATTACTGGATCACAACTACCATGCGCCGACAACGTATTTCCCGTTGCTGGTACCGGAGTGCCTGTTGATCGAGCCGACCGAGACCGAGAGCAAGGAAACGCTGGACAATTTCGTTGCAGCAATGACAGCGATTGTCACTGAGGCGAAAGGCGGCAAGTCATTCAAGGAAGCGCCTTATACGATGCCGGTACGCCGCCTCGATGATGTTAAAGCGGCGCGCCAGCTCGACCTCGCATTTCGTCCGCCGGGTTAATCTGTTGAAATAGGGAACCGATCGGCCCGGACCCAGTCTTTAGGTAGCTATGAGAAACGGATTATTGTTTGCCGCGTTGGCAGGGATGGCGCTGGCGGTTACCAACGCGGCGGCCGAGGAAACAGCCTGGAACACGACACTCGAGCGTATTTCCTCGGGCGTCGTTTCCATCCGCGTCGACAGTACGCGCGCCTTCGACACCGAATGGAATTCATCCAGTCAGGCAACGGGATTCGTTGTCGATGCGAAACGCGGGCTGATCCTGACCAATCGACATGTCGTGACGCCGGGTCCGGTCGTGGCCGAAGCGATATTTTTGAATAATGAGGAAGTTCGGCTGACACCTGTCTACCGCGATCCGGTGCATGACTTCGGTTTTTATCGCTACGATCCAGCCGACCTGCGCTATATCACGCCGACCGAATTGCCGCTCGTGCCGGACGGAGCAAGCATTGGCCGGGAGATTCGTGTCGTCGGCAACGATGCGGGTGAGCAGTTGTCGATCCTGGCCGGCACGATTGCGCGACTGGACCGCCAGGCTCCCGACTACGGACGTGGCGAGTACAACGACTTCAATACGTTTTATTACCAGGCAGCTTCCGGGACCTCCGGTGGTTCGTCCGGTTCGCCCGTCATCAATGTTGAGGGCCAGGTCGTCGCGCTCAATGCCGGCGCGAACAGCTCCGCCGCCAGCAGCTTTTTCCTGCCGCTGGATCGCGTGCTGCGCGCCCTGGAACTGATCCAGCAAGACCAGCCCGTAACGCGTGGCACACTGCAAACCAAGTTCGTGCGCAAGGCCTATGATGAACTGAGGCGCCTCGGTTTGAGCGAGGAGTCAGAGCGCATCGCGCGGCTGACACACCCGGATCAAACCGGCATGTTGATTGTGGAGCAGGTCATCCCGGAGTCACCGGCCGCGGCTAGATTGCAACCCGGCGACATCCTGTTGCGCGTTAACGGCGAACTGATTACCGAGTTCATCCCGCTGGCCGCAGCGCTCGACACGAATGTCGGTCGTGAGGTTGAGGTTGAGCTCGAACGCGGCGGCGCGCCTGTCAAAGAAATGATTGCGGTTACCGATCTGCATGCGATTACGCCCGACGAGTATCTTGAGTTCGGCGATGGCACCGTGAACAAACTCTCGTACCAGCAGGCGTGGCACTACAATCTTCCGACGAAGGGAGTCTATGTCGCCAATCCTGGCTACCTGTTGTCGAAATCAGCCATTCCGCGTGGCGCCGTCATTACTGAATTCGGTGGCAAGCCGATACACAGTATTGATGATTTCGCGAAGGCTTTGGACAGCCTGGCCGATGGCTCCCGCACGCTGCTCCGCTTCGTCGCGATGGATAATCCACAAAGCTCGGCAGTGCGATCGTTTGAGATGGATCGTGTCTGGTTTCCGGTGCGCCGTTGCAAGCGTGACGATGCGACCGGCCTATGGCCATGTACCGAGCTGGGTGCAGGGCCGCCGCCGGTAGCAATGCGAGCAGGCAGTACCGCATTGACCCGTTATGACGATCCACGTGTGGCGGCGATCGCGCCGTCACTGGTCGTGGTTACCTTCGATCTGCCGTACACGGTATCGGGCGTTGCCGATCGTCACTACTATGGCACTGGCGTTGTAGTGGACAAGGAGCGCGGGTTGGTTCTCGTTGATCGCAACACGGTGCCCGTCGCAATTGGCGACGTAACCGTGACGTTCGCAGGTTCACTTGAGGTCGACGCGAAAATCGAACAACTACACCCGATCCACAACATGGCGATCGTGTCCTATGACCCGAAATCGGTCGGTGATACGCCGATTCGGGAAGCAACGTTCAACACCGTGCCACTGCGGGCCGGTGACAAAGTCTGGTTGGTTGGAATCAAGGGTGATCACCAGCTGGTGCATCAGGAAAGTACGGTATCAGCGGTCGAGCCGCTGGTATTGCCGTTATCCAGGACGCTGCGTTTTCGCGATTCGAATATTGAAGGGATCGATCTGGTCAATTCGATGGATGTTGACGGAGTGTTGGTCGACAAGCGCGGTCGGGTGAGTGCGTTGTGGTCGAGTTTCGCAATTGACTCGGGCGGTGAGTCGACGCAACTCAATCGTGGTGTGGGTGCCGACCTGGTCGCCGAGTTCGTGGACATCGTTCGCAATGGACGATCGTACTATTCGCTCGAAGCGGAATTCGTCTATTCACCCTTGTTCGCTGCCCGTAACCGCGGCGTAGACGAAGAATGGATTGCGAAACTGGAGGCCAATAATCCGGTTTATCGTCGAGCCTTAAGCATCATCCGGCTGGTGGCGGGAACGGCTGCATCGAAGCTACTGAAAAACGGTGATTTCGTACTGGCTGTGGATGGCAATGTCGTAACGACATTCCGCGATCTGGAAAAAGCTGTGCAAAAACCGGAAGTTACGGTGACGGTATGGCGCAATGGTGGCGCCAGGGAAATCCGCATTCAGACGGCTGAACTCGACGGCCGCGGTATCGATCGGGCGGTCTCATGGGCCGGTGCCTTGTTGCAGGATCCGCATCGGGCGATGGCGGCGCAGCGCGGCATTGATCCGGATGGCGTCTATGTCGCGTTTTTCAGTTATGGTTCCCCTGCGACCCGCTACGGTCTATGGGCCGGGCGTCGTATCGTCGCAGTGGATGAAACGCCGACACCGGATCTGCAGGCTTTCGTGGCTGCGGTTGCCGGCAAACGCGACCGGACCTCGGTGCGTTTGAAAACGGTGACCTGGAACGATGCGGTGGAGGTCATCACTTTGAAATTGGACAATCAATATTGGCCTGCTTATGAAATTCGACGGACCGAGGATGGTTGGCAGCGTCTGCCGATTGGTTTCTGAGCGAGCGCCCGTCGCAGCGTTGCTCGTGGCGCTGTGCTGGCATTGGTCGGTTGATGGCGTTGCACACGCGCAGGAGCTTTATAAATACCGCGGCGAAAACGGCGAATGGATCTACTCCGATCGGCCGCCAGCAGACCAGCGCACCGTTAAGGGGATGCGCTGGCGGAGCAATTCGATGGCTATGCCCCGTTTCCGGACCTGCATGTCAATGGCAGGCTGACATTCGGCGAAAATATCGCCGATGTTGCGGGACTGGCGGCAGCCTATGACGGCTATCGCGCGTCACTCAAAGGCAAAGCGGCTCCGGTGATCGGGGGGCTGAGCGGCGAGCAGCGGTTTTTCATTGCGTATACCTAGACCTGGGCGACGAAAACGCGTGACGAGGCATTGCGTCAACGCGTCCTGACGGGTGCCCACGCGCCCGGGCAATATCGGGCCCTGACAGTGCGCAATATCGACGCCTGGTACGAGGCGTTCGACGTGCAGCCGGGGGACCAGCTTTATGTAGCGCCCGAAAGCAGAGTCCGGATCTGGTAGAACAGAGGAAATGATGCTGCCGAGAATTCTGATGGGCTTGAGCGCAGGAGTAATTCTGGTGCTGGGCATTCTTCATCTAGTTTATACGTTCTTCGGTCCGAAGCTTCGGCCGCGTGATGCGGAATTGCAGTCAGCAATGCAAGCGGTGTCGCCCGTAATAACGACTGAAACAACAATGTGGAAAGCCTGGGTAGGCTTCAATGCGAGTCACAGCCTGGGTGCCATTCTGTTCGGCAGGCGCTACTGGTTCAGCGTCCCCTATCGCGGCATTACTTTTTCGTTGGCCTGTTATTCCGCCGCGATGATCGCATCCTGGTTCATGCCACGCAGCTGAAGGGCGTCCAATGTCAGTTGTGTTGGTGCCGGCCAGCTGCGCCGCCAGCGGCTGGTTATCGTGCGACCACCAGCATGCGATTCAGTTTGCAACCGAAAAACACTGTCAGGACGCCGCCCGTGGCGGCGATGGCGGCGTGCATCAGCCAAAATTCCGCTGGGCTCATTTTTTTGTACCAGCCGCCAATATAACCGACCAGGTTGTTGGCGACGAACAGCGAAATGAAGGCTATGCCCATCATGGTTGCATTGATCGGCGCCGGTGCTGTGCGTGAGACGAGCGCCAGCACGGTTGGCCATTGATAGATAAAAGCGAACCCCATAACGATTGTAGAAAGCGCGGGCCAAAGTGGATGCACAAGGTCGCCGGCCGACAGGAAAATACCAGCCGTCAGAATCAGGTAGCTGGCAGCCGCAAGGAAAGCGCCAATCGCAAGCTTCGCCATGTCTCCGGGTTCGCCGCGCCGCGCCGACTGCCATCGCCATAGAAGGAACAACACGGACACCGCCAGAATCGACGCCAGCGCATCAAGTGACTGGTACCACGGCACCGGAATACTAAAGCCGCCCATACTGAGATTGACCTGCTCCTGGAGCCAGATCTTGAATACGTTGTACAGCTGGTAGTAAGCGGCTGACTGGAAAATCGTAATCGCGAGAACGGCAATCAATGCGCCGACGACGCGCCAGTCCGCGGCTGACAATCGCGTATCCTTTCGTGCGCGACGCTCCACCTTTGCCGGTAAATACCGGTAACCGGACAGGTAGGTTGCGAGTCCGGCAAGCATGAAGACCGCAGCGATGCCAAAGCCATAGTGCCAGCCGTAGACCTGCGCGAGAAAACCACATAACAGGGGCCCGAAAACTGCGCCAATATTTATGGCCGTGCTGAGAATGACGAAGCCGCGAGTGCGCCGCGCCTCGTCCTCTTTGGGGTACAGGGCGCCGACCTGCGCCGAGATGTTGCCCTTGAGAAAACCCGAGCCGATGATGAGCAATAGCAACGCGAGCAAGAATGTCTGGTCGAAGGCCATGGCGAGATGGCCGGCACTCATTGATACGGCGCCGATGACAACCGCGTTGCGCTGGCCAATCCAGCGGTCCGCGATCAACCCGCCAAACACTGGTGTGAAGTAAACGAAGCCGGCGTACAGCCCGAAAATCAGTGATGCGAGGCCGAGCGTTGACAGTGGACCTGTCACGGACTCGATCGCGCTGCGGAAACCGGCGAAACCGACGATATGCTCTACGTGGCCCGGCAACAGCAGCTGGTTGACCATGTACAGCACGAGCAGGGCGGTCATGCCATAAAAAGAGAATCGCTCCCACACCTCGGTGAAGGCGAGGAAAAAAAGCCCCCTGGGATGGCCAAAGAATGTGCGATTGTCGATCGGTGCCGTTACGGCAGCTACTGTGGCTATGCGTCCCCCTGATGAATGCGCTACTGTACGGACATTCGCATGCCGAAGAAATGATCTCAGCCCAGGTTACAGTTTCGCGGCCAGCGCTTCCCAGCTGCTCACCGGCAACTCGCAATGCGTGCCGACGCAGCGGTATGCGACCGACTGACCGGCAACGGGTTTGCGCTCGGCCAGTAACCCGGGCAAGTCGTTTTCGTTTTCGTCGATCGAAAACACGAGTCGTGAGGGTGCATAGAGCCGGCCGGCTGAGTCACGCCAGGCGTCAACTTCCTTCGCCGCACCGCGTAGTACGATAATTTCCGGCGGTGCCAGGTACTCCTCGAGCGCAGCAAGCAAAGTGACATGCCCGTGCGGGTGCTGGTCGATCGCCTGCCACGCATTGCGCAGTCCGCGCTCCGCGGCGACGATGTAGCGCTGTTCGCCCAGTAGATGACCGAGACGTTGCAACGCGTACACAGCCACGCCATTGCCCGATGGCATTGCCTCATCGGCGAGCGGCTTCGGCCGGTGCATCAGGGCTTCGTGATCGTCCGCCGTGAAGTAGAACCCGCCCTGTTCGCTGTCTTCGAAATGATTCAGCATCAGGTCGGCGACCTGTATGGCAAAACGGAGCTGCGCGGTATTCCAGCGTGACTGCAGCAATTCGAGAATGGCATCGACAAGAAAGGCGTGATCATCGAGATACGCCGGGAAACGTGCGCGGCCGTCCTTGTAACTGGCATAGAGCCGGCCGTCGACGAGCAGCTGTGCGCGCAAAAAATCGACAGCGCCGGCAGCTGCCTCGATGAGATCGTCGCGTTGCAGCACGCGCCCGGCGATCGCGAGGCCGCGTATAGCGAGTGCGTTCCACGATGTCAGCTGCTTGTCGTCACGACCCGGGTGCACGCGGGTTTCGCGTTCGACGAACAGGGCAGAGCGGGCGGTTGCGAGCGCTGCTTCCACTTCATTCACTGAGCGTTTCGATGTGCTGGCGATGTTCGGCAGCGACTCTCGGACGGTCAGATGCCATTCGCCCTCGAAATTGGCGTCCTTGTCGAGGCCGAAGCGGCTGGCAACGATCGGGTAGTCATCAGGCGCGACCAGAGCCGCAACGCTCTCTGGCGTCCAGACGAAAAAGCGACCCTCTTCACCCTCCGAGTCCGCATCGCGTGAGGAATAAAAACCGCCGTCCGCTGCGCGCATGTCCGCGAGCATCCAGTCCGCTGTTTCGGCCGCTGTTTTCCCGAACGATGCTTCACCGGTGGTGAGGAACGCCTGCGAGTAAATCGCGAGCAACGGGCCGTTGTCGTAAAGCATTTTTTCGAAATGCGGTATCTGCCAGGAACGATCCACCGAGTAACGGCAGAATCCGCCGCCGACATGATCGTAGATGCCGCCTTCGGCCATGCGTGTCAGCGTCAGTGAGGCCATGAACAACGCATCGATGTCGGGCTCGTCGTCCTTTGCGGTAGTACGCCAGTGCCTGAGCAAGCGCTCGATCGTGCCCGGATGCGGAAACTTCGGCGCGCCGCCGAAGCCACCGAAATCGCCGTCGAAACTCTTGGCAAGTTGCTCGCGAACCTTGTTGATCGGGTCAACGGAGATGGACAGCGCGGCATCGGCAGGCTGTGGTTCGAGGCGCGCAAATACCTCGCTGAGTCTGTCGCCCTGGCTGCGAACGTCGGCGGCGTTGTTTTCGTAATAGCTTGCAATGTGCGTCAGCAATTCGCCAAACGCCGGCATGCCGTAACGCCGTTCCTTCGGAAAATACGTGCCGCCGAAGAATGGCCGCTGGTCGGCCGGATTCAGGAACATCGTCAGCGGCCAGCCACCACCGCGCTGCGTCAGTAACTGGTGTGCGGTCTGGTAGATGCGGTCGATGTCGGGCCGTTCCTCGCGGTCGACCTTGATGTTGACGAACAGGCGGTTCATCAGTTCGGCCGTCGCGTCGTCTTCGAATGACTCGTGCGCCATGACATGGCACCAGTGACAGGCTGAATAGCCGATCGACAGCAGCACCGGCTTGTTGCCGGCCCGAGCAGCGGCAAACGCATCCTCACCCCACGCATACCAAGCCACGGGATTGTCGGCGTGTTGCAACAGATAGGGGCTGGTTTCTTTGACGAGGTGATTGCTCACGGTTTGCTATGATACCTGCCTCCCACAGACACCGAAGATATTGATGTTCGTATTCCCCGAGATCGACCCGATTCTGTTGCAGATTGGATTTATCAAGATTCGCTGGTATGGGCTGATGTACGTCATCGGTTTCCTGGCGGCCTGGTGGCTGGCCAGGCGGCGTTGCCAGCGGGCCGACTCGCCGGTCAGCTTGAAGCAGGTCGACGACCTGATTTTTTACGCGATGCTCGGCGTCATCATCGGCGGGCGGGTCGGTTACTGCCTGGTCTACGGCTGGGATCAGCTGATCAGCGATCCGTTGTACCTGATCAAGATCACGGATGGCGGCATGTCATTTCACGGTGGTCTTGTCGGCGTCATGATTGCGATGTGGTGGTACGGGCGCACGCTGGGCAAGACGATCTGGCACATTCTCGATTTCGCCGCACCGCTGGTGCCGATCGGCCTCGGCGCCGGGAGGATCGGCAATTTTATCAATGGCGAACTCTGGGGCGCTGAAACCGGTGTGCGCTGGGGTGTGCTCTACGACGGCGCGGTGCGGCACCCGTCGCAACTCTACGAGGCGGCGCTTGAGGGGCTGCTCTTGTTCGCCATTCTCTGGTGGTACTCCGCGAAGCCGCGCCCGTACATGGCGGTGTCGGCGATGTTCCTCATCTGCTATGGCATTTTCCGCTTCATCGTTGAGTTCTACCGGGTGCCTGATGCGCACCTCGGCCACCTGTTGTTCGACTGGGTCACGATGGGACAGATCCTGAGTGCTCCGATGGTAATTGCGGGAGCCGTGATGCTCGCCATGGCATACTCGATGCACGCAAAAAGGAGGCGGTGAACTGATATGCAACAGTACTTGTCCCTGATGCGACATGTTCGCGATCACGGCACCCGGCGCGAAGACAGGACCGGCACCGGAACGCTGTCGGTATTCGGTCACCAGATGCGCTTCGACCTGAGCAAGGGTTTTCCGCTCATCACCACCAAGAAATTGCATATGCGCTCGATCATTCACGAGCTGCTCTGGTTCCTGCGCGGCGACAGTAACATCCGTTATCTGAAGGATAACGGCGTTTCGATATGGGACGAGTGGGCCGACGGGGATGGCGAGCTCGGGCCGGTCTATGGCGTGCAATGGCGCAACTGGCCAAAGCCCGGCGGTGGCACCGTGGACCAGATCAGCCAGGTGATGCAGCAACTGCGCGAATCGCCGGGCTCGCGCCGCATTATTGTCAGTGCCTGGAACGCGGCCGAACTCGACGACATGGCACTGCCACCGTGTCACATGATGTTCCAACTCTATGTGGCGGACGGCAAGCTGTCGTGTCAGCTGTATCAACGAAGCTGCGATATTTTCCTGGGCGTGCCATTCAATATTGCATCGTATGCATTGCTCACCCACATGCTGGCGCAGCAGTCGGACCTCGCCGTTGGTGATTTCATCTGGACCGGCGGCGATTGCCACCTCTACCTGAATCACCTCGAGCAGGCGAACGAGCAGCTGCAGCGCGAACCGATGCAACTGCCGCGCCTGGCGATCAAGCGTCGACCGGCGAGCATTTTCGATTACGAGTTTGACGACTTCGAGATCGTCAACTACCAGCCGCACGCGCACATAAAAGCAGCCGTTGCTGTATAGAAATCCGCTGTGGGAGTCGGCACTGTGGGAGGCGGCCATGCCGGCGACTAATCAATCATGATCAGCCTCATCGTCGCGGCCGCAAACAACAATGTCATCGGCGTCAACGGCGGGCTTCCGTGGCACCTGTCGGACGACCTGAAGCGCTTCAAAGCCATCACCATGGGCAAGCCCATCGTCATGGGCCGCAAGACTTATGAATCGATCGGGCGGGCACTGCCTGGCCGGCAAAACATCGTGATATCGACCCGGGCCGACTTTGCGGCAGACGGCTGCGTTGTGGTCGCTACGACGGCGGCGGCTATCGCAGTCGCAGCGGCTGCTCCGGAGATCATGATCATCGGCGGCGGGCAGATCTATCGGCTATTCCTGCCGCTCGCAGAGCGCGTCTACCTGACCCGTGTACATGTCGCGCTCGAGGGCGATGCGCATTTTCCGCCCCTGGGTGAGAGTGAATGGCGTATCAGCGAACGCGTGATAAGGGATAATGACGATCGGCACCCGTACAGTTTCGAATTTATTACGCTGGAGAGGCAACCCCGATGAGTACCGAAGATCTGCACGACAGCAGAGGCGTCCGCCAGGAGGACATTCACTGGGACCAGGACATCAGCTATGGCAGCTATCTGTCGCTGGACAAGTTGCTCGAATGCCAGAGATTGCGCACCGGTGCACACGACGAAATGATGTTCATGATCATCCACTAGGCCTCGGAGCTGTGGATGAAGCTGTGTATCCATGAAATCAGCGCTGCCATGCGCGAGGTGGCGAAGGGCCGGCTTGGGGCCGTTTTCAAAATGCTGGCGCGCGTCTCGCGTATTCAGGGCCAGTTACGGCAAAGCTGGTCGGTATTGTCGACCATGACGCCGGCCGACTACCGCGGATTCTGTGGCGGCCTGGGGCAAAGTTCGGGCGTGCAGTCATTTCAGTACCGGGAAATCGAGTTTGCGCTTGGCAACAAGCACGCGGCGTTAGTGGAAGTCCACCGGCAGCATCCTGAGCGCTACGAGCGCCTGCAAAAAGTGCTGCACGCGCCGAGTTTTTACGACCTTTGCCTGCAACACCTCGCGCGTAAGGGTTTCTCGATTCCCGCCGATGTGCTCGACCGCGACTGGTCACAACCCTACACCCCGAATGCCAGCATCGAGGCGGCCTGGGCCAAGGTCTACTCGGCGGTGGACGATCACTGGGAGTTATATGAATTGGCCGAGAAGCTGGTCGACCTTGAATACGAATTTCAGATGTGGCGTTTCAGTCATATGAAAACGGTCGAACGTATCATCGGTCACGGCAAGGGTACGGGCGGCACCAGCGGCGTCGCCTTTCTGCAAAAAGCACTGAGCCTGAAGTTTTTCCCCGAGCTCTGGAGTGTTCGATCCGAACTAGAGCGGACCTAGTTGTGCACACACGGTGGCGGTCGCGGCATCCAGATCAATTTGCTCTAAATGGTCCACATTGCGGGTCAGTTGTTCGAGCAGCGATTGCTGAATCGCGCCGCGATCCTTCGCGACCCGATACGGGATTTCGGCGTGAAACATGACCATTGAATAGCGCGGGATGAAACGGTCCGGCAGGCGGCGTTCGAGCTCAAACGCGAGCACTTTCTGCAAGGCGAACTTAGGGTCGCGCACCGTGTCACGCATCTCGACATGGTTTTCCAACGCCATATCCGCGATCGCATTCGCGTTGGTCATCTGGATGGATTCATAACGCGCGAATACCTGTGCCCAACGCGGGCCGAGCTCACGCAGGATCTGCTCGAGCAGCACACAATCCTCGAAGGCGAGATTCATGCCCTGGCCGTGAAACGGCACCACGGCATGCGCCGCATCGCCGATCAGCAGTGGCTTGACGCGCGGCATGACCTTGGCGGCTTCGAGCGCGCGTATGCCACGTGCCGCCAGGGCCAGATTGATGGATCGTCCTGCGGACGCCGCACCGTCACGCGGGTCGCGGCCGCGCTCATACAAGTCGATACGCCGCAGCTGAGGTGCAAGCATCGTTGCGAGCAGCGTGCCGCATTGACCCGCGCCGAGGATGTTCATGCGGTCTGCCCCGGAACCTGGATGACTTGCGGCCGGTCCGTGTCGAGCCGCACGGCGGTCAGCTGGGATCCCCAGACGCAACCGGTGTCCAGGCTGACCAGATCAGGCAGGACGATGAGCCCGAGTGCAGACCAGTGGCCAAAGACAATTCGCGCCTCTGCAGCGGCCCGCGGCGTGAACCGGAACCATGGCAATAGATCCTGGCGGGCGCGAAAGGGCGGCTCCGTGTGTGCGAAATTCAAGCGCCGCTTTCGCGTCAGCATGCGCATACGTGTCAGGCAGTTGATGATGAATCGAAGCCGCTTCTTGCCGGTCAGGTCTTCCGACCATTGATGTGGATTGTTGCCGTACATCTTGCGCAGCAGCGATTTCCATTTGTTTTTCTTCTGCAATGCATGCTCGACCTCGGCCGCGAGCGCGAGCGTTTGCTGCACGCTCCAATCAGGGTGCGTGCCGGCATGCACGAGCAGGGTATTCAGCGACTTATCGTAGTGTGCGAGCGGCCGCCGCCTTAGCCAGTCGATGAGTTCCTGGCAGTCTGGCGCATTCAGGACGTCGTCCAGCGAGGCGAAGCGTTCGTCGGGGGAAATCGCGCCCGCTGCCAGTGCCAGCAGGTGCAGGTCGTGGTTTCCCAGCACGATGATGGCCGAGTCGCCCAGCGACTTCACAAAGCGCAGGGTTTGCAGCGATTTGGGACCCCGGTTGACGAGGTCGCCGGTGAGCCAAAGCGTATCCGCGGCGGGATCGAACGCGAGAACGTCGAGCAGTCTCGCCAACGGGTCGTAGCAACCCTGAATATCGCCGATTGCATAAACAGCCATGATCAGATCAGAACGGGATCAGTGCAGGACGCCGGGAACCGCGAGCGTGAACGGCGCGATTGGCGCGTCGAAGTTGACCCCATTGTCGGCTTCCATTCGATACAGGCCCTGCATCGCGCCAACCGGGGTTTCCAGAACGGCGCCACTTGAATAGCGAAACTCTTCGCCCGGATTCAGGTGCGGTTGTTCGCCGACAACCCCATCGCCGGTGACTTCCTGCACCTTGCCATTGGCATCGGTGATGATCCAGTGACGACTGATCAGGCGCGCCGGAACTTCGCCATTATTCGAAATGGTAATCGTATATGCGAACACGTATCTATCCGAGGCGGGCTCGGACTGTTCGTCAATGTAGTTGGTGACGACCTGGATACAGATATCGAAGTTTTTTCTCTGCATGGCGCTATTCTAGCTTATTCGCAAGCCGCACATATTCAGCAATTGCGATAGCTTCGGGCCGTAGAGTCGGGTCGATGCCTACGGACTCCAGCATCGCCTCATCCGCGACTTGTCGCAACGCATTGCGCACTGTCTTGCGCCGCTGGCTGAATGCGGTCGCGACCAACTGCGACAGTCGCGATGCATCGCGAATATTGTAAGTGCCTGCCGGCAGCGGCACGAGGCGGACTATCGCAGAGGTGACCTCGGGTGGTGGGTCGAATGCGAGTCGGTCGACCGCAAACAAACTCTCGATGTGGAAAAAGCAGCCTAGCATGATACCCAGGCGACCATAGGCCCGGCTGCCGGGACCGGCCGCCATGCGATCGACGACCTCTTTCTGCAACATGAAATGCATGTCTGCGATGTGCTCGCGATATTTCAGCAAATGGAACAATAAGGGTGTCGAAATGTTGTACGGCAGGTTGCCGACGATGCGCAGCCCGGCACCGAGCGCCGAAAAATCAAAGCGCAGCGCATCCGCCTCGTGAATCGTCAGTTCCGGCTGATCGGCATAGCGGTCGCGCAGGACACGGGCGAGGTCACGATCCAGTTCGATGACTTGCAGCTTGCCGGCACGCGCCAGGAGCGGTGCCGTTATCGCGCCCTGGCCCGGGCCGATTTCGACGACGTTGTCCCGGCTCGTCGGCCCTATCGCGTGCACGATGGCGTCAATAACCGCGGCGTCGATCAGGAAATGCTGGCCAAAACGCTTGCGCGCCCGGTGCGCGTTCATCGCTGCGCCATTCGGATCGCGAGTTCGATGGCTGCGGTCATGCTACCGCTGTCTGCGCGACCCGTACCGGCAATATCCAGCGCCGTGCCGTGGTCGACCGAGGTTCGAATAATGGGCAGGCCCAGGGTTACATTGACGGCGTTGCCGAAGCCGGCGTACTTGAGTACGGGCAGGCCCTGATCGTGATACATCGCCAGGACCGCGTCCCTGGCCCCGGCGGCTGGCGTAAACGCGGTGTCGGCGGCCAACGGCCCGCGGATTTTCAGTCCACGTTCGGCAAACTCGCGAATCACAGGTGCAATGATCGCCGCATCTTCGTGACCCAGATGCCCCCCTTCACCCGCGTGTGGATTCAATCCACACACGATGATCTCCGGGTCGGCGATACCGAATCGCGACTGCAGGTCATCGTGCAGGATGCGTAGTACATCGCGCAGACTGTCCTGGGTCAGCGAGTCCGTCACATCGCGCAAAGGCAGATGCGTAGTCGCGAGTGCCACGCGCAGGTCAGCCGCAACCAGCAGCATGACCGGCCTTGGTGTGCCGGTCAGCTCGGCGAGAAATTCGGTGTGGCCGCTAAATGCACTGCCTGCATCATTGATGACGCTTTTCTGCAGTGGCCCTGTTACGAGCGCCGCGAACTCGCCGCGCAGGCAACCATCGACGGCGAGCCGCAGGCCCTCGAGCAGTGCCTCCACGTTGGCGGGCGATGGTGTGCCGCATACGTCCGGCTCCGGACACGCCAATGGCAAAATTCGGAGCTTCGCAGGGAATTCGATGCCGAGTAATGTCGCACGCGACCGCAGCACGGCTGGATCTGCAATCACCACGAGGCGATCGGCGAATGGCCCGTCGGCAAGAGCCAGGCACAAGTCCGGTCCAATGCCGGCCGGTTCGCCGGCCGAAACGACAATGGGCTTATTCAGGTCAATATGTGGACGTAGGCTTCGTCGCGAAGTCGCTGGATCCATAACTGCGTCTCTTCTTCCATCTTGCCGTTACGAATCTTGACGATGCAATTGCTCTCTTTGAGATCTTCCGTGTTGTCGTAAACACGTCGGTCCATGACCTCAACAATGTGCCAGCCGAAGCGACTCTTGAAGGGTTCACTGATACTGCCGATTTCGGTCGCGTGCACCACCTGTTCGAACTCCTCGACAAACGTGCCGGGGCCACTCCAATCCATCTCACCGCCACTATTGGCGGAACCAGGGTCGTCTGAAGTCAGTTTTGCGAGTTCACCAAAGTCCTCGCCAGCATTGATTTTCTCCAACGTATCTTCAAGACGTTGCTGCGCCGTTTCATCATCAATGATCTCGTTCGGCGTTATCAGAATATGTCGGACCAAAACCTGATCGATCTCGCTGTGCTGAACTGCACTGCGCATATCGTTGACTTTAATAATGTGGAAACTGCCCGGCGTGCGTAGCGGCTGAGATACCTGGCCGGATTGCATTTCAGCAACAGATTCCGTGTACAAGGTCGGAAGTTGCTCGCCTTTGCGCCAGCCAAGCGCGCCGCCATCAAGTGCGTTTTGTGCATCTGAATAGCGAATTGCCAGTGCGGCAAACTCCGCGCCGTCATTAACGCGTGCGATGATGGCGTTCGCCTCGGCAAGCGCCTCATCGATGCTGGCACCGGACGTAGAATCCGAAATTGAAATCGTGATGTTAGACAGGTCGTAATCAGAGTTTACAACGACGTTATCTTTAAGATCCGCGATGCACAATTCGATCTCGCGAGGTGATACTGCAATGCGTCGGCCGACATCGGCGCGACGCAGTTGATCAAGTGTCATCTCGTCGCGTAAATCACGTCGAAATTGGGCGTAATCGATGCCGTCCGCTTCGAGCGCCGCCGGCATATCCTCGAACGCGATATTTTGCTGTTGCGCGATTCGGCCAATAGCCTCGTTGACCATTTGATCCGAAATTTGCACGCCGAGCCGCTCGGCACGCTGTAACTGAATCTCCGTGACGATCAATCTTTCCAGTACTTGCTCGCGCAATTCCGACGCCGGCGGCAATGCGAGATTCTGTTCGCTCGCGCGCTCCAGGATTATCGCCGTTTGCTCCTCCAACTGGCTCTTGAGAACGACGCCGTCGTCGACAACTGCAACAATGCCATCGAGAAACTCGCCCGTGGAGGAGAGCTCCTCGGAGAGCTCCTCGGCAAAAGCGACCGGCGCGATCGCCAGTACGCCAGCGACATATAAAGTACTGATTTTGAACACTATTGACTACCGAATATCTGCGGAATAGCCAAGAATACCACGTTCCAGAATTTTGTCAGCCGAGGTACCCACGCTGGCCATGCCCTTCAGAATCAATTGCAGACTAATGGACGATTCCTGAGTTCCGTCGCGGGATGAAATGTGGCGGCGCGATACCAGTCGCAGGCCCCAGCAGCAACTTTCGTATTCCAGGCCGAAGAACCGCTCCAGGGCCTCATCATCGCGCAACGAGTAATTGTAGCGGCCAACAAAATTCCACCGACTGCCAAGCGGCCAGGACAGGGACAGGTCGCCCTGTTCGAGGGAGTCGCGGCGAAAACGGTAGGCGAGATTCAAAACCTTGTTCATGGATGGCGCATACTGAATGCGCGCCTCAGACTGCGTTGTACCGTCGCTCGACGCACCCCATTGGTGGCCCACGTCGAAATTGATGTTCTTGTTGAGAAGAAAACTGAGTTTCGCAATATAGTCGCTCGACTCGGATTCACTCGCAACCCCGCCCGGCAGTGTCACGCCACTCGAGCTGAGATAGCGAATCTGACCAATTGTCGCGGCCACCAGATCGCGTCCGGTCGAAACATCGAATACGCGCGACGTTACGCCAATACTGACCTGATCCGTATCGGCAATGCGGTCGACGCCCAGGTATCGATTGGCGCGATACAACTGAACGAGGTGCAGGTCCGGCGTAATGGTATCGAAAACGGGCAAGTCAGACTGCTCGCGAAAGGGTACGTGTGCGAACAGAATGCGTGGCTCGATGGTCTGCACGAGCGCGCTGTTCTTCAAAGCGCGCTCCAGGATCATGCCAACGTCGAAGGTCGCAATCGGCAGTGTTCGACTCGGGTCGTCACTCGCACCTGGTTCCGTGTCGCTCAGTTTGTAACTCGTGTAATCCAGTCTTACACCGGGTGTTACGAACCATCCCGGACCCGTAATCGGCAACGCGACTTCGGGTGCGAGGTTCATTCGCCAGCCTGTTACACCAACGTCGCGGTCGAAGTTGACGATTTCGCCCAGGAACCCCAGCTCCAGTCCAAGCCATTGATCGGGCCAAAGACCGCGTGCCAGCAACTGTGGAAGTCGGCGATAAGGCTCGTCTTCCGGGGTGATTGCATCGTCAATGGTCTGGAAGTCCTGTAGTTGACCAAAGAATGCCAGGTTATCTGTGTACATCTCGAAATTCAGCGTTCGATCCAGGTGCGTAATACTCGCCGAACTGAGACTGCCGCCCATGTCTTCAAAATACTGGCTGTCCGACACCTGCCGGAAGTCGAGCTGATTGCGCCAGCCGCCTCCGAACTGCGTCATATGTTGCAGGCCTAAGAGGTAACGTGAGTCATGAAACGTGTCGTCATTGTCGAGATAATCGGCGACGGCTTCTCCATGCGACGATTCGGTCAGATATCGAAACTCTGTCTGCAACTGCAAGCCGCGGTCGGACATGAAATGTGGCGTAATGGTTGCGTCATAATTGGGCGCAAGATTCAGGTAGAACGGCAGGCTTATTTCTTCGCCGCTACGGCTGGTCGAGCCGAGGTCCGGGGTAAGGACACCGGACTTGCGCGCGTCGCCGATGGGAAACGACAGGTACGGCGCGTACAGGATTGGAACGCCCTGAAAGCGCAGCTTCATACCGCGAGCAGTGGCAACGCCGGCGTTCGTGTCAACGTCAATGTCCTTGGCCTCGATTAGCCAGTCATTGGAACCCGGCGGACAAGTCGTGTAGCTGACGCCGTCAAGCTGCAGCAGACCCTGTTGATTGATTTCGAATACTGACGCTGTACCGCGTCCGTCGCCGCTTAACGAAAAATCAGCACCCTCGAATCGCACGCTGCCCATATCGTAGGCAAATTCGGCCAGATCGGACTCAATCTGCGTTCCCTGGTCCTCATAGCGCACATTTCCCTCCAGCAACAAGGAACGATTGCTGGGGACGTAGCGCGCCTCATCGGCTCCGGCCATCCTCGTGCCACTCCGCAACAGGACGCCGCCGGTCATTTTTGCCGACGGGTCGATGCCAAACTGGGCTTCGAGTTCGCCGACTTGAAACTCAATCGTGCCGTCGTTGGTCGTTGGCGTCGCGGTCAGCAATGCATCCATGGACAATGGGTCCAACGATGTCTTGCAGGCGTCGGTTTCGGCGGCCCGCACGTGCGACAGGGCCAGCAAGGCGCCGGCAATTATCAGGTATTTTGGATGCACAAGGTAATTGGATATGGGTTGTCTTGAGTACCGAAGCCAGCGGGATAATTTCCAGTACAACTGTGATACCTTCGCATAGTTTTGCAAGTCCTTCAATGTGTTACGGAGAATACCGATTAATCCGTCGAGCGTGAATTCCGATCCGCGTAAAGCCGAGATGATGCTGTGGCTGGCCACGATCGATGCTGTCGCCGGTCTGGGTCCCGTAGCAGCATCGGCCGACGCAAGCTTTCGCCGATACTTTCGACTACAGGCCGGGCAGCAGAGTTTCATCGTGATGGACGCGCCGCCGCCCAAAGAGGACTGCCTTCCGTTCGTACGCATTGCGGGTTACCTGGAAGCGATGCAACTTGTCGCGCCACGAATTCTTGCGGCAAACATCGAACGGGGATTTCTCTTGCTCAGCGATCTGGGTTCGCAGGCATACCTTATGTCGGTGACTGAAGACCCGAGCTCTGCGGCTGGTCTGTATGCGGATGCCATGCGAGCCATCGAGACCATGCAAGTGAACGGCAGCGCTTACCAGGCACTGCTGCCACCGTACGACGAGAAGTTGTTGCGAATTGAGCTGTCGCTGTTTCATGACTGGTTGTGTGAGACGCACATCGGCCTGCAGTTTTCCGCTGCCGACGAGGCGCGCTGGCAGGCGCTCTGCGATCTCCTGGTCGCCAATGCACTCGAGCAGCCGCAGGTGTTCGTGCATCGTGACTATCATTCGCGAAATCTGATGCATCTGACCGACAACAACCCGGGCCTGCTTGATTTTCAGGATGCGGTCGAAGGTCCATATACCTATGATCTCGTTTCACTGTTGAAAGACTGCTATGTGCTCTGGCCAGCCGAACAAGTGCGGCGCTGGGCGCTGGACTACCATGCCATGCTGGAAAACGTGCACGGCGCGATTGCTGACAGGGCGACATTCCTGCGGCAATTCGAGTTCATGGGCGTACAACGGCACCTGAAGGCGGCCGGAATCTTCGCGCGCCTCAATCATCGCGACGGCAAACCCGGATATATGGCGGACATACCGAGAACGCTGCAATACATTGTCGAGCTTGGCCCGCGCCATGCGGAATTGAATTTCATAGCGGGGCTGATCAACGACAAATGCCTGCCGGCGCTGGCGCCGCCCACATGATTGCGATGCTCCTGGCCGCCGGTCGTGGTGAGCGTTTGCGACCATTGACCGACACGACGCCCAAGGCGTTGGTCGAAGTGCACGGGCAAAGTCTACTCGAGCGCCATTTGCTGGCATTGCAGGCGGCGGGTTTCGAGACCGTCGTTATTAATCTTGGCTGGCTCGGTGAAAAAATCGTGGACCGTGTCGGCTCCGGCTCAGCCTATGGCCTGAATGTCGTCTACAGCCCGGAAGGGGACAACGTGCTGGAAACCGGCGGCGGCATAGTGCGCGCACTGCCGATGTTGGGGCAGCGACCGTTCCTGGTGGTAAACGCCGATATCTACACGGACATGCCCATGCCGCCGACTGAACTTGAGCCTGGTACGTCGGGCAAGTTGATCCTGGTTGCGACGCCGGAATACAGGGAGCAGGGTGATTTCGACCTCATTGACGGCCGGGTACGTAATGTGGCGACGGCGTCGCTGACCTTCAGCGGCGTCGCGATCTATCGGCCGGAGTTTTTTGTCGGCTGCTCGCCAGGTCGATTCTCCATCGTGCCGATGTTGCGTAGGGCGGCGGACGCCAATCAACTCGCCGGTGAGTTCTATGCGGGACGATGGGCGGATGCGGGCACGCCGGAGCGCATCGCCGCGATTTAATCGTCTAGACTTGCAGGACCATCCAGAAGTATCGCGCCGGAGAGTCCGAGGTGACGCAGCAAATGCGGCAAACTTCGCTCGCGTATTGCTGCGAGGTCACTTGTCACACCCAGCCGGCGCAGGTCGGTAACCGACAGGTTCTCGAAGCCGCAGGGATTGATGCGGGAAAACGGTTCGAGGTCGACGTCGACATTCAACGCAATACCATGAAAACTGGCGCCGCGCCGAATGCGTAAACCAACACTCGCGAGTTTGACTCCGGCAACGTAGACGCCCGGCGCGTCACAGCGACTGGCCGCCTGTATGCCGAACTCCGAGGCGAGGTCGACAACACATTGCTCGAGGGCGGTAACGAGATCTCGCACACCGATAGCGGCGCGGCGAATGTCGAGCAACGGATAGACCATGAGCTGGCCCGGGCCATGATAAGTGACCTGCCCACCGCGGTCGATCTGCACGACGGGAATGTTACCCGGTGCCAGCAGATGCTCGCGTGCGGCGTTCACTCCAAGCGTGTACACGGGTCGGTGATCGCAAAACCAGATCTCGTCACGTGTTGCCGCATCGCGAGTGTCGGTGAAACGCTGCATTGCACGCCATACCGGTTCGTAGTCCTGCAATCCAAGTTTGCGGACGACGATTTCACTCATAGCGCCATCAATACTTCGACATGCGCAGAAATTTCGCGGTAGATCTCGTCAAGTTGCTGTTGGCTTTGCGCATGCACAGTGACGGTTATCGACACGAAGCCGCCGTTACGACTCAGAGAACTCTTTACCCGGTCATCGTCCACGTGCCCCGTGTGTTTTTCGACCAGCCCGCGCGCCAGGGTACGAAAATCCGCCGACTCCCGGCCCATAATCTTGACAGGAAAATCACAGGGGAAATCGAGCAGGGCCGCGTCGCTCATCGGCGACTATTCGAACCAGAGACTGACACCGTCCCTGGTGCGTTGCCAGAATGAGCCGGACGGGTTGTCCTGCAACGCGCGCAGTGGTTCACGCAACAGGGCATTGCCGTGCAAATTAATGCTGATTTCGCCCAGTGGCTGACCTTGTGCGACCGGCGCTTCGAGAATTGCCGGAATATTCATCGTGGACTCAAGTGAGTCATACGAGCCACGCGGCAAAGTAACGTACATGTCCTCCAGAACGCCGAGAGACGTGTACTCGTTGGTGGACTTCCAGATCCTCGCGTTCGCGATTTCGGTGCCGGCGCCGTAAACCAGTCGAGTCTCGTAGAACCGAAACCCATAGTTGATCAACGCCTGGCTGCCATCAATTCGCGCTTTGGCGCTCGAGGTTCCCACCACCACTGAAATCACGCGCATATCGTCGCGTTTGGCCGAGGCCACCAGGCAATAGCCGGCGTCGTCCGTGAATCCGGTCTTCATGCCATCGACTGAGTCGTCGCGCCACAACAGGCTGTTTCGATTCGGTTGCGTGATGCCGTTATAAGTAAATTCGCGGACCGAATACCAACGGTAGTATTCCGGGAACTCACTGATGATCGCTCTGGCCAGAGTCGCGAGGTCGCGAGCGGTTGCATAATGATTGTCGTCCGGCAGGCCGGTTGAATTGATGAATCGGCTCGAGTGCATGCCAAGCGCAGAGGCATATTGATTCATGAGCTCGGCGAACACGGGCTCCGAACCCCCAATGTGTTCGGCCAGTGCCACGCTGGCGTCATTGCCCGATTGCACGATCATGCCCAGCAAGAGGTCCTGCACCGAAACGCGTTTGCCAACTTCGATGAACATGCGGGAGCCGTCCGTACGCCAGGCATTTTCACTGATTGTTACTTCGTCTTCGAGCGTGACCTGCCCGCCCGCGAGGGCCTTGAAAACGGCGTACGCGGTCATCAGCTTGGTCAGGCTGGCAGGAGGAACCGCGATATCCGGCTGCAATGACGCAAGTTCATGTCCGGTTTTTGCGTCAATGAGTACGTAGCTCGAAGCACCGATGATCGGCGCGGCAGGAACCGGACGCGGTTCTTGCGCGCTGACATGCGTCGTTACAAAGAACAGCAGGAGCGTGAGAAATCGAAAATTCATGAGTGCTCTGGGTCAGTAAGTGAAGGAGCGTATTCTACCCACCTTGGTGGGAGGCCGCCATGCGGGCGACTGCTCACATTGAGTCGGCACACGGGATATTCCTCTCCCTCATGGCTCGCTGCGCTGCGCTTTACTTCGGTCGAAGAACATCCCGTGCGCCGACTCCTGCGGAG
>JAQCGO010000013.1 GCA_027618995.1 Pseudomonadota bacterium | reverse complement strand
AATACTTTACTTGGTTTTGGCATGCATCCAAGTATATCATAATAGTTAACGAATTAATCGCACAGGACACTAGTCATTCTTGTCTCCCACACTACCTGACTTTTTGCCGGGTTGCAGCAGGTCCGCGGGACGCAGACCCAGTCGTTCGATCGTCGCCGCTACGAGCGGCCATTTGTTTTCCAGGAAGCGCTTGCGCTCATCTTTGAGCAGACGGTCGCGGGCGCCACTCATGACAAACATGCCGCGGCCCCGTTTCTTTTCCACCAGGTTCTCGTCGACCAGTTCCTGGTAGCCTTTCAATACTGTCAGCGGATTAAGACGATACTCCGCAGCAACATTACGCACCGAGGGAAGCGCATCACCGTCGCCGAGAACGCCTTCAAGGATCATTGCGACAACCCGGTCTCGCAGTTGTCGATAGATCGGCAGGTCTTCACTCCATTTCGGGTTCATGACGTTTCCGCTTGAAAAAGCGCCGACCAAATTGGTCGGCGCAAATGGTCCGTCGCTACTCTACTCACCATTGTGACGGAAACTGGTAACGTGCAAATTGAAATCATTGCTGGCCACAACGTCGCCGATCGGGTTGACCTGTCCGGCAATCAGCGCAACCGCCATCAATACCAAAACCGTGAGGCTGACAATTTCGTTCAGGTTGCGAATTACGACGGCTTTCATGATGGCTACTCCCGGACCCTGCTCTAGGTGATCTGATGTTATAGTTGACTATAACACTAAAATTCTGACTTGCAAGAACTTTTCCCGACCGCGTAACCCATCCACTCGCGAAGGCCCGTTTAAATAGTCATGATTTTCCCAACAATCATTCTGTTTTGCATATGAAATCCACCACTTATACGGACTACGCAAATTGACCGCCGGCGTCCAGAACCTCTGCATGGGCCCTCTGCCACTTTTACGCAGGGCGACTGTCACCTATGCTCGGGCCATGGAACATGCCCCTGACGACAGTGCATTGCTGCTCCGGTACCGGGACGGTGACGTAGCGGCTTTCGAGATTCTGTACCGCCGCCACAACGATGCCCTGTACCGCTACCTGTTGCGGCTGTGCCGCCATCGCGACAATGCGGATGATATTTTTCAGGAAGTGTGGGGCAAGATCATCAAGGCCGCCGATCGGTATCGGCCTACCGCAAAGTTCACGACCTTCCTCTACCGGGTCGCGCACAACTGCTTTATCGACCACCTGCGACGCAACAAGCGGCATCTACACGCGAGTGACTTTGATCCTGACAACCACGCAGATCCCGGCGACCTGCCCGAGATGCTCGCGGAACGAAGCCTCGCACGCGAGCGACTCGAGCTTGCGTTGCGCGATCTGCCGGATGAACAGCGCGACGTGTTCCTGTTGCACGAGGAAGCCGGCCTGGACCTGGATGAAATCGCGTTGATTACCGGTAGCAACCGCGAGACGACGAAGAGCCGGCTGCGCTACGCGGTGAAAAAATTGCGTGCCGCAATTGATGAACCGGCGGCGGAGATGGCATGAGCGACGAACGACCACAGGACGAGATTGTTAGCGCGACCTACCGCGAGTTGGCAGGTGAGCGCAGTCCCGCACATCTGGACCAAAAAGTACTGCAGATGGCAACGAGCCAGGCGAAACACGTGGGCTACGCCCGCTTGATCAACTGGACCCGGCCGCTGGCATGGGCCGCGACGATCGCGCTGTGCCTGGCCGTCACACTCGAACTAACGCGTGTTCCAGCGCCGGACGAAATCGTCAGCCTGCCGCAATCACCCTTTGTACCCGAAGCCGACCTGCACGACACGGATCTCCCCGCCACTGCGCGACCCGAGGCCAGGCAGTCTGCGTCTTCCGCTGCATCGTTGGCCAAGAAACTCGAGTTCGCTGTCGAACCCGCCGACGCTGTCGTTTACGAACGACCGCGCGCTGCGCTGATGCGTAGCAAACAGGCTGACGATGCGGCGGCGCCGGCTGCGACTGTCGGCTTTGCCAGCAAAGAGACCAGCGCGCTGCGGCCAAACGAAGAGAAGATGCGGCTTAGAAGTGATACGAACGCGGGGGAACGCGCGAGCTCGCCGCACTGCCCGGACGAGGTCCGCGCTGACCCCGAGAGTTGGCTGCGATGCATTGAGGCACTTGAGGAAGTTGAGGATTTTGAGGCAGCAGATGTCGAGCGCGAATCACTGGTAGCGGCTTTTCCGGACTTCAAGCTGCCCTGAAAATGCTAGAATCGCGGCCCGCAACACCACTGCTATTCAACTGCTCTTCAGGAATCCGATGATCAAGTCTCCAGTTCGCGTCACTATTACGGGCGCTGCCGGCCAAATTGGCTATCAACTCGCTTTTCGCATCGCATCCGGACAAATGCTGGGTGCCAACCAGCCTGTCATTTTGCAACTGCTGGAGATTCCGCCTGCATTGCCGGCCCTGCAGGGCGTCGTGATGGAACTTGACGATTGCGCCTTCGCCACCCTGGCCGGCGTGGCAGCTACCGATAATCCGAACGTTGCGTTCAAGGACAGCGACTATGCGTTGTTGGTTGGCGCACGACCCCGTGGCCCGGGGATGGAGCGCAAAGACCTGCTCGAAGCCAATGCGCAGATTTTTTCCGTGCAGGGCAAGGCAATCAACACCCATGCAAGTCGGGACATCCGCGTCCTGGTCGTTGGCAATCCGGCGAATACGAATGCACTGATTGCGAGCTGCAACGCTCCCGATATTGCGCCGGCCAATTTCACCGCAATGACACGGCTGGATCACAATCGCGCCACCGCCCAGCTGGCGATGAAGACCGGCAAACAGACCACCGACGTACGTTGCGTGACCATCTGGGGCAATCACTCCGCGACCCAGTATCCCGACGTAGACCATGCAACGGTTGGCGGAACGCCGGCCTCCAAGCTGGTTGATCGGAAATGGATCGCGGACGAGTTCATACCGGTAGTGCAACAACGCGGTGCAGCGATCATCAAGGCCCGCGGCGCATCGTCGGCCGCCTCGGCCGCCTCGGCCGCGATTGATCATATGCATGACTGGGCTTTGGGCACGCCCAAGGGCAACTGGGTCAGCATGGCCATCCCGGCGGATGGCAGCTACGGCATTGCGCCTGGCATCGTCTACTCGTACCCCGTGCGTTGTCGCGACGGCAAATACGAAATTGTCCAGGACCTGTCGATCAGTGAATTCAGCCGGGCGCGAATGCTCGCCACGGAAACCGAGCTGCGCGAAGAACGCGCCACGATCGAATCACTGCTCTGATGTCTGGTTTTCTCGTCAGCGTCGCGTGGTTGTTGCTGTTCGTCGGCGGCAGTATCTATCTTGCCTATCAGCGCATCGACCTGCGCACATCGACGATAGCGGCCGCCATCGCGGTCGCCGCTTACACGGCATACACGATCGCCGGCAACGGTTTCTGGCTCTACATGTTGCTGTTATGGCTATTGCTGGCGGCCCTCCTCGTGCCCAACCTGATCGAACTGCGGCGGGAAAAAATCACGCGACCGTTACTCAACATCTATCGCACGATGTTGCCCTCGATGTCCGACACCGAGCGCGAGGCGCTTGAAGCGGGCAATGTGTGGTGGGACGGCGAACTGTTCTCCGGCATGCCTGACTGGGATCGGCTGATGTCCTTCCCGGCACCCAAGTTGTCAGCCGAAGAACAGGCTTTCATGGATGGGCCCTGCGAACAGCTCTGCGCCATGCTCGACGACTGGGATATTTGCCACAATCGTGCCGACATGCCGGACAAAGTATGGGCATTCATCATCAAGCATCGCTTTTTCGCGATGATCATTCCGAAGCAATACGGCGGACTCGAATTCTCGACCTACGCGAACGCGATGGTCATAACCAAGCTGGCCAGTCGCAGTCCAACCGCATCGTCCACGGTCGGCGTACCCAATTCGCTGGGGCCGGCGGAATTGCTGCTGCACTACGGCAGCGATGAACAAAAGCAACGCTACCTGCCCGGCCTTGCCGCAGGCACTGAGATTCCGTGTTTCGCACTGACGTCGCCTGAAGCAGGATCTGATGCCGCCGCACTCATCGACAATGGCGTCGTGTGCGAGGGCAACTGGAACGGCGAACAGATCATCGGTATTCACCTGAACTGGAACAAACGGTACATCACGCTCGCGCCGGTCGCTACGGTACTGGGGCTTGCCTTCAAACTGTATGATCCTGACCACCTGATCGGCGATCACGTCGAGTATGGCATTACCGCTGCGTTGATCCCGACGGATACTCCGGGTGTCACGGTCGGCCGACGCCACTATCCCATGTCGATTGCCTTCCAGAACGGCCCAACCTCGGGCAAGGACGTTTTCGTGCCGCTTGACTACATCATCGGCGGACAGGAAATGGCGGGTAAAGGCTGGAAGATGCTGGTCGAGTTGCTGTCAGTCGGCAGAGCGATCACCTTGCCTTCAATCGCAAGCGGCGGCGGGCAAGCGGCAACGTACGCAAGCGGCGCATATGCCCGCTTACGCAAACAGTTCAACACCTCGATCGCCAACTTTGAAGGCGTCGGCGAGGCGTTAACCCGCATCGCCGGATACACCTATATTATGAATGCTGCCGTTTCAGTGACCGCTGGCGCGATCGATCAGGGCGAGAAACCGGCGGTGCCGTCGGCCATCCTCAAGTACCACTGCACCGAACTGGGCCGCAAGGTCGCGAATGACACAATGGATATTCACGGCGGCAAGGCGATCATGCTCGGGCCGAAAAACTACATCGGTCGCAGCTATATGGCCACACCGATCGCCATCACGGTCGAAGGTGCCAATATTCTGACTCGCAGCCTGATCATTTACGGGCAGGGTGCGATTCGCTGCCATCCGTTCGTACTTCGCGAGCTGCGTGCGGCGGCCGACGAAGATGACGAGCAAGGCCTGATCGAGTTTGATGACGCACTGTTCGGTCACATTGGTTATGGCATCAGCAACGTGGCGCGCTCCCTGTTTCTCGCGTTGACACATGCGAAGTTCAGTCGTGTGCCGCTGAATACGCCGACGCGACGCTATTACCAGAACATCAATCGCTACAGTGCCGCGTTTGCGCTGGCATCGGATTTCGCCATGTTGACTCTTGGCGGCGCATTGAAGAGGCGCGAATTACTGTCAGCGCGACTGGGTGATGTCCTGAGTTCGATGTACCTGGCGTCAACGGTTCTCAAGCATTTCGAGAATCAGGGCCGCCGCGCCACGGACCTGCCCCTGGTCGAATGGTCAGTACGGACACTGATGTATCAGGCGCAGGAGTCGTTGCACGCATTCCTGCGCAACCTGCCGAATCGCTGGGCCGCCACCCTGCTCAGAGTATTCATTTTTCCGCGCGGCCGAACTTACACGGCACCGTCTGATGAAATTGCTCGTAAAGTGGTTGAACTCATGTCGACGACAGGCGAGGCCCGCGAACGCCTGAGCCAACAGGCCTATACCAGCATCGAGCCGGGTAATCCGCTCGGCCTGTTGCAGGAGGCGTTGTTACTATCAGAGCAGCTTGCGCCGCTTGAAAAGCGGCTGCGCCAGGCGCAGAAGGACGGTTCGATCAGAGCTGAATACCTGGGCGAACAGATTTCGCTGGCCGAGCAGGCCGGAATCATCGATTCGAGCGAAGCCCAGGAGCTGCGGAACTTCCATGAAAAAGTGCGGAGCCTGCTCGCCGTTGACGATTTTTCGCCTGAGGAACTGGCTCGCACGAGCATGAAAAATGTGACTGGCATGGAGAAAGTGGCGCGAGAGAAAAAGACAATAACCAGGCGATGAACGATGTCAACACGAGCGGGACCGGTCTATGAAGTAACACTCTTCGTAGGGCGCGACGATGTTGCGGCCTGCGACCAGTGGCTCGATGAGCATGTGCGTGCAACGCGGCAAACAGCCGACGTCGTCGCCTGCCACGTGATTGTCATTGCGGACTACGATGCCGGGCGTGCGGGTCGCGTCTGCCAGTACCAGCTCGCGAATGACGACGTACTGGATAAATTCCTCGAAGGCACGGGCGACCTTATCGATTCCACTGTTGCTGCGCGCTTCGGCGCGAATGGTCAGGTGCATGCGCGCCTTCTACGCGAGGACCTGGCGCACGACCGGCCGCTTAGCGAGCAACCCGTCTGTCTTAACTGTGGCAGCCACCTGCGTGGCCAGTACTGCGGTCACTGCGGGCAACGCTCAGGCAGCCGCCTGATCAGTCTCTGGGAACTTATCCGCGACGCGTTTGGCGACCTGTTCGAACTTGACTCAAGACTTTGGCGAACCGTCGTACCGTTGCTATCGCGGCCCGGCCGTCTGACGCACGACTACCTGCAGGGTTGGCGCGCCCGGTACATGCCCCCCGTTTCGCATGTATCTGGTCACAAGCCTGATTTTCTTTGTGGTGGCGTTTTTTGATCCGCATGAGGAGTTCAGCGTGTTCTTCGAGCCGCCCGCAGAATTGGCCGCCGGCGACGCAACGACAGCCGACGATGCTGAGGATGATCAACCGGGCGTGTTTATCGCAATTGACGGCGACAGCGGCGAAGAACTCGACGAGGACTGCGACATCGAGGCGGAGGGCATTGCAGAACTGCCGGAGTTCCTGGCGCGCCGGCTCAGCGTTGAGCGTTTGACGCAGGTCTGCGAACAAATTGCCGCCGACAAAGGCAAGAACTTGATCGCCAAGGTGCTCGACAACACACCGATCGCATTGATTGTACTGTTACCGCTCATGGCTCTCGTGTTGAAGGCGCTGTACCCGCTGTCACGCCGATACTATGTTGAGCACCTGCTGTTCTTCGTGCATTTTCATGCGTTCGATTTCCTGCTGTTGACGCTGCTGATTCTGCTGCTCCGACTGGCGACGCTGCTGCACATACCGGACGTTGCGACGACGATCGCGGTTGTGGCGGCCTCGTTGTACATTCCGGCTTACATATTTGTCGCCATGCGCCGGGTTTACGGGCAGGGACGGTTCGTGACATTCCTGAAATTTACGGTATTGGCTTTCGCTTACATCACGGGTTTTTCGATCATAATAGCGACGACATTTCTTATATCGGCATTCTCGATTTAACCCACAGTCAGAGGACACTTCAATGATGACCAGATATCTTGCCAGCAGCCTGACCATAGCCGCACTGTTTGTTCTGCCTGGCTGCAGCGAACGACCCACGGAAGCTCCCATCACTGCGGCGCCTGCGATCGCAGCACCGGTCACTGCGCTGCCGCGCATTGCTTCACCAGCCGGTGCGACGGTGTTCTTCATCAGTCCTGCCGATGGCAGTACGGTCAGCAGCCCGCTGCAGGTCGAATTTGGCCTCGAAGGCATGCAGGTGGTCGCCGCAGGCGTGAATGACGCGAATTCGGGCCACCACCACCTGCTCGTGGATACGGGCCTGCCCGATCTCGGCCTGCCCATTCCCAAAGATGAAAAGCATATTCACTTCGGCGATGGCAGCTCGGTCGCCACATTGAACCTTGCCCCGGGCGAGCACGCGCTGCAATTATTGCTCGGCGACCACCTGCATATACCGCATGAGCCGCCGGTAATGTCGACCGTAATCAGCATCATTGTCGAATAGGTAGTTGTTACGGGCTGGCCGGACCTCTAAAATCGCCGGGCCAAGGAACCAGCACCCATGAACCCAAGCTCCCCTAACAGACGTATCGGCATCAGCGGCCTTGCCGCCTATGTACCGCCGTATCGCGTGTGGCTCGAGGACTGGTGCGCGTGGACCGGCGACCACTGGCCCAAGGTGCGCGAAGTTGTTGGCCGCAGCTTCCGGGTTCGCGGCCCGGAGCACAGTGTCTACACCATGGCCGCAACCGCGGTCATACGGCTGATCGATCAGTACGACATCGATCCGACCCGTATCAAGTTCCTCGGCCTGGGCACAGAATCGAGCACCGATAACTCGGCCGGCGCCATTATCGTCAAAGGGATGGTGGATCAGGCCCTGGACGCGCGCGGCAAACCGCCGATCGCCCGGAGTTGCGAGGTCCCCGAGTTCAAGCATGCCTGTCTTGGCGGCGTGTATGCCATGAAAGGCGCGATCCGCCAGCTGGCTCTCGATGGTGTGGGCGGGCAGGCGATTGTCGTTTGTGCCGATATCGCCGAGTACGCACGCGGCAGCAGTGGTGAACCGACGCAGGGCGCCGGCGCCGTCGCGATGTTGCTCGAGGAAGATCCGAAACTCGTTGTGGTCGATCTGCCCGGCTCAGGTTCGGCATCCGATTATCGCGTCATGGATTTTCGCAAACCAATGTTGCGCTTCTGCAGTCAGGACCGATCGGAAACGCACCAGGTACAGGACTTCCCGATATTCAACGGCAAATACTCGACGACCTGCTACATCGACGAAACCCTGCAGGCCCTGAATGACATGTACCGCAAGCGCAAGCTGGTAGCAATCGACTACATGCGCTCGCTCCGGACGGTGTTCATGCACCGACCTTACCGGCGCATGCCGGAAACCGGCTGGGCCGTCGCCTATCTGTTCGCGCTGAGCCAGGGCAATGCCGAAAGTCGCGCCGAACTCGCATCGTATTGTTATGAAGCAGGTATCGAACCGGAACGGTTGCGCACGGAAATGATGAGCCAGCCCAAAGTGTCGACGCTTGCGTCACCGGAGCGGCTGGACTACGAAATTTATCCGTTGACGATGGCCGCACTACGCGTCTTTCGCGCGTCGCGGCATTATCGCACCGAAATCCTCGACAAGCTCGCACTCGGCAGCGACACGATGCTCGACCTGGGCAATCTTTACACCGCGGCGCTGCCCGCCTGGCTGGCCGCTGGCTTCGAGCAGGCGCTCGATGAGGATATTCTGCAACCGGACCAGGAAGTGCTCACATTGGGTTACGGCAGCGGCGATGCCGCGGAAGTGATTCCGTTTTTTGTTGCCGAGCGTTGGCGCGAAGCGACCAGGGCCATTGGTTTCAGCGGGATCATGAACCACGCCATCGATCTTAGTTTCGAACAGTACGCGGCGTTACACGATGGCAGGCAGCCGCAGGGACTGGACTACCTGCCAAGAAACGAATTCATCATTGATCACGTAGGCATGGCCGTCGAGCGCAACTTCAGCGATCTCGGCATCGAATATTACCGCTACGTCGGCTAGGCCGGATTCACGCCAAATCAGAGTAGCGTGACAGCAGGTCGCGATGCTCGCCTGTAAGCCGTTCCCATTCGAGCTTGAACCAGGGCGTAAACTGCTGCGGCGCATGCTCGAACTCGTGCGCCAACGTGCTGGCGGCGACGTAGCGCAATGCCGCGATTTCGTGCTCATTTGCGATGACCGGTCCCTCGACCCTGCCGAGATAGACATGGCACAACTCATGTTCGGACCCGAGATCACCAAACTCCGCCTGGTAGCTGAACTTGTAAATGAATTCCAGCGTCGTTTCGATGTTGAGCTCATCACGCAGGCGACGACTCGTCGCGAGCGGCATTGATTCACCGCGCCGCGGATGGCTGCAACAGCTGTTCGACCAGAACCCCGGCCAGAGACGTTTCGACGGGTTGCGTTGCTGCAGCAGCAGTTCGCCGGCTGCGTTAAACAGGAATACTGAGAACGCGCGATGCAGCAGCCCCGCGCCGTCATGACACTCGGCCTTGGAAAGAAAGCCGGTCTCCCGGTCATCCGCATCGACGAGAACCAGCTGTTCTGCCTCCGATGACACTATGCGATTTGCGTTGTCCATTCAGGCTTCCTTGCTCGCCAATGACAGGGTCGTAATGCCCACTGCCGTCAATGCGGCCGTTACGGCGTCTTCCGCACCCGGGCACAGTATGAGTAAAGCGCCACCACCGCCGGCGCCGGTCAGCTTCGCCCCTGTGGCACCTGCGGACCGCGCCATGCTCACCAGGTTTTCAATTTCGGGCGTGGATACCTCGATCGCATTCAGCAGGCCATGGCAGATATTCATCAACGCGCCCAGCTCGGCATAGTCCGCACGCTGCAGAGCAGCGGCACCGGCCACACTGAGATCATCCATTGCGTCGAAAACAGCCGCATAGTGTTGTGCCTGTCGCGCGCGGCGGGCAGCAACAGCGGCCACCTGCGCGTGTGTCGCCCCCGGCTGACTGCTCAGCGCAATCACGACTGGCGGTGTCTCCGACAGTTGCAGCTCGTCAAACTGCAGGCCGTTGGTGTTGTTGAACAACATCGGCACCGCATACGTCGCGATTGTATTGTCGATGCCCGACGGCGCTCCGTGTGCCAGCTTTTCGCAACTCAGGGCGATGCTGTTCACGCGCGCGTCATCCAGATTGAGTTTTCGCGCCTTGCTGACAGCCCGGATAATCGCGACGGCGATAGCAGCCGATGAACCCAGCCCCATACCCGGCGGCAAATTGCAGCGGACATCAACGCCGAACTCGTCACCCTGAAGTGCCAGTTCCTCGCGCACGCACTGCAGTATGCCGCGATAAAACGGATCGAGATCAGGCGTTGCGGGAATCACGTTCACGGTAACCGCATTGTGGATCGGTAACGCAAGTGCATGCTTGCTATAAACGACGCCGTGCTCGCCGAGCAGAATCACCTTGCCGGCGGCGTGACCCTGCGGATTCGACAGCGCTGCACGCACTTTCGCTGCGGATGACTTGTGCCGCGCGTGCAATTTCATATGGCCATCCTGGATGCCACTCGTCGCGAGCGCCTTGATCGCGGCGAAATTCTGCGCCAGGCCGACCGCCGCCATCAGCTCACTCAGTTCCTGCGCAGAACGAACCCCGGTCATGCGAAGCGCGAGCGTCGCCGCCGGATTCAGGGCCGCGGTACCGCCGACGATTGCGGCACGCAATGGCATGCAAAGCTCACCGCATAAATCGCCGTTCGCCGCCTTGCTCCAGCTTGCGAGTGGCAGGTAGCGCCCGGACTGCGCCGCAAACGCGTGTGCGCCCGCTTCGATCGAACGCCAGTCGTTGCCCGTCGCGACAGCGAGCGCATCGATACCATTCATAATGCCTTTGTTATGCGTCGCCGCCCGGTAGGGATCGGCGCCCGCGATGTCGCTGGCCATGATAATCCGGTCGCGCACCAGCTCGGCGGCATAGCCGGATGTCGCCAACGCGGCAAGACGATATCGGACCCGGGCTTTCACGAGCGATCGGTCCGCCAGGTTCGACAGGATGCGCAGCGCGACATCACCACCACAGATCTCGCCGATACGTGGGGCCAGCGATTCACACATCGTATTCACAATATTGGCGCCCATCGCATCACCGGTCGCGACCAGGATGTGTAGCACGACAACGGTTTCTCCGTTCGCCAGATGCAGCGTGCGAACTTCGATGTCGCGCGCCCCGCCGCCATGCCGCACCAGGCCCGGATGCACAGCGTTGGCACGCGCAATAATTTCTTCACGGCAACCCTGCAGTGCGTTGATTGCGGCTGCGCAATCCGCGACGCCCGTGACGTGAATCTGCCCGGCGAGCAAGGCCGCTTCAAACTCCGCAATGAACCCGTCCGGCAAAGCCAGCTTGGCCGCGGCACTGACGCCGGCGACGATCGACGGTTCTTCGACGACCATCGGTACGATGCTGGCGCGGCCGTTAACCACGAAATTGGGTGCGATGGCGAGCGGCAGGCCGAACGTCGCCAGCACATTCTCGACCATCCGGTCCGCGGCAGGCGGCAGCAGGACATGCCACCCGTTCTTCAGCATCTGCACATCGTCCGCCGACAGCCAGCCACGCGACTGCAGCACCTCGATCCGCTCGTTGATCGGCAGCCTGTGCAGGCCGCTGATGCGTGAGTCCTTCACGGCGCCGCTCCTTCGCAGCGCAAGCCGCTCGCTTCGATCGCCATGGGCATCTGCCTGAAGCCATGATCGCGGACCAATGCGACGAATGCGTCGATCGCCGTGATCTCATCCGCGACAGCGATGCCGAGGTCGCCGCCGCCGGCGCCACAGGGCTTGTACAATACGCCGCACGATTCCGCTACGGTGGCCAATCCGGCGTGACCCGCGTCGTAGATACCCAGTCCGTGTTCGTCATCAAAGCGTCGCAGCGCGGCCGCATAACGACGCAACGCACTGATAATGGCCGTCACCTGGCCACCTGACCACGCAGCTGCTACGGCGCTGGCCGCAGTACCCAGTTCTGTACGCGAAACATCGGCCGCAACCGCCGCCAGTTTGCCGAGTTGTGCCGTCGTATTCGCGCTGACTCCGCTCCAGAGCAAGGCATAGTGCAGATCCGCGGGCCAGCGCAATGCCGTCTGCGTCGTGTCGCCCATGCGATAGACAATAACCCCGCCCCGCAGGCTGCAGGCTATATCGGCGCCGCTGCCCGCACCGTTTTGTAATCGGCGATGCGCTGCGGCGGCGATGCGATCAACGCTGCGTCCGCCGCCGAGAGCCATGTCCAGGGCTGCCACCAGCGCGACCGTCAACGCGGCACTCGATCCGATGCCCAGCTTGATCCCGGCTCGGGCATCACTGAACTCATTGGTATCAAGGACGATCGACAATTGACGCCTGGGCTTGGCGGCAAGTTCCTGCCAGACGGCGGTCAGCAACGGGAAACCGGACGCGCCGTCCAGCCACTCGAGCCCATGATGGTGCGCATTGAAGCGACCCGACGTTTGCGAGTAGCCCGGCGCAAGGACGCTGTGACATTCGGCGTCGCACTCAGTAACTGTCACGTAAGCGCGGCGGTCCACTGCCATGCAGATCGCTGGCGCGCCATCGAGCACGGCGTACTCGCCCGCGACAATGACCTTGCCCGGCGCACTGGTCTGGATGCTGCTCATGAGTTTGTCATGTGCTGAGCAACCGCGCACCTTCGCCGACGCCGCTCTGCATGACCTCCACGACACCGTCAGTTGCCGCCAGCGCAGCACGAACGGTCGCTGCGTCGGTGGCCGCGCATATTGCCTTGAGTTGGGGTCCCGCATCGATGGTGAAGAACACGTTAACCCCGCTGGCCTGCAGCTCGCGAATTGTTTGCATGCAGGCAACGGTTGCACTATTCCAGTAAATCATCGGCGGCCGCGAACCCAACATGACCGAGTGCATTTTCAGGCAGTTGTGTTCGGCAATTGCACCAAGCCGCTGCAAATCACGCTGCTCGATCGCGGCACGTGCTTCGGCCAGGTCACCCGCCTGTTGTTCAATCCAGAGATCGTAAAATGGCGATGTCCGGCGGCTGATTTCCATCGCATCGCCGGAGCTCACGGGTTTCGGGCCCGGCGCTGTTATCGCGACTACGATCTCGAGCGGCCAATCTGTAGCGCCCAACAAGTTCGTCACGCTGATGTCGTTTGCGTCATTTTCGAGCTCAACAAAACCACCCAGCAGCGATCTTGCTGCGGATCCCGACGCACGGCCGGCCAGGCTCGCCAGCTGCGCTCGCGGCAATGACAAAGCAAATACCGCGTCGGCAGCGACGACGAGTGCGGCAAATGCCGACGCAGACGACGCAAGGCCGGCCGCGATGGGGAAATTACTCCTGCTGCTGACCCGCACAGCGGGACGATCCGTACCAGCAACGATGTTGAGGCAGTTCGAGACGCGTGCCAGCAAGGTACGATTCTCCGCACCGTTCACCAGCAGTGCATCGTCAACGAGCCCGGTCTCGATCTCGACCTGCATCTCTGTGTACAGCGTCGACAACGTGATCGAAATCGAGCCCACCGCGGGCAGGTTGCGTGCAAGGTCGCGCTTGCCCCAGTACTTGACGACGGCAATGTTTGGCTGGGCTATGGCAGTTGCCCGCATAGGCTAAAGACTTCAGGCAGTGACGGGACGCGAATTATAGCCCAGCCCCCGCGCGCAAGGTGGCGCAAATCGGTGTACGCTACACGGCCGAATAAATGGCACAACAACGCCCAGCGGAGGAAGCTTTGCCAGTCGCCTTTGAGAACCGGATCGCGCACTACAACGAACGTGTTGCTCAAAAACTGGACGCTGTGTTGCCGCCGGTTACGCAAGCGCCACGAATGTTGCACGAAGCGATGCGTTATGCGGTCTTCAATGGCGGCAAGCGCGTCCGGCCGCTGCTGGTTTACGCCGCCGGCGAATGCCTGCAGATCGAAGAGCATATCCTCGACGCGCCGGCCGCAGCGATCGAACTGCTACATGCATTCTCCCTCGTGCATGACGACCTGCCCGCCATGGACAATGATGATCTGCGACGTGGTAAACCGACGCTGCATCGCAAGTACGACGAAGCCACCGCGATACTCGCCGCCGATGCGTTGCAGCCACTGGCATTCGGTGTGCTCGTGGACATGCCCGACACGAAGGCAGAGCTGCGTATTCGACTGTTGCGGCTTGTTGCCGATGCCTGTGGTTCGATCGGCATGACAGGCGGACAATCGCTCGACCTGATGGCCGAGGGACGCTCGTTAACGGCCGAGGCCATCGAGCATATGTACGCGATGAAAACGGGTGCGTTGATTCATGCCGCCGTCGTTGCGCCGGCGCTGCTCGCAGAATCCATTCCACAAGCGCAATTGGCGGCGATCGGTGCGTTCGGCCGAACGATTGGTATCGCATTCCAGATCAGGGACGACATCCTCGATGTCGAAGGCGACACCGACGTCATTGGCAAGCAGGCCGGTGCCGACGAACGACTGGGGAAAGCGACATACCCGGGGCTGCTGGACCTTGAACAGGCCCGGCGACGTTGCGACGAGCTGTTACACGGCGCCCTGCAACGACTCGACGATTTTGGCGAAGCGGCTGCTTCATTACGCTGGCTGGCGCGCTTCATCGTCGAGCGCGACAACTAGGCCACACGGTCGTGAGTGCACCGCGCGCAATCCTGCATGTCGACATGGATGCTTTTTACGCCTCCGTCGAGCAGCGCGACAACCCGGAATTACGTGGCAAGCCGGTCGTCGTGGGCGGCGACAATCGCGGTGTGGTTGCGGCCGCAAGTTACGAAGTGCGGCGTTTCGGCGTGCGCTCCGCCATGCCGATGAGTGAAGCTCGGCGGCGTTGTCCACAGCTGGTTCGGGTCGCACCGCGCATGTCACATTACAAAGCGGTCTCGACGCAGATTTTCGAGATATTTCACGAATACACGCCGCTGGTCGAAGGGCTGTCGCTCGACGAGGCGTTTCTCGACGTAACCGCAAGTCGTGCATTGCATGGCGCGGCGGAAAATATTGCACGCAGCATCAAACAGCGCATTCTCGAGCAGACCGGGCTGACCGCTTCCGTTGGCGTTGCCGAGAACAAGCTGGTGGCGAAGATCGCGTCAGCTCTCGACAAGCCGAATGGCATGGCTGTGGTCACCGCCGAGAATCTCCAGCGCGTGCTCGATCCACTGCCGGCATCCGTTATTCCCGGTATCGGCCGCCAGACGCTGGCTCGACTGCACGCCGTGAACATCCGCACCGTGGCCGAATTGCGGCTGGCACCAGGGACAACTCTGGAGCCGATCTTCGGCCGGTACACGCAGCGCACGCGCGAACGGGCTGCCGGCATCGATAATCGCCCGGTCGTCGCGGATCGCGAGGAAAAATCGATCAGCGCCGAGGAAACGTTCGATGTCGATCTCTGCGACAGGCGTGACATGGAACGCGAACTGCTCGCCCTAGCCGAAACGACAACGCGGCGCTTGCGCAAAGCACAACTCCAGGCCGGCACGGTCCAGGTCAAGATACGCCAGGCGGATTTTCAGACCTTTACACGACAAAAAAGCCTGCAACCACCGAGCAACAATACCGAGCAGATATTCGGCATTGCGCGCGATCTTCTGGCGGTCTGGCTCGAAGCCAATCCAGGAACCCGAATCCGGCTGCTTGGCGTCGGCGGCAGCAAGCTGTCACCGGCCGATCAGCGCGACCTGTTCGCAACCACCGAGGACGTCGCGCTGAACGGCGTTGACGCAACCGTCGACAGGATCCAGGAGCGCTTCGGTTCGGCTTCAATGGGTCGGGCCCGAACTTTGAACCGGTCCTGATTAGGTTAGACTCTGGTAATCATGTACAGCAGTTTTTTCGGGCTCAATGAAAAGCCGTTCTCGATAACGCCGGATCCGCGCTATTTATTCATGAGTGCGCGCCACGGCGAGGCGCTGGCACACCTGGTGTACGGCGTTACCGAAAGCGGCGGTTTCATCCAGCTGACCGGCGAAGTCGGCACCGGCAAGACGACCTTGTGTCGAACCCTGCTACTGAATCGCATGCCGGGCAACGCCAACGTTGCAGTCGTGTTGAATCCGCAATTGTCCGCGCACGAATTTCTTGAATCGATTTGCGAGGAACTCGGCGTTGCGGTGCCGCAGCCACGCGACAGTATCAAGGCACTGATCGATGCCCTGAACCGCCATTTGCTCGCCGCGCACGCCGCGGGTCGGCGCACCATTCTGGTCGTCGATGAAGCACAAAATCTCGCGCCCGATGTGCTCGAAGAAGTGCGCCTCCTGACCAATCTTGAGACGTCGAAACAGAAGCTGTTGCAGATCATCCTGATCGGCCAGCCCGAATTACGCGAGCTGCTGGCGCGCAACGATTTGCGCCAGCTGGCACAACGCATCACGGGTCGCTATCACCTGGAACCGCTGAGCCGCGAGGAAACCAGCCAGTACATCGAACATCGCCTGCAGGTCGCCGGCGCACTGGGTGAGGTATTCGACCCGGGCGCAAAGCGCACCGTATTCCGCTTGTCGAAAGGCATACCGCGATTGATCAATGTCATTTGCGATCGCGCCCTGCTCGGCGCTTACAGCCAGGGCAAACGCGTGGTTAACGCGCGACTCGTGCGGCGCGCCGCGATGGAAATCAGCGGCGAGCCGAACCTGAAACAAGGCCGCCGCTGGATCGTGCCCGCCGTCGGCGCCGCAGCCCTGCTGGTGCTTGCGACGGGATTCTGGTCGCTGTCTGACCGGGGACCGGCACCAGAAAAGCAAATGCAGCCCGCGGCAGCTGTAGCAGCAGAGCCTGTTGCGGCGGAGCCTGTCGAAACCGCGGAAGCTATCGCCGAGCCCTACGTGACGCTGGCTGATCAACTCGCAATCGCAGAACAACTGAGCACCGAGGAAGCCGCACTGGCGGAACTGTTCGCGATCTGGGGCATCGATCCAACGACGACGATGCCGGCGTGCAACTATGCGATAACCCTCGGCTACAGCTGCCTGCGAAACCGCAGCTCATGGCTAGGGCTGCGACAATTAGATCACCCCGCGGTCCTCGAGCTCGTCGACAACTCGGGCCATCCACATCATGTCGTGCTGACGTCAATTGCTGCGGACCAGGCACAGTTATCGATCGGCGGCGTAGCCGTCAGCCACCCCGGCGCTGCGGTGGCCGAGATGTGGTACGGCAACTACCTGTTGTTGTGGCGGCCACCGAATGGCGTCGCGGTTTCATTAATTCCCGGTATTCGCGACGACAACGTCGTCTGGCTGCGAGCAAGCCTTGCCGCGATAGACCCGCGCTACCGCGCCGAGCCGCTCAGCTCCGACACGTATGACCAGGAACTGCAGCAACGCGTACGCGAATTTCAACGCGATCAGCGACTCGACGTTGATGGTCTGGCCGGGCAACAAACGCAGATTGTTGTCAACACACTGCTTGCACCCGCTGACACGCCACGGCTCAGCGCGCCGCAGACCGCGCAGGAGTAAACCATGTCGTTCATACTCGACGCCCTGAAGAAATCTGAAACCGAACGCCAGGAACAGAGCGTCAGCGAATTCTCAAGCGTGCCCAGCAGCACAGGAGAGGCCAGTCCATTGCGTTGGCTCTGGCTCCTGGCAGCACTGCTGCTCATCAATGTTGCCGTATTGGTCGGCATCCTGATGAAGCGCGGCGACAGTCCGGCCAGTCCGACAACGGCAGTAACTGCAGCGCCGGCAGATGTCGCAGCTACCGTGGTCGCACCGCCGCCTACGGCTAAGGCCACGCAGAGCTTCGAAGAGCGGGTTGCGAATGCGGTTGTCGAGAGGCCGCCGGTCAGCCAGGTTTCACAGGATTTACCGCAAGCTGTACCGCAATCCGTCCCGCAGGTGATCGACGCGCCCGCTTCGACGTCGCGTGCACCAACGCTTGATCAGTTGCGTCTCAACGGCTCCATCAGCCTGCCCGAATTGCACCTCGATATTCACGTCTTCAGTGACAACCCGGCGGAACGCTTTGTGTTCATCAATATGAGCAAGTATCGCGAAGGTGAGCGCCTCGCAGCCGGGCCGCAGGTCAGCGAGATCACGCCCGACGGCGTCATCCTTGAAGATCAGGGACAGGCGTTTCTGTTGCCACGCGAATAACGCCACCCCCGGGTAAAAACTTTGGATCACTCCATCGACACACATCTGGACGGAGAGACGCTGTGCCAGGCACTGATTTGCGGCATCCATTGCGTCATCGACGATCAGATTTTTCTCAATAAAATCAATGTCTTTCCGGTCGCGGACGGAGATACCGGAACAAACCTGAGCCTGTCACTGGGCGCCGCGCTGGGCATCCTGCAGAAACCTGGCGAGAAGCACCTCGGCGCGATGCTGGCCGCGACTGCCGATGCCCTGCTCGACGGCTCGCGGGGCAATTCCGGCGCCATCATGGCGCAGTTCTTTCAGGGTGTCAGTGACTCCGCCGGCAACCTGACACGATTTACGCCGGCAACTTTCAGCAAGGCCGTGCGCGCCGGCAGCGACTACTCGAACGACGCCATGTCGAATCCCGAAGAAGGTACGATCCTGTCGGTGATCGCGACATTTGCGGGCGCCATTGAAAAACATGTCGCCAGCTCCGAACAGATCGACTTCGGCACCCTGTTTGCTGCCGCGCTGCCCGAGGTCACGCGAGCACTGGCAGACACCACGGGACAACTGGATGCATTGCGCAGGGCGGGCGTCGTTGATGCCGGCGCCAGAGGCTTCGTCGATTTGATTACCGGGATGTGCGATTTCATCGTGCACGGCAAGGTCCGGGAGCAACCCGACATGTCGGTACTGCTGTCCGCCGACGACATGGCGATGCCGGCATACGATGCTGATGACCATACTTACCGCTACTGCACGGAATGCATTGTGTCCGCTGCTGACATTGATCGGCGCAAGCTGCGCCAGGCCATGGCCAGCCTCGGCGCATCGCTGGTGCTCGCGGGATCCGTGCGCAAGGCCAAAGTCCACATTCATGTCAATGATGCACAACAGGTATTCGATACGGCGCGCCGCTTTGGCGTAGTGAGCGGCGAGAAAGCCGATGACCTGCATCGTCAACAACACGCCAGCCAACGGTCCGCAACACACGATGCGCCGAAGTTTGCCGTCATTACCGACTCGGCAGCCGACATATGCGACGCCGACATGGAACGACTCGATATTCACGTGGTGCCGTGCCGCATCCAGTTCGGCGACCGCGGCTATCTTGATAAGGTCAGTATCAGTACCTCGGAGTTTTATGCCGAATTGGCGCGCGGTGTGCATCAGCCGACAACTTCGCAACCGGCAGCCGGCGATTTTCGGCGCCATTTCCAGTATCTCGCGAGTCATTACGCCGATGTCATTTCGATCAACCTGACCAGCGCTGCCAGCGGCACCTGCGAAGTGGCCCGTTCTGCGGCCGGTCGGACCGACGCTCATGGCAAGGTACATGTAATTGATTCACTGAATGCCTCAATCGGTCAGGGACTGCTGGCGGTATTTGCGGCCGAGTGTGCGACAGCCGGATTGTCGGCGGAGAGGACGCTTGCCGCAGTCGCTGCACAAATTCCGGCAACGCATACCTATGCTGTACTCAACAACCTGGGTTATGCGGTGCGTGGCGGCAGAATTCCGCGCTGGGTCAAAATGCTCGCTGACGGCCTGCGCATGACCCCCGTGATCCGCACGTCGCCTGCCGGCAAGCTCGTCCTGAGCGCCTGCCTGTTCGGTCGACGTAACATCCCGACACGATTCGCCCGGCATGTCGCGAAACAGATTCGCAGCACGGGCCCGACGCTGGTCGCAATCGGCCATGCCATCAGCGCCGATGAGGCCGCCACGATCGAACAGGTGCTGCGCGCCGAAGTGCCGGATATGCAGCGCCTGTCCATGGCCGAGCTGGGCACCGCAATAGGTGTGCACGGCGGGCCCGGTACGCTCGTTGTTGCAACGCAACCCTGGGTTAGTGCTGCGAGTCTTGCCCCGTCGAATCCTGCCGCGTAGTCAGATCTGCATCGTCGTTACGCGCATTGTTGACGCGTCGATTGACGGGCCAGGCCCGCAGCTCGGGACTATTGCCGGACACATCGGCCAGCACCGCATTGTCGCCGGCCAGCCAGCGATCAGCCGTATCCGGTTGCAGGATAATCGGCATGCGGTGATGTACCGCGGCCATGAAGTCGTTTGCGGCAGTCGTGATCAATGCCGTGCTTTGTACGTTTTCGTCAGAGTCCCTGGCCTGCCAGTTTTCCCACAGGGCCGCAAATGCAAACGGCGTTCCATTTGCCAGTGATACGAAGTACGGTGTCTTGCCACCGTCATCCTGCTTCCACTCGTAAAATCCATCGGCCAGCACGAGGCAGCGTCGTTGCCGGTACGCCGCTCGAAACGATGGCTTCTCGGCCACCGTTTCCATGCGTGCGTTGATCATGCGATTGCCGATGCCCGGATCTTTGGCCCAGAACGGCAGCAGCCCCCAGCGCAACATCACAAGCTCGCGACCCGCGTCCGAGGCATTGCGTATCGCCGCGATGTATTGCGACGGGGCAATGTTGTAGTGCGGCACTACTGCAGTGGAGGTAGCGACACCAAACAATGCTGCTGTGGCTTCGCTCGGTGAATAGAAGGCAAAACGGCCACACATGGAATTTGTACCTACTCGCGAATACCGATGCCGCGTCGCATCAGTGCCAGGCAAACAGTGAACAGCAGCACGCTGAAGAAGATCAGGATGCCGTACGCCACTGCGATGCTGATATCCGCCTTGCCAAGAATGCCGTAACGAAAGGCGTTGACCATGTACAGAATTGGGTTGGCCAGGGACAGTGTCTGCCAGAATTCCGGCAACAGCGAAATCGAATAAAACACGCCTCCCAGGTAGGTCAGCGGCGTCAGGACGAACGTCGGGATGATCGAAATATCGTCAAACTTGCGTGCAAAAACGGCATTGATGAACCCGGTTAATGAAAACACGATCGACGAAAGCAGTAACACTGAAATCGTGACCAACGGGTGTTCGACCCGGAGATCCGTAAAGAAAAGTGCGATGACAGTAACCAGGGTACCGACCAGGATGCCACGCAGGACGCCGCCGGCAACGTGGCCTATGACAATGCTTGCGTTAGCCATCGGCGAGATCAGCATCTCTTCAACATGGCGGCCGAACTTCGCCGCAAAGAAGGAAGAGACGACATTGCCATAGGAATTGGTGATGACTGACATCATGATCAGGCCAGGCGCGATGTATTGCATGTAGTCGAAGCCGTCCATGGTGCCGATGCGGTCGCCGATCAGGTTGCCGAAAATAATAAAGTACAACGTCATCGTTATCGCCGGCGGCACGATGGTTTGCACCCAGATGCGCAGCACACGCACGACCTCTTTGCGCACGATCGTCTGCATGGCGATCAGGTTGAGCGAGAGGTTCATGGCGCCGCCGTCCCTTGCGGATTCGCATCTTTGTTCTCGACCAGGCGCAGGAATAATTCCTCAAGGCGATTGGCCTTGTTGCGCAAACTAAGCACCCTGATGTTGCACCGCGCCAGTTGCGCAAACAGTTCATTAAGATTGTGCGCCGGGCCTTTGGCCACTTCGAGTTCCAGGCTATCGAGCAGCTTGGTCTCGAAGCCGTCCAGCGTTGGCGCTACGGTGATTGGTTCTTCGAGGCTGAGCACGAACACTTCGCGCTGCAACTTACGCAGGACCGTTTTCATGGGCGCGTCTTCGATGATCGCACCCTCATCGATGATCGCAACATGACGGCAAAGTGACTCGGCCTCCTCGAGATTATGTGTCGTCAGTATGATCGTTGTGCCCGCCGCATTGATTTCGCGCAGGTAGTCCCACATCGAGCGCCGTATCTCGATGTCGACTCCGGCGGTCGGCTCATCCAGGATCAGCAACTTCGGTTCGTGCACGAGCGCCCGGGCAATCATCAACCGGCGCTTCATGCCGCCCGACAGACTGCGGGCAGCTTGCTTGCGCCGATCCCAAAGACGCATCGCCTGCAGGTATTTCTCGGTACGTTGCTGTGCGAGGCGCCGCGGCAAGCCGTAGTAGCCGGCCTGATTCAGCACGATGTTCTGGACGCTGTCCCAGAGATTCAGATTGATCTCCTGCGGTACCAGCCCGATGCAGGATTTCGCGGCTTCGAGGTCGGTGTCGATATTGTGACCAAATACTTCGACATCGCCGCCGCTCTTGTTCACCAGCGAAGTAACAATGCCGATTGCAGTGGTCTTGCCGGCGCCATTCGGGCCCAGCAACGCATGGAAGTCGCCGGCCTCGACAACGAGATCGACGCCCTGCAGCGCGACATTGCCGTTGGCGTAGGTCTTCATAAGGTTTTTGATGACGAGTGCGGTCATAGGGCCGCGTATTGTACCCACGCGGAACGCCGGCCGTCTCACTAGTTCGCCTAGTCGTCCTCGCTCACGTTGCGTCGGCCGTGAACCTCCAGTACCGGCACTGACGTATAGCAGGCGGCAGAACGCCAGCGCCGTTCCGACATCGAGATGACCGGGGACAAAACGATCTGCAGCGCCGACAGGTGCGCCGCACGACGCAGGTCTTCCGCAGAGCTCAATCCGGCTCCCAGCAGGCGAGCCCAGAGTACTTTGTGTGCAGCCTGGCGTGGAGCGATGAGCCCCTGGTACTCGACCGCACATTGCAGTACCCGCAACAAGGTGCACGACGCCAGTTGCTCACACCAGCTTAGAGATGCGCCACTGATCAATCTCGCCGCGTACGGGTTCTTGCGCGCCAGTTGCCACTGAAACCCAAGGGCCGCAACCACAATTCGACCGAGCGGATCGCTCGGGCTATGGCTCGCCGCAAACAGATCGCCCACGGGCAACTCATCCCGTACGCGGCTCCAGTAGGTATCGTCGGACTCGTTCAAGGTCAGCAGCAGGAACGGCACACCGGCCAGACGTTCTATCTGCCGCCCGGTCAGGGCCGCGACCACGGGTCGCAATGCGGCTGGCAGCTCACAGCGCAGCGGGTCGCCGTCTGCCCCGCAGAGAAACTCGAGAAACGCGGTATTGATGGAGCGCACGTCGACGAGATCGGCGGGCTCGGGTCCGTTGAAGTCCATACATCCCCCTTTTTGCAGCGGCCTGTTATTGCGCCTGGATACCGGGAACAAGGTCTCGCCCTGCTGGCCCAGGCCAGGAGTGGAATTCGGCCATCGCCTGTGTCGTGCCTTCGAAACCTACCTGCTCATTCACGACGCGCCATCATTGAGTTTCGAGTGGGTTTGGAACCTGATCCACAGCATCGCCTATAACGACGAGTTGTATCTTGCCGAATGCGCGGGCTGCAGCGCCTATTACGTACAGGACGCCTACGCACTCGACCACAGGACCTGCCCCACCTGCGAAATCGAATTGCACGCGCCGCGTCGCGCTGCTGTGCAGCTCGCAGCTGGCACATAGACGCTCGGGAGGCGTAGACTGCGCGTGGCCCGGGAGCTCGCGTGGAAAATTACAATGTGTTCGCCGGTGCATTCGTCGACCGGATCGGCGAGCGCCGCAAGGATTCTGCCTGGCTCGCTGATGCCCTCCGCAGTGAGCATTGCTGTTTCGTACCCGTCTGGGGCGAGCGCTGCCTAGTCGGCGGTGACCCGCTCGAGACCGTCCTGCTATCGCGGCAACATGTGCGCGCGATGGTCGACGACCAGGAACTTATTTTTCTCGGGCTGTTTCGCGATCGACCGGCATTCGCCCTCGCCATCGATGGCAAGCTTGACGCACCATTTCGCGAACTCGGCGAGTTTCACGACCTGCGCTTTCTCGGCTCTGTACTGCCGGCCGATGAAGCCAACCTCGTCGCGCATGCCCGGGCATTGGTGTTGTGGCATGCATCGCAGGTTTTTTGTGGCGTTTGCGGGTCGTCTGCGCGGCCCGGTGCGGCAGGCAACTCCCGTATCTGCATGCACGAGAACTGCCGGCGCGAGATTTTTCCGCGAGTCGACCCCGCGATCATCGTGCTCGTAACCGATGGTGAGCGCTGCCTGCTGGGTCGGCAGAGCAGTTGGCCCGAGGGTCGCTACTCAACCATCGCGGGTTTTGTCGAACCCGGCGAAAGTCTCGAGGATGCGGTGCGACGTGAGACCTATGAAGAAACCAACATCCACGTTCGCGACGTCCGTTACCACAGTTCACAACCCTGGCCGTTTCCCTCCTCACTGATGCTTGGCTTCATCGCCATCGCAGACTCCGGGACTATCGTACTCAACGACGGCGAGCTCGAAGATGCGCAATGGTTTACGCGCAAGCAGTTACGCTCGGGATTTCCGAAATTGCCGCTCAGTATCTCCATCGCGCGGCGGCTGGTCGACGACTGGCTGAGCAAGGGCGAATAGCATGTGCCTGATCCTGATTGCATTCCGGAGCAGCGCTGAGTATCCCCTGCTGGTCGCGGCGAATCGCGACGAGTTCCATGCACGACCGACGCATCCGGCGGAATGGTGGGCCGATGATCAGGACGTTGTCGGCGGCCGCGACTTGCAGGCCGGCGGTACCTGGCTCGGGCTGCACCGGTCCGGCAGATTTGCCGCGATCACCAATCATCGCGATGCGGCGCCGAGCCGCAGTGGCAAGCGCTCGCGCGGGCACCTGGTGAGCGAGTACCTGCAAGGCGACGTCGCGCCACTGGAGTACCTGCAATCTATCGATGGCGATGGCTATGCAGGGTTTAACCTGCTGGTGTCGGACGGACAGTCACTGGCCAGCCTGTCGAATCGGGATGGCCCGGCGCGCGAGCTCGCTGCCGGTGTTTACGGTTTGAGCAACGCAACTCTGGATACACCCTGGGAAAAAGTTCAGCACGGCAAGCGGGCCCTGAATGCCTTGCTGGCCAGCAACTCGATAAACGAAACCGCGTTGCTGCGCGTGCTCGCGGATCGGGAGAAAGGATCCGCGCACGACGTAGCCTCTGATCATCTGCCGTTCGCGACCGCACACGCCATCACGGCACCGTTTATTGTCTTGCCGGAGTACGGCACGCGCTGCTCCACCGTGGTCGTGGCCGATCGCAACGGCCGTTGGTCGCTGACCGAGAGGCGTTTCAACCCGGCCGGCGAAAACGCCGGCGAGTCGCGATTTTCATTTGAGCGCGTAAACCGACAATAGCCACTCTCGTATGTCGTTGACCTCTTCCATGCACACCGAATGCGCCATCGAATAGTCGTGCCACTCAACCTGAAACCCGTTGGCGATTAGCAAGTCCGCCGAGTCGCGACCCAGCGCCATCGGCAACACCGGGTCCAGGCTGCCGTGCGCCATGAAGATCGGCACATCGGTGTGCCCGGTATCCGCGGCGGCAACTACTTCGCGCTGGAACGTCTCGCTCAGCGGCAAATAGGTCGACAACGCCATGACACCGGCCAGTTTTTGTTTCGAACGCAGGCCCGCGTGCAACGCAATCGCGCCACCTTGCGAAAAGCCGGCGACAATGATCCTGTCTGCGGCAATTCCGCGTTGCACTTCGCGCGCGATCAAGCCATCGAGAATCGCAGCGCTGGCACGGATCCCGGCGGCGTCACTCAGGCCGTCGCGCTCCAGCGTCAGTATGTCGTACCAGGCGCGCATCGACATGCCGCCATTAATCGTCACCAGCCGCACCGGCGCGTGCGGAAAAACAAATCGCAGGCCGAGCTCGGCCGGCAAATGTAACTCGGCGACGATTGGTTCGAAATCGTGGCCATCTGCACCGAGGCCATGCAACCAGATCACACTGCCTTGCGGCGCGCCCGCCCCGGTCTCAAGTTCCACTGGTTCCGTCACCGCCATTCGTCTCCCCCCGGCATTTGCAGCGGCGCAGTGTACTCTGAAAAACGTCGCGGCCGGCCGGGCGATCGCGGCTAATTCCTTGCAATGAGTGCTTGACACTGTATGCGCATGTTGTTATTTGTATGCGCATATTTATGCGAATGTTTGAGTAGCCTGTCATGCCAATTTCTACCCGGGAACAAATGCAGCGCCGCGACGTGCTGCGCGAACTGTTGCAACGCGGGGCCGCGGGCACCCAGAAAACGCTCGTCCAGGCCTTGAACGCCAAGGGTTTGCACGCGACCCAATCCAGTGTCAGCCGCGATCTGCATGAAATCCGCGCGATCAAGACCGGCGATGGCTACCGCTTGCCCGAGGTGTCGGAGCAGCAGGACGAGATGAATAAAGTGGCCGAGTTCGTGCGCGAGGTTCTGCCGGCCGGTCCGCATCTGACTGTCATCAAAACTGCCATCGGCATGGCGCAACGCGTCGCCCTGGCGCTCGATCGCAGCGGCTGGCCGGAGATGGTCGGCAGTATCGGCGGAGACGATACCGTATTTGCAGCAAGCAATTCGGCCGCCGCACAAAAACTTCTGATCGCAAAAATCGAGCGCACGCGCCACTAGCGGCGTGCTTCACGAGGCTTCCCATGTCCAAAGACAGGTCCCCCATCATCCTTGCGTTTTCCGGCGGTCTCGACACGTCGTTCTGCGTACCGTGGCTGAAGGAGAACTATGGCCGCGACGTCATTACGGCGACCGTTGATACCGGCGGCATCGATGCGCGCGCGACTGCCGCCCTCGAAGAGCGAGCGCTGGCACTCGGAGCGATCGAGCACATACTGATCGACAGCAAGGCCGATTTTTTCAACACGGTTATTCGCTTCCTGATTGCCGGTAACGTATTGCGCGGCCAGGCCTACCCGTTATGCGTCGGTGCAGAACGTGGCTTGCAGGCATCGCGTCTGGCCAAACTCGCCATCGAACGGGGTGCCACGACCGTCGCCCACGGCTGCACGGCGGCCGGCAACGACCAGGTGCGATTCGAAGTCGCACTGCGTACCCTGCATCCCGGTCTCGAAGTGCTCGCTCCCGTGCGCGATAACCATTGGCGCCGCGAGCAACAACTGCAATATTTGCAGGAGCTTGGATTGCCGCTGCCCGCGCAGGGCTCCGACTATTCGATCAATCGTGGCTTATGGGGCATCACGATCGGCGGCAGAGAAACGCTGACCTCGGCGCAATCGCTGCCGGAGTCGGCGTGGGTATTGTCCGCCAAAGCGTTCACGGAGCCGCACTCGGTGTCAGAACACACACTGGAGTTCGCTGCCGGCATTCCGCACGCACTTGATGGCGAAGTACTGACACCCGTAGCGCTGATCGAGAAGCTCGAGCGGCTCACAGGGGCCTACGGCATTGGTCGCGGCATTCACGTTGGCGACACCGTGCTAGGCACGAAGGGCCGGGTCGCATTCGAGGCACCTGCCGCGATCACGCTGATCAACGCGCATCGCGAACTCGAGAAGCTCGTACTCAGTGCACAACAGGCACGTATCAAGGACACGCTTGCCGCCGCGTATGGCGACCTGATACACGAGGGCAAACAGCTCGATCTCGTCTGTGCGGATATCGAAGCGTTCCTCGCCGCATCGCAACGCCGTGTCAGCGGCACCGTCAACTTCTCGTTGCGCCCGGGCAATCTGTTCATCACCGGCGTGACATCCAATTACTCATTACTGGCTGCGACCAAGGGCGTGTACGGCGAATCGGCCGGCGAATGGTCGGCGGCCGACTCACTCGGTTACGCGCGCATTCTGTCGCTGCCCGGCATGTTGCAAACGCGGGCGGGCCGGCCATGAAAAGTATTCTCGCTGACAAGATCGCCTCAGTCGCCCAGCACAGCGAACTCAGTCACGAGCTGCGCCTGTCGAACGACATTCCCTGCGAAGAAGGTGTCCTCGTCGCCGTGCGCGTACTGAACAACAAGACACGTTACAACCAGCTAGAGCTCACATCAGGACGCATGGCGACTGTGAAACAGGGTGACATCGTGGTCGGCGCACTCGGGCACCGCAAGGCTTTGCGCGGCTACTCGGGTCACTTGCCTACGACGCTGCAACCCGGTGACCTCGTACAGCTGCTAAACATCGGCGGCGTACTCGGCCTCTGCGATTCCGCGAATCCGGATGTGGGCCCGCCGTTTGACTGCGAAGTGCTCGGCACGGTGTTGCACTTTCCCTATCTCGGCGAGCGTATTGGTGTTCCCGCCCGCGCCGGCAGGCAGACGCTCGACCACAATGCGCCGCTGGATACGAAGGGCGTTCCCGTGGTCGCACTCGCGGGCACCTGCATGGACTCCGGCAAGACGGCCGCCGCCTGCGCGATCGTTGGCAGGCTCCGGCACCTGGGGCTCGATGTTGCCGCTTGCAAAGCGACCGGTGTCGCGTTGCGGCGCGACATCCTGACGATGCAGGATGCCGGCGCCAGCGCAACGATGATTTTTTCCGATTTCGGTATCGTGACCACCACGGCGGCCAATGGCCCGGCGCTGACAAGAAATTTGTTGACGAGTCTCGCGGCCGCTAAACCCGATGTCATTGTCCTGGAACTGGGCGACGGTTTGCTCGGCGCCTATGGTGTCGAAGCCATCCTCACGGACGCCGCCATTCGCGACGCGTTAACCGTTGTCGTGTTATGTGCGAACGACCCGGTATCAGCCTGGGGTGGCGCGAAGATTTTGCGCGAGCAGTTTGGCATCGAGCCGGCCGTGGTCACCGGACCTGCCACCGACAACGCGGTAGGCGTTGACCAGATACGCGAACGAATGGCCTTGCCGGGGATCAATGCACTGACCAGCGGCGTCGCACTCGGCGACCTCGTCGCGGGCTTGCTCGGCAAGCAGGTGGCAGCATGACAAGCACAACACAACACAAGCCGATCCAGGCGATCGTTCTTGGTGCGACCGGCTACGTTGGCGGCGAGTTGCTGCGCCTGATCGCGGCACATCCGTTCTTTGAACTTGCCGCGGCCGTCAGCGACCGCTGCCAGGAGCAGGAAATCGCAGCCACGTTTCCGCACCTGGCCGGCGCGTATGCGGGCGAGCGGTTCACTGCATACGATAATTGCCTGTCGCAGATCGACCGCGGCGCGCAGGTCGCGCTTTTTTCCGCGGCTCCGCATGGCGCCTCCGCCGCGCTGATCGCACGCACGCTGACCACCGCCGCGCAGAAGAACCTGAAGGTGCATGTGGTCGACTCGTCCGCCGATTTTCGCTACCCGCAGCAGTCCGACTATGAAGCCGTTTACGGCAGCACGCACGGTGCACCCGAATTATTGCCGCAGTTTTACTCGGCCGTGCCCGAACACGCCACAAATGTTGCTGCGGCGCACATCGGCCACCCGGGCTGCTTCGCCACAGCCGTTTTGCTGGCGGCCGTTCCACTGCTGCGGTCCGGTTTGACCGATGCTGATATTTTCGTCTCCGGCACAACCGGCAGCACCGGCTCCGGCCGTAGCCCACAGGAAGTGACGCATCATCCGGAGCGGCACAGCAACCTGTACGCCTACAAACCACTCGCACACCGGCACGCCCCGGAAATTGCGCAGTTGAGCGCTCAAGCCAGCGGTCGCGACGCGAAAATACATTTCGTGCCGCACTCGGGCCCGTTCGCACGCGGCATCTACGCCACTGTCCAGGCGAAAACACCGCAGCCGGTTTCGTTGCAGCAACTACGCGATGCGTTTGACGCAGCCTATGCGGACTCGCCATTCGTGCAGCTTGTTGACGCAACGCCGCGGCTGAAGAATGTCGTTGCCAGCAACTATTGCCATATCGGTGTTGCGGTCAGCGACGATTCCGTCGTGGTCATGAGTGCCATCGACAATCTCGTCAAGGGTGCGGCCGGTGGCGCCGTGCAATGGATGAACCGTCTGTGGCGGCTGCCTGAGACCAGCGGTCTGCTGACGGCTGCACCGGGGTGGATATGAGTCTGGCGGCATCGGATCCACGCATTCGCGAGGCGGCGACTACGTTGTCCGTTTACGGGCAGTTACCCTTCGTTCCTGCCTCGGGCAGCGGATGCGACATCATCACTCAGGACCAGCGCCGCATCCTGGATCTGTACGGCGGTCATGCCGTCGCCGCGCTGGGCTATGGCGATCCGCGCCTGGTCAAGGCGATCAGCGAACAAGCGCAATCGTTATTGTTCCAGAGCAACGCCGTTGCGCTCGAAGTCCGCGCGCGAGCTGCCGAGACTTTGCTGTCGATCGCGCCCGGCAACCTGCAGCGCGTCTTCTTCGTCAACTCCGGTGCCGAGGCCAACGAAAACGCATTACGCATGGCCTGCGTCACGACCGGACGCCGCAAGATTCTCGCGATCACACATGGCTTTCATGGTCGCACGGCTGCGGCAGCGGCCGTGACCTGGAATGCCGACAAGTGGTACGGCTTTCCGGGAAAACCATTCGAGGTTGAATTCATTCCGCGCGACGACTGCGACGCCGCCGCCGCGATAATTTCGGACGAAATCGCTGCGGTCATAGTCGAGCCCGTGCAGGGGCTCGCCGGCGCTTACGATCTGTCCGCTGAGTTTCTCAGAGTATTGCACGCGCAGTGTGCGTTACACGGTGCACTGCTGATCGCCGACGAAGTGCAATCCGGCATTGGCCGCTGCGGACATTTTTTTGCGGTGCAGGCGCATGGCATTGAACCGGATATCATTACTGTCGCCAAGGCGCTCGGCGGTGGCATACCCTGTGGCGCAGTCCTCTGCAGCAAGGAGATGGCAGCGCGCTTCGGGCCTGGCGATCTCGGCACAACTTTCGGTGGAGGACCGGTCGCGGCAGCCGCCATGATTGCGGTCATCGGCGCGATACGCGACGACCAGCTGTTGGACAACGTACGCGCGCGTGAGATTCAGATTCGGGAGCAATGCGTCGTAGGGCCCGTGCGAAAAATTCAGGGCATGGGTTTGCTTCTCGGCCTCGTGTGCGACCGCCCGGCAGTTGAGGTTCGCAATGTCCTGCTGGAGCACGACATATTGGCAGGGACCAGCGCGGACCCGCATGTCCTGCGTATTCTTGCCCCGCTGATTCTTGAAGCCAGGCATGTTGATCATCTCGCTGCGGCGCTCAGTTCACTGGCGCCGGCGACCTACTAATAAGGGAGAGAATGAATGAAAATATTTAATGACCTGGCCGATTTTGCGAATGACGAAATCAATGCACTGTTGCAGCTTGCCAACCGGCTGGACCGGCACCCGGAGCCTGAGGCATTGCGGGGCAAGGTACTCTCCCTGCTATTTATGAGCCCGTCGCTGCGCACACTGGCGTCATTTCAGGCGGCCATGATTCGGCTGGGCGGTGGTTCTTTTGTCATCTCGCCGGAGATGTCCATCCACGGCCTCGAAACCCGCCCGGGAATTGTCATGGACGGCGCTGCGGCCGAGCACATTCGCGAGGCCGTCCCAGTCATCGCGTCCTACGGCGACGCGATCGGTATACGCGCATTCGCGGAACGCAAGAGCCTTGCCGCGGACATGGCCGAGACCGACTTTTTTGCGATGACGGACCTGATCGACACGCCCTGGATCAATATGGAGTCGGCTATGAACCACCCGTGTCAGAATCTCGCCGACTGGAAAACGCTCGACGACCTGCAGGTGCCGGCCAATGGCGGCAAGTTTGTGCTCAGCTGGGCATACCACTCCAAGGCGCTGCCGCTGGCAGTGCCGGCTTCCACCCTGTACATGGCCGCAAGGCGCGGCATGGACGTCACCGTGCTGCGACCGGACGGTTTCGCTTTGCCTGACGCGATCATGGACAAGGCACGTCAGGCCGCCGCCGCAAACGGCGGCTCCGTACTCGAATCGACTGATCGGGTCGAGGCCATGCAGGGCGCACACATTATTTATGCCAAGTCCTGGTCGTCCACGGCGGCCTACGGCGACAAGCTTGGCGATCTAGCCCTGCGCAACGAACTTGAACACTGGTGTGTCGATGAACCCTGGTTCGGGAACGCGCGCGAGGACTGTCGCTTCATGCATTGCCTGCCGGTGCGGCGTGGCGTCGTCGTCAGCGAACCGGTTCTGGATGGCCCGCGCAGCGTCGTTATCCACGAGGCACGCAATCGCATGCTCGCGCAGATGGCCGTGCTCTATCAGATGCTGGGAGCCGGCGCATGACGTCCACTACAGATCGCGCGATCGTCGTTTCTGCGCTGAAACACGCCGCGCCCTACATTCGCCTGTTCAAGGGCAAAGTTTTTGTGCTCAAGGTCGGTGGCGAAATATTCGCAGACCCCGTGTTGACCACCGCGCTCATGGAGCAAGTCGGCCTGCTGCACCAGGTGGGTATCCGCGTCGTCCTGATTCATGGCGGCGGGCCGCAGTCGACCCAGCTCGCGACCGCACTCGGACTCGATACGACGTTTATTGATGGCCGCCGGGTGACCGACAGCGCATCGGTCGAAGTTGCGACGATGGTTCTCAACGGCCAGATCAATACCCGCATCCTCGCGTCCTGCCGCGACCTGCAGATTCCTGCGATCGGCATCAGCGGTATCGATGCCGGCCTGATACGCGCCCGGCGCCGGCAACCGGTCGCGCGCGAGGGCAAAGACGCTGTGGACTATGGTTTCGTCGGCGATATCGATGCTGTTGACGCGAACATCCTGTGCAAGCAACTCGACAGCGGTTTCATGCCTGTCGTCAGCCCTTTGTCCTGCGATGAGTCCGGCCAGATTCTGAACATCAATGCCGACACCGTCGCCGCCGCGATCGCTGCCGAATTGAAAGCCGAGAAATTGATCCTCGCGACCGGCGCACCCGGCATCCTCGAGGACGTTAAAGATCCCTTGTCGCTGATCAGTTACATCGACCGTGCCGCGCTCGCAAAACTGAAAGCCGAAGGCAAGCTCGCTGATGGCATGTTACCGAAGGCGGCAGCGATAGAGTCGGCCCTGGCTAATGGTGTCAACCGGGTACACATCATCTCTTACAAACTGCCCGACAGCTTGCTGCTGGAAGTTTTTACCAACGAAGGCACAGGCACGCTGGTAGTCAATGACATCTCCGGCCTGACGCCCGCTGAACAGGGGGGTGCCGCTTGAGCCGGCTTTGGGACAAGGGTCTGCCGCTTGATGAGAGGGTTTTGCGTTACACCGCGGGCGAAGATCATTTGCTCGATGTACGCCTCGTGCATTACGACGTGCTCGGCTCGATCGCGCACGTCGAAATGCTGGCCGAAACCGGCCTGCTCAGCGATGCAGACAGTGCAGCAATTTGTGCCGGCCTCAGGCAGCTCGCCGCAGAATTCGCCGCCGGTGACTGGGCGATCAGTCTCGAAGACGAAGACGCGCATACGGCGCTCGAGTCGCGACTGATAGCAAATATCGGCACGGCTGGTGCACGTATGCACCTCGGGCGTTCGCGCAACGACCAGGTGCTCACAGCACTGCGCCTGTATTTGCGCGATGCCGCCGTTGACCTGACCGAGAGGATCGAGAATTTGCGCGCTTCGCTGCAAGGTCTCAGCCAGTGCCAGGGTAAAGTCCCGTTGCCCGGCTACACGCATATGCAACACGCGATGCCATCCTCGGTGGCGCTCTGGTGTGGCGGTTTCGATGAGGCGTTTGCCGACATCGTTGCCGGATTGCAGGCGGTGCAGCGACGTGTCAACAAGAACCCGCTGGGCAGTGCGGCCGGCTATGGAACCCCCGCTTTGCCGCTGGACCGAGACCTGACCACACGCAAACTTGGGTTCGACGTCACGCAGAACCCGGTGACGGCCGTGCAATTGTCCCGCGGCAAAGCGGAGTCGGCGCTGTTGTTCGAGATCACTTTGCTGACCCAGGACCTCGGTCGCATGGCCTCCGACCTGTTGCTCTTCTATACGCAGGAATTTACCTACATTGCATTGCCAGCCGAGGTCACGACCGGATCATCGATCATGCCGCAAAAGCGCAATCCCGATGTGCTGGAACTGATCCGCGCCGCGTCAGCAACGACGCAGGCCTGCCTTGACGAATCGCTGCTCATCACAGCGAAACTGCCGTCGGGCTACCAGCGCGACCTGCAGCGCCTCAAAGCGCCTTTGTTTCGCGGTATTGATCTCGCCATCGAGAGTGTCGACATCATGGCCTATGTGCTCGACGGTGTGCGATTCATTGCCGAAAACATCCGGCTCGACCCCGGTATCTACGCGGCCGAAGAAGCCAATCGCATCGTGCGCGAAGAAGGCGTGCCGTTTCGCGACGCCTACCGACGTGTCGCCGAGCGTTTCGTGAAATAGATCTGCACAAAGCGCGACGCTTCTCTTTATAATCGGGCAATCCACGCAAAGGTTGTCTCTCATGAAAAATCCTCTACGTAATTCCGCGGCATTGTTCCTGGCACTGTTCCTGCTGGGTTGTGGCCAAAGCGGCCCGCTGTACGTTTCCGGTAATCCGAGTTCTGTAGAACCCGTCGGCGAGCCATCGGCCGCCGAGGACGAAGACAAGGAAGAAGCTGCGGAATCTGACGCTGAGTAAGCGCCGCCATGCCGGGCGCTGATCTGATCCTGATCGACGGCTCGTCCTACCTGTACCGGGCGTTCCACGCGTTACCCAATCTCACGAACTCGCACGGCGAGCCGACAGGTGCCTTGCACGGCGTGTTAAACATGATCAACAAGCTCGTGCGCGAACAGCAGGCAACGCATATCGCTGTCATTTTCGACGCGCCCGGCAAAACTTTCCGTGACGATCTGTTTGCTGCCTACAAGGCGACACGGCCACCCATGCCTGACGACCTGCGTGCGCAGGTTGAACCCATACTCGCCGCCGTGACGGCGATGGGTTTGCCCCTGCTGCAGATCGCCGGTGTCGAGGCCGATGATGTCATCGGCACATTGTGCAAACGCGCAGCCGATGCGGGCCTCAAAGTCCTGGTCTCAACGGGCGACAAGGACATGACGCAACTGGTCGACGATCATGTGACGCTCGTCAACACGATGAGCGACAGCATTTTTGATCGTGCTGCAGTGAAAGAAAAGTTCGATGTATTCCCGGAGCAGATCATCGACTACCTCGCGCTCGTCGGTGACACATCGGACAACATTCCCGGGGTACCGAAGGTCGGTGCCAAGACGGCTGCCAGGTGGCTCAATCTCTATGGCTCTGCCGACGGCATCGTCCAGCATGCCGATGAGATCGGCGGCAAAGTCGGTGAGAGCCTGCGCGAGAGCATCGAACAGCTACGCCTGTCGCAACAGCTCGCGACCATCAAACTGGATGTCGACCTGCCGTTCACGATCGACGAGTTGCAACCAGCGAGAGCGGATATCAAGAGCCTGCAAACTCTTTATAATCGTTTCGAGTTGCGCACTTTGCTGCGCCAGCTCGACGAATTGCCGGCTGCGCCACAGATAGAACATCCCGCGCCAGCGGCCGCGGACGAGCGTCGATACGAAACCGTTCTGGACTGGGCTGCGTTCAACCGATGGCTGGAGAAAATCCGCAACGCCGATTTGGTCGCCGTCGATACCGAGACGACCAGTCTCGATTACATGGCGGCCGAGGTGGTCGGTATCTCGCTGGCCGTGACCGCAGGCAAAGCCGCGTATATTCCGCTCGCCCATGACTACCCGGGCGCCCCGGACCAGTTGCCAAGACCGAAAGTTCTTGAAAAACTTAAATATTTTCTCGAAGATCCGGGCGCCAGCAAGGTCGGCCATCACCTCAAGTACGATGCCCATGTGCTCGCCAGGCACGGCATTCAGCTGGCCGGGATGCGTTATGACTCGATGCTCGAGTCGTATGTTCTCAACAGTGTTGCCACGCGCCATGACATGGATTCCGTCGCGCGCCTGTACCTGGAGCGCGAAACGATTCACTTTGAGGATGTTGCCGGCAAGGGCGCCAAACAATTGACCTTCAATCAGATCGACCTCGAGACGGCGGCACGGTACGCGGCCGAAGATGCCGATGTCACTTTGCAACTGCACCAGGTATTGTCGGCGAAACTCGCGGCGACCGGTTCCCTGTTGCGCGTGTACGAAGATATCGAGCAACCACTGGTTCCCGTGCTATTGCAAATGGAAGAAACCGGCGTGCTGGTCGATCGCAAGATGCTGGCGACGCAAAGCACCGAACTGGCAAAGAAGATGCTGGCCCTCGAAACTCAAGCCCACGAACTGGCCGGTGGCCCGTTCAATCTTGGCTCGCCCAAACAATTGCAGGAAATCCTGTTCGAAAAACTCGGCCTGCCCGTACTGCGCAAGACGCCGAAGGGACAAGCATCAACGGCGGAAGATGTGCTGGTCGAGTTGGCGGATGAGTACGACCTGCCGCGTGTGATCATGGACTACCGCAGCGTCAGCAAACTCAAGAGCACCTACACCGACAAGCTGCCATTGCAAATAGCCGCGGCTACAGGCCGTATACACACCTCATATCATCAGGCTGTCGCTGCCACCGGTCGCTTGTCATCGACCGATCCGAACCTGCAGAACATACCCATTCGCACACCCGAGGGTCGCCGCATCCGGCAGGCGTTTATCGCGCCACCGGGTTACCTGCTGCTGGCGGCCGACTACTCGCAGATTGAACTGCGCATCATGGCGCATTTGTCTGCCGATGCAGGTCTGCGCAAAGCCTTTGCCGCCGATCAGGACGTGCATCAGGCAACCGCCGCCGAAGTATTCGAAGTCCCGCTTGGCGACGTGACGGCGGACCAGCGTCGCTCCGCGAAGGCGATTAATTTCGGCCTGATCTACGGCATGTCGGCGTTCGGCCTTGCCAAGCAACTTGGTATCGCGCGTGGCCAGGCCCAGGAATACGTCAACCTGTATTTCGATCGCTATCCCGGGGTCCGTGCCTTCATGGACAACATTCGTGAACAGGCACGCGTGGATGGTTTTGTTGAGACCGTTTTCGGGCGCCGCCTGTACCTGCCGGAAATCAATTCACGCAACGCCAACCTGCGCCAGTACGCGGAACGCACCGCAATCAACGCGCCCATGCAGGGCACGGCCGCAGATATCATCAAGCGCGCGATGATCAAGGTGCACGACTGGCTGCTGGCCGAGCGGCCCGATGGCCGCATGATCATGCAGGTACACGATGAACTCGTGTTTGAAGTTGTGGACGGTGAGATAGACGCCTTTGCGGCACGCGTCAGCGAGATCATGTGCGCGGCTGCCGAGCTTGCCGTGCCGCTCAAGGTCGATGTCGGCCGCGGCGCAAACTGGGACGAAGCACACTAGTTTGTAGGAGGGGGCCTGCCTGAAAATGCATACAAATCCGAGATTTACGTCTTGCGCGGAACTTTAGAGTCAGTCCAGACTCTATGTACTGTGAGTGCAATAGTCACTTCGCCTGTTTACCTCCCTAAACAGGCGCGCAACCCGGTAACCCCAAGCCGGTTGCTTCTTCAGGCCCCGGATACTTCGTGTTCCGGGGCTTTTTTATGCCGGTCGTGGCGAGTGCAGGAAGTCCTCGAGCTTTTGCCGCGCCTCGTCCTCTCCGGTCCGCTTCGTCGCCGAAAAAGCCTGTACCGTTGCCCTGCCGGCCAGCTCTTTCTGGACTTCAAGGACCGCCGTCGCGACCTGGCCGCGTTTAAGCTTGTCGGCCTTGGTCAGCACTACATGCACCGGCACATTCACGTCCGCAGCGAACTGCAGCATCACCCGATCGTAATCCGTCAGGCGCCGGCGCATGTCCGCGACCAGCATCAGGCCGCTCAGGCTGCCACGAATCTGAAAATAGCCGGATAACAACTCGCCCCAGTGCTGCCGCATCGAATCGGCGACCTTGGCAAAACCATAACCTGGCAAATCGACCAGCCTTTGTTCGTCCCGCAGGCTGAAAAAGTTGACCAGCTGCGTCCGGCCCGGTGTTTTGCTGGTACGGGCAAACTGCCGCCGGTTGACAATAATATTGATGGCACTCGATTTACCTCCGTTGGAGCGGCCGGCAACAGCGACCTCGGCCCCCGAATCGGCCGGGAATTGATCCAGGGCGTTGGCGCTCTTGATAAATGCTGCATTCGGGTACTGTGACATGGGTTACGCCCCGACAATGTCGTGTATAATTTCGCCCCACAGTCTGAGCGCTTCCGGCTTACGCGGCAAGGCTTCAGGCGCTTCGCGGGGGACAATCAAAACTTATTAGCGATGGCCTCCGCCATCGCGAGGATGTAGCGGTTAAGTGAATATGAAAATCAGTTTCGTTGCTTTTTTCGCCGTCGCCGCGTTGGCGTACGTATCCCAGCCTGCCAGCGCCGACAGTCTCGTTGACGGTTCCGCTGACGCGGGCAAGGCAAAGTCCATCACCTGTAGCGCCTGTCATGGCGCTGCCGGCAACAGTGTCAATCCAGTGTGGCCGAACCTGGCGGGCCAGAATGCGCTCTACCTCGTTGCACAGCTGAAGGCGTTCCAGCCCGGTCCGGATGGCAAGGCGACACGCAGCGATCCGCTGATGACCAGCATGGCGATGCCGTTGTCGGATCAGGATATCCGTGACCTGGCCGTCTACTTCGAGAGCCTGCCAGCAGCGGTGAATTCAGTCGCCGACGAAAGTACGCTGACCCGCGCTGAGGCTTTGTATCGCGGCGGCAATGAAGAGGCCAAAGTTCCTGCATGCCTCGCATGTCATGGCCCGACCGGACGAGGCAACCCGGCTGCAACTTATCCAATGTTGAGTGGTCAACATGCCACGTACACGGCCAAGCAATTGCGTGACTATGCTGCCGAGAGCAGAACCTCGGATGGCAAAACCGAGGTCATGCGCGACATCTCCGCTCGTTTGAGCAAGGAAGATGTCACCGCAATTTCTTCTTATATACAGGGTTTGAAATAGATGACAAAGATTCTTGGCTTGAGCGTAGTTCTGCTGTTGCTGGCGGCTTGTGGTAGTGACGATCCGGCTCCGGTAGCTGATGAAGCGCCGATGGCCGTGGAAGAGGCTGTCGAAGAAACCGCGGCGGATGCCACCGAATCGGTGAGCGAGGCCGAGTCCAGCGACGAGGTGCTTGAAGTCGTCGAGGAGTCTGCGGCTGAACCCGAGTCAGGCGAACAGTCGATCGTGCTGGCGGAGGAGCCTGAGCCAGCCCAAATGCCGGTCGCAGCGCGGGAATGGAAGTACGTGGAGAATCAGCACTATTTCCGCCTTGTCCCGACGCAACCGACGGTCGGCGGTGCGGACAAGATCGAGGTTGCGGAATTTTTCTGGTACGGCTGCCCGCACTGTTATGACTTCGAAAAATTCATCAATCCCTGGGCCGCAGACAAACCAGCCAACATTCGCTTCGTGCGTCTCCCTGCGATGTGGAGCGCCGGGCATAAATTGCATGCACAGTTGTATTACACCGAGGAAGCACTGGGCAGAAATGGCGTGCTCAAGGATCCGGCCGCTTTTCACGAAGCTGTATTCGATGAATATCATCGTCGTGGCAACCGGCTCGGCTCAGAGGCCTCCATTCAATCCCTGTTTGCACGCTTTGAGGTCAGCACAGAAGATTTTCAGCGTGCCTGGAAGTCTTTTGAGGTGAGCCAGAAAATGCGCGTCGCCGAAGATCTCGCGCTCCGCTACTCTATGCAAAGCGTTCCAGCAGTGGTCGTCAATGGCAAGTACCGCACCGGCGGCGCCGAAGCCGGCAGTTATCCGAACCTGATCGAATTGATCGACGAACTAATTGCGCGCGAAGGTGCTCATTAGCCGTTGTCTTCGGCAACAATCCTGAGCTCACCGCTACCGGTCTCACGCCAGTAGAGGCGCTTTGTAATAGTGATCAAACGTCCGGATTCAGCCGTTTTCTGTCGAAACCGGCTGACGTACAGGCCAGATTCAACCGGGTCAGTGAGTAACATGATTTCGTCCACCGCAAAGTCGGAAACCGGCCGGTCGCCTGCCGACTGCATTCGATACGTCGACCATTCCGTACGACTCATGCCGCGGTAGGCAAAATCATCGGCATACAGGCTTAAGTATTGGTGCCAGTCACCGTCTCGATAGCTGTCGGCCCAAGTCTGCAACACAACCAGCAGACGATCGCGCGTCCGTACAATTTCCGCGCGGCTCGTCCGCTCCAGGCTTCGCGTCACGATCACGGGCGTCTCAGTCGGTGCCAGGTAGTTGCTGAGCTCAAGCAGAGATTCGTTCTGCAACGCAATGCAACCATCAGTATCTCGCTCCGGTCGCGGACCACTGCCCGGAGCCACACCGTGAATCCAGATGCCGTGGCCGCTCCTGTTATTGCGCAGATCCCATGCGTTGGGGTAGTCCAGTGGAAAGGCGACTGGACCGTATTTTTCATGCAGATTGCTGGTATCGAGTTCCTCGAGCACAAAATAGATTCCCAGCGGCGTTCTGCGATCACCCGTGGTTTGCTTGCCGACGCCATTCTCACCGACCGACATGCGTTGTTCGTCCGCAGGCGCGAGGCCGTTTGGACCTGCTTCGTATCGATGCAATGTTGCCGTATCTGTTTCCGCGATCAGTACCGACTGCACTGACGGCGGCAGCAATAGTACGTATGCCGGGAGAGCGTCATCCTGTGCCCATACCAGGCATGGCCAAAGGGCGATCCAGTACGGGAAGCGGCGTAGCATGGGTCGATATTACAGCTGCCCGCGGACCATCTCCATGCTATAAACACGCCGACGATTTGATACTCCCGGCCGTCGACGCGAATCTCGCGTCCGACCGGATCGACGAACGGGTACAGCTTCTGTGCGATCGCCTGGCCGATAACCACGACCTTGCGGCCCGCGTGCACATCCATCTGCGAAATGTTGCGGCCCTCACTGACGAAATGCGTGTTGTTTTGCGGATACTCGGGCGTGCCACCGACGATCGCCAGGTTGTCATTGGTGGCCTCGCCGCGGTACTCGGCCTTAAATCCGAAGTCCCAGATCTCGGCGCCGACGATATCCACCGTATCCACGTAGTCGCGAATTGCCTGCGCGTCTTCGAGCGTTACCGCTGGACGGCGCATCGCCTTGCGCCGTTCTTCATCCGTTGAAAATCCTGCTGGCCATTTTTGTACCTGGAAAGTTTGCGTCCCCAGCACACTCATTTCCTGCTCCATCGTGCCCTGGATCACCGAGATGCCGGTCATGACTGCGATGATCGAGGCCACGCCCAGAATAATGCCGACCAGGGTCAATGATGAACGCAGCTTGTTACTGCGTATCGCCTGCAGGGCCATCAAAACGGTGTCGATTGTTTGCATTGTTTGCTACTCGTCTACTCGTAACGCAACGCTTCGATGGGATCGAGTCGCGCACCTTTTAGTGCCGGCATCATGCCGGCGGCAACACCGACGATGACCGCTATGATCACCGACGTCACCATGATTGCCGGTGACAGGGCAGCCGGCATCATGCCGGAAGCATTGATTGCGGCTGCGATCAATGCTGCGACCGCGATTCCGATCAGGCCGCCTATCAGGCATATCGCCGCCGACTCGAACAAGAACTGCATCAGGATGCTGCGCTTCTTCGCACCAATCGCCTTGCGGATGCCAATTTCGCGCGTGCGCTCGGTGACCGAGACGAACATGATGTTCATGACGCCGATACCACCGACAAAGAGAGAAATGCTGGTTACCACCAAACCAATGCCGAGCACTGCGCCGACGACGGCGTTGAACGCACCCAACAAAGAGTCGAGCTTGTTAATCGAGAAATTGTCGCCCTCAGACGGCCGCAGCTTGCGAATCTTGCGCATCTCGCCGATGACTTCGTATTCGAGATCGTCGAGATTGTCGATTAGCGGCGACTTCACCGCGATGTCCACATCCGTAAATCGCTGGCCACCGAAATCCTTGACAAAGGTTGAAATAGGCACGATCACCTGGCGATCGAAATCCGGGCCACCGAGAGTGTTGCCGCCCTGTTCTTCGAGCACGCCGGCCACCCGGTACAGGGACCGGCCGACATTGATTTCCTTGTTAATCGGACTAACGGTACCGAACAGGTCCTCAGCAACCTTCTGGCCGAGGATGACGACGTTCTTCTTATAGCGAACGTCAAACTCCATCAGGAAGCGGCCAACTTCCGGCACCCGATTGGTCACGGTCAGCATCTTTTCCGTGGTACCGATCACCGTCACGCCTTCCATGGTGGTTGACCGGTAGCGCAGGTCACGGCGCGTGTCCATGGTCGGATTGACGATAGCGCGCCCTTTGAAAGCCTGCTCCAGCGCCTGCGCTTCAGCGAGATCGAGATTCGGTCGATTCCGAAAATCGAAAAAGTCGTTCATGATGATCCACGGCATGCGCAATACGTAGACGACGTCGGCACCAATCGCGCCCGCGCCCTGGCGGAATGACGACTGCATGCCGTTGAACACCGTCATGGTCGTGGTCACGGCAACAATGCCGATGATGATGCCCAGCGTGGTCAGCGCGCCGTGCGCCTTGTTGGCGACGATGGCCTGCCAGGCGATCCTGAGTGACTCGATTGTTTCGGCCAGCAGATTCATGCTGCGGCGGCTTTCCGACGAACTTCGTCGCTCTCAATCTTGCCATCGCGCAGCCGCACGGTCCGATGCGCGTGTTCGGCGACAAGATCTTCGTGCGTTACGAGGATGATCGTCTGTCCCTCGGCATGCAGATTGTCAAACATGGCCATGATTTCAGCGCCGGTCTTGCTGTCGAAATTGCCGGTTGGCTCGTCGGCCAGGATGATCGACGGGTTGAAAACCAGCGCCCGTGCGATTGCGACGCGCTGCCGTTGACCACCCGAGAGCTCATTGGGCTTGTGCTTCATACGATCCGAGAGACCGACTTGTTCGATCGCACGTTCGGTGCGTTCGCGACGCTCCGCACGCGGAATACCACCGTAGATCAACGGCAGCTCGACATTGTGAAAAATGTCGGAGCGCGGTATCAGGTTGAAGGTTTGAAACACGAAATTAATGAGTCGATTGCGAATCTCGGCAAGCTCGCCCTCCGATTTATTCGCCACCATTTCACCATCGAGTGAATAGCTGCCGCTGGTTGGTACATCGAGGCAACCGATGATATTCATTAGTGTCGACTTGCCCGACCCTGACGGGCCCATGATGGCAACATACTCGTTCTTGCGAATATCGAGCGACACGCCGCTCAGTGCATGCACTTCCTGCTCGCCCATGACGTAAGTCTTGATCACGTCCTGCAAGGACAGGATGGAGCGCTGTTTATCAATAAGGGTCATAACATCGCTCCGCTCAGGCGTCTTCGGCTTTGACGTCTTTGCTGTTGTTGACCTTCACCTTCGCGCCGTTCTGCAGGTCCGTGGAAATCGCCCGGTAACTACCAGTTACGACTTCTTCGCCATTTTCGATCCCGGACACGATCTCGATCATGTCATCGCTCTGGATGCCGGTTTTGACCTGGCGCGCGACAACCGAACCATCGTCCTCCAGGCAAAATACGATTTCTACAAAGCCGTCGTCATCGGCGGTAAAGCGCTTTTCCGCGTCTGCAATTTCTTCACCTTCCAGCGTCAGCTAGTCGATGGTACGCACGGCGACACTCTGGATCGGTATGCCGACCACATCCGTTTTGGCCTCGGTACTGATATCAGAGCTGGCCGTCATGCCGGGTCGCAGTTTCGAAATTTCGCCCTCGATCGCGATCTTGACTTCGAATTCGGTTTTTTGATTCTGCGAACCTGGCTCCTGGGTATTGGCCGTGTTGGAGATTTCATAAACCTCGCCCGTCAGGGATTCACCGAATAACGCATCCACCTTGATGCTCGCGGTCTGCCCAAGTTGCACGCCGACAATGTCGTTTTCGTCAACATTGACCTGGGCCTCCATCTCCGTGAGATCCGCAACAATGAGAATCAGGTCTTCCTGGAACACCGAGCCAATCGCGATCTCGCCCTGCTCTTTCTTCGAGTCGCTGATGGTGCCGGCCATCGGTGCATAAATGATGGTCTTTGAAAGATCGTCGCGCGCCTGTTTCAAAGTGGCGCGAGCCTGCTCCACCTGGTCGAGCGCAGACGCGTAACGGGCAACCTCAACCTGGTAGGCAGCGTTCGTCGTGTCGAGCACCGATTGCGACTCCAGTTTGCGCGCCACAAGATCCCGTGAGCGATCGTAATTCTTTTCGGCCTTGAGCATGTTCTGCTCCACGAGGGTGGCATTGGACTGCGCCGAACGCACATTGGCTTCCGCGCTCTCAACGGACGCCTCGAAGCGCTCGCGATCAAGTTCCACGAGCAGATCGCCCTGTTGCACGAAGTCGGCTTCTTCCACGTGCAGCGCGACAATTTTCGCGCTGACGTCGGCGCTGATGTGAATCTGAGTCTTCGGCTGGATACGTCCGGTTGCTTTGACTTTCTGCACGATCGTTTGCGCGCTGACAGTGGCTGTCTGTACTTCAAGCAAGCCATCGTCGCCACCTCGCAGGGCAAACGCCGCAGCGCCCCCGGCTACAACCAGTGCCCCGACTGCAATCAATATGGTTTTCCGTTTCATTATGCGTCCTGAAAAAGTGATCTATTGTTCTAGTGTTCTAGTTAACTATAACACCATAGCATGTGAATGCAAGGACGTGTTCTACCCCGTCGGGCGGAACTGCCGCGCCACGACATTCTCTTAGATGCAATTCCCCGCATTCGTTCGGCCCGCGCCCCAATCATTTGCTTATTTTCGGCGCCCAGCAATAAGATGCACGACAGCGGCAATTGGTTGGGGCCGTTCGTAAGCGGTTGATTTAACGAGAATTTCGTGTACATTGTCGCGATGTCATCGGCAGCAAGAACACGCACAGTTCGCCTCATGATCCGGTTCATGATCAGCGGCCTGCTGCTGCTGCTGTTCGCATTGCACATTGCCGGCTCGCCGCGCCTCGAGATAATTGAGCGTATCGAAAATTATTTGTACGACGTCCGCATCCGACTGACCATGCCGGGCACGGTCGACGACCGCATTGTGATCATCGATATCGACGAGGCCAGCCAGGCCGAGCTGGGTCAGTGGCCCTGGCCCCGAGACACACTCGCGGCCATCGTCGATCGCTTGTTCGACGACTACAACATTCGGGTACTCGGGCTCGATGCGCTGTTTGCCGAGGCCGAAGAAACTTCGGCCGAACGACTGCTCGATACCCTCGCGAACAGCGAGATTGGCGCCGACCCCGCCGTAGCCGCGGTATTGGCCAGGCAACGCGAAACGCTCGACAGCAACTTTCGATTCGCGGAATCGTTCATCGCCCGCAATGTCGTCACGGGATTCGTTTTCAAGGACTCGGTGAATGCGGATGAGCCAGTCGCAACCGGCACATTGCCCGCAGCGCTGATCAGCGCAGACGCTATTGCCGGCTTGTCCGTACCTTTTGTAACGGCCAGTGGCTACGCCGGCAACCTGCCCGCTTTGCAGCAAAACGCAATCGGCGGTGGCTTTTTTGATTCACCCATTATCGATGCCGACGGCGTGTTCCGCCGCGCCCCGCTGCTGCAACGCTTCCAGGGTGAGCTCTATCCGTCACTTGCACTGGCTGTCGCGCGGGTGGCGCTCGATATGCCCGACACCGGCCTGGCCTTTGCCGCGGCAAAGGACGGGCTCATGAGCGGCGTTGAACTCGAGGCCCTGACACTCGGTGAACGGCGCATACCGGTCAATGAGCAGGTCGCGGTATACATTCCATTTCGCGGCCCGCAGGAAAGCTTTCCGTATATATCGGCGAAGGATGTGCTCAGCGGCGCCGCACCTCGCGACCTGCTGCAGGGTCGGATCGCCTTGCTTGGCGCGAGCGCCGCCGGTTTGCTTGATCTGCGGTCCACCCCGGTAGGGCAGCGTTACATTGGAGTCGAGGCCCACGCCAACCTGATCGCAGGCCTGCTCGATGGCGCGATTCGCCAGCAGCCCGCCTGGTCTGACGGTCTTGAGTTTGTTCTCCTGCTGCTGATCGCGCTGCTCACCGCGCTGCTGCTGCCACGCCTGACGCCGCTCGCGGCACTCGCGCTGGTATTTGTCCTGTTGGGCACCACAATGGCAGGCAACCTCTGGATGTGGAGCGCGGTTGAGCTGGTTGTGCCAATCGCGTCCTTGCTCAGTTTCATCCTGATCGCGTCGATGCTGCAAATTACTTACGGTTTTTTTGTCGAGCAGCGCAACAAGCGTCACCTGTCGCAGATATTCGGCCAGTACATTCCGCCGGCACTGGTCGAGGAAATCGATGCGAGTGGCGCACAAATATCGCTCGAGGGCGAGAACCGCGAGATGTCGGTTCTGTTCTCCGACGTACGCAATTTCACCACTATTTCCGAAGGCCTCGATGCCACCGAGCTGACGCGCCTGATGAACGAGTTCCTGACGCCGTTCACCGGCGTCATCCAGAATTACCGCGGCACGATCGACAAGTATATGGGCGATGCCGTCATGGCCTTCTGGGGCGCACCGCTCGCCGACCCGGAGCACGCGCGGCACGCCTTACTGGCCGCGCTGGACATGCTTCGCGTCGTACGCGAACTCGATGCGCCATTCAGCGCCAGGGGCTGGCCCAATATCCGGGTCGGCGTAGGCATCGCGAGCGGCCCGATGAACGTCGGCAACATGGGATCTGAATTCCGCATCGCCTATACGGTGATGGGCGATACGGTCAATCTGGGCTCGCGGCTCGAGGGACTGACGAAACAGTACGGCGTGGACATCATCGTCAACGATCTCACGGCCCGCCAGGTGGCTGATTTCGCGTTTCGCGAACTCGATCTGGTGCGGGTCAAGGGCAAATCGGAGCCCGTCGCCATCTACGAACCGATCGGACCACTTTCAGGACTGTCGGCACAGGAGCAGGAGCGGCTGGCCGATTATGCGACGGCGCTCGCAGCGTATCGCAATCGGCAGTGGGACGATGCTGCGAGCATCTTTACGACATTGCGGCAACACTCGGGCGACCTCATATATCTATATAATGTGTACCTCGATCGCATTGCGAATTTTAGACAGAGTCCACCCCCCGCAAGCTGGGACGGCGTATTCGCGCACCTGAACAAGTAGACAAGGACGACAGGAACGATGACGGCAGTAACAATCCGACGACAGGTGGTTTTGACTCTCGCGCTGCTGATGGCGCCATTCGCCATCGCGTACGCGCAACAGACGATGCAACTGGCCGATAGCGGCGATGCGCGTGATCTGTACCAGCAGGCCGAATCACTGCTCGCCAGTGGCAATACCGGCAATGCCTATGAACTGCTGCGCGCGTACGAATCGGAATTCTCGGCGAATCCCTATTTCAACTACTTGCTGGGTGTGGCCGCGCTCGACTACGGGCTTAACGACGAAGCGATTCTGAGTCTGCGACGCGCGGTAGCCGGCGCGCCGCTTTTTGCCGGTGCGCGGATGGAACTCGCGCGTGCCTTATATGACGCCGGCGAATACACCGAGGCACGCCCTATATTCGTCAATCTGCTCGGCGAGAACCCGCCCGCAGAGGTACTCGGGGTTATCGACGGGTATATCCAGGCCATCGACGCGCGGCCGTCATTACCCCCCAGCCGCTTCTCGCCCTACGCCGAGTTACTGACCGGCCACGACAGCAACGCCAACGCCGCCACCGATAACGAACAATTTCTCGGCTTTACGCTGAGCCCGGAGAATCAGAAGACCGACTCGCCTTTCTTCGAGGCAGCCGCCGGGTTTGACTGGAACCTGCCGCGGAGTACCCAGTTTGGCTGGTTCATCGGTGGACGAGCCAGCATCCGCGATAATCCGGATGCTGAATTTGTTGATGCCAGTATCTTCAGCGGCCTCGCCAGCATGAATTGGCGGCGCGGCGCCGTATTCGGGCGCGCCGGGCTGAACGGCTATGCCGCTACACGTGACGGTTCTTCCAACGAAACCTATGGCGGGCTCGATGTCATGCTGGGTCGCAGCCTGAACAGCAGCTGGGATGTCAGCGTCGCCGCCCGCAGCGGAGCCCTGAGTTACGACGAATCGATTGAGGTGCTCGACGTCAATCGCACGCTGTACACGGTCGCGGCGTCGTATCGATTCGCCTCACTCGGTCGACTCAGCATCGAGGCAATCGGCGGCAACGACAGCGAACAGGAAAGCGGTTCACCGTACGGCAACTCCAAAGCAGGTGCGCGTGTAGGCCTGACTGCGCCGCTGGCTGACTCTGCATTCCTGATCCTGTCGCTTGGCAGCCTCACCAGTGATTACGACGGCCTGTTTTTCGGCAGCGCCCGTGAAGACAGACAATTGTCATCGTTGCTGCAGTTTGAGTTTCGCGATGTCCTTACGGATGGCCTCACGCTCGCGCCACGCCTGCGTTACATCGATAATGACTCTGACGTGGACCTCTACACTTACAACCGAACCGAAGTGGGTTTGATGATTCGATGGGCACCGAAATGATAAAGCGCAAACTGCCGCAATTATTGATTGCTGTCCTGGTGCTCGCCAACCCGGCCCTTGCTCAGGATGCCGGCCTGGTCAGCTTCGCCAGTGGCGATGTCAGCGCTGAACGGCAACCGGCCGTTGCGCTCGCGAAAGGCGATGTCGTACGCAGCAGTGATGCCGTAATAACCGGCGCCGCATCGCGCGCGCAGTTAGCGATGAGCGACGGCGCTCGCATCGCCATCCGCCCCGACAGTCGCATCGTGATTGATGAATACGTGTATGCAGCCGCCACGTCGGGCACTGCGGCGGTGTCATCCAGTGATGACAGCAGTGTCATCAGCCTGGTCAAGGGTGGTTTTCGCTCCATCACGGGGGCGATCGGCAAGGAGAACCCGCAAAATTACGAGGTGCGGACTGCGGTCGGTGTGCTCGGCATCCGCGGTACGAACTTCGCCGTCCTGCTGTGTGGCAATTGCAACTCGGCGCCCGGAGTACCACCGGGCACGGTCGTCCCGCAGGGCCTGTACATTATGGTGGATGAAGGGCGCATTGTGTTTCGTAACGAGGTCGACAGTATTGAAGTTGCGGCCGGCGAATTCGCATTCATTCCGTTCGACAGCCGGCAACCAACCCGGCTGGAGACAGCGCCGCCGGTGTTCATCGATGATTCGGATTTTCGCTTCGAGGCAGACACCGAGTCGCTGAGTGGCTTCGACTCGAAGCTCGGCTTGCGCCGCGAGGCTGACGCGAGTGCACCACCGCCGACATCGACAGCGCCGGGCTCAAGCACGCAGGATGACGGCAGCAACACCTCTGTGCCGGCACAGTCGATCCTCGGCACGGATGAGGCCGGTAACCCGGTCGACCTGACGCCGGGTAGCGCGCCGGATCCATCCAATCGATCGGTTACATACTCGACCGCACCGCTCGGCGGCGCTGCCCCGATATTCAGCGGCACCCTCGATAACGACCCGAGCCAGTATCAGCTCGACAACAACGGCAACCTGGTTCGTTTCACAAACGTCTACCCGACACCAACCAGTCCCGATACGGCAAGTTTCGATATCGGCAGCGCGACACTGGTCGAAAGCGGCTCCGACAGCATGACCGTAATGCGCTGGGGTCGCTGGGCCGGCGGCACAGCCGACATCGTCCTCAGCGATGGATCGGCGGCCGATCAGGACCTGGTTAGACAGAGTGCACTGGGTCACCGGGCCGCCTGGTCCACGTCCGTCGCAATGCCGATTACCGGCGTCGCGAATTATTCCTTGATTGGTTCCACCTCGCCGACCGATAACCTCGGCAACGTCGGCGTACTCGGCAATGCCACATTTCGCGCCGACTTTACCCGAATGCTAGTCAACAGTACGCTGTTGATCGACATCAATGGCGCCAGCTGGAGCGCCTCGGGTAACGGCAACATCGGTGCCGCTGCGCAGCTGCCCGCACACTTGTTTCAGGGCAACTACGGCAACGTCGCCATCAACAGAACCGCGGGCGGGAACGGGGTATTTTCCGGTTTCTTTGCACAACCCGGACCGGTCTCCGATCCGTCATTCCCGGGCGCAGCCGGTTTGACGTACAGCCTGCAGGACATGACAGGCTCCACTTCGGTATCAGGCGCAGCTGTATTCGGCAATCCGTGAGTTTCGATCTGGTCATCGTCGGCAGCGGGCCCGCCGGGCTCAGTGCCGCGGCGCACGCGGCAGCAAAGGGTATGTCCTACGTGCTGCTGGAAAGCACGACCGAACACGCAAACACGATCCAGCGCTATCAGAAAGGCAAACACGTGATGGCCGAGCCTGCCGTCGTGCCGTTGCGCAGTGACCTGCCGTTCGCAGCCGGCACCCGTGAGGCCGTGCTCGGCGCCTGGGGTCAGGGCGTCGACAAGCTCAACATCAACGTGCGCTACGCTGCCGAAGTTGCGGCAATTTCGGGCAGCCACCCGCAGTTTCGCGTGCTGCTCTCGAGCGAAGAGACCATCACCGCCAAGTCCGTCGTACTGGCGATTGGCATGCAGGGCAATCCGCGCAAACTCGGTGTCAGCGGTGAGGACGCGTCGTTCGTGCAGTACACGCTCGACGATCCTGATGAGTTCAATGGCGAGACGATCATGATCGTCGGTGCCGGTGATGCCGCGATCGAAAATGCGATTGCACTGGCGCGCAATAACTCAGTCATCATCGTCAATCGCCGCGACGAGTTTGCACGCGCGAAAGAGGGCAACCTCGCTTTGATCACGCGGGCCGTCGAAGATGGATCCATCGCCTGTTTTTACAATTCCGGCGTCGTTGCACTGGAAGTCGGTGCAGCCGCCATTCTCAGCACCGAAACCGGCCAGACACGCGTGCCCTGCAACCGGATCATTGCACGCCTGGGCGCAACCCCGCCGCGCCCCTTCGTCGAATCCTGCGGCATCGTGTTTCCAGGCAATGATCAAACGACGCTGCCCGAACTCAGCAACCGCTATGAATCCAATGTGCCCGGTTTGTACGTGATCGGTGCGCTGGGCGGATACCCGCTGATCAAGCAGGCGATGAACCAGGGCTTTGAGGTGATCGAGTTCATCCTTGGCAACGACATTCAACCGGCTGACCACGGCATCCTCGAACAGAAATTTCGCGGCCTGCCATTTGCTGCCAGCGTTGACGACACGCTCGCGCTTATCCGACAACGCATACCGTTGTTTGCCGACATCAACGGCCTGGTGTTGCGGGAACTGGTGCTGGCCAGCAATCTGCTGACACCGCGTACGGGCGATGTCATTTTCCAGAAGAACGACTACACCAATTCGTTTATCTCGATCGTGCAAGGTGAAGTCCAAATTGAAACCGACGACGGTCGCTTGATTCGCCTCGAGCAGGGCCAGTTTTTCGGCGAAATGAGTTTGTTGTCGGGCCGGCGCCGATCGGCAACGGTATGCGCCTCGTCTGACTGCGTGTTGCTAGAAGCACCACGCCGCGAAGTCATGCGGCTGATGAATACCTACGAGCAGGTGCGGCGCGTCATCGACCAGTACTTCAACATTCGCACACTGCACGCGAACCTGGCTCCCGATGCACCGTTCGACGAGGTGGCCGCGGTCGCCAGCATGGCCAAACTCAAAAAATACGCCGCTGGCGAAGCATTGTTCAGCGAGGGCGATGCCGCCACCGGTCTGCACCTGGTCCGCAGTGGTTCGGTATCCGTGTCGCGCAATATTGGTGGCCGCGATGTCGTCACGACCTATGTGGCGGCCGGCAACTATGTTGGCGAGATGGGTTTGCTCGGTCAGTCGAAACGCTCGGCGACCGTTCGCGCAACCGTCGCGACTGAGTCTGTATTCCTGAGCGCCGATGTCTTCCAGAAGATGATGCTGTCGCAAACCGGCCTGCGCGAGCGCGTACAGAATACGGTCAGGGAAAGACTCAGCGAGAACTCGCGCATGGAATCGGCGCCGGAGGCCGGCGACCTGATCTCATTCCTGATGCAGCAGGGGCTGGGCGAAGCGACCGACGTACTGCTGATCGATGAATCACTGTGTATTGGCTGCGACAATTGCGAAAAAGCCTGTGCTGAAACCCATGGCGGTACGTCACGTCTCGATCGATCGGCCGGACCGTCGTACGCACAGGTGCATGTGCCGACGTCGTGTCGCCACTGCGAGGATCCGCACTGCATGAAGGACTGTCCGCCTGATGCGATTCGGCGCGCACCAAACGGCGAGGTCTACATTCAGGACAGCTGCATCGGCTGCGGCAATTGCGAACGCAATTGCCCGTACGGCGTGATTCAGATGGCGGGTGAGAAAGAGCCGGCTCCCGGCCTGCTCGCGTGGTTGTTGGCCGGAAAAGGTCCCGGGCCCGGCGAGCGGCAACCGCTTGCGGCGGGTGGCGCGATGAAAAAGGCGGTCAAATGCGACATGTGCAAGGACCTGTCCGGTGGCCCTGCGTGCGTACGCGCCTGTCCTACCGGCGCTGCGTTGCGTATGAGCCCGGCCGAATTCGTGCACCTCACCAAGCGAGCCGGCTGACGTGCACGAATCGATCCTTGCCTTTCGCGGCCGCCGCTATCTCTGGCTCGCCATCATTCTGCTCGCAGGGTCAATCGCGGCGTACCTGCTGCAGGACCCACAGGAGCCGGCCAATGGCGGCACCCTGCTCGGTTACGTACTCGGTACTTTAGGCGCCTTGCTGGTCGTATGGCTGACGTGGTTTGGTATTCGCAAGCGACGTTACGCCTCGACGGCCGGCACCGTACAGGGCTGGTTATCGGCGCATGTCTATCTTGGCCTGGCGCTGCCGGTGATCGTGTTACTGCATGCGGGTTTTCAACTGGGCGCCAACATACATACGCTCGTGTTCGTGTTGCTGCTGCTCGTGGTATTGAGTGGTGTGTACGGCGTCGTCATCTATCTGCAGTATCCGAAGCGCGTGAGCACGAACCGCAACGGTGCGAGCCGCCCGGAGTTGTTCGCGCAACTCGAGGACCTGGACGCGCGCAGCAGCCGGGTAGCAGCAACGCTGCCGGCCGAATTCGCCGTCCTCGTGCAAAGCGCTGCGACTCGCACACAGCTGGGCGGCACTTTGTGGACGCGCTTGCGCGGGGCTGACAACTCGACGATCGTCCTGCCCGGGCAGGGTCAGACCCGCGCGGTGGCGAATGCCGGTCAGGAAGCGGCACTCGACTGGCTGGCGGAGCAACAATCGCGCGCCAATGATGCAGAGGCCGCTGCAAAAACAGGCGAATTATCGGCGTTGCTGCGCAACAAACGAAAGCTGCTGCGCCAGATTCGCGAGGACCTGCGACTTCAGGCAACGATGGAGTTGTGGTTGTATCTGCATGTGCCATTAACCGCAGGTCTGTTGGTAGCGCTGATCGCGCACATCGTGACCGTGTTCCTGTATTGGTGACAACGTGAAGTTTCTGATTCGATTCATCACCCGAAATGCCGCCGGCGGTGTCGAGTACAACGACAAGATCATTGATGCGACCACGATCACGATGGGTCGGGCAACAGATCAGACTTTGCACTTGCGTGACAAGCGCGTTCGTTTGCAGCACGCAAGGATAGAAGCCGATGCCGGACAGGTTCGCCTCACTACCGGCACGCAGTCCGGCGTTACCGTCAACGGCCGCTCGCAAACCGATGCTCGCCTTGTAGTCGGCGATGTGGTGGAAATCGGGTCGAACGTACTTAAAGTCATTGCCACAGAGCGCGGCGCGGGCTTCGCGTTCAGCTTCGAGTTAAGCAGCGACGCCAGCGCCGAACACTTTGTAGCCGACTGGAGTTCGGATGCAACCGGGCTCGCGGGCTGGAGCAAACGACGGCTGTCCTGGACCATTGCTGCCGTCGTGCTGCTGCTGGCCGCAGTTCTGCCGTCGCTGAACCTGCTCAGCAAGAACGTCTTGCAGGCCGGCCCGATACATGCGGCCCATTCGTCCATCGGCGAGGACTGCAGCACCTGCCACGTCACTCCCTTCCAGCGGGTCCCCGATGCCGCGTGCGTCGCGTGCCATAGCGTCGCGCGACATGTGGCCGTGCCAGACGACGATAATTCGGGCGGTGAACCGGGCGCTGTGCTCGGCGAAGTTCGCTGCGCAACCTGCCATCTGGAACACAACGAACCACCGCAGCTGGTAAACCAGCACCAGGCACTGTGTGCCGACTGCCACGCCAGTTCGGAAGCGGGCGGCGACCTCGAAATCGCGGCTGATTTTCTCGACCTGCACCCGGAATTCAGTATCAGCCTGTTGCAGGCGCCGGAAGAAACCAATCTGCAGTTTGATCACGCCACGCATCTCGATGCGGCAGGCATCGTCACACCGGACGGACGGCGGGTAGTCGAATGTGTGGAATGCCACGTTGCGGAGACCGGTGGCGCGCGCATGCTGCCGATCTCCATGGTCGATCACTGCAGCGGCTGTCACACGCTGGCCTTCGATCCGGACGAACCGACGCGCGAAGTGCCGCATGGCAATCCGGCCGATGTGCTGCAGACCCTGCTCGAGTATTACAGCGCGAGATTGCTGGGCGCGGATGCGGACGCCGTCGAGCAACGAGTGCGACGTCCGGGGCAAACGTTGACACGCGCCGATCGCGATCGCGCCGCGGCCGAAGCGCGCGTGCAGGCGCTGAAGGTCGCGGAAGACCTGTTTTTGCGCCGCGCCTGTGCAAATTGTCATGTGGTCAGCGTTTCTGACAGCGGTGCAGCGGTGCCCTGGGACGTTGCCCCGGTCAAACTGACCACGGTCTTCCTGCCGCAGGCCGGTTTTACACACGCGGCGCACCGGACCGAAGTCACCAGCTGCGACGGTTGCCACAAGGCGAGCACGTCCACGAGTGCCGACGACTCGCTGATACCCGACATTGACAGTTGCCGCACGTGTCACGGCAGCGGCATCGCGAGCCGCAACAACGCGGCGCAGATTCCAAGCACCTGCGTGATGTGTCACAGCTTTCATGTCGATGCCCTGGGCCTGCATCCTTGATCAGCCGGGCGCTGCGGGCCGCCGCTATCGGGATAACGTTGGTATCCCTGGTCGCCTGTGGCGGTGGTTCCCGATCGGCAGTCGAAGGAGTCGATCCGGCGACGCCGGCCACGGGTTGTACGGGGCAGTGTGCCAACACGGCAACGAGCCTCTCCGTAGCCGACGTCGAATTCGTCATTGCACAGGCGGTGGCGGAGGCGCAGGCGCGCGGCGTCAGTGCCACAATTGCTGTCGTCGATCGGGTCGGCAACGTACTCGCCGTTTTTCGCATGAGCGGCGCTGCGACCGCTGTAACGATTCGTTCCCCGGGCGCGGCCGTTGATGGCGGGCTCGAAGGTGTCAATATTGTTCCGGACAGCCTCGCCGCGATCGCTAAGGCGATCACCGCGGCCTATCTGTCGACCGAAGGCAACGCATTCTCCACCCGCACTGCGAGCCAGATCGTGCAGGAGCACTTCAATCCGCGCGACCACCAGCAGCCTGCCGGCCCGCTGTTCGGCGTGCAGTTCAGCCAGCTGCCCTGCTCCGATCTGCTGACACGATACGCGGGCGGTGCTGCCGATGTCGGGCCGCATCGTTCGCCGCTCGGTCTCGCGGCTGATCCGGGTGGCCTGCCGTTGTACAAGGCGGGCACACCCGTCGGTGGCGTCGGCATTATCAGCGACGCCACTTACTCGCTGGATGCCGACATTGCCGATATCGACGTCGATGACGATGAACTGATCGCGATCGCCGCAAGTTTTGGTTTTGCCGCGCCCGATGATCGTCGCGCAGATCGCATCGCCGTCGATGGGCGATTGCTGCGTTTTACCGATGGCCGCGACAGCGACCTGCAGAGTTCACCGGCCACGGCGCCGGTATTCGCCAGCATCAATAACATTGCCGGCACGCTGTTCGCTGTGCCCGGCTACGTCGGCGCCGCTATCGACGCCGGACTGGCATTTGGCCACGCGGCGTCGGGCATTCGTGCCGACACGCTCGACTATCCGGGCCTCGACGCGTTCGTGCTGGTCGACACAGGCGACGTCGAGCGCTACCGACCGATCGCCGGAACCGATGGCATCAATGCACTGACCGCCATCGAAGTACAAACGATCCTGCGCGAGGCGCTGCGACTCGCGAACACATCGCGCGCGCAGATTCGAACACCGGCCGGATTCCCGGCGCGCGTCAGTATTACCGTTGTGGATTCGAATGGCGTCATCCTCGGCATCGTGCGCGCTCGCGATGCGCCCGTATTCGGCACCGATGTCGCTGTGCAAAAAGCCCGCACCGCCGCGTTTTTCTCGTCGGCGGCGGCCGCGGCGGCAATTAGCAGTGTACCGGCGGCGACCTATCTCAACGGCGGCCTCGCCGTGCTGCGCGACGAATCGTTGGGACAGTACGTCAGCGCCGCACAGACGTTTCTTGGCCTGCCCACAGCGCTGGCCGATGGTGCCGTTGCCTACTCCGATCGCGCCGGCAGCAACCTGTCACGACCCTATTTCCCCGACGGCGTCACCGGCAACCCGGCTGGCCCCTTCAGCAAGCCGGCCGGCGAGTGGAGTCCGTTCTCGACCGGGCTGCAGCTCGATCTCATCTACAACGCTCTCGTCCAGCATATTGGCTTTACGCTGACACTCGCGCCCGATGTGCCGGCAAACTGCACGGGCATCGATGGCTTCAACGACGGTTTTGCCGTCGCCGGCGCCATTTCGCAACTGGCCAACGGTGCACAGATTTTTCCGGGCAGCGTGCCGATCTATCGCGGCACGCAACTGGTCGGCGGCATCGGCGTTTCGGGCGACGGCGTCGATCAGGACGACATGATCGCTTTTCTCGGCCTGCATCGTGCCGGCGTCACGCTTGGCGGCATCGGCAATGCCGACCGGCAGATGCGAGCCGACACACTGACGCCGCAGGGCACCCGCCTGCGCTACGTCAACTGTCCGATAACACCTTTCATCGACAGTGACGAGCAGAATGTTTGTGCAGGCAAGTGATTTCATACTAGCCACCTTGCTGGGCAGCGCGCTGCTGCTCGCGGTGCCGGCCAGTGCGGATGACGAGCTGGAGACGCGTCTCGATTGTGCGTTCGCCGACGATGACCCGTTGCGCCGGCGGCCGGGCAAACCCGCGCTCACCGGCCTGGAGTGTGACGGCACCGGGCTGCAACCCGCCGTGTGGCGACCAATGCCAGAATTCGCCGCAGTCCCGGATCGCTGGCGCATTGTGACCGCATTGGGTTATCCGGAGCGCGAGCTCGACCCGTATCACGGCAATAATGTTCTCAAGGGCGATCGTCCGCTGTTCGGCGAGGACTGGTTTTTTTCGCTTGGCGTGATTTCCGATTCGACCTTCGAGACGCGCAGCGTGCCAACACCGGTGGCATCGGCAACGCCGCCATCGACCGGCGCGATCGACGTGCCGGGCGAACCGGCACAGAACGCGTTTACCCAAAACCTCGTTGTCGAAACGGTTCTTTACAAGGGCGACACGGT
>JAQCGO010000012.1 GCA_027618995.1 Pseudomonadota bacterium | reverse complement strand
CCCGCCATGTCCGCGAGTACGCTCGCATTGCCCGCAACGACGACGCCAATTTTCGGCGCGTTGATGGCACCGCGCGTGGTTGCAACGCCCGTGACTTTGCCGTCAACCCGATTAATGCCGGTAACTTCACATTGCTCGATGATATCGACGCCGAGGGTATCGGCCGCGCGCGCAAAGCCCCACGCAATGGCATCATGACGCGCAACTCCCGCGCGCCGTTGCAAGGACGCGCCGAGGATCGGGTAGCGCGCTGTCGGCGAGGTATCGATAAGCGGAATTGCCTTCTTGATCTGCGCGACGTCCACGACCTCGGCATCGATGCCGTTGAGTCGATTGGCACTAACCCGCCGCTCGATATCGCGCATGTCCTGCAAATTGTGGCCGAGGTTGTACACGCCACGCTGCGAGAACATCACGTTGTAATTCAGGTCCTGGCTCAGGCCCTCCCAAAGCTTGAGCGATTTTTCGTACAGCAGCGACGCCTCGGTCCACAGGTAGTTCGAACGCACGATGGTCGTGTTGCGTCCGGTGTTGCCGCCGCCAATCCAGCCTTTCTCGAGGACCGCGATATTGCGTACGCCGTGTTCCTTTGCAAGATAGTAGGCCGTCGCGAGTCCGTGGCCGCCACCACCCACGATGATGACATCGTAGCTGCGCTTGGGCGCCGGCTTGCGCCACGCCGTTTTCCAGTTCTTGTTGTAGCCGATCGCGTTCTGCAACAGGCGCAAGGCCGAGTATTCTTTCATCAGGCCTCGCCGAAGTCGTAGGACGGATGATCTTCCTCAAAAACCGGCAGTCCGTCGTTGATCTCGTAGTAGTCGCCGGCCATGTGCACGTAAATGTGACTGGCGGCTGTCAATCCGGTCGGCCGATCCAGCGACCCGGCCCAGATGCTCCAGTAGCGGCCGTGCTCGGGTACCCAGAACAGGCTCGAACCACAGGTCTTGCAAAAGCCGCGCCGCGCTGTGTCCGACGAGCGGTACCAGCTGAGGCCTTCGTCGCGATCGAAGCTGATATCCGCGCTGCGGCACGCGGTCGCCGCGACAAAATGCCCGCTGCTGCGTCGGCACTGCTCGCAATGGCAATAGATGATCGGCCGCAGCTCGCCGCTAATGCGGTAGCTGACGGCGCCACAGAGGCAATGACCGCTATTCATTGGCGCCGTTGACATCTCGAAGTCTTTCTTGCTGCGGGTCGAATGGGCTTTCCGCTACGACCGTAGCCGCATAGTTTTTGCCGAGAATCTCGATCTCCAGTTGCGTGCCCGGGGTCGCGAGATCGGGCCGGACCATGCCAAGTGCCAGTGACTCGTTGATGCGAAAACCGAAGCCGCCGCCCGTGGCGCGACCAATAACGGTGCCGCCCTGAAGCAACGCATTGTTTCCCAGCGCATCGGCATCGGTGACGCCGGAAACGACCAGCGTCACGAGCAGGTTGTTGCTGCCGGCCGCTTGTCGCGCCAGCATCGCGTCCCTGCCCAGGAAATCGCCCTTCTCCGGCTTGATGAATCGATCCATGGCCGACTCGTACGCCGTGTATTCGATCGAGAGTTCGGTACCGACCATGCGATAGGATTTTTCGAGGCGCATCGAGTCCATTGCGCGAATGCCAAAAGGCTTCAGACCCAAATCGGCGCCCGCCTCAAACAATGCGTCAAAGATCCGGTTCTGGTGCTCCATCGCATGATGTAGCTCCCAACCAAGCTCACCGACATAATTGACGCGCATGGCATTGCAGGGTTGTCCGGCGACCATGATATCCTGCGCGGTCAGCCAGCGAAACGCCTCGTTCGACAGATCGGTATTGGTCAGGCGCGACAACAAGGTTCTCGCCTTCGGTCCTGCCAACACCAGCACTCCCATTGCATCGGTCAGTTGCTCGAAGCGCACGCTGCCGTCCTTCGGCATCTGCTTTTGCAGGTAATCATGATCGAGTCGTTGCAACGCACCGGCCGAAACGAGGTAGAACGAATCATCGACATCGCGGCGTATCGTAAATTCCGAATGCACGCCGCCGTTACTGTTCAGCACGTGGCAGAGAGCAATACCACCGACCTTGGCCGGCAGTTTGTTGGCCACCAGGAAGTCGAGGAATGCGGCAGCTCCCGGTCCGGAGATGCGACATTTTGCAAACGCAGTCATGTCCAGCAGGCCCACATTGGTCGTGGTATTCGCGACTTCCTTGCGAATCGCCTCGAACCACTTCGAGCGCCGGAACGACCAGTCATCGACCTGCGGCATGCCGTCGATCACAAACCAGTTGGGCCGCTCCCAGCCGAAGCGTTGCCCGAACACGGCGCCCTTCTCTTGCATGCGCGCGTAGCAGGGCGTGAGCCTGAGTGGTCGTCCGGCCGGCCGCTCTTCGTCCGGATAGTGGATGACGAAGACGTTGGCGTAGGCCTCTTCATTCTTTGCGATCAGGTAGTCCCTGGTTGCGTAGCTGCCGAAGCGACGCGGCTCAACGCCGAGCATGTCGATCGTCGGCTCGCCATCGACGATCCATTCAGCCAGCTGCCAACCGGCACCGCCCGCGGCGGTAATGCCGAAACTGTGGCCTTCGCTGAGCCAGAAATTATCCACGTCCCACGCGGGACCGATAATCGGATTGCCGTCAGGCGTGTAGGCGATCGCGCCGTTATAGACTTTCTTGATGCCGACCTCGGCGAACGCGGGCACACGATTCATGGCGGCTTCGATATGCGGTGCGAGCCGGTCAATGTCTTCCTGGAATAGCTCGTACTCGGCGCGTGGATCAGGGCCATCGACATAGCAACACGGTGCACCGTGCTCGTAGGGACCGAGAATAAAGCCGCCGTTCTCTTCACGCAGGTACCACGAGCCATCGGGTTCGCGGAGTACCGCCATCTCGGGCAGGCCGGCCGCACGGCGTTTTTGCAATTCCGGATGCGGCTCGGTAACGATGTACTGGTGTTCGACCGGCATGACCGGAATGTCGAGACCGATCATCGCACCCGTCTTGCGTGCGTAGTTACCGGTTGCGGACACGACGTGATCGCAGGTGATATCACCTTTGTTGGTTTGTACGAGCCAGCTGCCCGATGTCGCCTGCTCGATATTCAGCACCATCGTCTGCCGATAAATCGTCGCGCCGCGCGCGCGCGCGCCTTTGGCCAGCGCCTGCGTGAGATCAGCCGGTTGGATATAGCCGTCGTCGGGATGATAGATACCGCCGACGAGTCCTTCGATATTGCACATCGGCCAAAGCTTCAGGATCTCGGCCGGCGACAGAAACCGTACGTCGATGCCGATGGTCTTTGCGGTCGCCGCGTACTGGTAATACTCGTCCATGCGATCGCTGTTCATCGCCAGGCGCAGGTTGCCCACCTGCGAAAACCCGACCGATTGGCCAGTCTCGGCCTCTAAGCTCTTGTAGAGATTGACCGAATATTTGTGCACCTGGCCAACGCTGTAACTCATATTGAACAGTGGCAGCAGCCCGGCCGCATGCCAGGTCGACCCGGACGTCAACTCGGCCTTCTCGAGCAGCACCACCTCTTCGCCCCAGCCCTTTTTGGCCAGATGATAGAGTGCGCTGACGCCGACTACGCCACCGCCGATTACGACCACTTTTGCTTTTGTTTTCAATGCTTTATTCCTGACCGTCGATCCCAGTCAAATTAGAAGAAGGCGCCTGGCGGCCTGGCAAACAGTGCGCGCACGAGCGGCTCGAAATGCGTGAGCGGCCGCGATTCAAAATCCGGATCGAACGACGGCTGATCCCAGTTCGCGCAAAAATCCGCGCAGGCCTGGTACCAGCGATGATCACGATACTTATCGCGCGCGTTGCGATCCTCATCCATGAAATGAAAATAGTAATAGCCCTGGAACAGGCCGTGATGCTGCACAATCCAGAGATTCTTTTCACTGACGTAGGGCGCCAGAACGGCCGCGGCCGCCTGTGAATGATTCGTCGGTGCCAGGATATCGCCGATGTCGTGCAATAACGCACAGACGATGGTTTCGTCATCGGCGCCATCGTTCTCGGCACGCGTCGCTGTCTGCAGGCAATGCTCGAGGCGGCTGACCTGGTAGGGTGAGTCGCCGTCGAGTTGCTGCAGCCACGCGAGCACCTGGTCCGCATAGTTGGCCGCGTGCGCATCGAAGTGCGCGTTGACCAGGTCGCAGTCCGCTTGCGTACCGTATTCCATTGCTATGAAAGATACTTTTCGTTGCATGTCTCAGGCCCGATTTCGTCGCCGCCGTGGCCGACCCGAATCGTTGCCCGGCGTTTTTGCCGCAGGGCGCTCGATCACCGAAAATAATTTCGGAAATTTGTCGGTCTTGTTGGGCAATGCCATCGCATCGACAAAATACTCCTGGAATTTCGGCTCGACAGCAGTCTCAATCTTTTCAACTCTGCGCACAACTTCCTCAATCTCACGCCGCGCGGCGACGTTCAGCAGTGCGATTCTCGCGCCGGTTCCGGCGGCATTGCCTGCCGATTCAACTTGCTGCAGATCACAGTCCGGTATCAGCCCGAGTACCATCGCATACTTCGGATCGATATGGCTGCCAAATGCTCCCGCAAGTCGAATCCGATCGACGATCTCCAGACCGGCATGATCCAGCAACAGCTTCACACCGGCGTAGAGCGCGGCTTTCGCCAGCTGAATTTGCCGCACGTCCGTTTGCGTCACAACGATTCTCTGTGCGCCGTCATATAAAAGATATGACCAGGTACGATCATTGGGGACCAGTCGATCACTGCTCGCGGCCAGCGAACCATCGACGACACCGTCTTCCGAGATGATGCCACGCAGGTACATTTCGGCGACGGCTTCGATAATGCCGGAACCACAAATGCCGGTGACGCCGAACGCAGAAATCGCGTCGACGAAACCGGGCTCATCAGACCAGAGTTCCGAACCGATCACACTGAATCGTGCAACAAGCGTATCCGGATCGATCCTTACCCTCTCGATTGCACCCGGCGCGGCGCGCTGGCCACAACTGATTTGCGCACCCTCGAACGCCGGCCCGGTCGGGCTCGAACAGGCGAGCAGTCGGTCACGGTTGCCGAGCACAATCTCGGCATTGGTACCGACATCAACGATCAGCGAAATATCTTCACGTGTGTAGGGCTCTTCTGACAGGATCATCGCGGCCGCATCGGCACCGACATGGCCTGCTATGCATGGCAGCACGTAGACGGTAGCGCCCTTGTTGATATTCAGCCCGACCTCGTGCGCCCGCAGGTCCAGCGCTGCGTCGGTCGCCAGCGCGAATGGTGCCATACCCAGTTCCACGGGACTGATGCCCAGAAACAGGTGGTGCATGATCGGGTTGCCGGCAATAGTCACATCGACAATTTCATTCAACTCCACGCCAGCTGTCCGCGCCAATGACGCGATCAGCTGATTGATGCCCGCACGTACCATGTTCGTAAGTTCCGTCATACCCGAGGGATTCATCATGACGTAGGAGACCCGGCTCATCAGGTCTTCGCCAAAACGGATTTGCGGGTTCATGATCCCATCGGTCGCAATCACATCGCCATTGGTCAGATTGATCAGGTTGGCCGCAATCGTCGTCGAGCCGATATCGATGGCGAGACCGAACGCGTCGCGCTTGAAGCCGGGCCAGACGGCAATGACCCACTCATTCTTGTAAACCGCGACCGTGGCCTGCCACTGACCCTTGCGCAGCGCCACCTGCAGGTCAGGCAGCACCGGCCAGTCGCATTTGAGGTTTTTGAGTCCCCAGCCAGTATCCAGCGCGAGCAGCAGTCGCTGTACGTCGCCGCTGGGCTCGTACATGTCGGCCTCGGTTACCTCGACAAAATACAGGTGTACGCCGGTATCCAGCGTGATGTCGCGATGCTCGGCGTTCTTGCGCACCAACTGCCGGTGCATCTGGCTTTCGGCGGGAACGTCGATGACGAGGTCGCCCATGATTCTGGCCTGGCAACTGAGGCGCCTCCCGGCCTTGAAATTTTTCCGGCGTTCGGCAAAACGCGTTTCCACTTCACCAACCGGAGACAGGTGGTCGGCACGCGAACTGATCGCGTGCTTGTCAAACCTGCCCTCCGCACAATCGACCTGGCAACGACCACACATCGCACGACCGCCGCACACCGAGTCGACGTCCACACCCAGACTTCGGGCAGCGTCGAGCACCGATGTGCCGTATGCAAATGTGCCGCGTTTGCCTGACGGCGTGAATACTATTTTGGCCTGATTCTTTTTCATTGCTGTCAGCGTTGCCTGCGCTTGCGCTCCCCGCGACCGCCGCGGCCCCTCGGTGCTTCACCCTCGGGTGTCGGCTCACGGTATTTACGGATCCATTTCGCGCAGTCCGGGTCGTTGCCCATCATGACATCCGCGCCGAGCACCGCCTGCATCACTTCGGCATGCAGCGGACTCGTGATGGCCGACGTCAAACCTGCGCCTATAGCCATGGTCAGGAAGGCGCTGTTAATGCCGTTCCGATTGGGCAGGCCGAAGCTGACATTGGAAGCACCGCAGGTCGTATTGACCTTCAATTCATTGCGCAGTCGTCGTACGAGATGCATGACCTGCTTGCCCGCCGTATTGATGGCGCCGATCGGCATGACGAGCGGATCGACGATGACATCGGAAGCCGGGATGCCGTAATCCGCAGCACGCTCGACGATTTTCTTGGCGACTGCAAAGCGCACATCCGGATCTTCGGAGATGCCGGTCTCGTCATTCGAGATCGCGACCACCGCCGCACCGTACCTGGCAATCAAAGGCAGCACTGCTTCCATTTGTTCGTCTTCGCCGGTGACCGAGTTGACCAACGCCTTGCCCTGGTACACGGACAGGCCCGACTCAAGCGCGGCAACGATGGACGAGTCAATCGACAGCGGCACGTCGGTGACCGACTGCACCAGCCTGATGGCCTCGGCGAGGATTGCCGGCTCATCGGCCAGCGGAATGCCCGCGTTCACATCCAGCATGTGCGCGCCCGCTTCCACCTGTGCCAGCGCATCCGCGATGACTCGACTGTAGTCGCCTCTCTTCATTTCCTCGGCGAGAATCTTGCGTCCGGTCGGATTAATGCGCTCGCCGATGATCACAAACGGCCGATCAAAACCGATGCGTACTTCCTTGCTGGCCGAACTTAACAGGGTATCTGTCATTGCCTTGCTCTCCGTGGAGTCTTGTACTCGGTAGCGGCTAACTGGTAGCCGGGTCCGCATCGCGAGCGATGCCCGGATGCCAAAGTTCTCTTCCTGCCAACGCGTCCGATCGCTGCACGATCTCCGCGACGCGGTGTTCCTGCCGGTATGCCATGAGGTGCACGCCACTGACGCCTGCAATGTCCTTCAATTCGCGAATCATGTCGATGCAGATGTTGACACCCTCTTCCTTTTGCTTTTCTGCCCCGCTCAAACGCCGAATAATACTATCCGGTATATGCACACCGAGTACGTTGCTGCGAATCCACTCAGCCGATTTCGCCGATGCGAGCGGGCCGACGCCCGCCAGTATGAACACTTTTTCATGCAGGCCCATGTCACGCACCACGCGCATGTAGTCCTTGAACACGTCGATATCAAAACAATACTGCGTCTGAACAAACTGGGCACCGGCCGCGACTTTCTTGGCCAGCCGCAACGGCCGATAGTCAAGTGGCGGGCCGAAGGGATTCGCCGCCGCGCCGAGGAATACCTGCGGCGGGTTGGTCAACACTCGGCCGCTCAGGAAATGCCGTTGGTCACGCATGCCGCGCAGCATGCTGAGCATCGACATGCAGTCGAGATCAAACACGGGCTTCGCTTCGGGGTGGTCGCCAACACCGACGCTGTCGCCCGTCAGGCACAGAATATTCGAAACGCCCATCGCGGATGCGCCAAGCACGTCACCCTGGATGGCGATGCGATTGCGGTCACGCGCGGACACCTGCATCACCATCGCGTAGCCACGGCGGGTCAGGAGCGAGCACATGCCAACACTGGACATGTGGCAATTGGCGCCCGACCCATCGGTCGCATTCATGGCATCGACGACACCGTCAAACAGTGCGGCGCGCGCATACACGTCTTCCGGATCCGCTGAGTCCGGCGGCGCAATCTCCGCCGTGACGGCGAACGCACCGGCACGCAGAACGCGCTCGAGCCGGCCCGGCGAACTATGACCAGGCCGAAGCGGCAGGTTCTCGCCCGGGATCAATGGCTCGTCGTCAAACTTCATGCCGTCGTACCTCGCGCAGCCAGGCGGATGTCCCAATCTTTCGATTATCGACGGCCGGTTGCAGGAACTGAATCGGGTATTCCTTTTCCTGCAGGCGCTTGTTGCCTTCCCAGGCCAGCACCCAGACGCAATCCATGTCCGGTTTCACTTCGCACTTACCGTTGGCGCGAACGCCGCCGCAGGGACCGTTGCGCATTGTCTTCGGACAGTTCATCGGACAGGCCAGGCCGGTAAATCCCACGATGCACTGGCCACAACTCTGCGAATCCAAAAGGAATCCCTTGGTCGCCCTTTCGAGCAGCAGGAACGGTTTGTCGAGGCGCGCGTAGCCAATCCGCCGCCAGAGCGGCGCCGCAAACAACAGCACCGACTCCAGGTATCGGTACAACGATTTGAGCCGGCGCGCATGGCGCACAGACCAGGTCCGCATTCGATACATACTTCAGGTCTCGCTCGCCGATGCATTCGCCAGACCCTGATTGCGAATGAGCGTCCGCAATTGTTCGTCCGAGATCCCGGCCTCAAGCCGCGCCACTTCCGCGGCAGCCAGGGCGCCCAGTTCCTCGTCGGATTCTATGGATGAGGTCTTACGGCACCATTCGGACAAGTACGCATCACTGCTGCCCTTGCCTGCGCGCATGGCCGCGCGATCGATCGCTTCCTGAAAACGCGCACTGAGCATGGCTTTCTCGCGTAAGCGTCCGCGCTGCAGGATGACCTGCGACGGGATATCGCGCCAGTAAATAAGAGTTTGCTTAACCACGGTCTTGCCTCATCGCTACGTTTTTCAGGCCGGTCTCGAGCTCACCATAACCGACCGCCACATGCTCGAATTCGAGTTCGAGCTTCTCAGCTGCCCTTTTTGCTGCACCCAGCAGCGCCGCATCATTCTTTTGCGACAGGTACACGAGCTTCTTGTAATTGCCAAAGTACGCGTCACGCAATTCCGGGTGTTGCTCGAACTTGAGCGGCCTGGTCACGAATTGATCAAAATGCTGTGCGAGAAAATCCGTCAGGTAGAACGTGCCCGGCTCGGCGTCCGCCAGGGCCGCGAAGCGCTCCGTACCGGCGAAAAACTGGTAGCAATGCGCACCGGGCAGACGCTGGATTCCTTCCTCGTCGATCACCTTGTCGATGCCACCGGTCGTACCGCAATCGGCGTACGCGACGAATATCTCGTCATAGTCGTCCTTGTACTTCCGAATCATGTTGCGCAGGCGCCCCGGAATCAGTGCCGGCCGCATGTGCAACTTGGCGTCGATGCACTTGAGCTGCAAATGATCCCAGCCGTAGCGTTCTTTCAGCTCGGTGATTTCGCGCACGAGCGCGCCGCACGCTATGACGAGGATCGTATCTTTCATCAGTAATTCTGATCGGCAAACTCGCCTTTGCGTCGCGCGATGAACGCGCACAAGGCCTCATCGATTGCCGGGTCCAGCGGCGGTGCCTCGTACTCGTTCAGCATTTTCTTCCACATCTTGTTGGCGCGCTGTGCCGCATCCTGCGAGCCCTCCAGCTCCCATTGCTCGAAGCTGTTGCTGTCGGATACCGGCGAGCGGTAGAACGCCGTTTCAAAATTCGCCTGGGTATGTGCGGAGCCGAGGAAGTGTGAGCCCGGACCAACCTCGCGCAAGGCGTCCATCGCCTGGCCGTTCTCGGACAGATCAATACCGCCAAGCAGGATCGCGATCATGTTTGCCTGGTCGGCATCAAGTATGAATTTTTCATAGCCCATGACGAGTCCGCCCTCGAGCCAGCCGGCCGTGTGCAACATGAAGTTAACGCCCGCCAGCGCCGATGTGATCATCGTGTTGGCCGCCTCATAGGCCGCCTGCGCGTCGGGAATCTTCGAACCGCAAAGCCCGCCGCCGCTGCGGAATGGCACGCCCAGTCGTCGCGCCAGCGCGGCCGCGGCGAACACCACCATACTCGGTTCCGGCGTACCAAAAGTTGGTGCACCGGTCTGCATCGAGACCGCCGCCGCGAAGGTGCCGAATATGACCGGCGCTCCAGGACGCACGAGTTGCACATAGGCCATGCCGGCGAGAGCCTCCGCGAGGATCTGCGTAACGGTACCCGCGACAGCAACCGGCGACATCGCACCAGCGATCAGGAACGGCGAGATCATCGTGGCCTGGTAATTTTCGGCATACACGGTCGCCGCACCCAGCATCGTCGCGTCATAGGTCATCGGCGAGTTCGCGTTGATCAGGCTCGTGATCACGGTGTTCTGCTGCACGAACTCTTCGCCAAACACAATCTTTGCCATGTCGACGGTGTCTTGTGCACGCTCGAGCGCGGTCACGGACCCCATGAACGGTTTGTCGCTGTACTTGATGTGGCTGTAAACCATGTCGAAGTGGCGCTTATTGACCGGAATTTCCACGGGCTCGCAAATCGTGCCGCCCGAATGATGCAAACCGGAGCTCAGGTAGGCGAGCTTGACGAAATTTTCGAAGTCCTTGATCGTTGCATAGCGTCGGCCCTTGTCCAGGTCACGTACGAACGGCGAACCGTAGGCCGGCACGAGAATCGTGCGGTCGCCACCGACAATGACATTGCGCGCCGGGTTGCGCGCGTGCTGGGTATATTCTCTCGGCGCCGTCGCCTGCACGATCGAGCGGCACATCCCGCGCGGAAAGCGCACGCGTTCGCCTTTGACATCGGCCCCGGCCTCTTTGAACAGTTTCAGCGCGCGCGGAAACTCCCTGAATTCGATACCGATTTCCTCGAGCACCGTATCGGCGTTGTGCTCGATGAGCTGCAATCCCTCTTCATCCAGGATCTCGAAATATGGAATCTTGCGTTCGATAAATGCAGCCGTAGACGTCGGTATTGCCTGCCTGGCGACACGTTTTGCTTCCCTGCCTGCGGATCGCCGGCGGCGCGGTTCGTCACTCATTGGGATATCCAGTTGGTTGTGGAAAAAGGCGCTAAACGCTTGGTTCAAAAACGATTTCCAAGCTGAAGTTTGTTCCAGAAACGGGTTCCACGCATAGTCCCGCGCGACATCCATCTGGCCAAAAACGACAACCATCGACGGAAATCAGGCATTTCAGGACCTGCCGAGCGCAACAAAACGCTGGGGGCCCAGTCAGCGCGTGGCGTATTATATTCTTCGGATTTCTGATGTGATCAAACAGGAACAGCAATATGACTTTTGACATCCTGCATCAAGCCATTCTGACCAGCCTCAAACCGATGTTTGAAAAGGCAGAGAAGGAACAACTATGGTTCTTTCACCATTCTCGAGATGGCGAAGAACTCTGGTGTTCGCCTCCTTACCTGCGATTTGAGCAATCGAAGGGGCGCCTGATCACGTCACCCGAGCATTGGGAGCTGCGCAATCCGGTCGGTTACATGAAAAAACTCATCGCGGACGCCAAAGCAATTGTCGGTGAATACAACCAGCTGGCCGGGCAACTAGGCTACGAGGAAACCCTTTCCCTGGAATCCCATTCGACCAACCCGGCAGACGCGCGGTAGTGCTATTTCCGAGCGTCGCGGCGATTGTTAGACTTGGCAGCCTGCGTGGGGCCGTAGCTCAGCTGGGAGAGCGTCGCGTTCGCAATGCGAAGGTCGGGAGTTCGATCCTCCCCGACTCCACCAGTCCTTACTCCAACCGCCGTATGAACGCATCGACAGCTACCGCGGCTTGCGGTGTTACCAGCAAGGGATTCACATCGAGCTCGAGCAGCGTGTCGCTATGCTGCAGCGCAAACGCGGCGATCGCCTCGATCGCATCGAGCACTGCCTCGCGATCACCGGCAGCCGCACCGCGATAGCCGTTAATCAAAGCGCCGGCCATCAGGCCATCCAGCGCATCCGCAATTTCGTGCCTCTGCACCGGCAGTAACAGGGACTTTGTATCCCGTACCAGCTCGACCAGCGTGCCGCCGGTCCCGATTAACAATGTAAGCCCAAAGGACGAATCGCGACTGACACCGACGATGAGTTCCGCGACGGTCGGCTGCACCATTTCCTCGACCAGGAAGCGGTCGAATTGTTTTGCCATCCGATCGGTCGCCTGCCGCACGGCGTCGGCATTCTGCAGACCGACCGCAACCGCGCCGGCCTCACTCTTGTGCGCCAACTGGTCGGAAACTGCCTTGAGTACAACCGGGTAACCGAGCCTATTGGCGGCGTCGACAGTCCCCTCCGCCGAACATAGCCATGCACCGGGTACGCGAATGCCGTACTCGGCGAGAGCCGCCTTGCTGGCCGCTTCGTCAAGCGAGGTCGGCTCACCGCTTCCCGCGCTTACTGACATGACCGGTTCGATTTCGGCAACGCGCGCCTGTGCCATGCCGACACCCGCCGCTGCGCGAATGGCGAATACGCAATCTTCAATGCCCTGCATCGGCGCGGTGCCGGCCGCCTTGAGCCGCGCCCGAACGTTGGCCGGAAGAGTCTCCGGCAGTGACGCAACGATGACCGCGCACTGTCCGGTCGACTGCACCGCGTCGATCAATGCTTTCTCCGTGATCTCCCAATTCGACTGATCGGCGCCCTCGCCCGGCGGATAGTCGAGTACGAGCACGGTGCACGCGAAACCATTGCGAAGAAACTTTGCGAAGCAGGCATTCAGCTGTTCGTAGTTGCCCCAGATATACAGGTGGTAATCGAGCGGATTCGCCACATGAACTTTCGGGCTCAGTAACTCTCGCAATTGCGCCGTGGATGATGCGCTGAGCGCCGGCATGCTGACGTTGAGGCGATCAGCGCAGTCGGCAACCAGTGATGCTTCACCGCCCGAACAACTCATCGAGCCAAGCGTGTTGTCGCGCAGCGGCCCCACCAGCGACATGAATTTCAGGGTTTCCAGAAACTGCGGCACCGTGTCGCAGCGCGCCACACCAACGCGCTCGAACAGCGCGGAGTAGAGCCGATCCGATCCTGCCAGCGACCCGGTATGGCTCATTGTAATTTCGGCGCCGAGCGTCGAGCGGCCGGTTTTCAATGCGACGAGCGGCACGCCCTTCTGCAGGGCCGCGATCGCAGCACGCGAGAACCCGGCGATGTCACGTAGCCCCTCTATGTGCAGACCAATGGCAGCGACGCGTTCATCCTCGAGCAACATCTCGATGTAGTCGCCCAGGGCGAGCGTCGAATTGTTGCCAATCGAAATCACGTAGGCGAAATCGAGTGACCGTTGCTGCATCGTCAGGTTGAGCGCGATATTGCCGCTCTGCGTGATCAATGCGACGCCGCGCTTGGTACGCACGCCACCGTGTTCGTCGGGCCACAAGGCCACACCATCAAGGTAATTCACGAAGCCGTGACAGTTCGGCCCGATAATGGCCATCTCACCGGCCGCCTCGCGCAGCTGTTTTTGCAGCGCCTCGCCTTCGCTGCCCGCCTCGGCGAAACCGGCCGCAAAACAAACGGCGCCCGGCGCGCCCAACGCGGACAATTCGGCAATGATTTGCAATGAGGCTTGCGGCGGCGCGGCGACGAAACTCGCATCGGGTATGCCCGGCAATTCGGCGATGCTCGCGACACAGGGAATGCCGCCCATTTCCTTGCGGCTTGGACTAACCGCCCAGATATCGCCATCGAATCCAATCTTCTTGCACTGCCTGACGACGGCAACCGCACTGTTGCCACCGAAAACCGCCACTGATTTCGGCTGCAGCAGTCGCCGCAGCGCTTCTTTCTTTGTCATCTTATTCCGCTTCGCGCTACTTGCCTTTCCAGACCGGGTCGCGCTTTTCAGAAAATGCGCGCGCGCCTTCGAGCTGATCTTCGCTCGAGTACAACGTATCGACGGTGCCGAATTTGCGTCCGGTTATCTTGCGCAGCGCCGACAGAAACTGCATGTTCTCGGCCTCGCGTACGACTTCCTTAATCGCGGCGTAAACGAGCGGCGGTCCGGACTCGATCAGGCGTGCCACTTCCCAGGCGCGTTGCATCAGGTTTGCTGCCGGCACGATCTCGTTGACGAATCCCCAGCGATGACCTTCCGCCGCATCCAGCCAGCGACCGGTCAGCAGCATTTCCATCGCAATGTGATAAGGAATACGTTTCGGCAATTTGACCGACGCCGCGTCCGCGACGGTGCCGGAACGAATTTCGGGCAACGCGAAAGTCGCGTGGTCGGCCGCAATGATGATATCGGTACACAGGGCGATTTCAAAACCGCCGCCGCAACAGATGCCGTTGACGGCACAGATGACGGGCTTATTGAAATTCTCCAGTTCCTGGATGCCGCCGAAACCGCCGACGCCATAATCGCCATCCACAGCCTCGCCACTCGCCGCGGCCTTGAGGTCCCAGCCGGCCGAGAAGAATTTTTCGCCGCCACCGGAAATGATCGCAACGCGCAGTTTCGGATCGTCACGAAACTCGCTGAACACCTCGCCCATGCGGCGACTCGTGGCACGGTCGATGGCGTTGGCCTTCGGCCGGTCCACGATGACCTCAAGAATGCCGCCTTCTGTTCGAATTTTTACGTCGTCTGCACTCATTGTGTTTCACCTGATCAGGATTCGAGAGGCCGCAGCAGCGCGCGGCTGATGATGTGACGCTGGATCTCCGAGGTGCCTTCCCAGATGCGCTCGATGCGGGCATCGCGCCAGATGCGCTCCAGTGGCAACTCGTCCATCAGGCCCATGCCGCCATGGATCTGGATCGCTTCGTCGGCGACGAACGCCAGCATTTCCGTCGCTTTCAGTTTCGCCATCGCCATGTCTGCATCGGTGGCGGTCCCCTGGTCGTACTTCCAGCCGGCTTCCAGGATCATCAGTTCCGCCGCTTTCATCTCGGTGGCCATATCGGCGAGCTTGAACGAGACTCCCTGGAACTTGCCGATCGGCTGGCCGAACTGCTCGCGCTGCGCGGCGAACGCGACGGAATGTGCAAACGCCCTTTCGGCCCGGCCGAGACAGGTGGCGCCCACCTGCAGCCGCGTCGCCCCAAGCCATTTGTTGGCAACCTCGAATCCCTTGTGCACTTCGCCGAGCATGTTTTCGCCCGGTATGCGGCACTGGTCGAACTCGAGAATGGCATTCGTGTAACCGCGGTGAGAAACGTTGCGATAACCGTCGCGCACGGTAAACCCGGGTGTACCCTTGTCCACGAAGAACGCCGTAATCAACGCACGTTTGCCGCGCGCGCTGTCCTCCTCACCCGATTTCATAAAGACGATGGAAAAATCGGCGATATCGGCGTGCGAGATAAAGTGCTTGGTGCCGTTCAGGATCCAGTCGTCGCCGTCCGGTTTGGCGGTCGCTTTCATCCCGCGCAGGTCGGAGCCTGCGCCCGGCTCTGTCATCGCAAGGCAGTCCCACTTTTCACCGGCGACACAGGGTTTCAGGTATTTTTCCCGCTGCTCTTTTGTTCCCGCGCACAGGATATTCGATGGCCTCGCCACGCAGGTCCAGTGCAGCGCGTAATTCGCGCGGCCCAGCTCCTTTTCGTACAGCAGCCAGGTCAGAGTATCGAGACCACCGCCGCCGAACTCAGTGGGAATATTGGCGGCATACAGCCCTGTTTCGATCGCTTTTTGCTGGATTTCCCTGACCAGGTCCATGTCGAGGTGACCGCTCTGTTCGACTTCCCTTTCGTGCGGATACAGCTCGTTCTCGACGAACGAGCGCACCGTGTCCACGATCATCTGTTGCTCGTCGCTCAGTGCAAAATTCATAACGCTTGTCCTGTTATCGCTGACCGACTATCGCTGACCGACAAATCGACCAGCAGACTCGGGTTTCGGCAGGTCGGCATGTGCCGCCGCCATTGCCATCAGTTTTTTGGTCGCCGCTTTATCTGCCGCAACAACCTTTCCGGACTGCATGTGCGCGTGCAAATACATAGCCTCAAGCGAAGCCAGCAGCCGATCATCGGCGGCTGCGTGCATGCGGTAGAAAACGTGCAGCCGTTTCGCGTCGCACATCAGTATCTGTGCGGTTGTGTAATACGGCTCATTGACACCAACTTCATCGAAGTACTGGTTGTGCGACTCTGCCGTGTAATAACTGTGCCCGGCCGCCACGTACTTGTCGTGCAAGCCGACGCGCCGTAACAGGGCTTCGCAACTGTCGCTGAAGACCTGCACGTAGCGATACTCGGTCATGTGGCCGTTGTAATCGATCCAGGCCGGCAGCACGGTCGACTTGAGCAGGCGTGTCGGCACGGCAGCACTGCTTTCAACTGCGACGCTGGCCAGTTTGGCGAGCCGCTTGTCATTCTGATTCAGAATCCGGCCGGCGCCCCAGTCTCGTTCTTTCAACGAACGCAAGAAGCCGACGAGATTACGATCGCGAATCGCCTCGAGTTCGCGAATGCTGTACTTGCCGGATTGCGCATCGGACTGGCTCGCGATTTTATTCACGAGTTCTTCGTCCAGTTCGGGCACGTCCATCAATTTCGTCCACGGCCAGGCGAGACACGGCCCGAACTGCCGGATGAAATGCGCCATGCCCTCCTCGCCGCCGGCGAGTCGATAGGTTTCAAAGAGCCCCATCTGCCCCCAGCGCAGGCCAAAGCCATAACGAATCGCGTTATCAATCTCTTCCGTGGTCGCGATGTCGTCTTTGATCAGCCAAAGCGCCTCGCGCCACACGGCCTCGAGAAAACGATCGGCAATATGCGCATCGATTTCGTGGCGCACGACCAGCGGCTCCATACCGATCGAACGCAATATCTCGCAGGCCTGGTCACGAACCTTGACGCTGACCGCCTCGCCGGCAACGACCTCCGCCAGCGGCAACAGGTAAACGGGATTGAACGGATGTGCGACCAGGATCTGGCCGGGCCTGCTTGCACCTTCCTGCAACTCGCTCGGTTTGAAGCCCGACGTGGAGGAGCCAAGAATCGCGTGCGCGGGCGCATGCGCCTGGATTTCTGCAATCACCTTGTGTTTGAGTGCAAGCTGTTCCGGAACACTTTCCTGGACCCAATCGGCGCCGGTTACCGCTTCACGCAACGAGTTCGCGTAGCTCAATTTGCCGCGCGGCGGCATCGGCACATCGGCCAACGCGGGTAAACACATCTCGGCGTTCGCGAGAATCGCCGCGACCTGCGTGGCAACTTTCGGGTTCGGGTCGGATACGACCACATCCCAGCCATGCAACAGAAAGCGCGCGGCCCAGGCACCACCGATGACGCCACCGCCAACTATGGCCGCTTTCATCGCGGCGCGCGCTTGGTTAGCTGCAGTTTTTTGCGAACCGCAGCCGGGGTCATGACTTTGGCGCCCATCGCCTCGATGATCGTCACCGCGCGCTCAACGAGTTGTGCGTTGGTCGCCAGCACGCCCTTGTCGAGATAGAGATTGTCTTCGAGACCTACGCGTACGTTGCCACCTGCGAGCACTGCGGCGGCAACGTAGGGCATTTCATTGCGGCCCAGCGAGAATGCCGAGAAATGCCAGTCGCTTGGCACGTTGGCAACCATGGCCATGAACGTATGCAGATCGTCAGGAGCACCCCAGGGCACGCCCATGCAGAGCTGTACCAGAATGGGTGTCTTGATAATACCTTCGGTGGCGAGCTGCTTCGCAAACCACAGGTGCCCGGTATCGAACGCCTCGATCTCAACGCGAACATCAAGATCGGTCATCATCTGCCCCATCGCGCGCAACATGCCGGGCGTATTGGTCATGACATAGTCGGCTTCGGCGAAATTCATTGTGCCGCAGTCAAGCGTGCAGATTTCCGGCCGGCATTCGGCCACATGCTCCACGCGATCCGCCGCGCTCGCCATGTCGCTCTTTTCTGCATTGAACGGCAATGGCGCATCGGCGGGCCCGAGAATGAGGTCGCCGCCCATGCCGGCTGTCAGGTTGATGATGACGTCGGTATCGGACTCGCGTATGCGCTCGGTCACCTCGCGGTACAGGTCGACTCGACGTGATGCTTTACCCGTTTCAGGATCGCGCACATGGCAATGGACTATCGCCGCACCCGCCTTGGCCGCCGCTATCGCACTCGCGGCAATCTCCTTGGGTGAGCGCGGTACATGCGGCGATTTGTCCTGCGTGCCGCCCGACCCGGTCACCGGACAGGTAATAAAGACTTCTTTGTTCATTGCCAAAGGCATGCTGGTTCCTCCACTGCATGGGAGACTGAATCGGGTTTGTGTGGTGCAGACCGTGGAATCGGGCCTGCCAATACGTCGCTTAAACCACGTCGCTTGAACTTCGCCGCTTAAACCGCTGTGATGCTCACTGCGGCGGCGGCCACCAATCGGTTACCTTTTCGTAGCACCACAAAATTTTCATGATTGCGACTACTGGAATGGAGCAGTGAAGCTTAGTGCATAGCACTGAAACCAACAAGATGCGCACAAAAATATTCTTGTGGAATGGTTGTGTTCAGGCCACGTTTTGCCGCACGATGTGCGCTCCGGAACAGGGGTAAATGTCATTCAATCGCATGCGCAAATCGTTATTGTCGGTGGCGGCATCATGGGCGTTGGCCTGCTCTACCACCTCGCCGAAGAAGGCTGCACGGACGTCCTCTTGATTGAAAAAGGCGAGCTGACGTCCGGCTCGACCTGGCACGCGGCCGGGCAATGCCCAAGCCTGGTTGGCAATTACAATCTCGCCAAGATTCACGCCTACAGCAATGACCTGTACCCGCGCCTGGAGGCCATGACCGGCCAGTACGTAAGCTGGCATGCCTCGGGCGGCATTCGCCTCGCGCGCAAGAAAGAAGACCTCGACTGGTTCAAGTACCTGTACGGCATTTCGCAAAGCGTAGGCTTCGAGATGGAGATTATCGGCCCTGCCGAGATCAGGAAAATCGTGCCCTGGCTCGAATTGGACGATGTAATTGCCGGTGCCTATACCACGGGCGACGGCCATGCGGACCCGTCCGGACTGACCAACGCGATGGCGCGCGGCGCGACCAACATGGGCGCGAAAATCGAGCGCCACAATCGCGTGCTCGACATTAAGCTATTGCCCTCCGGCGAGTGGCAGGTCGTTACCGAAAAAGGGACCGTTACGGCCGCGATCGTCGTCAATGCCGGCGGCTGTTTTGCCCGCCAGATTTCACAGATGATCGGCAGCGATATGCCGCTCGTTAATATGCAGCATCACTACATCATCACCGGTAATGTCCCGGAGTTTGTCGAACGCGACGAGGAAATCCCGGTCATTCGTGACCCGTATGCGTCCTCTTACATACGACAGGAACAAAAATCCGGCCTGGTGGGTATTTACGAAGGTGTGCAGATGACCGAGGCCTGGGCGCCGCGCGGCTATCCCGAGTGGAGTTCCGACAGCGAGTTATTCCCCGATGATCTCGAGCGTCTGATGCCCTGGCTTGGCTATGCCATGGAGCGCCTGCCTATCATCCAGGAGGCCGGCATCAAGCGCATTGTAAATGGCGCGATCCCGCATCCGCCCGACGGCCCACCTTACCTCGGCCCGGTCGCCGGTGTGAAAAACTTCTGGCTCTGCTGCGGCTCATCCTTCGGCATAGCGCAGGGTGCCGGCTGCGGCAAATACCTCGCGCAGTGGATATTGCACGGCGACTCCGAGATCAACATGACGGGGTTCGATCCGCGCAGGCTCGGTGTATACGCCGACGCCGACTTCGCGCGTGCGAAAGGTTTCCAGGACTACCGCATGACGTATGCAACCCCGTTGCCCGGTGAGGAATTGCCGGCTGGGCGACCGCAACGCGTGAGCCCGCTGTATACAACGCTTAAAGCGAAAGGCGGCGTGTTCACCGAAACTTTCGGCTGGGAACGCCCGAAATGGTATTCACTCGACGGCCGCGACGAAAAGTACTCGTATCAGCGCAGCAACGTGTTCGAGGTCGTGCGCGCAGAATGCATGGCCGTGCGCGAACGCGTCGGCATTCTCGACCTGAGCGGCTTCGCCAAGTACGACGTCGCAGGTCCGGATGCGGCAGCATTTCTGAACCGGCTGTGTGCGAACCGCATGCCTTTGAGCATCGGCGGCGTCGTACTCGCACACATCCTGTCGGTGAATGGCCGCATCCTCGGCGAGGTAACGGTCACACGCTTTGCGGATGATCGTTACTACCTGCTGTCTGCCGCCGGCGCCGAACTGCGCGACCTTGATCACCTGATACAGGGTCGGCTGGAGGGTGAAGACGTCACGATCAGCAATGTCACCGACGAGCGCGGCGTGCTCGTGCTGGCGGGCCCGAAGGCCAGGGACGTTCTCGGCCAGTTGACCGATGCTGATTTGAGCAACACCTCGTTTCGCTGGCTGACGGGTCAGGAAATCGACATCGCGGGCAAACCGGTGCGCGCATTGCGCGTGAATTATGTCGGCGAACTCGGCTGGGAACTGCATCCCGCAATGCAGGACCTGCCGGCGATCTATGACGCCATCTGGAAAGCAGGCCTTGCGCATGGGATCGCCGACTTCGGCCTGTACGCCGTCAACAGCCTGCGTATTGAAAAGGGCTACCGCGGCTGGGGCGCCGAGCTCACGAACGAAGTCACGATGATCGATGCGGATATGCAGCGCTTCCTGAAGCTCGACAAAGATGACTTCACCGGTAAGGCGGCAACGCTCGCGCAGATCGATGACGAGCGCACGCTGCAGCTCGTGTACTTCGAGGTGGATGCGAACGATTGCGATGTGCGCGGCAATGAACCTATTTTTTTGGGCGAGCAGCGTGTCGGGCTGACCACCTCGGGCGGTTACGGCCACTACACAAAAAAGAGTCTTGGCTTCGGCTATGTACCACCAGCTCTGGCGGCACTGGGCACCACGTTGCAGGTCGCCCTGCTCGGCCAACGCTGCACGCTGAATATCCTGACAGACCCGGCGCATGATCCGGCCAATACAAGGTTGCGAGCTTGATGAGCGAACTACCGAAAAAGGCAAATGTGGTCATTATTGGCGGCGGCGTCATCGGCTGCTCGATCGCCTATCACCTCGCCAAAATGGGCTGGAGTGATGTCGTGCTGCTGGAGCGACAGCAGCTGACCAGTGGCACGACCTGGCATGCGGCCGGCCTGGTTGGGCAGCTGCGCGCGTCGATCAACATGACGAAGCTTGCGAAGTACACGAGTGAGCTTTATCGCGGGCTCGAAGCCGAAACCGGCCAGGCGACGGGTTACCGGCAATGTGGCTCGATTTCGCTCGCGACCAATAACGAACGCTTCGAGGAACTCAGACGCGGCGCGTCGATGGCGAAGGTTTTCAACCTCGAAGTCAACGTCATCGATGTTGATGAAATCGTGCAGCGTTACCCGCTCGTCAACAGCAGCGACGTGCTCGGCGGCATCCATATTCCGTCGGACGGCTACGCCAACGCCGTGGATATCAGCCAGGCACTCGCGAAAGGCGCGCGCAACAACGGTGCGCAAATTTTCCAGAACACGAAAGTTACCGCGATTCGGCATGCCGGCGGCAAGGTCACGGGCGTCACCACGCCGGGCGGCGACATCGATGCCAATTATGTTGTGATCTGCGGCGGCATGTGGTCGCGCGACCTCGCCGCGAGTGTGGGTGTCAACGTGCCACTGCATGCGTGCGAACACTACTATGTGTTGTTCGAGTCGGTCGCGGGCCTCGACCCGAACCTGCCCGTGCTGCGCGATTACGATGCATGCACTTATTACAAGTACGACGCTGGCAAGTTGCTGGTCGGCGCGTTCGAGCCCAGCGCCAAACCATGGGGCATGGGCGGCATCGCCGAGGATTTCTGTTTCGACGAGATTGCCGGCGACTTTGAACACTTCGAGCCCGTGCTCGAGGACGCGATGCAACGTATCCCAGCCCTGCAGGATGCGGGCATACAGAAATTCTTTTGTGGCCCCGAGAGTTTCACGCCCGACGTGCGCTACCACCTCGGTGAGGCACCGGAACTCAAAAACTGTTTCGTTTCGGCCGGGCTGAATTCGATCGGACTGCAGTCAGCCGGCGGTATCGGCAAGGTCATGTCCGAATGGCTGCGAGATGGTCATCCGCCGATCGATCTGTGGGAAGTCGATGTGCGCCGCAACATGCGCTTTCAGGGCAACCGAAAGTACCTGCGGGAACGGGTCAGCGAAAGCCTCGGACTCCTGTACGCGACCCATTGGCCCTACCGTCAATATGCGACGGCACGCGGCGTGCGCAAATCGGCGCTGCATGATCGACTCAAGGCGGCGGGTGCCTGCCACGGTGAGGCATTCGGCTGGGAACGACCCAACTGGTATGCCCCGAAAGGCGTAGCGCCGGTCTATCAATACAGTTACGGGCGGCAAAACTGGTTTGAGCACTCGGCCGCCGAGCATCGTGCGGTACGCGACGGCGTCGGCCTGTTCGATCAGTCGTCATTTGCCAAGTTTCGACTCGAGGGTCGCGACGCGGTCAAGGTCCTGAATAAAGTCTGTGCCAACGATGTCGATCAGTTGCCGGGCAAACTGATCTATACGCAGTGGCCGAACGAACGCGGTGGCATCGAAGCAGACCTGACCGTGACGCGCCTCGACGAGCAGGCCTTCCTGATCGTAACGGCTGCGGAGACCGAAACACGCGACTTCGCGTGGCTGCGTTCGCACATCCCCGCTGACGCGCACTGCGTACTCACCAATGTAACGTCCGCAATGGGAGTGATCTCGATCATGGGTCCGCGCTCGCGCGAGCTACTGCAATCGCTGACGCCAAACGACATGAGCCATGCCGCATTTCCGTTTGCGACCAGCCAGGAGATCGAGCTTGGCTACGCCATCGTGCGTGCATCGCGTATCACCTTTGTCGGCGAACTCGGCTGGGAGATCTACATCCCGACCGAATTCGCGCTCGGCGTGTACGACGAAATCGCTGCGGCCGGGGCCGTGTTCGGGCTTGTGCACGCGGGCTATCACGCACTTAATTCGCTGCGCATGGAGAAAGGCTACCGACACTGGAGCCACGACATCACCGATGAGGACACACCGCTCGAAGCCGGCCTCGGTTTCACGGTGAAATTCGACAAACCCGGCGGCTTCACCGGCCGCGATGCATTGCTCGCACAAAAAGAGAATGGCCTGCCGAAACGACTGCTGCAATTCAAGCTGCGCGACCCGTCGCCGCTGCTGTATCACAACGAACCAATCTGGCGAAATGACGTTCTCGTCGGGCACATTACATCCGGTGCCTATGGTCATACGCTCGGCGCCTGCATCGGCCTCGGTTACGTGCATACCGACCATGGCGTCAAACCGGGCGAGGTATTGGACGGCAAATACGAAATTGAGGTTGCCGGGGTGCGGGTCGCTGCCGATGTGTCGCTAAAGCCAATGTATGACCCGACTAACGAGAAGATCCGCTGCTGACCGGTTATAACTCCAGCGTCATGAAGCGACTGAACGAATCTTCTTTGTAGTGCGCAAACGGGCCGCAGAACCGAAAGCCGAATTTCTCGTAGAGCCGATGCGCAGGCTCAAATGCCTTGCCGGACCCTGTTTCGAGACTGATTCGCGTGTAGCGACGCGTCCATGCCTCATTGATCAGCTGCGCGAGAATAGCCGATGCCACGCCCTTGCCGAGATGCGCCGCAGCCGTGCGCATGGACTTGACTTCGCCGTGCGCGAGGTTCAGTTCCTTGAGCGCGCCGAAGCCGAGTAACTCCGTCTCATCCCAGGCGGTCCAGAAGGTGACATCGGCGGCGCGCAGGCCGGAGATATCCAGCGCATGCACGTTGCCCGGCGGCGATTGCCGCGCCGCATCCTCGAGATGTTCTCTCAGCGGTTCGACGACGGCCTGGCTCGACAGATCATCACGCTTGATTCGCATTGCCATCGAGCGAGAAAGCCGTTGCGATCAGCCGGCGGCAGCCCGCTTTTTCGCAATCAGGCTCAGTGCGGTTTCTACCGCCACACCGGCGTCACGGCAGTAGGCATCGGCACCGATAGCCATGCCGAACTCCTCGTTCAGCGGCGCACCGCCCACGAGCACGATATAGTCGTCGCGAATGCCCTTTTCGATCATGGTGTCGATCACTACCTTCATGTACGGCATGGTCGTCGTCAGCAGCGCGGACATTCCGAGAATGTCCGGCTTGTGCTCGTCGAGCGCCGCGAGATATTTCTCGACCGAATTGTTGATGCCGAGGTTGATGACCTCGAAGCCGGCGCCTTCCATCATCATGCTGACCAGGTTCTTGCCGATGTCATGGATGTCACCCTTGACCGTCCCGATCACCATCTTGCCGATCGGTTTAGCGCCGGTTTCGGCCAACAGCGGCTTGAGGATTGCCATACCGCCTTTCATCGCATTGGCGGCGAGCAACACCTCGGGCACGAACAGGATGCCGTCGCGAAAGTCGATGCCGACGATGGTCATGCCACCGACCAGTACGTCGTTCAAAACCTTTTCCGGTCCCCAGCCGCGGTCGAGCAGAATCTGCGTGCCTTCACAGATCTCATCCAAAAGACCGTCGTAGAGGTCGTCATGCATTTGCTCGACGAGTTCCTCGTTGGAAAGCGCCTTCAGGTCAATTTCGTCATCATCAAAATCAGTCATATCAGCCGCGTCCTGTTGCTTGTGGCGTCAGAGCAATGGGAAATTGCTCACGTATTTTTCGGTCGGTCTCATCCGAAATGTGTTTGGGAAAATAAGTGGCCAGAATTTCATCACGCCGCGCAACGGCCTTGTGCAGCAATACCGGCTTGCCGGCCTGCTGCCACACGTTCGGACTGCTGCGGTCTGCGAACTCGGGGTAAATATACTCGCTCTGCATGACGGCGAGGGTCTGGTCAGATCCCAGGTAATGTCCTGTGCCGCCAAGGCAGGTATCGGAAACGTTTTCGAAACTCAGGGTTTCCTCGTTGATTTCGATGCCGCGGGTTATGCGCATTACGGCGCCGAGCACGTCGTTGTCGAGCAAAAGACTCTCCGGGCAGGCGCCCAGCAAACTGGCGTACATGCCAGCGGCTTCGTAAATCAGATTCGCGCCGGACAAGGCCGGCGGCACCAGGGTGTAGGCACGTTCGGCGCCCGCCTGATAGTCCGGGAACTTGGAATCCGACATACCGCACGCTGTACCGAAGGGCAAATCGTAATAGAGCCCCATCTGCGCGCAGGCGGCCGACAGCAGGCCCTGCTCGGGTGAGCCACCGCTCATCGCCCCGGTCCGCAGGTCGGAAACGAATGGCCAGGCGCCGAGTATGGCCGGCGCACCGGGTTTGATCGCATTCAGGTACACGAGCCCGCCCAACACCTCGGCCCACGCCTGTGACACGGCCCCCGCGAGACATGCCGGCGTAGTCGCGCCTGCCTGCCCGGCTGACAACAATAAGACCGGCATGCCGCCTTCAACGGCAACGCGCAGGCACTCGAGTGCATCCTGCGCGAACTTCATCGGCGGTACGACGAAACAATTGGACTGGCTGACAAACGGCCGTGCGCGCCATTTGTCTTCGCCACCGGCAATGATATGCAACATCTCCAGCGTTTTGCTCAGGTTATCCGTATTCGCCCAGCTTGCGCCGACGTGTTTGCTGGTTCCGGACACCGAACAGTAGGTCGTGTTGAGATCCATCTCGTAGGTATTGCCAACATCGCGCAACACGCACATGCGCTGGAACATGTGAATGTGCTCGCAGTTATCAACAATGCGCGCCATGTCGTACAAATCCTGCGCCGTCGAATCGCGATAGCTGTTCTTGAGTGGTTCCGCGATCATTACTGCGGCGCCAGCGGTGGAGAAATGCACGCGCGAGCCGCTGAGGTGCAGATCGTATTTCGGATCCTGTGCATGCAGCGTCAGGTTTCGTGCCGCCAGATCAAGCGCGTTTTCCACCACGTCCCGCGGCATTCGCAGGCGACCGTCGTTGCCCATGATGGCACCGACGGCTGTACACGTTTCAATGCAGTGTGGCGTCGCGTCGTTGAAGCCGACTTCGGCAAGGATGCGAAAAACATTGTCGTTGATGGCCACAATGCCGGACTCGGTCAGCGGCCGGTAATGACCACCACGCTCGCCCGGATGGACCGGCTTGGTCGCCTCCGCCAGCGGCGCGCTGCGCAAAGCCTTACGTGCCTCTCGACCGCCCGATCGTCGTGCCATGATTGACCTGCCTCGTGTTGTGTCAAGCCATTAATTGGGCGCTGATTTTCACGGTGAAGGGGGTATGGCAGCAATTGAAATCTGTTGTACTATGCATTAGTTATTCTAATGTCCGGAATCGTATCCATGTCGCGTCGCCTGCCGCCATTGACCAGCCTGCGAGCCTTTGAGGCGGCCGGCCGACATTTGAGCTTTACGCTCGCGGCCGCCGAATTGAAGGTGACCCAGGCGGCCATCAGCCACCAGGTCAAATCGCTCGAGGAACACCTGGGCAAAGCGCTGTTCCTGCGCCTGCCGCGACAACTGGAACTGACCAACAGCGGCAAGGCGCTGCTGCCTGTGGTGCGCAGTGCGTTCGACCAGATCAGTCAAACAGTCGCAGACCTCACCAACAGCAAGTCGGGTTCTGCGATTACGGTACGACTTGCGCCGTCATTCGCCGCGAAATGGCTCTCACCCCGGCTCGAGGACTTTCGACGTAAACATCCGCGTATCGATTTGTCGCTGCGGCATTCCAACGAGCCGGCCGACTTTGCGCGCCAGGCGATTGACCTTGCGGTAACCTACGGCAAGGGCGACTGGGCAGGCGTCATCGCCGACAAGTTGCTCAGTATCGACTTTTTCCCGGTCTGTGCGCCGAGCTACCTGCGGGGCGAACACGCGCTGACAGATGCCAGCAATTTGCGCCACCACACGCTGTTGCATGATGCGGATATTCACAACTGGTCGGCCTGGCTTGCGCTGGCGGGGGTCAACGGCGTGAACCCGACGCGTGGCACCGTAATGGACGATACGAATGTGCTCATCCATGCCGCCGTCAACGGCCTCGGCATCGCGCTCGGATCAAGGCCTTTTGTCGCCGATCACCTCGAGGCCGGCCGCCTGGTACGACCCTTCGAAGCCACCTTGCGCAGTGATTTCGCTTACTATGTCGTTTGCCCGAAACAACATCTGCAACGCGCTGCGGTGAGGGAATTCAAAGAATGGCTAATGCAACAGAGAGACCAGACATCATGAGATATTCTGTCGCTGAATGGCAAACCCGCGTCGATCTCGCCGCTTGTTATCGTCTCGCTGACATGTTCGGTTTCTCGGACATTATCTGGAATCACATAACGGCCAAGGTGCCTGGCTCCGAAACATTTCTTATTAATCGCTTCGGCCTGCGACACGATGAGATCACCGCGTCCAACCTGATGACGCTGGATCTCGAGGGCAACGTTATTGATCCCGGCTCCGCAAGCAGCGATATCGACGACGTCAACCTGACCGGATTCATCATCCATAGCGCCATCCACGCGGCGCGCCCGAATGTGAATTGTGTCCTGCATAGCCATTCCGAATACGGCCTCGCCGTATCCGCGCTTGAGGATGGCCTGGTTCCGCTGGTGCAGGACGCCATGCCGTATTTCGAGCAGGTCGCCTACCACGACTACGAGGGCTTATCGACGACACTCGAGGAACGCCAGCGACTGGCGGCCGATCTCGGCGACAAGAACGTCTTGATCCTGCGCAATCACGGTTTGCTGACCTGCGGCGCGACCGTCGGCGAGGCCTTCATGTTGATGTACTATCTCGAGCGCTCCTGCAAAGTACAGATACAGGTCATGTCGAGTGGCGCGAAATATCGCGTCCTGCCCGACGATGTCTGCCGTAACGCCGCAGCGCAATACGTCCTGTTCCCGCACGGCAAATACGAGTGGCCCGCGTTGCTCAGGCTACTCGACCGGCGCGCGCCCGATTATTGCGACTGATCGACTTCCTCGCGCAGGCCTTTGTGCAGGCTCACGCACATAAGCAGCAGCACGACGCAGAACGGCAGGCCGACCGATATCACCAGCGCCTGTAATGAATTGATGCCGCCACCGAGCAACAGAACGATTGCTACGAGGCCAACCAGCACGCACCAGAACACACGCTGTATGACGGGAGAATCCATTTTTCCGCCCGCCGTGATTGTATCGACGACCAGTGACCCGGAATCAGCGGATGTCACAAAGAAAATAGCAATCAGGAACAGTGACGCGGTTGACACGATGTTGGTGAACGGCAAACCCTCCAGCATCTTGAACAACGCGAGTTCGGGAACTGCCTCGGCCACGCCCCGGTAGCCATCGACCAGCAATTGATGCAAGGCGGTGCCACCGAGCGTCGACATCCAGATGACACCGATGAGCGTCGGAATAATCAAGACCCAGGTGACGAACTCCCGGGCAGTGCGGCCATAGCTGATGCGCGCGATGAACATGCTAACAAACGGTGACCAGGCAACCCACCAGGCCCAATAGAATGTCGACCATCCATGATAAAACGCCGTGTCTTCGCGTCCGATCCAGTTGCTTAGCGGAATCAGGTGGCGGCCATAATCAACGACCGACACGATCATCGTCTTCAGTATGAAAAGGCTGGGGCCGGCGACGATGATGAACAACAACAGCAACCCGGCCATGGCCATGTTGATTTCGCTCAGCAGCTTCACGCCCTTGTCGAGCCCCGATACCACCGAAGCTAAAGCAAGGGCAATAATCGCAGTAATGAGAAGGATCTTGATCGAACCGCGCGGCTCGATATCGAACAAATACTTAAGGCCACCCGCCAACTGTTCAGCACCTAGACCGAGAGAGGTCGCCAGACCAAAGATTGTCGCCAGCACCGCTGTAACATCAATCACGTGGCCGAAACCTCCCCGGACTCGATTGCCGAGTAACGGATAGAACGCCGATCGCATCACCAGCGGCAAACCACGATTGAAACAAAAAAAGGCGAGCGCAAGACCAACGACGGCGTATACACCCCAGGCATGCAGGCCCCAATGGAAAATTGCGGCTGACATGCCCGCGGCCATCGCCGCCTTTTGATCGGCCGGGTCGATGCCAAGTGGCGGATGTAGCGTATGCGTCACCGGCTCAAGTACACCGTAGAACATCAGCCCGATGCCAACGCCGGCCGCGAACAACATCGACAACCAGCTCGGGTAACCGTAGCGCGGTTTTGCGTCCGCGCCACCGAGACGGACATTGCCCAGTTTGCTGAATGCAACGTACAGGCTGAATAACACGAACACGTTCATCGAGATCATGAACAGCCAGTCAAACTTGCTCGTTATCCAGACACGCATGGCGGAAAACGCAGCGCCGGCCGAATCGAGAAACAACAAGGTGCCGACAACAAACGCAACCACCAGCACGGCCGACACCATGAACACCGGATTGTGAATATCGAGTCCGAGAACGCGAACATTGTCTTGCCCGACTTCGAAGCCGTGCTCTGAATGCGGCCGTGCTGTCTTCACAATTTCTCTCCACCGTCTTTGCGGCATCACATAGTATAGGATTTGTCTCCCGAGTCCCTGCTTTCGATCATTTCGCATCGACAATCGTTTATTTTCTGCGCTGTGCCGTAGACGGCTATGCGAAAATTCGATTATTCAGAGGAACTACAGACGCAGTCGCAGCGATAGCTGGAATTGTGTTTCGGTTTCAGTCGGTTCTAGGTCATAATAAACCCACCCGCAATGATGGGTCTTGATACTGATCCATTCTGCGACGAGATTGAGTTTGTCTGCCAGACTGAGCTGCCAGGCCAGTGTCAGAGCGTAGCCGTTTTCCGGGTTGTTGTCCTCGCGCGTGTTGTCGTTTTGCGTAACCTCGAAATTGTCATAGCGAAGCGACAATCGATGCCTGCCGGATTGCTTGCTCAACAAGGCAAAGTAGCTGTCGTATTCCACGTCAACAGCGTGAGCGCCGTTTGAGTACAGAACATCCCCCATTACGGTTGAGCCCGTCATCCATTGCGCGATCACTCCGACATCGCCGGGCAAGGTCGTTTGCAGGCCGAAATGCACAAACTTCGTGTGCCAGGCGTATTGGCCGTCCTCGATGAGCGTCGGATCGGCACGGTTGTCATAAAAGCCCGTTCGCAGCAGCCATTTCTCAACGTAGCGCCACTCGCCGTTGACGTAGAAACCAGTTCGACCATCGATCTCGCGAAACGGATCCACGAATGGATCCTGATCCTCAAACATCATGCCGGGCTGAATCTGCGGCATTGGCGGCAACGGCAATTCGTCACCGAGGCGCGATTGCCGATCATGTACCTACCAGCCTTTCCATGCGAGTAGTGCACCGGCCGGGTCGTTGCCGCGGAACGCCGCGACATCTGCCGAGAACGCGTGCAGCCCGCCCAGTGTTGCAGGCCGCCGACTGATCGACAGCTCGGCTCCAAACGTACGAATTTCTTCTGCGATCCAGGTATTGATTGCCGACGAGCTCGCCGCATATGGGCTGCTCCAGGAGGCGTCGACGTTCTCCAACGATATCCGCGGGTAAAACGCACCGAGCTTTAGCCGGTAGCGAGTAGCCGACCGGGGTACCGGCCGCCACTCCAGGTAGGCCTGGGTAAAATCGATGGCGCTGCCAATATCGTCGTCGTAGCCCTCGAGCACGACATGTGCATGCAGGCTGTCAGCCCAGCGCCCGCGATAATCGACAAACGCACGATTCAGAACAAAACCGTCATCGCTGTAGCGCAGCTTGCCAACGGATCCGTCAGTCCATGACGGGTAACCCGAGACATCGATGTAGCCGACATCGAGACCGATGTCGGTGGTATGTCCCGGTGCGATCTCGACTGCGTTGGCGGCGACGCCAGCCGCGCCGAACAACGCCACGACAATCAGTATTCTGACCATTTCACGGCAGTCGATTGAGCATCATGCGGCGGCCGCAGTTTTTTCTGCAGTCCGAATACCAGGGTGGCGTCCGACTGGCGACTGACAGTTTTTTGCAGCGATTCCTGATCGTCGCGAATACGCGGACTCCAGATGTTGACCAGGTAGTCGCCCGCGCCGGCTTCCAATTCGAGCGTGACCCGGCCAGCCACATCGGTTATGCCGAAAACACCGCTGTCGACGACCACGATGTAGCCGAGCATGCCGTCATGAATGTTGCAGCCGAGGATGACGACGCCTGCATGCTCGAACGTGATCGGCGCATGTGCGTCGCCCTTGTACAGCGGCAGCACAAAATTGTTCGGCTTGGAGAATGAATACACGTGGTGCGCAACGACATCGCTGTTCGGGAACTCGACTGCAGTGCCTTTCTGCACAACCAGCATATGCGGCACGAAGCAAGTATCAATCTGGTCCATTGTCGCTGTAGCGACCGCCGACATCCGCGCCGCCGCAGCCGGCGCCACCACAAATACCGCGACCTCCGACACTGGCTCGCCGTCGGGACCCAGGACCTGTACGTCGACGGACGTCGCATGCACAACGCTATTGCCCGCCGTCAAAAACAGTAGTGCAAGTAGCGCCGCCCCAAGGCGAATTCCGGACCCTTTTAGCATTGCCTGTCAGTCTATAAGCACTAGTGCTGAACTAACCGTGACCCGCCGCACACTCTATTTGACTAAATCTGCCTATCATTTATAGGCCACTGATTTTCGGTATTACTTTATGCAGGTTCGCGCCAGCTTTCGCAGCAAATTGCTGCTTTTAACACTTGTCCCGTTGGGCGTCGCCCAGCTCGTGACGCTGTTCGCTGTTATGCGGACGGTCGAGCAGGATGTGCAATCACGCGCGCGCGAATCTTTGGGCACGGGCGCCATGGTGGTTACCGAATACCTCGCCGCTCGCTCCGAGCAGTTGCGCACCAGCGTCGAAGTCCTGGCCGCGGACTATGGCCTGAAGGAAGCGAGTGCGACGGGTGACGAAAATACGATTCGCTCGGTGCTCGAAAATCACGGCAGGCGAATCGGTACAGAATTCCTCGCCATACTCGACATCGACGGCAATCCGATCGTCAGCACAGTTACGCTCGACGCCGCGACATTCATCAGTCCTGCCCTGATCGCTGACGGTTCACTGTCACAGCCGCGCGAGTCTACAGCGTTCATTGCCGATGCCGCGTATCAACTTTACACGGTGCCATTACGAGCACCGGTCACGATTGGCTGGGTCGTGGTCGGGTTTCCCGTCGACGATACTTTGGCGGCACATATTCATGAACTGACCGGACTCGATGCGTCATTCGTCCTTGCGGGCTCGCCACCGAAAACGATCGTGACGACGCGCACCGGAGCAGCGCTCAGATTAAGTCTGAACGCTCAGAACAACTCGGTATTCATGACCAATCACGACGGTGACCAGGCGCTAACCATTCATACGGAATTTGTAGCGGGCGACGAAGCCATCCTGGTTGTCTTGCAGCGGTCGCTGCGCGAGGCCATGCTGCCGTACACCGAAGCCCGTGCGGGCCTGATTCTTTTCGCGGCTGTACTGTTGCTGTTGGTCGCATTCGCCGGCGCGTGGTTTTCGACGTCAATTGCCGAGCCGATCAAAACGCTGGCCGCGGCGGCACGCCGCATGATCTCCGGAGACTATAACTCGCGCATCGCGGTACGCTCCAATGACGAGTTCGGTGAACTAGCGAACAGCTGTAACGCGATGCAATCGGCGATTGCCGAGCGCGAACAACGCATCTCCCATCATGCATTGCACGATCCTCTAACCGACCTGCCAAACCGGGCGCTGACACTCAAGAGCCTGACCGGCATGATCGAGCAGGCACGAAAATCGCAGTCCACTGTCACCGTGCTGTCCATCGATCTCGTGCGCATGAGCGAAATATCATCCACGCTCGGACACAACGCAACCGACGAGCTGATCAAAATGGCAGCACGACAAATGCGTAGCAATCTTGCCGGGGAGGAATTCCTCTGCCACACGGGCACTAACGAATTCGTTGTGATATTGCCAGGCCAGGATGTCGACGGCGCAATGTCCTATGTCGAGCGTATCGAAGGACTGCTCGGATCCGGCATCACGCTTGGACGCATCAATGTCATTCTGCAGACGCGGGTCGGTGTTGCCGAGTTTCCGCGCCATGCGACGGCGGCCGCGGACTTGTTGCGCCTCGCCGCGATCGCGAGAACCGAGGCCGAGTCCGGCGACGAAAGAGTGTGTGTTTATCAGCCTGGGCGCGAGGATGAATTTCTGCGGCGTCTGCGTATTGTCAACGACCTGCCTGCGGCATTGCGACGTGGCGATGTGCAGGTCTGGTACCAGCCAAAAGTCTCGTTGCCCGACGGCAAGGTTTGTGGCGCGGAAGCGCTGGTACGCTGGGAGCATTCGGTGCTCGGCTTTCTGCAACCGGATGACTTCATACCGGCCGCCGAGCAGTCGGGGATGATCGTCGCACTAACCAGGCATGTTCTCGATGCAGCAGTGCGCGAATGCAGGCACTGGGACTCGCTGGATCACGAGCTGCATATATCCGTCAACCTGTCGGCGCGCGATTTACGTGATGAATACCTGCCCTATCACGTCATACAGATACTGAGTGAACACGGCCTGCCTGCCGAGCGCCTCACGATCGAAGTGACGGAAAGCTCGATTATGGAGAACCTGGTGCACGCGGTATCGATCCTCGATTGCCTGCGCGACATTGGCGTCAAGCTATCGATGGATGACTTTGGCACCGGGCACTCGTCACTGGCGCAGCTGCGCAACATTCCCTTGCACGAACTCAAGTTCGACAAGTCGTTCGTCATGACTCTGACCAGCGATGATCGCAACGCGGCCATTGTTGATACGACAGTCAAACTCGCCCACAGCATGAGCCTGCGCGTCGTCGCCGAAGGCGTGGAGGACATTGAAACGATGCGCCGGATCGCCGCGATGGGTTGCACGCAGGCGCAGGGCTTCCTGCTCAGCAAACCGATCGCTGCGGACAAGATGCGCGCCTGGCTGCAGAACTATAAGCCGATTTCGTTCAGCAACCGACGCAAACGCGGTCGCGCCTTCGCCGAACGGTCCGCATCCTAGGCCGGCCATCGGCAGCAACTTCCCCAGCTTCAACATCCGGTTACTGGTTCGCATAGAATAGTCGCATTCATGCGACCCACTCTCGACAGCAAACTTCCCAACGTAGGCACGACCATTTTTACGGTCATGAGCCAGCTCGCGACAGATTGCGATGCGATCAACCTCTCGCAAGGCTTCCCGAGTTTCGATCCGCCCGAAGCGCTGACCGATCGCATCAGCTACCACCTCAGGCACGGCGCGAATCAGTACGCGCCCATGCCCGGCGTGCCCGCACTGCGCCAGGTGCTGGCCAGTAAGACTGAGGCCGAACACGGTCGCGTGGTCGACGCCGATACCGAAGTTACGATTTGTTCGGGCGCCACCGAAGGCATTTTCGCCGCCATCCAGGCGATCGTGCGTCGCGGCGACGAGGTGGTCGTGCTGGATCCGGCCTATGACTCCTACGAACCCTCGGTGACGCTTGCCGGAGGCATTACACGTCACGTACCGCTGGCGATCCATCCGCAATGCGGCGAGTTCGAAGTCGACTGGCAGCGACTCCGAGATGCGATCAATGCGAAGACACGTCTCATCATCATGAATTTCCCGCACAACCCCACAGGGGCGATTCTGTCGCGTGATGACCTCGACCGCCTGGCCGACCTCCTGGCCGGTTCGCCCGCCTACCTGTTGTCGGACGAAGTCTACGAGCACATCATTTTCGACGGTAAAACGCATTGCAGTGTGTTGCAACACGATGCGCTGTGGCCGCGCAGCTTCGTCATCAGTTCCTTCGGCAAGACTTACCATGCGACCGGCTGGAAGATCGGCTATTGCATTGCGCCGCCGCCGCTCACTGCCGAATTCCGCAAGGTGCATCAGTTCACGACATTCGCCGTGAGCACTCCGATGCAGCACGGCATCGCCGATTTCCTGGTTTCGCAACCGGATTTTCAGCACCGGGTGGCGGACTTCTACCAGCAAAAGCGCGATCACTTTTGCAACTTGCTCGCAGGCACGCGATTCCGCTTTACACCGGCACGCAGCACCTTTTTCCAGCTGGTCGACTATGGCGATATAAGCACTGCCGCCGATACCGAGCTCTCAATGCAATGGACGCGCGAGTTGCGCGTGGCCTCGATTCCCTTATCGGTATTTTGCGAGCAGGTATTTACCGGCACGCGGCTGCGCTTTTGTTTCGCCAAGGATAACGCCACGCTGACTGAAGCCGTTTCCCGACTTCGGCACTTGTAAGCTGTTGCAGGCGGCTAGTGCTAAGTTTCTCAGCTAGTCTGTATCCGCCGCCATTGCCTCATCGAGCATGGCAATCAGTTCTTCGCGCGAGTACGAGTACGCCTGCCAGTCATTGAGCTCGGCCAACTCGCGAATCAGGGACCCGATTGCCCATCAGGCTTCACCCTCATTCGGTACCGTCATGTAACGGCGCTTCGGCTTCTCGCTGAACATTGCGTGCATGGCCGCATCGGCGACCTCGTCGGGCGCGTTGTAGATACTGCGATCGGCAGGCCACTCCATAAATTCTTTCAGGGCGGCCGCGTACGGTGAGTTCTCGTCGAAGTAACCCTTCTCCTGCATACGCTTCCAGGCCGTTTCCACAATCTTGGAATCGTAGTTGCCTGGCTCGATGACGCTCACGCCAACACCAAATCGCTCCAGCTCAATGGCCAACGAGTCCGTGAACGCCTCCATCGCGTGCTTGCTCATGCTGTATTGGCTAAAAAATCGACCCGAGCCGATTCCCGAGATTGAGCCGATCGTCGAGATTCGTCCTTTGGACTCAATAATCAACGGCGCGAACGCCTGTGTAACCCGGTACACGCCAAAGACGTTGACGTCGAACAACCACATTGTCTCCTCGATGCTGACGTCAGTAACCGGGCCGCCGATAAACACACCGGCATTGTTGATGAGGCCCCAGAGTCCATGCCCGGCGTCGCGAACCTGCGCCACGGCCGCATCGATGTCATCCTGGTTGGTGACGTCGAGACGAATGGCCACGATATTGTCGATCTTGTTCGGGCGATCGATGTCCTCCTGTTTTCTGGCGCCGGCATAAACCAGGTAGCCCTCCGCGGCAAATCGTTCTGCGATGTGCAGTCCGATGCCGCTGGTAGCGCCCGTAACCAGCACTGCTTTTTGTTGGTCAGAATCCGCGGCGGCCGCTGCATTAGCGGCCAACGAAAGAACAGAAAGAAGGACTAAAAACAGCGAACATCGAATTGGGCTAGACATGAGGCGGCCTTTGTTCTGATTGTTATGACTGGACGCAGTTTATCACGCGGCGTTAAACCCGACGCCGCACTACAAAAGCTGAAATGCGAGCAAGGCGCCGACATAGCCGATGGTTGTCATATAAATCCAGGCAAAGACCGGCCAGCGCCAGCTATTGGTTTCACGCCGGATCACGGCCAGCGTTGCAGCGCATTGCAGGCAGCAGGCGTAAAAAATCAGCAGGCCGATCACCATCGGCAAGGTAAATACCGGGCGGCCGTCCGGCCAGGTTGATGCTTTCAGGCGCCGCGACAGGGTCGCCTCATCGGCCTCATCACCGACCGCATAGACAGTACCGAGCACGGCAATTACGACCTCGCGGGCCGGAAACCCGGCGATGACTGCGGATGACACGCGCCAGTCCCAGCCCAGCGGCGCAAACGCGGGTTCTACGAAGTGGCCCGCACGACCGAGCCAGCTTTGTTCGAGCTGCGCGGCCGCGGCCTCGTTCTCTGTCAATGACGGATCCATGTCTGCCGAGCGCGGAAAATACGCGAGCGCCCAGACGACGACAGCGACCGCAAAAATGACGGTACCGGCACGTCGCAGGAACACGCGTGCGCGGCCCAGCAACTGCATCAGGACGGTGCGCGAGTTCGGTCGTCGAAACTCGGGCAGCATCAGTGCGAACGGCGGTTTCGGGCCACGCAGCGCGGTCTTCCTGAGCAGCAGCGCGGTCAGCACACCCATAATGATGCCGAACATATACAAACCGAACAGCACGAGTCCCTGCAGGTTCATGAAGACGACATTCTGTGCTGGCACGAACGCAGCGATCAGCAGCGCATACACAGGCAGTCGAGCGGAGCAGGTCATGAACGGCGCTGCAAGAATGGTCGCAATGCGATCACGACGGTTCGGAATCACGCGCGTCGCCATGATGCCTGGAACCGCACAGGCGAAGCTGGAGATCATCGGGATGATCGATTGCCCCGACAAGCCGACCGAGCGCATTGCACGATCGAGCAGGTAAGCAGCGCGAGCGAGATAGCCCGAATCCTCGAGCAGGATGATAAACAGGAACAGAATCAGGATCTGCGGCAGGAAAATAATCACACTGCCCACACCGGCGATAACGCCATCCGCAACCAGGCTCGAGAACGCGGTGTCGCCAAGTTGCCCACCGACCCAGCCACCCAATGACGCGGTGGCCCCGTCGATCAGGTCCATCATTGGGGTCGCCCATGCAAAGACTGCCTGGAATACGATCGCCATCACGAGGAAAAGCCCGAGCGTGCCGGGAATGGGCTGATTGAAAATCTGTGTGACGCGCGTTCGCCATGACAGCAGTACCGGCATTTTCTCCTGCACATCGCCGAGCACCTGCCGAACCCACGCATAGCGCACCCGCGCTTCACGCGCGAGTGGCGGCTCGAGTCCGAACAACTCATCGCGGTAGCGAACGAGCCTGATCGCGGCGTCAGCACCGAGGCACTCGAGCACGTGCGCGTTCAGGCCTGTTGCGCCGTCAATAATGAGCCGTTCGATTTCCGCACGACGCATTGGCAGGGCCGCGGTGCTCGCCAGTTCCGTGGCCACCGCCATGAGTTCCGGCCAGGCCATCGTCGGCTGTGGCAAGGTGTTCCCGGGCAATGCAAGGATTGCGTCGCGCAGCGCGGCGATGCCCTGCCCGGTGGTCGCGACCACGCTGCAAATCGGAATGCCGCCCAGATGAGCGGAAAGTTTTTCAAGATCGATCTTCAGTCCACCGGCGGCAGCGGCGTCGACCATGGTCAGGGCAACGACGATGGGGCGCTCCAACTCGATGAGTTGTTGCACGAGAAACAGGCCCTGATAAAGATTGGTCGCGTCGACCACCGCGAGAATGCCGTCCGGCGGCTGCGTGCCGGCCATTCTGCCGAAGATCACATCGACGGCAATCTGCTCTTCGTAGGAGTGCGCGCTAAGCCCGTGAGTACCGGGTAAGTCGACAAGTTCGATCGTGCGACCGTCGGCCTTCATCAGTCCGACATTGCGCTCGACGGTGACGCCCGGGTAGTTTCCGATACGCTGGCGTAGGCCGGTCAGGCGGTTGAACAAGGTGCTCTTGCCCGAATTCGGGCTCCCCACGACCGCGATGCTGGCGTCTGCCTGCCGGCGTCGCGGAATTTCGTGCAGGGGTACCCGAGTCTCGCTGGGCCCGGCTTTAGTCACCGCTGTCGCGCGTCATGATGAAACGCATGGCCTGTTCGCGGCGCAACGAAATACCGCTGCCGAAAAAGCGAAACTCCATCGGGTCGCCGCCGAGCGCCGCACCCGCCTGCTGCACCTGGGTCCCTTCGACAAGCCCGAGCACCATGAGCCGCTGAACCTGAGGATCCGTCGCGTCAATCGAGCGGATAGTTCCGGATTGGCCGTTTTTCAGGGAGGCGAGCGTGATGTCATTATTTGCCATGTCCAAATGGTAATGATTCGCATTAATGATAGCAATAGTGGCTTGCACGTATGCGACGCCGATCACGGCCTTATGTCAAAAGGGGATGCTGCCAGGGTCCGGTCCTTTCTAACAGGCGACGGGCTTGCCGATCTCGGCCGGAAGGATGGCCTCGATGCGCTGCATGACGTCGAGCCTGTGTATGACATCGTTGATGTAGTCGAGCCGGTCTGTTTCGAGGACCAGCACCTCACCCATCGAGTAATTCGCAATCCACTGCTCGTACAGGCTATCGAGGCGTTTCAGGTAAGCGAGTGGCACATCCTGCTCCATCGCCCTGCCCCGCAGTTTGATGCGTTGCCGCAAGGTGCGCATCGAACAGCGCAGGTAAATCATCAGGTCGGGCGGCCGAATCGCGTCCAGGATCGCCTTGTAAAAGCCCTGGTAAGTCTCCCAGTCGCGCCTTGAAATTTTCCGCATCTGGAACAATGCCGTCGCGAATATTTCGGCGTCCTCGAAAATCGTCCGATCGAGCGCGACCACACCGTCCTGCCGGTCCAACTCCTGGTGCAGGCGAAACTTGTTGCCAAGAAAATACAGCTGCGACTGGAACGCCCAGCGCTGCATGTCACCATAAAAGTCGGCCAGGTAGGGATTACTGTCGTTGGGTTCGTAGAACGGCGCGATGTTATAGGTGCGCGACAAAAATTCGACCAGCGTCGACTTGCCCGACCCCATGTTGCCCGCTATAGCAATTGTGCGCTTCATAGATATGCTACCTTACCGCATTCGAGTCCCCAGGAAACCAGCGTGAGCGAACAACCTCCCCCGGTTTTGATCAGCGAAACCGATATTGACAAGCGGGTCCGCGAACTTGCCGCCGAAATTTCGGCCGACTATGCGGACAAGGGCAATGTCGTATTGGTCGGCGTCCTCAAGGGCTCTTTCATATTCCTCGCCGACCTGTCGCGGCGGCTGAGCATCCCGCGCACGGTCGAGTTCATCGCCGTGTCTAGTTATCGCAGTGGCAGTGTCTCGAGCGGCGCCGTACGGCTGGTCATGGACGTGCGCGGCAATATCGAAGGCCGACACGTACTGATTATCGAAGACATCGTCGACACCGGGCACACGCTCAAGTACCTGATCGGCATGCTGAAGTCGCACCGGCCGGCATCCGTTAAAACCTGCGCGCTGCTGCACAAACCCGGCAGCGCACAGGTCGAAGTGCCAATTGATTACATCGGCTTTGGCATCGGCAACGAATGGGTGGTTGGCTACGGCCTCGACTATGCCGAACACGACCGGACGCTGCCGTACATAGGCACTATCGATCCTGACGATCAGTGATCGGCGCAGTCGTCCGTCTCAATCTCGATGGTCGAGTGACCGATGCCGTATTCGGCCTGCAGCACGGCCTTAATCTTGCGGATACATTCGGTCGGATTGCCGGGTGATGACGTCAGCCGCACGTGCATCGTCAGCAACAGGTCCTGCGGCGTCAAGCCCCAGACGTGCACGTGATGAATGCTGCGAACGGTCGGCACTGCCGCAATCAGCCGATCCTGCATGGCCGCAACATTCAACGATTCGGGTGCACCTTCCAGCAACACATGCGCGCTGTGTTTTACCAGCGCCCAGGCGCTGCGCAATATCAGCAAGGCGACAAACACCGACAGGATCGGGTCAATCGGCGTCCAGTCGGTATAGATAATGACGATAGCGGCGATGACGGCCGCGAGCGATCCCAGCAGGTCGCCCACGACGTGCATTGCCGCACCGCGGATGTTGAGATTCTCGCGATCGCCGCCGCGTAACACGACAAAGGCGATCACGTTCACCAGCAAACCGATCGCTGCAATCAGCAACATGGTCGTGCCAAGCACCGGCGCCGGATCGCGCAATCGATTAACGGCCTCGAACAATATCCAGCCGACGATCAATAACAGGGCCAGCCCGTTAACAAACGCGGCCAGAATCTGAAAACGCTGGTAACCGTAGGTACGTTTGACATCCGGTGGCCGCTTGCTGATCTGGAATGCGGTCGCCGCGAGTCCGAGCGCCATCGTGTCAGTCAGCATGTGCCCCGCATCGGCGAGCAATGCCAGCGACCCTGACAATATGCCGCCGATGACCTCAACGATCATGAAGGTCCCGGTCAACAGCAACGCAATAACTACGCGCTGCATATTGCTATTGCCATGGTCGTGGCTGTGACCGTGGCGATGGCCGTGACTCATTCCTGATTTAGCCTGTAAATCAGTATCGCGGCGCGTTTGATCGCGAGCGACATGCTGCTGAGGTCGAGGCTTTCGTCGGGTGTGTGCCCACCGTCACCGAGTGCACCCATGCCGGCAAGGCCGTCGGTATACGGTGCGACGAAGGAAATATCGGCCGCGCCACGGCGCAACGGATGCAGTTCGGACATCGGTCCGCGCCCGAGCGCTTCGTTGATTCGCGACAACTCGGCCGCCAGGCGGCGATTGCCTGCAGTGGGTGCCATCGGCGGATACTTGTCAAAAAACCGGATGCTGGCGGACGTGTGCGGCAGATTTCTCGCAACGATTTCCTGCATGCGAGTTTCCACGCGTTCAATTTGCTCTCCCGAGATCGCACGCAGGTCGCCCGCGACGATCGCAGTGCGCGGCACGACGTTGGTTTTGCCAAATGCGCTACCGCGATTGAGCTGTTCATCAAATTCAACGTCGGTGCCGCCCTGGATGTTCGCCGCGTTGAAGGTTAGGAATTCTTCGTCGCGCAGTTCATTGTAGAAATCCATGAGAATTCGGGCCGCTTCATAAATCGCGCCGGCTCCAGTGCTCTCGTTGAACACACCCGATGAATGCGCCTGCTTGCCGGTAACGCTGAGTACCCAGCTGCTCGCGCTGCGCCGCGACACGGTGGCCCAGTCAACACCATCGGCATTAATGGCCGCCTCGAAACCGAGCGAGATGTCGGCCCACTTCCCGGCCTCGACCAGATCCTTGCGCGAAATCGACACGGGCTGGCCCGCCTGCTCTTCGTCGCCGGTATAAGCGACCACCACCGACAGATCGTCGAGTGCACCAATCTCCTGCAACGCTTTCAGCGCATAGACGATGACGACGTTGCCGGATTTCATGTCGTCGACACCCGGACCCCTTGCCACATTGCCCTCACGCCTATAGGACTGAAACTCGTCGTCGGACTCGAATACCGTGTAGAGGTGGCCGATCAGCAGAAACTTCTTGCCCTGGCCTTCCTGGCGAGCAAACAAATGACCGGCGCGATTGACCTCAGGCGGCATCTCGATCCATTCAGTGTCGAGACCGAGCGCATCGAGCTCGCGTCGCATTACGGCACCAACCGCCCGCACACCGGCTTGATTCATCGTACCGCTGCCGATGTTGACGGTCTCCTCGAGCAATGCATTCGCCTCTTCAGCGTGCGCATCGATCCAGTCGATCATGCGCTGTATCCTCCGGGAAGGCCGTCGCTACCCCGGCTTGTGCGAGATTCAGAAAAGCCAGCGTCAGGAATATCGGAACAGCTCGGGTTGCAATACGTCTCATGCGGTTTCCTCGTCGAATTGGCGCGGCACACGAAGGTGCTCAACCATGTGTTGAATGCGTTCGGGGGGCGGTGCGGTCATGTAGCTGACGCTGATCGCAACAACGAAATTCAGGCACATGCCGATCGCACCGATGCCCTCCGGTGAAATACCGAAGAGCCAGTTTGCGGCGACGTTGTCACCCCACGGCGACCCGGCCCATTTCAGGAACAGGCCCTTGAAATATTCGATGTAGCCGTAGGTAAAAACCAGGCCGGTCAACATGCCTGCAATCGCACCTTCCTTGTTCACACGCTTGGAGAATATGCCCAGAAGTATGACCGGGAAAAGCGACGCGGCAGCGAGACCAAAAGCGAATGCAACAACCTGCGCAACCCAGCCGGGCGGATCGAAGCCAAGGTAGCCCGCCACGAATATTGCAAACCCGGCCGCAATACGGCCAGCGAGTAATTCTCGCCGCTCCGAAATCGTCGGCACGAAAATACCCTTGATCAGGTCGTGGGATACCGCTGCCGAGATTACCAGCAGCAAGCCTGCGGCCGTCGACAGGGCGGCGGCAATGCCGCCTGCGGCGATCAGCGCGATCACCCAGTTCGGCAAGCCGGCGATCTCCGGGTTCGCCAGCACCATGATGTCCTGATCGACCTGGAGCTCGTTACCCTGCCAACCGTACGCCGCCGCCTGCGCCGCAAACTCCGAGTTATTGTCGTTGTAATACTGGATATGACCATCGCCGTTTTTGTCGGTGAAAGTCAGCAAGCCGGTCTTCTGCCAGGTCTGCATCCAGCTCGGCCGCTCTTCGAAAACGAGGTTGCCATCGACAGCGCCCACCGTTCCCGGCTGCATGGTATTGATCAGGTTGTAGCGCGCCATTGATCCCACCGCCGGTGCCGTCGTGTACAGGATGGCGATGAACAGCAATGCGTAGCCGGCCGACAGGCGCGCATCGCGCACCTTGGGCACGGTGAAAAAACGCACGATGACATGCGGCAGGCCGGCCGTTCCAACCATCAGAGCGAGTGTGATACACAGTACGTCTATGCGACTTTTCGTACCGGATGTGTACTGGTTAAAACCCAGCGATACGACAATGTCATCGAGCTTGTCGAGCAACGCTGTGCCGCTACCCGCAATCTCGCTGCCGAAAGCCAGCTGCGGCACCGGGTTGCCGGTCAATTGAATGGCAATAAATACCGCCGGCACCGTATACGCAAAAATCAGCACGCAATACTGCGCGACCTGCGTATAGGTAATGCCTTTCATGCCGCCCAGTACGGCATAGACAAGTACGACGCCCATACCGATCAGCAGGCCGGTCGACAAATCGACCTCAAGAAATTTCGAAAATACGATACCAACACCCCGCATCTGACCAGCGATGTAGGTGAATGAAATGAAGATCAGGCAAATGACGGCCACAATGCGCGCGGTTTTCGAGTAGTACCGCTCAGCGATGAATTCGGGCACCGTGAACTTGCCAAACTTGCGCAGGTACGGGGCCAGCAACAACGCCAGCAACACGTAGCCGCCGGTCCAGCCCATGAGGTAAACCGACCCGTCATAGCCCAGGAACGCGATCAGCCCGGCCATGGAGATAAACGAGGCCGCGCTCATCCAGTCCGCTGCCGTCGCCATGCCATTGGCCAGTGGCGACACTCCCTTGCCGGCGATATAGAAGTCACCCGTATTGTGCGCACGCGACCAGATCGCGATACCTATATAGAGCGCGAAACTCAGCCCTACGATGACATACGTCAGGAATTGCAGGCTCATCCCTGTCCCCTAGTCTTCGTGCACGTCAAACTGTCGGTCAATGTGGTTCATGCGCCAGGCATAGAAGAATATGAGTGCCACAAATATGTAGATTGAGCCTTGCTGGGCAAACCAGAAGCCCAGCTTGAAACCGCCGAGTCGAATGCGGTTCAACTCGTCAACCAGCAGGATGCCGAAACCGTAGGAACAGGTGAACCAGATCAGCAGACAAATCGTGACAAGGCGAAGGTTGGCCCGCCAGTAGGCCTTTCGATTTTCAGACGGCATTGGATTCCCAAAGCGAGATTGCGGGTGGCGGCCAATTTAGCAAAATCACGTTTGTAGCGCGCTCAAAAAAGCGGCTCCTCTCGGAGCCGCTCTTCAACGATCACCAGCATGTAGTCTCTGGCCCCCTGATTCCCCCGCCAAGCCTGCCTGAAGGTGTCTTGCAATCGGTTCGTCTGCTTTTGTTGCTCAAAGGCGACGAACGCCAGGCCGGAAGTTCGCAGAAAACCCACTAGTTGTCAATTCTTTAGACCTGCTTTACGGCATCAGCCGATAGTGCGAGAAGATTTGTTGCGCATTGGCAACAATGGAAAACGCAATTTTTACCCACTTATTACACATACAATGGCGGCATGCGACCTTATCTATTTTTAGTTCTTCTGCTGGCGGGCCGCGTATTAGCCGTGGAAACCGTGCTGCACAACGTTACGGGCTATACCTCGACCAAGGCCGGCATCAACGAATTCAGCGTGCTGGTATTTGCCGAGGACGGCAAGGTCCTCGCGACCGGCGGGCCTGAGCTGCTCAACGACTATGCCGCGGCCGAGCGTATCGACGGCGAGGGCCGATACCTGCTGCCGGGCCTCACCGATGCGCATGCGCATGTCGAAAACCTGGGTTTCCTGGCGATCACGCTGGATCTTGCCGGCACCCCTGCTCTCGCCGACGCCGTCCAACGAATTGCCGACTACGCGATTGCGAATCCGCATGTCGACTGGATCGAGGGGCGCGGCTGGAACCAGGTGCTCTGGCCGGTAAAGGAGTTCCCGACGGCCGCGGACATTGATTCGGTCGTCAGCAATCGTCCGGTCTGGCTGCGACGCATCGACGGCCACGCCAGCTGGGCGAACACTGCGACGCTGCAACTGGCCGGCATTGATGACGACACGCTCGACCCGGTTGGCGGCAAGATCCTGCGTGTCGAAAACGGTCATGCCACGGGCGTACTGATCGACAGGGCCATGGACCTGGTCACCAAACATGTCCCGGCCCCGACCAGGACCGACATACGCACTGCTGTTCTGGAAGCCATTGCCACGCTGCTGCCGCTGGGGATTACCGGCGTGCACGATACCGGCATCGACATCGGTACCGCGGGTGTCTATATGGCGCTCGCCGACGACGCCGCGCTCAGGCTGCGGATTTACGCCATGCTCGCGGATGCGGGCGACAACCTGAACGCCCTGGGCACGCCGGTTATCGCCTACGGCAATGATCATCTCGATATTCGCTCGGTGAAGATCTATGCGGATGGCGCGCTGGGCAGCCGCGGTGCCGCATTGCTCGAGCCCTACTCCGACGACACCGAAAATCGCGGCCTGCCGTTCGTCACAGCCGACGAGTTATTCCGGGCCGTGGATAAGGCCAATCGCATGGGCTTCCAGGTCGGCGTGCACGCGATTGGTGATCGCGGCAACCGGCTCGTCCTGGATGCGTTCGAGCGCGCGCAGAATGGTCAGCCTTTGCCGCTGCGCAATCGCGTGGAGCACGCACAGATCATCGATCTCGATGACATTCCGCGATTCGCGGCGCTGGGTGTAATCGCGTCCATGCAGCCGACCCACGCGACCAGCGACATGAACATGGCCGAAGATCGCATTGGCGCAGAACGCATCAAGGGTGGTTATGCATGGCAGCGACTGCTTCGCTCCGGTGCGGTCATCGCGAGCGGTTCGGATTTTCCGGTCGAATTACCGAATCCCTTTCATGGCCTGTATGCGGCTGTTTCGCGCCAGGATCGAAGCAGCCTGCCCGATGGCGGCTGGTACACGAGCGAAGCAATGAGCCGGGAGCAAGCCCTGCACTCCTTCACGTTGGCTGCCGCCTATGCGGCGCACCAGGAAGATCGCCTGGGTAGCCTGGAAGCCGGGAAATGGGCCGACTTTATCCTCGTGGATCGCGACTACTTCAAGGTACCCACGAACCAGATTGATGATATCCTGGTATTGGAAACCTGGGTTGGCGGCAAACGCGTTTATCGGCGGGGCAGCGAATGATCATTGAGCAGATCTGGACCGGTAACGCCTATCGCAATTTCAACTATCTTGTTGTGTGCCCCGAAACCGGCGACGCACTCGCAATCGACCCGCTCGACCACGCACGGTGCCTCGCCACCGCGCGTCAAAACGGCTGGTCCATTACGCAGATTCTGAATACGCACGAACACGGCGATCACACCGGGGGCAACAAGGCCGTTGTCGCCGCAACGGGTGCAAAGATCATTGCGCACAGGAATGCGGGCAGCCGAATACCGAACATGACCGTTGGCGTCGGTGCGGGCGATATCGTGAAAGTCGGTTCAAGCATTGAGCTCGAGTGCCTCGACACACCAGGGCACACAATGAGCCATATTTGCCTGCTCTCGAGGACCGAGCAACCGGCATTGTTCACGGGTGATACGTTGTTTAATGCCGGCGCCGGCAACTGCCACAACGGTGGACACCCGGATGAACTTTACGCGACATTTTGCAATCAGCTCGAAAAGCTGGATAACGATACAAGAATTTTTCCCGGGCACGACTATCTGGTCAATAACCTCAAGTTCACGCTTGATCGTGAACCCGATAATGAGACAGCGCGCAGTATGTTGGAGCGCCATGCAGATCAGGATCCGAACCAAGCGCTCGTTACCACGCTCGCAACGGAGCGACTCGTGAATACTTTTTTTCGCCTGGATAACGAAACGGTCATTGCAGGATTGCGGGATAAGTTTCCGCAGATCGGGGACAACCCCGATGCGCGGACCGTGTTCCTGAAGCTCCGGGAGCTGCGTAACGCCTGGTAAATAGTTCGGGAGAGGGCTGTGGGAGCGGCCTACTGTGGGAGGGGTCATGCTGTGGGAGGGGGCCATGCCCGCGACAACAAGGGATCGCCCGCATGGCGGCCTCCCACAAAAGCATTTCGCCCGCATGGCGGCCTCCTACACGGCATGCCTACGAGCGGGACGCCTCCCAGAGCCAGAGCAACGCGTCATAGAATTCTGCCTGGCGACTCAATGGCTTCCGCCATCGTGCACCATCGCCGTCGAAATACGCGTCGAGCAGGTAGTCGGCACGATCCGGCGACAACTTGTGATGCGCGACGATCGTCGCGAGATCGAAGAAAGGATCGTTGTCGCAGGCGTATTCCCAATCGAGAAAAAGAACTTTGGGCGTAAAAATAATATTGGCAACAACCAGATCATTGTGGCAGCTGCAAAGATTATGCGGTAGTGGCATTGCCTCGATCTTCGCCAGGCAATCACGAACTTTGTCGGCGTCAGCACTCCCAATTCGCCGCGCATAATTGCGTGCCGCGCCGATCGCATCAAAAGTCCGACCCGTCAGCGGCAACGAATGCAATATTTTCACTGCCGCAGTGAGCTTGTTGAGGTTCTCGTCCTGGTCCAGGCAACCGGCCGACCCAATGGTGCCATCGACAAATTCGGTCATGAGAATCGTATCGGACACATACAGCACGGCATTGGCGACGCCGGCATTGCGAGCGCGGGTCTGAATCTGTGCTTCGGCCACCCGCGTACTGAACGGCTCACCGCGTGGCCTGTCGTCAACTTTCAGGACCGCTTTGCGATCACCAAGCTCGACCAGCCAGCACGGGTTGGTAAGGCCGCCTTTCAGTTCGGAGTAAGACGCGTCTGCCCATCCTGGAATTTTCGCGAGCGCATTCTTGGGCGAAATGCTCATGCATTCGCCTCACGATACGAGCGTCTCCAGCTGATAAGTCCGATGGGAATCATGATCAGGTATGCAGCGTATAACACCGCTGTCAGTTCGAGTCCTTTCGCCCAAAACACGTACAACATGGTCGCGTCAATGACAAACCAATACCACCAGTTCTCCAGGACCTTGCGAGCGACGAGGAAAGTTGCCCAGACCGCGCCCCAACTCGTCAACGAATCAATGTACGGAAACGCTGCGTCAGTTCGCGTATCCAGCAGATACCCGTTGAGCATACTCAGCAACACAATCGCCGCGATAGCAACTGCATGCGTTTTCCGCGGCCAGACGACAACGGGCAAATCGCGGTTGCCACGATGGCCGGCAAGCCAGCTGTACCAGCCATAGATTGCCATCAGGAAATAAAACACATTGAGTAGTGACTCCATGTAGAGCCGGACATCGAAAAACAGCCAGGCGAAAATAACCGTGCTGATTCCAGCACACAGCCAACACCAGATATTCTGCCGAATGGCCAGTACGACGTAGCCGACAGCAAGCACCACGGCACTCACCTCGATTGCCGCAATCGCTTGCGCCTGGACGAGCAGGGTTGCGATGACTGGCGGCATCTAGAAATTCACCTCGATGCTGACACCGACCTGCCGCGGATCGCCGAGTCGCGTGTACAGCGTTGGCGGGAAATCCGGTGGTTCATTACCAAAATAGAAACCGCGCACCGCATAGTCCTTGTCGAACAGATTGCGCGCCCAGAGCTGCAGTGACCAGGTGTCGGCCATGTACCCGATGCGCGCGTTGGCCAGCTCGTAGGCTTCTGAACGCTCATCATGACTGACGTCGAAGAAAAATTCGTCGCGCGCCGTGAGATCCAGTCGTGCAAAAAAGCCTGCAGGATGCGTATAACGCGCTCCGGCAGCGACGCTGTAATCCGGAGCATGCGCCTGCTCGCGACCGCTCAGATCCACCTGGGGCGTAACGAATTGATCGAAGGTGGCATCCAGCAATCCGATCGACGCATACAATTCCCAGGCAATGCCCGGCTGCCAGCGCAGCTCGGCTTCAAATCCCATGGTGTCACCCGTGGCGGCGTTGTCCGTGAAAAATACGAATGATGTCGGGTCGCCCGGATTGATCTGAAAGGACGTCCGAACCTGCTGCTCGTCTCTCTGCGCGTAAAAAACCGACGCATCGACGTGCAACCGGTCTTCTTTCCAACTCGACTTGATGCCAGCCTCCAGATTCCACATGCCTTCGGCGGCATAATCGCGCCGATCGTCGGGTACGACGCCCAGATTGAAACCACCGGCCTTGTAACCACGCGACAGTGTCAGATAGCCGGTGGTCGTGATGGATACATCGTGGCTCAGCGACAGTTCACCGCCGAGCATCGTCTCAGCAGGGTCTTCATCCAAACCGTTGGAGTCGTCATATTGCGTCGAGCGCCGTTCCGCGCGCAGCCCGACACTCAGGCGGGTGGTTGCGCTCAGATCGAATTCATATTGGCCGAAGGCGGCCACACTGGTGGCCTTGTACCTACTGCTCATTGTGGAGTTCAGGCTGTCGGCGTAGTCGTAAAACGGATCGTAGTAATCGCCCCAATCAAATGTGTCCAGATCGTCCTGCAGGCGCATCACGTACAGGCCGGCAAGCCATTGCTCTGCAGCGAAACGAAACTCCTGTGACACCGTCTCCCGAGCGCGCTCACTGCTCGACGTGTAATCGTAGGTGACCGGCGCCCAACTCTCGGCGTTGCCCCAGTCGGCGTCGTAGCCGAAATCGATATCAGAGTTCGCCACTGCGGTTATTGAGGTCAGAGTGACTGCATCCCAACCCGAGTACAGCGCTTTCACTGAAGCGCCGACACTCTGCTGTGCGTCCCTGCCCGGCTTGTCGGAAAGTACGGTGTAGCTGTTGTCGAGCGAAAACGCGTCGTAGCCGTCATCGACGTCGGCGAACATCATCGCCAGGTCGATCGTCCAGTCGTCGGCTGCGAACCAGCGTAGCCGCGCCCGCATCGTCGCCTCGTCCCGCCCGTTCGTGTCGCGTCGACCCAGATACGGGTTGCTGCGAAATCCATCGCTTTGATGCTGCTGCAGGCTTATGCGCAGCAGTACACTTTCGCTGTCGTTCACCGCGCCACCGAAAGCCAGGCCGGCCGACCATGCATCATCGTCGGCGATCATCACCTGCGCCGTGGCGGACCATTCCGGTTGTGGCATGGCGCTCTGCATGTAGATCAGTCCCGCGAGCGCATTCGCGCCATAGCGTGTTCCCTGCGGCCCGCGCAATACCTCGACTCGTTGCATATCGAACAACGTGGCCACGGTACCTATACCGCTGAAATCGATATCGTCGATCAGGAACCCGACCGACAGATTCGGTGCGCCCTGGTACTGCTCAAGCTCACCAGCACCTCGAATCTGAAAATAGCGGGCGCGGTGACCGTCGCCGGACCAGTTCAGGTTGGGCACCACATGGATCAGCTCCTCGAAATGCTGCACCGTCTGCTCTTCGATCTGCTGCGCATCGATTACTGTCACGCTGGCAGGCAATTCGCTCGTCGCCCGGCCGCGAAAGTCGGCGGTTACGACGATTTCGTCTAGCTCTTCGGCATTGGCAAGAAGCGGCGTGAAAAACAGCAGGGCGGCAATGACTAGCCGCGATCGGATTGGTATGGACATGTGTCTCTTCCTACGCCGGCATTATCCGGATCAGGTAATGAGGGTTCCCGGTATGGATCTCAGGCCCGAAGGCCACCCCTGTGTGCTGCAATTGTCAGGGCTCAGACTCTTTTTTGCAAACGGGCCTGATCCCGATGATTTTACTTCAGCCGCGCGATGAGGCTGGACGTGTCCCAGCGACTCCCGCCCAACGCCTGAACTTCTGCGTAAAAACGATCGACGAGCGCTGTCACCTCCAGCGCCGCACCGTTGCGGCCTGCTTCTTCCAGCACCATGGCCAGGTCCTTGCGCATCCAGTCGACGGCAAATCCGAATGCAAACTTGTTCTGCACCATCGTCTGCCAGCGATTCTCCATCTGCCATGATTGCGCGGCGCCTTTCGCAATGGCACTGATCACCAACTCTGCATCCAGACCAGCATGCTTTGCGAAATGCAGACCTTCCGCCAGGCCCTGCACGATGCCTGCGATGCAGATCTGGTTGACCATCTTGGCCAATTGGCCGCTGCCCGCAGGGCCGATCAGCGTGATCGCCTTTGCGTAACAATCCATGACCGGTTCCGCGCGCGCGAACGTAGCCGCATCGCCACCGGCCATAATCGTCAACTGACCCTTCTCGGCACCGGCCTGGCCGCCCGACAGTGGCGCGTCGAGAAAACCGATCGATCTGGCTGCCGCCAGCGCGTGGATTTCACGCGCAATAGTCGCAGACGCCGTCGTGTGGTCGACGATGATGGCACCTTGCGCTACTGCACCGAGCACGCCGTCATCGCCGAGCACGACCTGCCTTACATCATCGTCATTGCCGACGCACACGAAAACAATGTCCGCATTGCGCGCCGCGGCCGCCGGTGTTGGCACTGATTCGCCCGGGTATTCGGCACACCATTTTTCGGCTCGTGCTGTCGTGCGATTGAAGATGAGCACATCGTGGCCGCCGCGGGCAAGATATCCCGCCATCGGATAGCCCATGACGCCGAGCCCGACAAAGGCGACGCGCATCGGTCAGGCTGCATCCGCGTGCGATTTCTTCGCTTTCTTGCGCGGATCGAGACCGAGCGAGCGGGAAATAATTTCGCGCATGATTTCCGAACTGCCGGCATAGATTCGCGAAACGCGTGCGGCCGTATACATGCGACTGATCGGAAATTCATCCATATAGCCGTTGCCGCCGTGCAATTGCACGCAGGTATCGGTCACGCGATCTTCAAGCTCGGTGGCATACAGCTTTGCCTTGGCAGCGTCGTCCGCAGTCAGCTTGCCTTCGTTGTTGTTCATGACGCAGCGATCGATAAAGGACTGCGCCACATCCATCTCCGTCCGCATGTCGGCGAACTTGAAGCGGTTGACCTGGTAGTCGGCTACTTTCATCCCGAATACCTGACGCTCTTTGGCGTAGTCGAGGGTAATCGCAAATGCCGCCTCCGCATTGGCCAATGCGCCGACCGCACTCAACAAGCGCTCTTCCGCCAGGAAATGCATGAGGTGGTAGAAACCGCGATTCCATTCCCCGAGCAGGTTCTGCTTCGGTACTTTCACATTGTTGAAGAACAACTCAGCCGTGTCCTGGCTGTGCATGCCCATCTTCTTGAGGTTCCTGCCGCGCTCAAAGCCCGGCATGCCACGCTCAACCACGAGCAGACTCAGCCCATGACTGCTTGCCGCATCTGTTTTCGCCGCAACGATGACCAGGTCCGCGAGAATGCCGTTGGAGATAAACGTCTTGGAACCATTCAACAGGTAGTGATCACCCTTGTCATCTGCCTTGGTCCGGATGCCGGAAATGTCACTACCGGCGCCCGGTTCGGTCATCGCGACGGCGAGAATACTTTCTCCGGAGACACACTTCGGCAACCAGCGCGCCTTTTGCTCGTCGGTGCCCAACTCGCCGATATACGGACCCACCAGTCGACTGTGCAGAAAAATGAAAAACCCTACGTCACCGTACCTTGCGTTTTCTTCGAGCAGGATTTGCTCATAGCGAAAATCGCTGAAGCCTGCTCCGCCGTACTTTTCGTCCGCCCACATGCAGAGCAGGCCCTGTTCACCCGCCTTCAGGAACGCCTCTCGATCGACGATCTCCTGTTCCGCCCAACGATCCGCATTGGGACCGATTTCCTTCATCAGGAAACTCCGCGCTGCGTCCCGAAACATGTCGTGCTCTTCATCGAAAATATTTCTTTCCATGCCTATTTGCCTTTGAATTCTGGAACGCGTTTGCCGAAGAACGCCGCAATGCCTTCACGATTGTCGTCACTGCCGAGTAGCTTGCCTTGCAATTCGGCTTCCAGCTCATACGATCCCCGCCAGTCATTGTCGGCCGCGAATCGCATCGCCTTCTTGGTAGCCGCCAGCGACAATGGGGCGCGCTTTTCAAGTACGCGGGCCCACTCCAACGCTGCACTTTGCAACTGCTCCGCAGGCGCTGTGCGGTTCGCCAGACCCAGCACTACGCAGCGCTCGGCCGGAATTCGTTCCGCTTCAACACTGAGCTGGAACGCACGCCGATAGCCGAGCTGCCGGACTAGCAGCCAGGTAAGGCCACCGTCAGGAACCAGCGAAATGGTGCTGAACGGCGACAACAGGAAGGCATTGTCCGCCATGATCAGCAGGTCACATTGCAATGCCACCGATAGCCCGATGCCCGCTGCCGAGCCCGGCACGGCCGCGATCACGGGCTTGGGGATCGATGCTATCGCTTCCTGCACCGGGCGATATTCTTGCAACAGGATCTCGGTCACCGGACGATCGATTTTATCGTTCAGGTCGGCACCCGCCGAAAAACAGCGCCCCACACCGGTGAGAATCACGACCCGCACTGAGTTATCGCTACGTGCCTGCTGCAGCGCCTCCAACAGCGCCGTCCGTAGTTCGGACGTGAACGCGTTCATGCTGTCCGGGCGATTCAGCGTAATGATCGCAGTCGCGCCCTGTTTTTCGTACTTGACAATTTCGCTCACTCGCCGAGCCTCACATGTTGCGGCGGTATTCGCCGCCAACCTCGTACAACGCCGAAGAAATCTGCCCCAGCGAACTTGATTTGACGGTCTCCATCAATACCGCAAACACATTGCCGCGTTGCCGCGCGACAGACTGCAACTCGACGCGCGCAAGCAGGCCCTCGGCCGCGTGCGTCTCCTGGAATGCCCGAACATGCCGAATCTGGTCCTGCTTTTCGTCGTCCGAAGAGCGAATCAACTCCAGCTCGTGCACTTCGTTGCGGCAGTAAGAAATAGGCTTATGCGTCTCTGCAGCTTACTCATGGCCACGCCTTTTTAGCACAAATCAGCATGATTTTGTTCGCACTGGAAAGGCTTGCTGGTTTGGACCTCATCGCAAGCCGATCAGTTCAATTGAACTGCTTCAGGCCGGCGGATCGTCAAACTCAGCGCGTCGTTTTTCGAGATTTGCCCGCACGGCTTCGGTCTGGTTGGCGCCAGCCAGCAGCGCAAGCTGCAGTTGTGCCTCAAGTCGCAACGCACCCGCGACCGACAATTGTGCGGCTTCGTCGAAGAGCTTCTTGATCGCGCGAATCGCTTCCGGCGATCGGCCCGCGATCAAATCCGCGGTCTCCCTGGCTGCTTTCGCCGGGTCCTGGTGCACTGCCGTAACGAGGCCCAGCGCGCAGGCTTCATCGCCGTTGATAACTCGTCCAGTCATGGCCAGTTCTTTAATCCGATCCGGGGCGACAATGCCGGTTAAGGTCTTGCTGATAGCCATATCCGGGATAATTCCCCATTTGATTTCCATGATCGACACGCGACAGTCCGGCGTCGCATATCGGATATCCGCCCCCAGCGCGATCTGCAGGCCCGCACCGAACGCAGTGCCATGCATGGCGCAAATGACCGGCACGGGCACCTCCCGCCAGACCCAGGCGGCATGCTGAAAGAAATTCGCGGGTGTCCTGGCCCCGGGCGCCATCTTTGAAGCGCCGATAGCGTCGCCCTGCCCCTGGAAAATGCTGAGATCGACCCCGGCGCAAAAACTCGGCCCTGCGCCTTCGAGAACGATGACTCGCAATGACGGATCGCGGTCCAGCCGCGCACCCGCAGCGGCCAGGTTTGAAAACATCTGCAGGTCAACCGCATTGTGTTTTTCCGGTCGATTCAGAGTGACAACGGCCAACGGCCCGTCGCGTGTGACTGTGACGCTCTCAGACACGGCGCACCGGCATCTTCATACTTTCAAGGTGCACTTGCCGTTGCGCAAGACCACGATATTGCGCTCCTTCACCGAACACTGGAACGAAACAATATTGCCATCCTGCCACATGTCAGTGGTGATCGTGTCACCGGGCAAAACCGGCAGTGAGAACCGTGCGTCGAAGCCTTCGATCAGCGTGTGATCGTAGTCGCAAATCGTTTGCAATATCGCACGGCAGGCGATTCCGTAAGTGCAAAGGCCGTGCAAAATCGGCACGGGGAATCCTGCGGCGATTGCGGCAACGGGATCCGCATGCAGAGGATTGCGGTCACCATTGAGTCGAAATAACAAAGCCTGATCGGTGCGCGTTGGCGTATCGCAACTCAAATCCGGATCACGCCGCGGCGCGCGGTGTGGCGCCGGACCCGTACCGGCCATCCCGCCAAACCCGCCGTCACCGCGGGCCATCACCGTTGCGCCTATCGTAAAAAGCATCGTGTCGTCTTTCGCGAGCCGGCCATCCACCTCAAACAGGAATATCGCTCCGCGCTTGGCACCGAGATCGAAAACGTCGACCACACGTTTATCCAAACGCAGCTCCGCGGCGGGTGGTAGTGGACGGTATAAAGCCAGCCGCTGTTCTACATGCAATACCTGGCTGTAATCCCAACCCAGGCCAGGCGGAAACATGTCGGGTACGATGGCACTTGCCATCGTCGGCACGGTCATCAGCGGCAGGCCCTGCTCATAGACATAGGGCAGCTCTTTGCGATCGACCGGATTACGGCCAAAGCCGACACTTTGCGCATACAACATGGATTCAACGTCGCCATACACGCGTTCGATATCGTTGATCCTGGTCGCAACCAGCTTGTCGTAGTTCAGTGTCATCGTTTGCTCTGGTATGCATCGCCCGCAAGTACCCGCTTACGGGGTATGCGGCGCATGATATGTTAATTTGGCGCCAGCGGTAACTCCGGATTTACCGAGTACTGGCTGAGGTCCGTAACACCCTCGTCCTCGATGACGGCATCATCGATGCAGAAGTGACCGGTAAATTCACGGCTGGGCTTGCAATCGCGCTCGCGTTGTTAACGACGATGTCGACTCCGCCGCGCTATAGATGGTGCCCGGCAGAGTGGTATGTTCGTCAGCCGTTTTTGCGGCGATCACAATATTGGCACCGCCGCTGGCGGCACGCCGCCACGTCGACTACATGCGAAAAATGCCGAAGGGTTGTTCCGCTTCACGAGGTCGATTCATTGCCGCGGCGAGTGCCAGCGACAGGACCTGGCGCATGTCGACCGGGTCGATGATGCCATCGCCCCAGAGGCGTGCGCTGGCGTAATAGGGATTCCCCTGAGCCTCGTATTGGGCGCGGATATCGTCCTCGAATTCCGACTGCTCTGTTGCAGGCCATTCCTCGCCGCGGGCTTCAAATCCATCGCGCTTCACCGACGACAACACCAGCGCGGCCTGCTCCCCACCCATGACAGAAATCCGCGCGTTCGGCCACATCCACAACATGCGCGGATTGTAGGCACGACCACACATCGCATAGTTACCCGCACCGAAGGAACCGCCGATGATCACCGTGAACTTTGGCACTGTCGCCGTCGCCACGGCGTTCACCATTTTCGCGCCCTCTTTTGCGATGCCTGCATGTTCAACCCGTTTACCGACCATGAAGCCCGTGATGTTCTGCTAGAACGACGTCAGGAATGACGCCGCGTTCCCGCCTAGCGGCCCGGTGCCGGCACGCGCGCTCTGCAGGTACGCCTCGGCTTGCGGATAGCTCTCGACCTGCGGGTTGCACACGCGTAGCACACGATTGTTGTGATAAAGCCTGAGCTGCGAGCGCAATGGAATGACCCGCGTCGGATCATTGCCTGTCAGCTCCTCGTGCAACGCCGGCAACCGATACCAGGGCAGGTGCATATTGAAGTGATGCGCATTGTGATAGCCGAAGTTCAGCGTCAGCCAGTTCAGGCGCGGAAAACGCAGCGAGACCGGTACACTGAAGGTGTGCGCCTGCTCCCACTCGCGGTCACCCTTGTGCGGCGGCGGCGCATAGTCGAACAAGGTTGCGTGGTAGGGGTAGTCATGCTGCATCGCATCCATGAATCGAAGCACGTGCATCATGAGCAGATAAGCGACCGCGTACAAAACGGCGACTTTCGGGAAGAACACCAGCAGGGCAATGCAGGCAGCGCCGCGAATCAGGATGACCAAAACGTTTCTCACGCGTTGTTCGCGCCGCTGCGGAATGATGAATGAGGTAAACACCATGATGCAATGCATGATCAGATCGTGAGCCGGGACGTACAGCCACTCCAGCGCCTGTGTGGCCCTGAGCACCAGCGGGTGGCGCACGAAAAACTTTTCATACTCGAACCAGACAACATCGTCGTTGTCGACGTGGTGGCGAAAGTGTTTGTAGCGCATGTCATCGAAGGTGCCGTACGCCGCACCACAGAGCCAGCTCATCGCGCCTCCCAGTCGCGCATTTTGCCGACTGCGTGCGAATACCAGCTGATGGCCGCATTCGTGAATCAGATAAGCGGCTATGACCATGGCATGCGCAAGCAGCAGTGTCGCAACCAGGTTCAACGCCCAAGACGATGAAAAAAGTCCTGTAAAACCGGAGACATACGCCAGCACAACATAGAGCAATGCAGTGCCGTTATAGCGTAGCCCCTCTGGCTCTTTCAGTAATGCGATTGACATCGATCTGCATCGTCTTGGCGGATTTTCTTTGTACACTTCGCTGCGTTGAATTGCTAGCATAGTGCACCCGCCGCCAACCAGAATCAGGGATTACGAATGAAGCTCGTTACCGCAATCGTGAAGCCGTTCCGCCTCGACGACGTACGCAATGCACTGAGTGAGGTTGGTATCCAGGGTATGACCGTCAGCGAGGTCAAGGGATTCGGCCGACAACGCGGTCACACCGAGCTTTATCGCGGTGCCGAATACGTTGTGGATTTCCTGCCAAAGGCCAAGATCGAGGTCGCCGTCAGCGACCATCTTGTTGAACGCACCGTCGAAGCGATCATCGAAAGCGCAAAAACCGGCAAAGTCGGCGATGGCAAGATTTTCGTCACCGCACTCGAGCAGGTGTGGCGCATTCGAACCAGTGAATCGGGCGACAGCGCGCTCTAGGTTTTCTGTAGCAACTCCAGCGCGGGCCGCCAGGTCGGCCATGATCTTCCAGAAGGCGTTTTGCGGGTGCGCGTAGTGTATGACGTCAGCGCCTATGGGACAGAATTAGTTCTGGTTTAAGAGAGTGTTTTTGTTCATCCTAAA
>JAQCGO010000011.1 GCA_027618995.1 Pseudomonadota bacterium | reverse complement strand
CTTCGCTATGCTTGGGACGGGTCATTTCCAGGTTGCAAAAGGTGGGTCAATCCGGCGTGCAAATCAACAGCTTCTCCTCAACGACATTGAGTCCAACGATGCCGAGGTCGCAGACATCGTCGCTGACCAGACCTGGAATATCGTCATCGCGGACCAGCAGCAGGTCGACGGGCATGTTCTCGCCATAGCAGAACAGCCGATCCTTGCTTCGCGTCAGCTTGAGTCCGCAGCGTTCCAGCAGGTCCTGCGAGTGCTCGGTGAGGCGTCCGGTTTTTTGCACCGCGATCTTGACGCGTTGCTCTGAGGTTTCCATGGAGGTTCCTTAGTGGGCGGTCGGGTTGTTACGACTGGCAGCACGATCGACGACCGTTCTATAGCCGCTAAATCCGTCGGCCAGGAATCGGGCGACACGGCCGATCGTTGTGACGCTGACGCCGGTCAATACGTTGATCCGGCGGTAGGTCAGGCCATCTTCGAGCAGTTCGACGACTTGCCAACGGTCAACGAGGGCCTGCAGCTCGGCAGGGGTGCACAGATCGTGCAAGAAATTACGACATTCCTCGGCCGTCCTTAAGCTGACGATCGCGCGGCATAAGGCCTGCTCGGCGGCTGCCAGCTGGCCCTCGCCATCCGTTCGTTTGGGTTTCATCGGTTGTACTCTTGTGGCAACGTATTAGTACGCTAATACATTAATACAAACGGCGCAAGGCATCAGCCTGACTTATTTCAGGAATTTGATGATTTCGTCGGTCATTTCGCCGGTCGACAGTGTTTTGTCCCCATCCCGCACCAGATCCGCTGTGCGCGCGCCGGCAACGATGGCATGCAATATGGCCTGTTCGACGAGATCGGCCTCGTCATCCAGCTTCAGGCTATATCGGAGCAACATGGCGGTGCTGCTGATCATGCCGCAGGGATTCGCGATCCCACGGCCTGCGATATCGGGCGCCGAGCCATGAATGGGCTCGAACAGGCCGCGAGAGCTGGCCCCGAGCGATGCCGACGGCAACATGCCTATCGATCCGGCCAGCATGGATGCCTCATCGGTAAGGATGTCGCCGAACATGTTCTCGGTGACCAGGACGTCGAAATCGGCGGGTCGGCTCAACAAATGCATGGCGGCGGCATCAACCAGCAGCGTTTCCAGCTCGATCTCGGGAAATTCGTCATGCATGACGCGGTTGGTTACATCCCGCCAGAGCCGGGATGTCTCCAGCACGTTCGCCTTGTCGACCGAGCAAAGTCGGCCTTGCCGGCGCCCGGCCAGGTCTGCTGCGATGCGCACGATTCGTTCGACCTCGGGCACGGTGTAAACGCACAGATCGCTGGCCGAGTCCGTTGTTCGCGTCTTTGCGCCGAAATAGATGCCGCCGGTCAGTTCCCGAATGATCAGAAGGTCCACGCCGGCCAGGATTTCAGCCTTGAGCGGTGAGGCGGCGGCAAGCTCGGGGATGACCTTGACCGGTCGGAGGTTAGCGTAAACGCCGAGCAGGGCGCGTAACTGCAGGAGTCCCTGTTCCGGCCTTATCGGGGCATTCGGGTCTGACCATTTCGGTCCGCCAACGGCACCCAGAAGCACGGCCGACGAGCGCTCACAACTTGCAATGGTCGCCTCAGGCAGCGGCGTTCCAGTGGCGTCAATAGCGGTACCGCCGATCTTCTGCACCTCGAACTCAAAGCGGTGGTTAAAGCGTGCGGCAATTGCCTGCAATACCCGACGGCCGGCCGCAGTGACTTCGGGGCCGATACCGTCGCCAGGCAAAAGAGTAATCAGGGCGTCCAGGATCGATTCTGCTCAAAGTTTTCGATGTCCGGCATCCGCTGCCGCAGGAAGCCCAGCTGGTCGATGCCCCCGACAAGACAGTAGCGGGCAAAGTCATCGAGCTGGAATGCAACAGTTTTGTCGCCGGCAAACCGAAGCGTCGTACGTGCGATATCGATCTCGACCTCAGTGCCCGGATTATCCAGCAGCCATTGGTGGGTCTGCGTATCAACGACGATGGAGATCAAGCCATTTTTCAATCCATTGTTGCGAAAGATATCGGCGATTTCGGTGCTGACGACCGCGCGGATGCCGTAATCCAGCAACGCCCAGATGGCGTGCTCGCGCGATGAACCACAGCCGAAATTATTGCCGGCAACCAGTACCGCGCAACCGGCGGCTGCCGGCTGGTTCAGCGCAAATCCGGGGTTCGGGCTTCCGTCCTTGTTGAAGCGCAGATCGTGAAACAGCTGCACGCCGAATCCCTCGCGCGATGTTGCCGTGAGGAAGCGGGCAGGGATGATCTGGTCGGTGTCGATATCGCGCGTTGGCAATACTACCGTCGTCGACCTGATGCGGGTGATTGGCTGCATCTCAGGCCTCCCGCAAAAACGGTCGTGGATCGGCCACACGACCGCTGACCGCCGACGCGGCTGCAGTGATCGGACTGGCCAGAATCGTTCGTGCCCCGGCGCCCTGGCGGCCTTCAAAATTGCGGTTGCTGGTGCTGACACTGAGTTTGCCATTTGGCACCGTATCGCCGTTCATGCCAATGCACATGGAGCAGCCGGATTCGCGCCATTGTGCACCTGCGGCGCGAAAAATCTTGTCGAGACCGATGGCTTCGGCTTGTTCCTTGATCTGTTGCGAGCCCGGCACTACAAGCATTGTCACTCCGTCCGCCACGCGGCGCCCCTTGAGAATCGCGGCTGCGTCCTGCAGGTCAGACAGCCTCGAATTGGTACAGCTGCCGACAAAGACAACATCCACCTCCGTGTCGGTCAGCGGCTTGCCAGGTACCAGTTGCATGTAATCCAGAGCTTTGCGAAAACTCGGGTCGCCACGACTGTCCGGTATGGCTTCGTTGATGCCGATAACCATGCCGGGATTGGTACCGAATGTCACCATGGGTCCGAGGCGGGCGACATCGACAGACACCATTGCGTCGAACCGGGCACCGTCGTCGCTGACGAGGCGGCGCCAACGCGTAACGGCACTGTCCCAGTCCCGCCCACGCGGTGCCTGCGGTCGCCCCGCAAGGTAGTTCACGGTCGTGTCATCAGGTGCAATCATTCCGGCACGCGCTCCGGCTTCAATGGACATGTTGCAGACCGTCATGCGTGCATCCATACCCATGGCCTCGATCGCAGCGCCGCGGTATTCAAGAACATGCCGCGTGCCGCCGTTGACGCCGATTTGCCCGATGATGGCGAGGATCAGATCCTTGGCAGAGACTCCGGCGCCGAGGCGTCCGGAGATATCGACGGCGAGAGTCTTCGGTTGGCGCTGCAACAGGCATTGTGTGGCCAAAACGTGCCCGACTTCAGTCGTGCCAATGCCAAACGCCAGGGCCCCAAACGCGCCATGTGTGCTCGTGTGGCTGTCGCCACAGACAATCGTCTTGCCGGGCTGCGTCGCACCAAGCTCGGGACCAATAACGTGAACGATGCCGCGGTCGTCGCTGTCATGATCGAGCAGTGCGATGCCGAAATCGGCGCAGTTTTTTTGCATTTGCGAAATCTGTTTGACCGCGCTCGCCCCGACGATGGCGACATCCTTGAAACTGGCGCCAGGCAATGTCGGTGTCGAATGGTCCATCGTGGCCAGGGTCAGATCGGGCCGTCGGACCGGCAGTTGCTGCTCGCGTAACAGTGCAAAGGCTTGCGGCGTCGTCACTTCGTGAATCAGGTGCAGATCGATATACAGAATTGCGGGTGTATCCGGGGTTTCCGGCGTGACGAGATGGTCATGCCAAACTTTTTCAAACAGCGTGGATGGCATCAGATCGATGCTCTGGAAAACTTTTCGGTCGAGTCAGGATCATCGCCGCTTCGTTCGCGACGTCGAACGATGCGATTGATGACGTCAAGGCAGGCACGTGCACCAGCTTCGACGATGTCGACACTGGCACCATTGCCGCGATAGAGATCCGCTCCGTGCTGCACCGTAATGGCGACCTCACCCTGTGCATCCTCGCCGATCGACGCGCTGTGCAGGTCGAAACTCTTCAATGTGATCTCCACCTGGGTGGCTTGTTCCAGCGCCGCAAACGCTGCCGCCACCGGCCCATCACCCGTGGCACTGGCAGTGACCGGTTCCGGGTCAGTGCCAAGCAATACGACCGTCGCCCGGGCAGGGCGGTCCGAGGACGTTTGCACTTCGAGTTTCTGCAATGACCAGGGGCCGACCGAAGCGCTGTCGACATTCATGATGATAGCTTCGAGGTCGCCGTCGTAAAGGTCCTTCTTCTTGTCCGCGAGTTTCTTGAATTCCTGGAAAGCACGATTGATTTCGAATTCGTCCAGGACAAAACCCAGTTCTTTGACGCGGTCGCGAAAAGCGTGGCGACCACTATGTTTGCCGAGGACAAGGCTTGAGCGGGACAAACCAACATCCTCGGGCCGCATGATTTCGTAAGTCGACCGGTGCTGCAGCATGCCATGCTGGTGGATGCCGGCTTCGTGAGCGAACGCATTTTCTCCAACGATGGCCTTGTTTCGCGGCACCTGCATGCCGGTGATACTTGAAACCAGTCGCGAGGCTGGGTACAGGCGGGTCGAGTCGATGCCGGTTTCGAGACCAAAAAATTCTGCACGCGTCTTGATCGCCATCACGACCTCTTCGAGGCTGCAGTTGCCGGCGCGTTCGCCGATGCCGTTGATCGTGCATTCAATCTGGCGGGCACCCGCGCGGACGGCCGACAGGCTGTTGGCGACGGCCATGCCGAGATCGTCGTGGCAATGCACACTCAGCGTGACATCGTCGATGCCGACGACATGCGCCTTCAGATAACGAAACAGCTCATCAAACTCTGCAGGAACGGTGTAGCCGACCGTATCCGGAATATTGACGGTAGTCGCACCGGCTTCGATGGCCGCACTGACCACTTCGGCGAGGTACGACAATTCTGTCCGCGAAGCGTCCTCGGGCGAGAATTCGACATCACCGCAAAGCTCGCGCGCCATCTTGATGGCACCGACGGCGCTCTTGATGATTTCCTCTTTTGCCATACGCAGCTTGTGCTCGCGATGAATCGCACTGGTGGCAACAAATACATGAATGCGGTGACGTGCGGCACCTTTGACCGCCGCATGAACCTTCTCAATGTCGGCAGGATTGCAGCGCGCAAGGCCGCAAATGACAGGACCAAAATCCTCATCCGCGATCGCTTTGACAGCATCAAAATCGCCAGGGGAGGCGGCCGGAAAGCCGGCCTCAATGATGTCAACTTTCAGCTCGGCGAGCGCTTTCGCAATCCGCAACTTCTCGCGCAACGTCATGCTGCAGCCTGGCGCCTGCTCGCCATCTCGCAGCGTGGTGTCAAAGATGCGGACCCGATCACTCATTAAGCTGTCATTCCTCCAGCCAATCCATGCGACTTCGCAGGTCCGCACCGACTTTCTCGATCGGGTGTTCGAGGTCTGCATTCATCATCTCGCGAAAACGGGGCATCCCGGCTTTGCTTTCGGCGATCCAGTTTCTGGCGAAGGTCCCATCCTGAATTTCTGTCAGCACCGTTTGCATTGCGGCCCTTGAACTCGCATTGACGACGCGCGGTCCGCTGACCATGTCACCCCATGCCGCCGTATCACTGATGAACTTGTGCATCTTGTGAAGGCCACCCTCGTGCAGCAGGTCGACGATCAGCTTGAGCTCATGCATCACCTCGTAATAGGCGACCTCAGGCTGATAGCCTGCGGCAACCAGTGTTTCGTAGCCGGCTACGATTAGCTCAGTAGCGCCACCACAAAGTACCGCCTGCTCACCAAACAAATCAGTTTCCGTTTCTTCGGCGAACGTGGTTTGAATGACGCCGGCACGGGCGCCACCAATGCCTGCAGAGTAGGCCAGGGCGAGTGGCAGGGCGTTGCCCGTGGCGTCCTGGTGTACCGCGACCAGGCACGGTACGCCGCGACCTTCCTCGTACTGCCGGCGGACCAGTCCACCCGGACCTTTGGGTGCTATCAATACTACGTCCAGGTCGGCGCGCGGTTCGATCAGCTTGAAATGCACCGCGAAGCCGTGCGCGAACAACAGCGCGGAGCCATCAGCAATATCGTCGACCACTGCTGCATACAATTTCTTCTGCACCATGTCTGGCGTCAAAAACGCGACGATCGCGGCACCTTTTACGGCAGTGTTGGGCTCCTTGACGACGAGTCCGTCGGCTTTTGCCTTGCTCCAGCTGGCGCCGTCGCGGCGCAGGCCGACAACCACGTTAAAGCCGCTGTCGCGCAGATTCAGGGCATGAGCCCGTCCCTGGCTGCCGTAACCCAGAATGGTGACTTGTTGATCGATCAGGCGGGCCGTGTCGACATCCGCTTCCAAATACATTTGCATGGTCCTGCTTCCCCGGCGTAATGCCTGTTGCAAAAAAACAAACTAAAAAAAACCCCGCAATCCTGTGTGGATGCGGGGTTCGCGGTTTCCTGAGTCTGGATACGCGCTACCCGCACTTCCCCCGAAGAAGAAGCAGAGCAAGGCCGAGAGCCAGTCCCGAAAAAAATTCATGCTGTTTGCCGCAGGCGGTCATAGGGTCGCATGATCTTGTAACGTTGCCACGATGTCAACTGCCGAAATGTCAGTTACCTGTGTTACTAATTGGCTTCTTTTCCGCACGACGATGAGGCAACTTCCGCGCGTCAATTGCGGTCAGGTCTTATGTTGTCGATAGACTAGACAAAGGCGACCCATTTGTTATCCTCTGGCGGCGGGTGCTCGGGGACCTGAAAAAAATTGAAAGAACAAATGGCGGGAAAGCCGGAAGCGCAATATCCGGAAGGCCAAAGACACAAAGACAAAAGACAAGAAAGAGATATCAGGACCCAACAAAGATTAATCGCCGCGGCGAAAGTGGAGAGGGTCGCGTGCGCAAGCGAAGTTGTATGCCAGCAATTTCGCAAAACAAATGTGCATGTACTCAACGGATACGTTGCGTCCCTCTTCGCATTATAAAAGTTCAATACACTTTGACCTCGTAAAGGAGCGTTCATGAAACGGTGCAAAAGCAGCAGTCGGCGCATCAGCGTTGCAATTCTTGCAGCGAGTCTAATTGCGGTATCCGGCAGCGTATTCGCCCAGACCGTAGATCAGGTTTTGCAAGCGCAGGACCGTCGTCTGGATCTGGCGCAACAATCACAAGAACGAATCGACGCGGTCGTTGAGGGTACGCGTTCGCTTGAAGACCAGTATCGGGCAATCAACAAGGAAGTCGACGGCCTGAAGGTTTACAACCGTCTGATGGCTGCCCAGACCAGCGGTCAAACTGCTGTGCTCCAGGATATCGCTTTGTCGATGGATCAGGTTGATGTCATCAATCGCCAGATTTTCCCTCTGATGGAGCGCATGATCGATGGCCTCGAGACATCAATCAGTCTTGACGTGCCGTTCCTGCTGGAAGAACGGACCAATCGCGTCAGTGTGCTCAAAGACACCATGGAGCGCTCCGACGTAAGCGTCGCCGAGAAGTTCCGTAAGGTGATGGAGGCGTATCAGATTGAGAATGACTACGGTACGACGGTCGATGAGTATTCTGAGACTATCGAACTCGACGACGGCTCGGTCCGCACCTATAACGTTCTGCGAATAGGGCGTATCGGCCTGTATTTCCAATCGGATGACACCCAGATTACCGGGCGTTATTCAATGGAAGAGAAAAAATGGGTGATTGACGACTCAGCACGCAACGAGGTTCGTAAAGGCTTACGCATGGCGAAGCAGTTGATTGCACCGGAGTTGATCCTGATTCCAATCTCGGCAGCACCCGCGGAGGCTTCTTAAATGAAACGCACACTAGGAATTATCGCCGCCAGCCTGCTGGTAATCACTATGGCACCGGCTTTCGCACAGGGCGGCGGTGCGGCCAGCATGTCGGAACTTTTGCGCCTGATCGAGCAGGGTGAGGCTCGCGAGAATCAGGAAGCACGGCAACGCGAAGCACAATTCAACCAGCAGCGAAATCAGCAGCAGCAGTTGCTGAACGGTGCTCGTGCCGAGCGTACACGGCAGGAAAACGAGAGCCAACGACTTGAGAAACTGTTTCAGGACAACCAGGCGGGAATCGTAACCGCCCGGGCGGCACTCGATGAACGGCTTGGTGCTCTGAAAGAATTATTTGGTGTATTGCAGACGGTCGCCGGCGACGCGCAAGGACGATTCAACGCCTCTCTGACCAACATTCAATACCCGGATCGAGGTGTTTTTCTCACCGAGTTGGGTAATAAGATGGCCGGTGCGAATACGCTGGCATCGATTGAAGATATCGAGCAGCTCTGGTTCGAACTGCAACGTGAAATCACTGAATCCGGACGGACGGTGCGTCTTACCGAAACAGTAACGATGGCCAATGGTGAACAGGGAGTCCTGGAAATTGTTCGGGTTGGCCCGTTCAACCTGGCCTTCGAAGATGGCTATCTCAAGTACAACAACAGCGAGAAAACGATCAGCGAACTGCAGCGTCAGCCTGACCAGGCGCGCTATACCAATTCGGCCGGCGACCTTTTGGAAGCAAGCAGTGGCATCGTCACGTTCGGCCTGGACGTAACGCGCGGCAGCATTCTTGAACTACTGATTGAATCGCCGACGATTATGGATCGCATTCACCAGGGCGGTATTGTGGGTTACTGCATCATCAGCCTCGGCTTTATTGGTTTCCTGATCGCGCTGATGCGCTTCATCGGCCTCAGCTCCGACAGCCGTAAAGTCTCGGCACAGCTCAAGCGTGATACGGCCAGCACCGATAACCCGCTGGGACGTGTCCTTGCTGCGTACGAAAGCAACCGCAATGCCGATACCGAGACGATCGAGCTCAAGCTCAGTGAGGCCGCACTGAAGGAAATGCCGGGCCTGACCAAGGGGCTGCTCCTGATCAAGGTTATTTCCGTGGTGGCGCCTCTAATGGGTCTGCTCGGTACCGTGACCGGTATGATCACGACCTTCCAGGTCATCACACTGTACGGTGCCGGTGATCCGAAGATGATGGCCGGTGGTATTTCACAGGCGTTGATGACGACCGTCCTTGGACTGGTAGTAGCGATTCCGATGGTTCTGCTGCACACGATCGTCAGTGGCCAGAGCCGCAAGGTCATCAACATTCTGCAGTCGCAAAGTGCCGGCCTCGTGGCTGAACACGCAGAGAAGCGGCGCAGTTAACTACTGAGGAGCAGTGATGCTGTGGCTAATTGACAGCTTTCAGGCGATCCGGGATTTCATGGAGCTCGGTGGGCCGATATTGCGTTGGATTGCCGTCACGATTTTCCTGATGTGGGTCCTTATCACCGAGCGGCTAATGTATTTCCGCTCGTCGATGAAGTTAATGGCCAAGGAAATTCATGATTCGTGGGAATCGCGGCCTGAACGACGCTCGTGGCACGCTCACCAGATACGGGAAATGATGATTTCCCGGTTTGAGATGGCGTCGAACAAGGGCATCAATGTCATCCAGACCCTGGTGGCGTTGTGTCCGTTGCTGGGCCTGATGGGCACTGTGACCGGCATGATGAAGGTTTTCGGCGTTATGGCCGTGTCCGGCTCCGGCAACGTGCGTGCAATGGCGGCCGGCGTTTCGCAGGCCACTGTACCGACCATGGCAGGCATGGTCGGCGCACTTTCGGGCGTTTTGCTGGTCACATTACTAAGTCGTCGCGCGGCCCGTGAGGTCGAATTCCTGTCAGATTCGCTCACGATGGACCACTGAGGAGCCTTGCATGCGGAAGCATAATTTCAACCTGGGTGGTGAAGCGGAAGAGAACGAAATCGATCTCACGCCGATGCTGGACGTGGTATTCATCATGCTGATCTTTTTCATCGTGACTGCATCCTTTATAAAGGAAGCGGGTATCGACGTGAACCGTCCGGATGCGCCAATCACTGAAACTCCGCCGGAAGAGGCCAACATCCTGGTGGTCGTGGATGCTAACGACGATATCTTCATCGACCGGCGGCATATCGATCCGCGTGCGGTACGCGCGAATATCGAACGGCTGCATGCTGAAAACCCGGCCAGTTCCGTGGTCATTCAGCCAAACAAGAAATCATCGAACAAGATGCTGATTACAATCATGGACGCTTCAAGGCAAGCCGGCGTCTACAGTATTTCTATCGCTGACAGTCCGAACTAGGCAGGTATAGACGATGCGAAGTAATAGAGGCGCGTTTGGCGAAAAAGAGGAAAAAAGCAGCATTGACCTGACGCCGATGCTCGACGTCGTGTTCATCATGCTCATTTTCTTTATTGTTACAGCTTCGTTTATCAAGGAAGCGGGTATTGATGTTGCACGGCCGCTTGCATCGACACTTGAGAAGATTCCGGATGCCAATATTCTGATTGCCATCAGTGCGGCCGACGAAATCTGGATGGATAAGAAAGTCATCGAGCCGCGATTTGTGAAGGCTGCGATTGAACGGCTGCACGCTGAGAATCCAAAAGGCTCAATCGTAATTCAGGCCGACGAGGATTCGACCAATGAGGCCCTTACCGTTGTCATGGAGGCCGCGAAACAGGCCGGCGTGAAGAACGTCTCGATTTCGACGGATGAGGTATAGGAATCAATGCGCGCGATAATCGTTGAGGAGTCTGGATCATGATAGGCCGTTACGCTTTTTCAATCGTGATCGGCGTTGCCGTTACACTGAGCCTGTTGTTTGTCATGCATTTGCTGATCGTGTACGGAGAGGATGCCGTATCAAAGGAGCGTGTGCGGCATAATCTCGAGTTTGTCCGCGTCAAGCGTAACGAGACGACGAATGTCGAGGATCTCATACCCGAGAAACCGCCGAAGCCGCCGGAGACTCCACCTGAAGCTCCACCGCAGGACATGGATAACGTGGATCCGAATGCGCCGACAATCAACGTCGCTGCGCCGACCATGACGGTGGACTCCAATATCGGCGGACTAACCGGCATGAACGTCGCGGAAGGCGATTACCTGCCGATCGTTCGAGTGGCTCCGGTGTACCCGGCGCGCGCGCTGTCACGCGGTCTCGAAGGCCATGTTGACTTGTCGTTTACCGTTACCTCCGCGGGCACCGTTCGCGATCCGATCGTTCTATTCTCCAGCAGCAGCTTGTTTGATCGTGCCGCAACACAGGCGGTACTCAAGTTCAAGTACAAGCCCCGGGTCGTTGATGGCGTTCCAGTGGATGTGCCCGGCGTGAAAACTCGCATCTCCTTCAAGATTGAGGATTAGTTTCCCTGGCGGGACTAAATTTCGAAGAGGAAATTTTTCGATATGAACAGCAACATTCGATTCGCTCCGAAATTCGGCATTCTGATTGCCTGCGGGTTGCTCGCGTTTAGCGCTGTTTCCGCGCAGGAGACCGACGAGGAAGCCGCCGAACGCAAGTCAAAAGCACAAGCGACCAAGCAGGCGCAGGCGGTCAGCAAAGAAGTCTACGACCGGATCACCAAGGCGCAGGAGGCGGCTGACGCCAAAGATTATGCGGGCGCCCTCAAGTTGCTTAATTCGCTGTACGACCCCGACAAACTGACCGAGTACGAGCAATCCAACGTCCTGAATTACATTGGTTTCGTCTATTTCAATTTGGACGATCTTCCGAATGCAATGCGCACCTACGAGAAAATGGTCGCGATTCCTTCGCTGGAGCCGCAGTTGCTCAAGCAAACGACCTATACACTGGCTCAGCTTTACACGATGGAGGAGCAGTACAGCAAAGCGCTTGCCGCCCTCGATCGGTGGTTCGTCATGGAAACGAATCCTGCGCCGGAACCATTTATATTGAAGGCGCAGAATCTGTATCAGCTGCAACGCCATCACGACATGATCGCGCCGATCGAGAACGCGATGCAGATTGCCGTTGCGCGCGACAAACCGGTTAAGGAAGACTGGTATGTGTTGCTGAATTTCGCCTATTTCCAGGAAGAAAATTATCGCAAGGTGAGGGATATTCAGAAGACCCTGTTGCAAACCTGGCCAAAGAAAAATTACTGGTTCTCGTTGGCGGGCGCGTACACAGAGCTCGGGGAAGATCAGAATCTGCTGAACGCCTATGCTTCGGCACATACCCAGAGCCTGCTGGAGAAAGAATCAGAACTGGTCACAATGGCACAGCTGTACATGCAGCGTGAAACGCCGTACCTGGCGGCCGTACTGTTAGAGAAAGAAATGGCATCTGGCCGAATCAGCAAAGATGGCAAGAACTACCGGCTGCTATCGCAGGCCTGGCAGCTGGCGCAGGAAGACGCGAAAGCGGTCCCGGCCTTGAAGGAGGCAGCGCGGCTAACGAATGATGGTGAGCTCGATGTGCGACTTGGCAATGCGTACCTGAACATGAGTGAGTACGATGAGTGCGTTACGGCGGTGAGCAACGGGATCCGCAAAGGCGGCCTGAAGAGCCCGGACAACGCGCAGATTTCGCTCGGTATGTGTCTCTACAATCAACGCAAGTACCAGGCCGCTATTGATGCATTTCAGGCCGCTGCTAGAACGGAACGCTCACGACGCGTGGCCACTCAGTGGATTACAGTGATTCGTGCCGATATCGATCGCAATGCAGCGATCCAGGACGCCGAAAATGCAGCGCGTAAGAAGCGTGCCGAAATCGATGAACGTCTGCGGCGTAGTGGCAGAGCCTGATCGCTCGTATCGAGTAGCTTGCGGTGAACTGATGGGGCGTTGACGGGCTGCCGTCAACGCCCTTATAGTTCGCGCGTCAAAAAGTATCCCAGACATATCATGCCCAAGATTATCTTTATTACCGGTGACGGAACGCGTCATGAAATTGCTGTTGAGAACGGCTATTCCGTCATGGAAGCAGCGATCAACAACGACATTGACGGCATTGTCGCCGAATGTGGCGGCGCCTGCGCCTGTGCGACGTGTCACAGCTACGTGGACGACGCCTGGCTCGACAAGTTGCCGCCAATGGACGATATGGAAGACAGCATGTTGGATGCCGCTTATGAGCGGAAAAGCAACAGCCGGCTGACCTGCCAGATTGAGGTTTCAGATGAACTCGACGGTCTGGTTATTCACGTCGCTGACAACGAATACTAACGGGGTTTCCCGAGGAGCGTAAGAATGGCTATTGCAGAGGGCAAGAAGATGCCTGCCGGGAGTTTCAGTGTGATGGGCGAGGCAGGACCAGAGGCTCTTTCAACTGACGCGCTGTTTGCCGGCAAGAAAGTGGTACTGGTTTCGGTGCCGGGCGCGTTCACACCGACCTGCTCGAAGGGCCACCTGCCCGGGTATGTCAGTCACGCGGATGAATTGCATGCCCAGGGCGTGGATACCATCGCCTGTATGGCCGTGAATGACGTGTTTGTCATGCACGCCTGGGGTAAGGATCGCGACGTCGGTGACAAGGTCGTGATGCTGGCTGATGGCAACGGCGAATACACCAAGGCACTCGGCCTGGAACTGGATGCCACCGGTTACGGCATGGGCCATCGTGGCCAGCGGTTTGCGATTGTTGTAGAAGACGGCATTGCGACACACGTTGCCGTTGAGGCTGCGGGCGAATTCAAGGTCAGCAAAGCCGAGGCTATTTTAGCGCAGCTGTAAGCTCCGGCACGATTCGGAAAAGGTCACCCACCAGACCGATGTCGGCCACTTCAAATATCGGCGCTTCTGCGTCCTTGTTGATCGCAACGATGGTACCGGCATCCTTGATGCCGGTCAGGTGCTGAATAGCGCCGGAAATACCGATCGCAAGGTACAGGTCCGGCGCAATGATCTTGCCGGTTTGGCCCACCTGCATCTCATTCGGTACATAGCCGGCGTCGACAGCCGCCCGCGATGCACCGACTCCGGCACCGAGCTTGTCGGCAAGCTCGAAGATAATCTTGAAGTTTTCGGCGCTGGCGAGTGCGCGGCCACCTGAAACAACTTTGGCCGCCGTCTGCAGGTCCGGACGATCCGTCGAGCCGGATTTGAGATCAACATAGCGGGTGTGCGAAGGAATTTCGGCCGCACAGTCGGCTTTCTCAATCGCCGCCTGGTTGTTGCCTGCTACGGGCTGGTAAGACGCCATTCGTACCGTCGCCACAACCAGTGGTCCCTGCGGGGCTCTTACCGTCAGAACCACGTTTCCGGCGTAGATCGGACGCTTGAACGTGTGGCTATCCACGACGGCCATCACGTCGCTGATTTGATTAACGCCTAGCAGGGCCGCAACTCGGGGCATGAGGTCCTTGCCGAAGGTCGTCGTCGGACCGAATACATGGCTGTAACCGGCAGCCAATGCCACAACCTGCGGCGCCAGTACGGCCGCGAGGGGATTTGCGTTCGCAGCATTCTCAACCGTCAGGACCCGATTGACAGAATCGAGCCTGGCAGCCTCACCTGCGACAGCAGTGGCTGAGTCGGCCAGCACCAGGACGTCAATGCTCGCTCCGGGTATTTCGGCAGCACAGGCGACTGTTTTGGCCGTACTCTGGTTCAGCGACTGGCCATCGTGCTCGGCGATTATCAAGACTTTCGACATCAGAGTTGCCCCTTGGCCTTGAGTGCAGCGATCAGACCGGCAACATCGTCAACCATTACGCCTTTCTGGCGTTCGGCTGGCGGCGCAAAATGCACCTCTTCAAGGGCGGGAGCAGTGGCCACTCCAAGATCCTCAAGCGGGATTTCCTCAAGAGGCTTTTTCTTCGCCTTCATGATGTCCGGCAGCTTGACGTAGCGCGGCTCGTTTAGGCGCAGGTCCGTGGTAATAACGGCCGGCAGGTCAATCTCAATGGTCTCCAGTCCGACATCAACTTCGCGAACCACGCGTGCTTTGTTTGCATCGAGTTCCAGTTTCGAAGCGAACGTTGCCTGCGGTCGATTCCACAGTGCCGCAAGCATCGGCCCGGTTTGGCTATTGTCATTGTCAATGGCTTGCTTCCCAAGAATGACGAGGCCGGGACTCTCACGATTAACGATCGCCAGCAACGCCCGCGCGCGGCTCAGGGCGCTCGTCGGCTGGTTCGCTTTGATCAGGATTGCACGATCCGCACCCATGGCGAGGCCGGTGCGCAGCTGTTGCTGCGCCTCGCTCGAGCCAATTGATACAACGATCACCTCAGTGGCATCGCCGCGTTCCTTGATGCGCAGAGCCTCTTCGAGCGCGATCTCGTCAAACGGATTGATACTCATTTTGACGCCATCGGTTTCGACGCCGGTCCCGTCAGCTTTGATCCGTACACGGACGTTGTAATCAACGACCCGTTTGAGGCCGACCAGTATTTTGTCCACGTAAATTCCTCAGTAGCAGAAATTTGCGCAGGCGGGTGACGCCTGCGGCCCGGCATTGTCTACGAAGATTTGAGCGTGTACAAGGCTTGGTGTCGCCTCGGTTACAAGGACTGCCGTGCAGAACCAAAACTGTTTGATTTCAGTCGACGCACTTGCGGCGCGGGTCGGGAGTGCCGATGCGCGGATCATCGATTGCCGTTTTGATCTGTTCGCGCCAACCGTGGGGCGGGCCGCTTACCTCGCAGCGCACATTCCAGGTGCTGTCTATGCTGATCTGGACCAGGATCTGTCGGCACCTGTCGGGTCAACTGCCGGACGCCATCCGTTGCCTGCGGTTGCCTCCAGTGCCGAAACTTTTGGCCGCATGGGTATCGGTGAAGACACTTTCGTCGCCGTGTATGACGAGCGAAATGGCGCTGTGGCGGCGCGTGCCTGGTGGATGCTGCGCTGGCTCGGTCATCACAAAGTCGCAGTTCTGGACGGCGGGCTGGCCGCATGGCAGGCGGCCGGCTTGGCACTCGAGGAGGGCGAGGTTGCGGTCACCGAACGGAGCTTTGTGTCGCACGTGCGGAATAACTGGATCATCAGCACGGACGAAATCCTGCCTGCGATTGCCCATGGCCGGCTGCTGGTCGACGCGCGCAGCGGAAAACGCTTCATGGGCCTGCACGAACCCATCGATGCCGTAGCAGGACACATTCCGGGTGCCAGGAACTTGCCGTTTGAACTGTGTCTCGACGCCGGCGGCCGTTTTCAGCCGCCAAAAGCGCTGCGAAAGCTTTGGACAGAGGCGCTCGGTGATCGCGGCGCCGCACCCTGGGGTGTCATGTGCGGGTCCGGAGTTACCGCCTGCCACCTGGTCCTGGCGGCCAAACTGGCCGGGCTGCCGGAGCCTCGGCTGTACGCGGGGTCCTGGAGTGAGTGGATTCGGGATGGCAGGCGGCCGGTGGCTACGGACACGGTCTGAGGGCGCTGATCGGCCTCCGGGGTTCGCGGAAGGCGCATGTACTTAATCCAAATTCTGGCGGTCAAACTGAAATAATGCGAGCATTCGTAGTAGTCGCAAATCGGGCGACTGAGGCCAAGAAAAGGATATATAAAAATTGTTAAAAAACAAAATATTACGATACTTTATTTATGTTATTTAGTGGCTTGTGCAGCAAGTGATCCGGCGCCCGATTCGGCTGAAATCAGCGATACAAAAGTGGGCTCGGATTGCATCTCGGAAAGCTCTATCCGAGACTACACCGTATTGAACGACTCCAATCTGATTGTCAGGGTGTCGCGCAAAAAGAATTATCATATGGAGCTGACGAGACCTGCCTATGGGCTCAAGTCGAGTTGGCACATCGGGTTTCGCTCCCCAGGTGGTTATGTCTGTGGTGGAACCAGCGACCTCATCGTCCGGGAAGGGGCGCTCGGCAGTTCAAACTTCGACCGAACGATTCGCATTCGCTTGATTCGACAGCTGACCCTGGAAGACGAAGAAGATTTATTGATTCGGTTTGGCAAGAAGGAACCGGAAATCGAACAACCACGGCAACCCGAAGAGGTAGAGGGGGCCGAGGTAGAAGAGCTGGACTAGGTCGCGACCGGTTCCCGGTAACACGACTCAGTCACGCAATCCGCAATCTCCGTGCGGACCCGCCCGGCCAGTCGCAAGATTGGCCGGGTTTTGTTTTTCCAGCCCAATTCCCGGCCTGTCAAAAAAATGCTGCATCGGTGCTTGCGATGAGACCGTACCGCCGTGACAATCGTCCCTCCCGAAATCAGCCCCTGTGGAAACGATGCTGACCCCGATTCAATCCAGCGACACGTTGCACGATGTTTTCGATCAGTTGAACTCACTTCTTGAGCAAGTTGCTTAGAGTATGTCGGACTGGCTGGAGGCGGCACTGCGGGATTCGTCGCAGGTAGTTACGGCAAGCCGCAGGCTCGCGCGGAATCTGCGTGCGCAACATTCAAGCGACAGGATCGCCGCGGGTGCGACGGCCTGGCGCAGTCCGGATATCCTGTTCTGGCAGGACTGGTTGCTACGGCAGGTCGCCGACAGTGATGCCCTGGCTGATCGGCCGACGCCAATTACCGCGCAACAAAGCCGAATCCTCTGGGAGCGCTGTCTGCGGCGCGAAATCGCCGATCCGTTGCTGAACATCGGCATGCTCGCGCGTCAATGCCGCGAAACATGGAACCGCCTCCGCGATTGGCAGATCGAACTGACCGAATGTCAGCACGCAGCGCGAAATCGCGACCAACGCCTGTTCGCCAAGGCGGCCGCGAGTTACCAGTCAATACTGGAGCAGGAGCATTGGGTTGACGACGCCGGACTGCCCGAACTGGTTCTGCAGGAAATTCGAGCCGGTCGCTCGAGACTGGCCGACAAAATAACGCTTGCGGGATTTGATCGCCTGACACCCCGGCAGCAGTCGCTGCTTGCAGCACTCACGCAATCCGGGACCACGGTCGAGATTACGCCAGAGCACGCGAATGCGAACACTCTCGCCCTGCATGTTGCAGCGAATCATGATGCTGAATTGCGGACAGCGGGCGCCTGGGCACGCCGGCAGCTACTGCAGAATCCTGAATCGCGTGTTGCCATCGTTGTGACCCGGCTGGAGCAGGATGCTGATCGGAGCCTGCGCTTGCTAAAGGAAGGCCTGATTCCAGGTTGGCAGAACGCCGCAGCACGAGACAACAGCGTTATCAATATTTCCTATGGTCGCAAGCTCATCGACTTTCCGGCCATTTCCATGGCATTGCTGGCATTGCGTTGGCTGCACAGCGACCTGACAACGATTGAGGTCAGCCGATTCCTGCGTAGCAACCTGCTCGACTCGAATGCCTGCGACGCACTCACTCGAATCGAGTTACGCCTGCGTCAGCAACCGGATCAGAGCTGGACTCCACGCGGATTGCTCGCGGAGATATCGTCTGCATACGGGATAAAGGAAAGCGATGCCATGCTGGCTCGAATTCACCATATGGCCGTATTCCGCGAGCAATTGCCAAAGCGCCAGTCGCCGGCGGCATGGGTTGCTCTGTTCGATTTGGTACTGAACCAACTTCGCTGGCCCGGCGCAGACCCGCTCGACAGCAGCGAATTTCAGCTGCTCAATCGCTGGCGGGAGTTGCTCAATGATGTCGCGCGCCTTGAGCTCGTCAGCTCGACGATGACCGCGGGCGAAGCGTTGGGGCGTATCGCAACGATCGCGGGCGATACTGTTTATCAGCCGGAATCCGAGAATGCCGTCGTGCAGGTCATGGGCCCCCTGGAAGCGGCCGGACTGGCCTTCGACAAGCTCTGGATTACGGGCGTAAGTGATAGCAACTGGCCGCCGGCGAGCAGGCCGTTGTCACTGGTGTCGCGCGAGCTGCAACGCAGCCGCGACATGCCGGATGCGACCCCGGCAGATACGCTCGATTTCGCCCGACGAGTGTTGCGACGACTGGCCGCCAGCGCCGAGCAACCCGTCGTGAGCTTTCCCGCCACCGAAGACGATGCACATCAATCCGCGAGCGAATTGCTGCAGGATTTCGACACAGTTGAATTGCCCGACGCAACAGATCCGGGCTGGCAGGCGCTGGCACATCGCGGAGCGGGTGCGCAGCTCGTTCAGGCTCCGGATCCGGTTCCTCCGGTGGCTGCATCTGAAATTGTCGCGGGCGGAGCAGCAATCCTGCAGCGACAACTCGAAGATCCGTTTAGCGCTTTTGTGCTCGGCCGTCTCGGCGTGCGAGTGCTTTGGCCGGTCGTTGCGGGCTTGCCGCCGAATATTCGCGGCAGCCTGATCCACACCGCACTGCATCGACTCTACGAGGAATGTCCGTCGCGAGATGAAATATGCGCGTGGACCGGTTCCGATCTCGATACGCGCATCGAGCAGGCCGTTCAGGCAGCCTTCCGCGCACAGGAAAGAAATGCGGACGCGGTATTGCGCCGCCTGTTGCAGCTCGAAAAAACGCGAGTCCAGATGCTTTTGCGGGGTGTCGTCGCACTGGATTGCAGTCGGGACTTTGATCAAATTCACGCCGTCGAGCAAAAACTCGCGCTCAGTATCGGGGGCATCAACCTGCGCTTGCGTCTCGACCGGATCGACGTAAACGCAGCGGCCGAATCACTGATTCTCGATTACAAGACGGGAACGCTCAGGGCTTTGCTCGATCGCGACAAGAATCCGAGGGATTTGCAGCTGCTGGTTTACGCGAGCGCCATGAGAGCACCTGTCGGTGGCATCGGTTTGCTCAATATCGATTCGCGCTCGATCGCGCTGGATGCATTCGGGCGTGCAGAACTGCCCGGAGCCGACTGGGACGCGCGACTTGCTGAATGGCAGGATGCGGTTGCACGGACGGCGGCGCAAATGGCGACAGGTGATGTCCGTGTCGGTCGCTGGCAAACAGCAAAATCGGCCAGGTCGCTTGGCTTATTGAGCCGCTACCAGGAGTTGCTACGTGAGCAATGAACCGAACCTGCTGCGCGCTGATCAGGAGGCGCGGAACGCGGCGCTCGACATACGACGATCGTTTATCGTGCAGGCACCGGCGGGTGCGGGCAAGACCGAACTTCTCATTCAGCGCTACCTGCGGTTGCTGGCAAGTGTGGATCACCCGGAGGAGGTTCTTGCGATTACCTTCACGCGCAAGGCGTCAGCGGAAATGCGATATCGGGTCCTGCATGCATTGAAATCGGCGCGGCGTGGAGAGCAATCGGTAGCAGCGCATGAGCAGATCACAGCCGACGCGGCGGCGGCGGTGCTCAAACGCGATGCTGAACTGCAATGGGAATTGATCACTAATCCCGGTCGAATGCGCATCCAGACGCTTGACTCTCTGAATGCTTCCGTGTCGCGCATGCAGCCGATGTCGGCCGGCAGCGGTGCTGTACACAACGCCATCGCGGCCGATGCTGAAATGGCTTCGCTCTACCGCAATGCGGCGGTGCTGACACTCGACCAGCTGACCGAGTTGGGCGCACTGCATGACGCGACGGAAGAAGTGTTGCTGCACGTTGATAACAATACGGCCTTATACGTCAGTTACGTTGCCCGCATGCTCGCAACGCGCGATCAATGGCTGCCGTTTGTCGGCAGTGGACTGGCTTCGGTCAGTGACGAAATAAAACTGCGTGAGCGATTTGAAAACAATCTCGCCGGCGTCGTAGTCGCAAGTCTCGGTCGCACCGCCGACAGCGTACCCGCGCACCTGGTGCCGACGCTGCTTGATTCGGCTCGCTACGCAGGTCAAAACGAAGCCGGTGTCACGGTGTTAGCGGATTTGCAGGCACTGCCGCAGGCTCGACCTGAAGATATGCCGCGCTGGCAGGCTCTCGCAGAACTGCTGCTGACGCGGGAAGGCACCTGGCGCAAGACGGTTACGAAGAACCAGGGCTTTCCTACCGGGAACAACGGGCAAAAGCAGCGCATGCTTGGCTTGCTGGCGGATATTGGTGATGCCACGGCATTGCGGGATTTGTTGCACGGTGTGCGTGCTTTACCTCCACTCGCCTACAGTGACGAGCAATGGTCTGTCTTGCTCGCGTTGTTTCGCCTGTTGCCGCTTGCGGTCACCGAACTCAAACGACTATTCGCCGAGGGCGGCGTCACCGACTACATTGAGGTTGCCCTCAGTGCTGCAGCAGCTCTCGGTTCGGCCGACGATCCCGGCGACGTGGCGCTGTTGCTCGACTATCAACTCCGGCATTTACTGGTGGACGAAATGCAGGACACATCCAGCGCGCAATATCGCATGCTGGAGGCGCTGACCGGTGGCTGGGAGGAGGGTGACGGGCGCACCCTGTTCTGTGTCGGCGACCCCATGCAATCCATTTATCGCTTTCGCAGCGCAGAGGTCGGGCAATTTCTGCTCGCGAAGCAGGCCGGTATCGGCCATCTCGCGCTCGAGCCGCTGACCTTGCGGCGCAATTTTCGTTCCGGCGAATACCTGGTCAACTGGTTCAACGCAGTATTCCCGACAGTGCTGGCCGCTGAAGACGACGCCGCGCAAAGCGCCGTGGCCTACGCCGCGGCGGTGTCCGTGCCGCAGCATGCCGGACAGGGTCAATGTGTTGTGCATCCTGTCATCGGCAGCGATCCGGCGCTCGAAGCCGAGCGCGGCTGCCAGCTGATCCAGGAAACGCTGGCCGCGAACCCGGACGACGACATGGCGGTGCTGGTACGCGGGCGCAACCACCTGAGCAAGCTGCTGGCCGGTTTGCGCGCAGCGAACGTACCGTATCGGGCTGTAGAGATCGATCGCCTCACCGACTTGCCGGAAATCATCGATGTCCTGGCGCTCACACGCGCTCTGGTGCATTGGGGCGATCGATTGGCATGGTCGGCGATATTACGTTCGCCCTGGGCTGGTCTCGATTGGAGCGACCTGCACGCGTTGCTCGGGGGCGCTGGCAGCCGCACGGTTTGGGATTTACTGCACGACGTCGAGCCCCTCGAGAAACTCAGTGACTTCGGGCAATCGGCCGTGGGCCGCTTACGCGACGTACTCGAGCCTGCCATGCGGCCGGGCAGAGTCCGGTCACTGCGCGATCGCGTGGAGCAAACCTGGCTTGGCCTCGGTGGTGCCACCATGCTGTGTGAGGCGCACACCATCGACAATGTCTATCGCTATCTCGATGTGATCGAAGGTATGGAGCGAGGCGGGACGCTCGCCGACGTTGCGCAACTCGAAGACGCCCTCGACCGTGAGCACGTTTCAAGTGACAGCAATGCGCGTTTGCAGGTGATGACCATGCACCGGGCAAAAGGACTCCAGTTTGACCATGTATTGTTATTCGGCCTTGGCCGTACACCGGCCCGGCACGATCGCAGGATCCTGAGCTGGTGCGACATCCCGGGCGCGCACGGAGCCGACGAGAAAATCATCAGCCCCGTGGGCCCGAGAGCAGCGTTGGAAAATGATGCATTGCATCGATTCATTGAAAAAGTCGAAGCCAGCAAATTCCGGCACGAACTCGGGCGGCTTTTGTATGTCGCCTGCACGCGCGCGCGAAAAAGACTGCACCTCATGGGGCATGTCGAATTGGCGGCTGATGCGACACAACTGCGGCCCGCTCGAGCCGGCAGTCTGCTCAGCCTGCTCTGGCCATCGGTCGCTGATGAGTTTTCAAAATCTGTGCAAGGCACGATGAGCACCGGGACCGAAGCCGTGGTGACACCGTGGCTTATGCCGGTCCTGCGGCGATTTGCCCTTCCATTTGTGCTGCCTGACTTTCACGGACTCGCATCGAAGGATGCTGGCGATGCGGATACTGCGGTCGATGCGACCGTGGAGTTTTACTGGGTTGGCAACGAAGCAAGACTCGCCGGCACGTTGGTGCATCGCTGGTTGCAGCTGGCCGCCGATCGACGCGTAGAGCTTGCCGACGCGGATATGCAGCAGGTCAGAGCGACCACTGAACGCTGGCTGCGTGCCATGGGCGTCATGGGCGCGGCCAGCGCGACCGTGGCTACGCGTGTCGAAGCTGCGTTGCTTGGCGTTCTCGCAGACGAAAAGGGTCGCTGGTTGCTGACCGGTGAGGGCGTGGCCGAGCTGGCGTTGACCGGTGTTTACGCGGGCGAGCTTACGTCCGTGGTTCTCGATCGCGTTCGTATCGATGAGCAGGGGACACACTGGATCGTTGACTACAAGACCAGTTCTCATGAAGGTGGCGATCTGGCGTCTTTCCTGCAGGCTGAAATTGATCGTTACCAGCCACAGCTGCGAAAGTACCGGCAACTTTACGCCGAGTACGCGCAGACGGACGCGCGCTGTGCATTGTACTTTCCGTTGCTGCAGCAGTACGTCGAAGTGCCGCTATAAAATCCCTTCGAGGCGGAACTCGTGCTGGCCGCGCGCATCGGCGGCGCCGAGCCCGGCACTGAAATACTGTTGCAACGTTGCCGGCGTATTTTCTGTAACAGCAAGCTGCCCCAGCAATCGATAGCTGCGATCCGAGGAAAGCTGCAGGCTACCCGCCAGATCAAACAGAGCATCGCCGTCTTCAAAGCTTGCCACGATGGTCGCATCCTCCGCCGATTCCTCGGTGAAAAACTCTGCTTTGAAATCGCCCATGGCATCGCGATAAATAAACGGCACTGCCAGCTGTGCAATGCTGACATTACCATCGGCAGCGATCGGCAAGCCATCGACGACACGCAATCGGCTGAATTGCACGGACAAATTGCCGCGCAACCCCGGCAGGCCGAGTACCGATTGCAACTCGGTCAGCGGCAGTGATGCACTCAGGTCGCTGACGTTCACAGCGCCGGAAATGCTGGTCGCAATATCGGCCTCCAAAAAGCCCGACGCAAACCGGCTTTGAACGGAATAGGCAAGCTTTGCCGTCAGGAGGCTCAGCGGCTGGATCCGCCACTGCAGTTCGCGCAGGTAAATGCCGCGCGCGGACGCTTCGCTGGCACTGCCATGCCAGATCGAGCCGCGGATGCCACTGAGCTGCAGGTCAGGTGGCACAAACCACTGGTAGGCGACGCGGGCCGGGAAAAACAATACGACGGCCGCGAGAAAAGTCAGCAGGCCCAAAGAAATCAGGCGCGAATGTCGCGCCACTAGCCACGCTCCAGCGTGAAGGTTGCATCAATCCGGCCGGGTGCCGCCTGCGAACTGGTGGTCATGCTGCCGGATGTCACGCGCAGCCCGTGCTGTCCGCTCAGGTCGCCGAGCCACAGCACGAGTTCATCGAAGGCGACATTTTCGAATGCCACGCGTATGCCGTTGCTGGTCGTCGGCTGGCTTCGTTTGAGTGCCCGATCGAGGCCGCGTGCGCGCAGGGTCTGATCAACAATGACCACGGGCGTTTGTTGCGCACTGCCGGCAGCAACCGGGCGTGAGGAAGATGTTGCGACCTGTACGCCTTTCAGCGGTTTGAGTTCCGCCAGCGATTGCTCCCATAGATCGACGCTCGCAGACAAGGATTTCTGCCCGGTGTCCAGCGGTACCCAGACAAACGCGTAGATCAGCATCAGCAACACGACGACGGCGCCCGCAGAGACGAATATCTGCTCGCGCTGTTGCAAAGTTTCGAACCACTCCTTCACGCGCCATCCTCCCGTATCTGAATACGGCTGCTGACCTTGTCGCCAAGCTGATCCGTCGACTGGATCGAGGCACCGAACCGCCCCGCTGCGCCGACCAGGCGCTGGATATTGTCCAGCGTCGCCACGTCCGGCGCTGTCAGGCGAACATCAACCACGCCGGCGCGATAGCTGATCGCTTCAATTTGCGCCGCGGAATTCTGTTGCAGCGCCTGGCTCAGCTCGAACATCGACGGCAAAAATACGTCGCTTGTGACCGGGGCACCGCGGCGGCCTCGCTCTTCGGCCACCAGGCTCTGCGGATCAACAATTTCGCGCGTGTCGTCCGGCCTGATTTGCCGGTACTCGGCCGCAAATTGCTCCTGCAGCGATGCCTGCTCGCGCGCCAGTCGGTAGTAGTCGGCGCCCTTGCCGGCGAAGCCGAGCAGCAGCAATGCCAGCAGTAACCCCGCGGCATACTTCCAGGGCTCGAACAGCGCTCTGTAATCCGTCCTGGCGCCATAGGGCCCCTGCAACAGGTTCACGCCGCGACCAGCCGCAACGGTAACTGCGAGACGCGGCAATACCCCGTCGGGTAAAAGATTGATATCGACGCTGGTCAACTCCTGGCGCAGCGTATTCCAGTCCTGCCCGAAGCGCACTTCCTCGCCTGGCTCGCAATACACCAGCAGGTGTCCCGACGACTTTTTGTCGCTCGCCGCTTCAACCTGCAGTACGCCAGCCATGGCAAGCGCATCACTGGGACTCACACCCTGCATGACGAACTCGCTTTCTGCGCCGTCGTTGAACATGACCTGTTCTTCGGCGACCAGCATGCTGAACGTGCCGGGAATACGGGCGAGACCGTGATTTTCTGGGATTATCCGCGTAGCAACAATTGCGGCATTGCGCAGAACCTGCAACCAGCCGAACATTTGCTCACGGGCGACCACCGAGACCGGCAACAATCCGCTTTCACCGCGCTCACCGACGGCGAAATGCAGGTTCTCGACATCATTGGCGAGCTGCTCTTCGAGCGCGAACGGCAGTGCGGCCCGCAGGCGTGCGCCACCCTTGATTGGGATATCAACCGTCGCACTGAGCACTTCGGTCGCCGGCACCAGTACTATGACGTCGCGACTACCCACGTCCTTGGCGGCTTCGGCCAAAGGTCCGGTGACCGGCGGCGTGCGTCGCGTGCCTTGGTCGTCCACGGCAATCCAGTTGGCGGCATGCTCCGGATCGTTACCGAGTCGAATGACGAGAAACTCTGCCATGTTCAGGTTGTCCCCAGGGACCGCAGGATCGGCGTTACATTGCCGTCGGGTCCACGTTCCAAAATGCTGTAGTAGGTGATGCGCACCGTATCAATCCGGACGATCAGCTTCAATTGAAAAAAGCTGCTGGTCTCTTCAAGAAGGCCCTTTACCGCTTCGTCTTCGATATAACTGTGGATAATTTCCAGATTTGTAAACCCTGCGTCTTCCCGGGCAGCGAATAGCCCCTCGATGTCGCCCGCGGTGAGGGTCTCGCTCAGAGACTGCAGGACGGGCCCGGTCGCCGTGTTCACGTTAATACCCGTAAGTCGCGGCAAGGCGGTTACATGCGGCAACAGGATATCGAGTGATTCCTTGTCGATCCCTTCAATGGCGCCCAGCTCACTGGCGCTGGACAAGAACTGGTTCGCGGAACGGTAGGGCGGGGTAAATCCCGTGTAGATCGCGTCTTCAGCGCCGTCAGGAAACGACGCCTGTTCATCCGCATCAATCCAGTCTGCGGTTATTCCGGCAAAGCGCGGATCGAGTTGCAACGCTTTTAACAGGTCCTGAAACTGTTTCAGCGCCACCGGGTCGATCTTGTCGTCGGCATCGATCAGATTGTTGATATTGAAATGACCCTGCAGATCTTCAATGGCGCCGAGTATTTCACCACCGTCGATGGGCAATGGTGGCAAATCGCCGGCCCAGATTTCGCCGAGATGATCTGTGTCCGAGTCGGCGAGGTCATCGCGCAATATGTTTTGCACCCAGCTCTCGGCGCCGAGTGCGACCTGGATGGCCTGATCGCGATTCAACATGACGATGGTGCGGCGAATGTCGAGCGCATTGTTCCACTTTAAGGTGATCGCGAGCGTGGCCAACAGTGCGGTAATCAACAATGCGGTCAGCAGTGCGACGCCCTTGTTGTAAGCATGGGTCATGGCGCGATCTCCAGCAGTCGCGTGATCTCGCCTTCGTCTGGCAGGCTCAGGATAATTTCAACGGCACGCGGCCTGACGCGCATATTGCCGCCACCGCCACCGCCACCGCCAGCGTACTGCGGTGGCCACACTTCGTAGATCTCGCCAATGTCGTCGAAAAACCGGAACAGTATTCCCTCGACATCCTCAAGCAGCACGGCCGCAACCGGTTCATTGCCATAGGTACGGTCGAGCACGTTCCAGTGATAGCGCACAAGTTCGTCATTTTCAATTCGATAGGCTGAGCGTTGCAGGGTACTTCTCGGCAGGCCGACCGGATTACCCCAGCCACCGTGACTGAGTTCGATAGCGAAGTCGCCACCCAGGCTGCTGAAAATCGCGGGATTGAAACCATCACCCAGTTCGTTGCGAACCGGACGCGGCGCCGCCTGCGTCAGGTCGGCACTCAGGTAGCGAAACGTGCGCTGAATCGCCTGCAGGCGCTGCATGCGTTCGGTCAGCATGTCGGCATTCTCCAGCGACTGGCTCAGCGCACCCCATGCGAGCATGGCCATGACAGAAAATATCGCGACCGCCACCATGATCTCGATCAGCGTAAACCCGCGTGTACGCCGGCGGTTCATTCTGTTGGCCCCTCGTCGGGCACATCGGGCACGTCCGGCGAATCGGGGTCGTCGACCCGGCGTTGATTCCAGGTTGTATTGCTCTGGCCCGGCCGTACTGGCTCGCCGATGAAACCGGTGACCGCGCGCATCAGCGGCTCCTGCTCCGGGAACGAGACGGTGACGTCGACTCGAAACAAATTTTCGACGCCGGTTTCAGTTACGACGGCACGCCAGGCCCACTCGACCCCGGCGTAAGTCGTCTCACCATTGCTGGCGCTGACCTCGGGCAATACATTGGCAAGCCGCAATTCTGTGATCTTGTTGTGCGCGATCCAGCTCGCGTAGGTACGGTCACGCAGCGTGTTGGCCGCGTTCAGCATTTGCACCATCGTGACCGCCATCGCGCTCAGTGCAAAACTGACGATGGCCAACGCGACCAGCACTTCGATCAGTGTGAAGCCTTTGTTTTTCCTAGCGCAAGGCATCGGCTTGCTCGTCTGCGGTCATGACGTCGATAATGCCCATCGCGTCGCCTTCAAGAATGACGATCTGTTGCTCGGAACGGCGCGCTATGCGCAGTTCGAACGGCGTTGATTCGCCACTCGAAAAAATCATGATATGCGGTGCATATTTCTTGCTCTTAGAGCTGACATTTGTCGAATCAGGATCCGCAATGGTCACCGCCTCGGCGCTCAGCAGGACCATCTTGTCCTCGAGCAACAAGTCGAACTCCATGTCTTCCGGTAATTGCCGCGCGCGAAAAATATCGTCGATCTCAAGTTCCAGCCAGCGTGTCTGGTACGGATCGTATTCAACGAATCGATAGGACGTGAGCATGACCTCAAGCCCGAATTCGCGCCCCTGCATCAGGGCCTCGTCCTGCGCGGCCGCAAGCAACGAACCAATGCGCCGCGCCTCGATACGCAATTGACGATCATCGCCGAGCACGCTGAGCGACAACAATCCGATTGAAACGATGATCCCGATCACCGTAACGACGACCAGGATTTCGATCAGCGTAAAGCCCGCGCCCGGGCTGCGACTACGCACCGGGGTCCTGCTTATTTGAGATCCCAATTGCCAATGTCGGCATCGTAGCCTTCGCCGCCCGGCGCGCGATCGGCGCCGAGGGTAAAGACATCGATCTCGCCGTTATTGCCCGGATTCAGATACAGATAAGGTTCGCCCCAGGGATCGGTCGGCATGCGCGGGAGATAGCCGCCCGGATTCCAGTTCTTGATATTCGGATCATTCGGCTTGGTTACCAGCGCGTCGATACCTTGCTCTGACGTGGGGTAGCCAAAATTATCGAGGCGATAGAATTTAAGAGCATTCTCGATCGCCGATATCTCGGCTTTCGCTGCTTCGACGCGCGCCTTGTCAACCTGGTTGAATAACCGCGGGCCAACGAGGGCCGCAAGTATGCCGATGATGACCACGACGACCATGATCTCGATTAACGTAAAGCCGCTTTGTCGCTTGTTCCACAACACTTGCATACTCCATTACAGGCGCAGAGGGGCCCGCATTGACTCGTTTGGTGATTAAACGCGAGTATAGCAAACATGGGGTTAAGCCAAGGCGCTGTGGATGTTCGGAAAAAAGCCGATTTTTTCGTCTGCTTGACGCTCGGTATGGCGCTGGCTTTAGCGGCGGCAATCGAGTTATCGGGAGACCTTGGTCGAGAATGGCTGCGTTATGACAGGGCCGCAATTGCTGATGGCGAGTTGTGGCGTTTACTCGGCGGGCATTGGGTGCATCTCGGTTGGTCGCATTTCCTGCTGAATGGCATTGGTCTGCTGTTGATTGCTTACCTGGTCGCCGCAAATTTCAGCCGGTGGCAATGGTTGATGATCACGGCTGCTGTCATCGCCGGGATCGACCTCGGATTCTGGTTTCTGCAGCCGCAGCTGGTCTGGTACGTCGGAATGTCCGGTCTGTTGCACGGCCTGCTGGCGGCCGGCACGGTCAACGGCTTGCGTTGCCGGCCGCGTGAGTCCTGGCTCATCGCGGCGTTCCTGGTTGGCAAGCTGGGCTACGAACAACTGCTTGGCCCGCTACCGGGTTCCGAGGAGACTACCGGCGGCAACGTCGTTGTCGCTGCACACCTGTACGGTGCCATGAGCGGTGCGCTGGCAGGTCTCTGTTTCAGCTTTAGAAAATCGCCGGATGCGCCTATATAATGCGCGCCCACATTGGCAGGCCAACGCGGAGAACAAATTGAGTATTGCAATGGTGTTTCCAGGGCAAGGGTCGCAATCCGTCGGTATGCAGGCTGACCTTGTAGCTGCCAATACCGTCGTAGCCGACTGTTACACCGAGGCCAGCGATATTCTGGGCTACGACCTGTGGCAGATCGTTGCAGAAGGTCCTGCCGAGCGGCTGAATGTCACGACCACCACCCAACTCGCGATGTTGACGGCGGGCTACGCCACCTGGCGGGCATGGCAGGCGCTGGGCGGAGCAACGCCCGAACTGATGGCCGGGCACAGCCTTGGCGAATATACGGCGCTCGTTTCTGCCGGCAGCATCAGTTTTGCCGATGCGCTTAGAGTGGTCCGCAAACGGTCCGAATTGATGCAGAGCGCGGTACCGGCGGGGGCCGGCGCAATGGCCGCGATACTGGGCCTCGAGGATGAGGCTATTATCGAGGTCTGTGCCGCCGCAGCCGGTAAAGGCGTGGCCGACGCCGTCAATTTCAACGCACCCGGACAGGTCGTCATTGCCGGAGACGTGGCGGCCATCGACCGGGCCATTGAACTGGCGAAGGAACGCGGCGCGCGGCGCGCCTTGCTGCTGCCGGTCAGTGTCCCGGCTCATTCGGCACTCATGCGGGGCGCGGGCGAGGCATTGGTGGATGCGCTGGCGAGTGCGCAATTCTCGAATCCTGCCATTACCGTAATCGCCGCCTCGGACGCGAGACCGTATACGGATGGCGCGGATATCAGGGCGCGCCTGTCGCGTCAGGTGTACGCCCCGGTACGCTGGGTTGATACGATCAACGCGATGACCGGCGCGGGAGCGACACGGATTATTGAATGTGGGCCGGGCAAAGTCCTGGCAGGCCTGATCCGGCGCATCGACAAGTCATTGGCCTGTGACACCATAGACTCAGTGGATAGTTTGCAGTATGCCCTGCAGTGCGAGGAAACAGCATGACCAGCTCATTTAGTGAAAATGCAGTACAGGGCGAAGTGGCTCTGGTGACGGGCGCCTCAAGGGGCATAGGCGCAGCCATTGCGGCAGCGCTCGCGGCTGCGGGTGCGACTGTCGTCGGCACGGCGACGAGCCCTGCCGGTGCGGATGCCATCTCGGCGGCCCTGGGGTCCGGCGGCCGCGGCATCGTGCTGAATATTGCCAATGACGAGTCGGTGCAGGCCGCGATGGCTGGCATCCAGGGCAATGAGGGCAGTCCTTCCATACTCGTCAATAATGCCGGCATCACGCGTGATAACCTGCTGATGCGGATGAAAACGGAGGAATGGGACGACGTCATAGCGACCAACCTCACTGGCGCCTACCGCGTCAGCAAGGCGTGCCTGCGCGGCATGATGAAGGCCAAACATGGACGGATCATCAATATAGCGTCGGTGATCGGGGTCATGGGTAACGCCGGGCAAGCCAACTACGCGGCCGCCAAGGCCGGACTGATCGGCTTTTCCAAGTCACTGGCCCGCGAAATCGGTTCCCGCAACATTACCGTCAACGTGGTCGCGCCGGGGTTCATCGATACCGACATGACCCGGGTACTTACCGAAGACCAGCGCAACGCCATGCTGGCGCAGATTCCGCTCAGCCGGCTGGGAGAGGGCGCGGATATCGCAGGGGCGGTGGTGTTTCTTGCATCCGCTGCCGGGGCCTATATCACCGGCGAGACGCTGCACGTAAATGGCGGCATGTTAATGGACTAGATTGGCGCGAATTCGCAGTAGCAAGGCCCGACCCATTCACTTACAATACCGTGCCACGGCTAGCGGGCACCTAGAAATATCAAAGACTTACGCTACCGTGCACTATTTTTGACGTGATCTTCCGAGGAGAAGAAACCGCTATGAGCAGTATCGAAGAACAAGTAAAGGCCATCGTTGCCGAGCAACTCGGCGTGAAGGAAGACGAGGTAACCAACGATGCCTCATTTGTAGACGACCTGGGTGCGGACTCGCTCGATACGGTCGAATTGGTGATGGCGCTCGAAGAGCAATTTGAGACCGAGATTCCGGATGAAGACGCCGAAAAGATCACTACTGTGCAACAGGCAATTGACTTTGTAACGTCGCGCGCTGCCAGCGCAGACTGAAGTACCGTGGCGCGGCGCCTGAGGCGTCGCGCCGATCCCCTGCCAGTGCCTTTGTTGCCGCCAGGCTTTCTGCCACTTCAAGCGGGTCCAAATTGAGAGAACGACGCGTCGTCATTACCGGAATGGGTATTGTCTCGCCGGTAGGTAACGAGCTGGACGAAGCTTGGGACAACGTGTGCAACGGCGTTTCAGGCATCCGCATCATTGACGACTTCGATACGAGCACGTTTCCCACTCGTATTGGCGGAACCGTGGCGAATTTCAATGTCGAGGAGTACCTGACACCGAAAGACGCTCGCAAGATGGATCCTTTCGTCCATTACGGCATCGCGTCAGCGGTAAAAGCCATCAAGGATTCCGGCCTCGAGATCGCCGAAGAGAACGGGCACACGATCGGCGTTGCGATGGGGGCCGGCATCGGCGGCATCAAGACCATCGAGGACAACCACAAAAAAATGCTGGACGGCGGGGCACGTAAAGTGTCGCCGTTTTTCATTCCCGGCAGCATTATTAATATGACCTCCGGTTACGTAAGCATCCTGCAGCACATTACCGGTCCCAACGTCTCCATCGTGACCGCATGTGCCACATCCTCGCATTGCATCGGTTTCGGCGGCCGGATGATCGCGCATGGGGACGCCGACGTGATGCTGGCCGGCGGTTCCGAATATGCAACCACACCACTCGCCATGGGCGGATTTTGTTCAGCACGAGCCATGTCGACACGTAATGACGACCCGAAACGCGCTAGCCGGCCGTTCGATATTGATCGCGACGGATTCGTGCTGAGCAACGGCGCCGGTTGTGTTGTCCTTGAAGAACTCGAACACGCGAAAGCTCGCGGCGCGAGAATCTATGCTGAGTTAATTGGATTCGGCATGAGTGGCGACGCCTATCACATCACGCTGCCGCCGGCGGATGGCGACGGCGCACGTCGCTCAATGATGGCTGCGATCAGGGATGCAGGTATCGACGCTGCCGATATTGATTACCTGAATGCCCATGGCACCTCGACACCCGCCGGTGATATTGGTGAATCGGTTGGAATTCGCCGGGCTTTTGGCGCAGCTGCCGACAAGCTGATGGTGAGCTCGACCAAGTCGACGACCGGCCATCTGCTCGGGGCCGCGGGCGTTGCCGAAGCTATTTTCTGCATCCAGGCGATCAACCGTCACGTGGTACCGCCAACGATCAATCTCGACAATCAGGATCCGGCCTGCGACCTGGACTATGTACCGAATACCGCGCGCGATGCCCGGGTCAGGACCGCCATATCCAATTCCTTCGGCTTCGGCGGCACCAACGGAACACTGATCTTCCGGGAATTTGTATGAACTCGACCCTGCTTCCGGCAGGCGTCAACCTACACGCACTTCACCGCCTGGCACCTGCGCGTTACTCGTTCCTGCTACAGAGCACTGCGGCCGAATCGTCGCTCGGCGGCTTCGACCTGTTGTTGCTTTCGCAGGGGGATGCATTGGTCCTCGAAGGCCCCGGCCGGCTGTCGGGTGCCGCAGCAACGGGGCAGCGCGAGTTCATCACAGCGCTCGATGGCTGGTGGCAGAACGAACGAGTCGATTCGTGCGAATCGGAGTTTCCTTTCAGCGGCGGCTGGTTCCTGTTTCTGGGTTACGAGCTGGCTGCGGAAATTGAGCCCAGTGTGCGCTTCTTCAACGATACGCTGCTGCCAACGGCGTTTGCCGTACGTTGTCCTGCCGCGCTCGTTGTTGCACACAAGACCGGGCACTGTTATTTCATAGCGGAGCCGGGCACCGACTATGACATCGAGATGGTCAACGCGGATATCGCAGCCGCACACGCCCTTGCAGATAACACCAGGACCGAAAAGGAACTGCGCGTGGAGGAAGAAGACCCGGCGCGTTTTCTGCACGCGGTGGCCGCCGCCAAAGCTTATATCGCCAGTGGCGAAATCTACCAGGCCAACCTGTCACGAGGCTGGTCGGCAACGGCCGCCGGCATCGATGCCAATCAAATCTACGCCGCGCTGTGCAAGTCCAACCCCGGTCCCTTTGCCGGCCTGATACATTGGGACGGTGTGTCGATCGTCTCCTCGTCACCCGAGCGGCTGCTGCACATTCGCGACGGGCGCATTGCTACCCGTCCGATAGCCGGAACCCGGCCGCGCTCGGATGACGCTGCGTACGACCGGCTCCTGCTCGATGAACTGCTGGACGATCCCAAAGAGCGTGCCGAGCACGTCATGTTGATTGACCTGGAACGCAACGATCTCGGCCGAATCTGTGAGCCGGGATCGGTGGAAGTGAGCGAAATGATGATTGTTGAAAGTTACGCTCATGTGCACCACATCGTTTCCAATGTACAGGGGCGGCTGCGGCCGACGGTAACGCCAGGCGCCGCAATTCGTGCCCTGTTTCCGGGTGGCACGATTACCGGTTGCCCGAAGGTGCGGTGCATGCAGATCATCAGTGAACTCGAGGCCGGCCCGCGCGGCGCTTACACCGGCTCGTTCGGCTATCTGAACCGCGATGGCAGTATGGACCTGAATATTCTCATTCGAACCATGGTGATTCGTGACGACGAGGTCAGCTGGCGTGCCGGCTCAGGTATTGTTGCGGATTCCGATCCGGCGACGGAATTGAACGAAACGCGAGCCAAGGCAAAAGGTCTGTTGCGAGCGATCGCACCATGAGCGACTGGTTCTCAGACGGTGCCCCGATCGAGGCCATCGCGGCGGACGACCGCGCAGCGCAGTACGGCGACGGCCTGTTTGAGACGATTGCCATTCGTGACGGAGCGCCACGGTTCTGGGATGCACACGTCGCACGATTGCAGACCGGTGCTGCACGACTGGGCCTGGCATGCCCGCCCGCTGACGTACTCGGCAGGGAGCTTGACGCCGCTATCGATCACTCGGGAGTTGATGGCAATTTTGCGACGGCCAAACTGACCCTGTCGGCCGGCCGCGGGCCGCGCGGCTATCAACGAGCTGCGGACACTAAAGCGATCCTGCGAGTCGGCATCTTTGCTGCCAGGCCTTTGCCGGCAGCGAATTATAGGGATGGCGTCGAGGTACGCCTGTGTACCTTGCGATTGGCGGTCCAGCCACAACTGGCAGGACTCAAGACCCTGAACCGACTGGAGCAGGTACTGGCGAGGGCCGAATGGCAGGACGACAGGATTTTTGAGGGCCTGATGCTGGACACGGGCGGCCAGCTTATCTGCGGTACTATGAGCAACGTGTTTATTGCGACCGAATCTGCTTACGTCACGCCTGCGATAACGCGCTGCGGCGTCTCCGGCATCATGCGTGGCCGCGTCATCGCCTGGTTGCAGTCTGCAGGCATTGATTGTGAGGTGCGTGATGTTGGTATCGACGAATTGTTCGGCGCGGACGAGATCTTTCTGTCCAACAGTCAATCGGGCGTGATCCCGGTGCGACGTTGCGGCCAACACGAATGGACGGTCGGTGCCGGCACGCGACAGGCACAGGCATTGGCCGCGGCAAACGGCGTTCCAGAGTGCCGCAGTTGAAACGCACGCTGGCCACCGTGGCAGCTTTGCTGACCCTGTCGCTGGCGATTGCTGCTTTCGGCGGCATACGCCTGCATACGTTTCTCGACGAGCCGGTCGATGTCGACGACTCCGGTATCGTCTTCGACATCGAGTCGGGTGCTTCCTTCGGCGTTATTGCGTCGTCGCTGCAGCAGCGCGGCATCATCGCCAGCTCCCGGATGCTGCGCCTTTATGCGCGCTGGACCGAGCAGGCCAGCCGCGTGCAGGCGGGCGAATATCTCATTACCCCCGGCACGACGCCGCGGGAGCTCTTGCAGCTATTCACACACGGTAGCGTACGCCTGTACTCATTTACAATTATCGAGGGCTGGAATCGCTGGGACCTGCTGCGCGCGCTGCACGACCAGCCCGAAATCGACGCCAGCATGACGGATGAAGACTGGCCGGGCTTACTGGACTTGCTGGGTGCGGAGATGAACCATCCGGAAGGAATGTTTCTGCCCGAAACCTACTATTTCCCTAGCCGGACCAGCGATCGTGTCGTGCTGCGCCAGGCTTTCGCGGCAATGCAGAGTGCGCTGGCGGAGGAGTGGGCGAACAAGAGCGAGGCTGCCGTCGTCACAACGCCGTATGACGGATTGATCCTGGCGTCGATCATCGAGAAAGAGACGGCACGCAGCGACGAACGAGAACGCATTGCCGGTGTGTTTTCGCGACGACTCAACAAAGGAATGCGCCTGCAGACGGATCCAACCGTCATTTACGGGCTCGGCCAGGACTTTAACGGCAATCTGACCCGCAAGGATCTGCAAACAGCGACACCGTACAACTCGTACACAAAACATGGCCTGCCGCCGACGCCGATCGCTATGCCCGGCCGCGCTTCAATCCATGCAGCGCTGCATCCGGCCGACGGCGAGGAAATTTTCTTCGTTGCCACGGGTTCGGGCGACGGCAGCCACCAGTTTTCGGCGACCAAAGAGGAACACGACCAGGCGGTCGCGGCCTACCTGCGGCAACTGAAAAGTCAGCGCCACAAGGAATAGACCATGCAACGCGGCAAATTCATCACGGTCGAGGGTATTGAGGGCGTAGGCAAGTCGACCAATGTTGGGGTCCTGCGTACCGCGATAGAACAACGCGGTATTCCCGTGCTGACTTCCCGCGAACCGGGTGGCACGCCAGTGGCCGAGAGAATTCGCCAGTTGCTCGTAGAGCATGGCGATGAGCCAATGCCGGACATCGCCGAATTGCTGTTGATGTTCGCGTCGCGCGCGCTGCACGTAAAAAATCACATCGAGCCGGCGTTGGCGGCCGGCACCTGGGTAGTGTGTGATCGTTTCACTGACGCGAGCCGTGCCTACCAGGGCGGCGGCCGAGGTTTTCCACAAGCCGACATCAACCGGCTTGCGGAGCTGGTGCACCCGGGTTTGCACCCGGATTTGACCCTGCTGCTCGACGCGCCGGTGGCTACCGGTATGGATCGGGCCGGGCGACGCAGTGACCCGGACCGGATCGAGATCGAACGCAGTGACTTTTTTACACGGGTGCGGGACCAGTACCTCGAACTGGCAGCCGCCGAGCCCGATCGATTTGTCATCATCGACGCCCGCGCAAGCATCGACACAGTCCGTCGCGAAGTGACGGCGGTGATCACTAAACTCATGGATGAGGTATTAGGTCAGAAATGACTCGTATATTGTTGAAATAATGGATATTAGCTGGCATCAGGAGTTCGCGACAAACTGGCTGGCAAGGGCCCGGCAGGGACGTGTGCCACACGCTGTTCTATTGACCGGACCGGTCGGCGTCGGCAAACGTGCCGCAGCCGGCTGGATGGCAGCGCAGCATCTCGGCGTTTCGACCGGGGCCAGCCTGCCGCAATATCCGCCGCTCGCGATCGAGCATGCCGACTTGCGCTGGATCCGCCCGCCCGTCGACAAGCAGGCCATCGGTATTGAGCAGATTCGCGGGCTGGTCTCGGAACTCAGCCTCACGAGCTACCAGGGCGGCGGCAAGGTTGCGGTGATCGAGCCGGCTGACGCGATGACCGGCAATGCCGCCAACAGCCTGTTGAAGACGCTGGAGGAGCCTCCGGGAGATGCGTTGCTGATCCTGATCGCCGATCGCAAGGGACATTTGCCCGCGACCATCTTCAGTCGCTGTCAGCGCATTGGTTTCGCGGTTCCCGCCGAAGCAGAGGGCCTGACGTGGCTGGACCGGCTGCAACCCGGCCAAAGCTGGCTGGCGGCGTTGCGTCTGGCTGGTAATGCGCCCCTCGCCGCGATCGACGCGAGCAGCCAACTGGATACCCACGCGGCGATGAGCCGGGACTTTGCGGCAGTAGCCGCGGGCAAAGCATCCGCGATCGCTGTGGCAGCACGTTGGACTGCCCTCGACACCACGTTTGTGCTCGACTGGCTCGCGCGCCAGGTCCAGGCCGCTATTTTCCGCGCGTTCGGCGCGCCGGGGCCGGGAGCGCTGACGGCAATTGAGGATTCTGTGCTGAAGCGCATGGACAGGCGAAATTTGTTCTGCTATCTAGACATAATCAACCGTCTGCGAGGCCAGGCGGGTGGTTCCTTTAACGTCCACCTGACCCTCGAAGGGCTGCTGATCGACCTGTCAGAGGGTCTCGAGGACTGCGGGCGAGAAGTACTGGCGGGTGAACTGCCAGAGATGATGGTGACGAGGTAATTTGATGAGCAAACCGGGGCTACTGACGCTAACGATCAAGGACAAGAGCGCCTTGTACCTGGCGTATATGCCGTTTGTCGTCAATGGTGGTTTGTTCATTCCGACCAACAGCTCCTATCGCCTCGGCGATGAGGTGTTCAGTCGGCGCGAGCATACCTTTCGCGCACCTGATGCCCGCCGGACTTATTCCAGATGCGCTGGCCCAGAGCGATGAGCCCTTCGAAATTCCGGGCAAGGAAGGCCTCGTCATCCTCAACGATCGACCGGTGAACGCGGAAACGCCTCTGTATCGAAACCGGCGACATTCGTGTTCCTTAGCTGTGATGACTCACATTCGACCTTTCAAAATGGCCCGCTTAGAGCATATTCTGACACGGATATGGTCGGTACCCTTGTATGAGCGTTTAGTCGCTGCCGGTAAACCCAAAAAAGTAGCTATCGTTGCCTGCACGCGTAAGCAACTAACCGTTTTGAATACCATGATGAAAAACGGCACTCACTGGGATGAGAAACTGGCATAAATACTTGACTGTGAGCATAGTAACTTGTCAGAACCCGCGCTTCCTATCAATACGTAACTGCCCGTAACACCACGCTCGTAACAATCGCTGTTCCTGTCGACGCGCGCCAATCACCCTGCAATGGTTGTTCAATTCGTAGCAATGAATTGTGTGGAACCTCGAGGACTTTACCGCTCGGTGAAGTCACCTGAACGTCGCCATCAATAGCAAAGACTAATAAAGTCGTTGCATCCGTGCACAGCCAAGGATCACGAGCAGGGGTGACGATAGCTACCGTGTGACGGCAATAATGACGCAATGAAAACACATTGAAATCCTGGATCTCTTCGCCATGAAGTGTCGCGTGGGTGCGAATGTCGCCTTTGAATGTTGCCATGGCGAATCGCTGCTCGAGAACATCTTTGGCACCGCTCTCATGGTGCAACATCATCGCCGGTCCCTTCACCAGCGTTAGCGTTCGGTCGTAACCCTCAAAGTGTGAAAACGGACCGTCGCTAGAAACATCCGCCATACTGATTCGCCATACCGGTCCTTCGTAGTTGTCATGCTCTTCGGCGTGCAGCTCAGTTGTTGAGCCTCGGCCATTCTGCCAGGGCATTCGCTTAAAAGAATCGGGTTTGAGTACTTGAACTTTCATCGACGTGATTTCACGGTCTGGCGTAAGCATCGACCGATTTCAGTTTGATCCTAATGAGAATGGTTGTGGTAAGAAATCCAATCACAACTAATACACCGCTTGCGAGTAATACATTGCTGTAATCGTCGTCGACGATCAGCCAACCCATCATTGCCGGACCCAGTGAGTAGCCGACCTTAGCGACTGACATCAGCAACAGGACCAGAGCACCGGACTGGTCAACCAGATTAAATGCGCTGAGGAAAGATGCCATACCCATGGCCCAAAAAAATTGTAGTAGGCAAACAGCAACCGCGAAAAGTACGTTGCCCGGATCTACCGCAAACAGGACCAGCATGAATAGCTCACCAACGATGACAAGTACGAATGGACTTAGTGTGCCGGCCGCATCGACTAACCAGTTCTTGGCCAAACCACCAGCGATACCACAATATGATGAGATGGCCAGGGCGAAACCAATTTCAGTCGTCGACAGGCTTGACGATAAGCCCAGTCGCTCCAGGAACGCCCAAAGGCCGCCTTGCGCCATGAAGAACAGTAAAGCGCCAAATAATGCTGTGATGTTGGTTAGAAGAGTTGCCCGCTGGGATCCACTCGATGCTGTTCGGTGGAGCCCTCGCTTGGGTAAGAAGACAATCGATATAAACGCAGTAGCACCAACGGCGATCAAAGCGAACAAAAAGCCATCAATTCCCCAGGTTGCTCGGACGCTCGGCAGTAATAAGTAACCAACACTCGATACCGTCATCTGACAGGCGACCCAGTAGCCAAATATTCGATCCGCATTTTTGCTATCACTTTGACAGGCCATGCCAATCGCCAACAGCGCGCCACTGGCCAGACCGACGCAGAAGCGCGCAACAAGCATCGCCCAATAAGCATCGATGCCCGTAGAAATCCAATTCGCGGCGATGAAAGCGACTGTTGATAAAGTAGCGATTTTGACCCAGTTAACACGCCGTACCCAAAAAACGCCCAGGCCGGACGCGATGGCGACGCCGGCCATTTCCGCAGCAGCGACATAGCCTGCCTGTAACTCGGAAAAACCCAACTCAGCGATGATGCCGCCGACCATTAACGGCAAGAATAAAATGCCCAATGTGCCGATCACGGTCAGCCACATGGCACCTGCCACGGTGCTGATCCGATCGCTAGGATTCTGTTGATCTGGATGCGACGAAGTACTTGCCAATGAGTCAGATTTCATAGTGTCAATTGTCCCGCAACGGTGCATTGATCTTACAGTGCGCGACAACTGATCACCATGTATGTATTATATATGCGGGTGTAATTTTGCGATGGAAAAAATGACAACGAAAGTTAATGAGATTCGTGACGCACTCCACAAAGTCACATCACTGTCGTTTGACGAAGCGACTGTCATGCCAGCGAGTTATTACACGTCAGATGATTTCATGCGTTTGGAATCGGAATTTATTTTCCATCGTGATTGGGTGTGCCTCGGACGTGTGGATGAATTAAAGAATCCCGGCGATTTTTACACCACCGAATTGGTTGGGGAGCAATTGCTAGTCACGCGTGGCAATGACAATGTCATTCGCGTCTTATCCAATGTCTGCCGTCATCGCGGAAATACTGTGGCATTTGGGAGCGGCAGGAAGTCCCGTTTCAGCTGTCGTTACCATGCATGGACGTACGATCTTACCGGTCAGTTGGTGGGTGCACCGCGGATGGAGAACGTTAAGGCGTTCGACCGCTCGAAGGTTGCGCTTCCGTCGTTTAAGACTGAGGTATGGGAAGGCTTTTTGTTCGTCAATATGAGTGGAAATGCAGTACCGCTGGCGCCAAGACTTGAGAAGTTATTGCCCTACATTAAAAACTACGATGTAGCCGACCGAGTCCATGGGTTTACAGAGGAAGTTACCTGGAAAACGAACTGGAAGTGTCTGGCGGAAAACTTCATGGAGGGTTACCACCTGGATATTACGCATCCGAAGACGCTGAAACCGCTCACACCGACTGGCTTATGTGAGTACGTTCCTTCTGACGGCAACTTTAATGCCTACTATTCCTATTACGATCCCAGCTATCCGGAGCGCGGACCATTTCCACCCAATCTTACTGATAAGGAAAAGCGTTGTTCATTCATGTTCGGCGTATTTCCGAATCTGGTTGTAGCTGCGGCGCCGAATGTCCTTATATTTTTGTGCCTAAGTCCGAATACCGCCAACTCTGTCAATATCCGCTGGGGTATGTCGGCATTGCCGCAGTCAGACGGCATCACTGCCGAGCAACACGACTTCATGGATCAGGTCAATGCCGAAGATAAATCCAAGTTGGAGACGATGCAGCAGGGCTTACAGTCCCGCTATATTGAATCGAGCCCATTTTGTATTGAAGATTTGGAGGGTACGATCGTTGACATGTACCGGTTCATGGCAACGCGATTGGGCAGCGATGTCGTGCTCGACGGTGCTGAAGATAAGGGCTAACTGGAACTAAGGCCGAGTACTTCCTTTAAGGGCTGCAAGTACGCATCGAAGTTTTTCCACTGCTGCAAGCCCTGTTGATAAATGGCTTGTCTGACTTGCTCTGAACTTGGCGTACGCACCAATCGGACCGTTTTGTGAAACTCAAGACATGCCGCTTGCATCTCGAGACCACAAAAGTCGAGCATTCGTGTCACCTCTGTTTCGAGGTCGGCGACAACGTCCTCGTACTGCACTCTTAGTATTCGACCCGGAAGTTCTTGTTCCCAGTGGTTCATCATTCGGACATAGTCGATGTAGTACTGGCCGATTTCCTGCAAGCCATAAGTGTAGGCCTGACCGTGAGCAAATAATTGTTTGAAACCACTAAAACAACAGGCCAGTGGTTCGCGGCGAGCATCGATGATTTTGGCGTTCGGCAAAATCATGCTAATCAGTCCGATGTGCCGGAAGTTGTTCGGCATTTTATCGACAAAGAAAGGCGCACCGGCACGATGGATTTTGGTTTCTTCCAAATACAACTTACCCAATTGGAATAATTCGTCCTCGTTCAAATCCTCCAGGACGCGTGGATATCTTGCCACCTCGTTGGCCATGCGTCGCCCATTGAGCCTGGCAACGGTATTGAGGATATTAGGTAGCTCGAACGTCCCATCGATCTCGCTGTGCGATGCGAGTATTTGTTCCAGCAGAGTTGAGCCGGAGCGTGGCAACCCGACAATGAAAATGGGGTCGGGAGCAGGGTGACCCAACGTCGATTTCGCCTCAATAAGTGCAGCGCCGCACACATCTATCTGTGCATCAACTTCTGCGGTAACGAGGTCGGCGTGATAGGCAAGTTCTGATAGTTTTAGACGATTACCGCGAGCGTAGTATTCAAATGACAAGGAGAAGTCCTGCCGGTCTTCGAATGCTTTTCCAAGTGCAAAACACAAGTGGATTCGATCCACCAGTGTCGTTTTATTCGCCGCCTCACTGCGCTGTGCGATATCCAACTCTTCGTCGGTCAAAGCATAGGTTTTTAAGTTTGCCAGACTCCAGAAAGCGTCACCGTAGTCGGGCCTTGCCGTGTAGCAACGGCGATAGTAGTCAATAGCTTCCGGAATTCGGCCAATCGTTTTCGCCGCGTGGCCACACATCAACAAGATCTGTGGGTTCTCAGGGTCTACAGTCAATACTTTGTTGTAGATTCTAATCGCTTCGTCATGGCGGCCGACGTTGAGACAGGCATTCGCATACAGGCGCTGATAGTTAAAGTCGTAAGGCTGAGCTTCCTTTAGGTAGCCTGCGTGTTTGAACGCTGCTTCGAATTTCTGTCGTTTTTGTAGGACGAGGACATAGTCGAATCGGCCGAGATGAAAGCCAGGATCAAATTCCAGAGCTGCTTCCAGTAATTGTTCGGCATCGTCAGTAATTCCCAGCCCAACACCGATAGCAGCCAGTAAACGCATCGCCTCAACGTTCTGCGGGTCTCGCTTTAGAAAGTTACGACAGAGCGGTTCCGCTTTATTTAAGCGCTCCTCGTTGACGAGGCTCGAGATATTCAGCAGCTCTTGTGGAAGGGCCTGCAGTCGATCGACATGCGCTTTCGCTCTCCCGGCACCTTCAGCGTCGTTGTTCATGGCATGCAGTCCGATGAGAGCCTTCCAACTGATAATGAGTGCCGGATCGCGTGCGACGGCATTTTCAAACGCTTCAATCGCCGGTTGAAGTTCTCTTTTGGCCATCTTGTGATGACCTTTTTCCTGAAATGCCCGGCTATGGGTCGGGTCGACTGTGTGTAAGGCATCCAGCACTTGCTGCGCGTCTTCTGGCCGGTTCAACAGGCGCATGATCACTGCTTTGGTAAACAAGGCTTCTACGTGTTTGGGTTGCAACTGAAGCAGTTGCTCGATAGCCGCATCTGCTTGGATGAATTCTTTCTGGCGGATTAGACGTTGAACTGCGTACAGTGATTCTTCGAAATCCATTTTTATCGTCTATTGTCGGTGCAAAAAGAAAAAGGGAAGTGGCATTGCGACCACTTCCCTCAGGTTTCATTTATGTATTCGAAAACCGATTTGGATCAATAATCGTACCTGAATCGCAGGCCGATTGATCGTGGCCGTGTGACGAACTGTTCAGGCGTCGCACCACCTGCGCGAATGAATCGAATGATATTTTCGTCAGTGACGTTGTCGATGAAGAGCTCGACGCCGTAGTTTTCCTTGCCAAATCCGATAGTCGCATCCCAGGAAGTCCAACTAGGAATGTCTGCCACCTGCGACAGAATAATCGAATTGTCACTCTCACCCGCGTGTTGCACTGCGAGTTGTACATGGGCGTCGTAACCGCCGGCTTCCCATGTGTATCGTCCACGTGCGGTGTATTGAAGTTTCGGTGCAAATGCCAGTGAACTACCGACCGGTGCAATATTGCTCGGAGAAAACAGGTCATTCGATATCGAAGTCACTTCGGTATCGTTCCACGCGAAAGAGGCGTAAAGCGTGAAGTTATCGGTCGCCGCAAAAGCGATATCAGAGTCGATTCCAGTAACTTTTGCCTCACCAAGATTGGTCGTAAACGTCAGATTCGAGACCGTGAAGTCGGTCACGGTTAACTGGACATCGCTCCAATCGACACTATAGAAAGTACCATTCCATCGGAGTCGATTGTCGAGGAAGCTGGTTTTCCAGCCGAACTCCAGGTTTTCAACCGTATCGGTTGTGTATCCAAAAGGAACGAAAACGCTAGGGTCTGCGCTGCCTGGACCGCCTCGTCGATTGAATCCACCTGGGCGGAAGCCCTCTGAGTAGGTTGCGTAGAACAGAGAATCTTCGTTCGGCGTCCACGACAAGTTCACTTTAATGATGGTGTCGTCTTCTTTTCCTGGCGATATGCCGGCCAGGTTTTGATCAATATTGATGCCGAAGTCTCTGTCCGTATCCGTGGTTGCGTAGAAGAAGTTGGTGGAACCTGCCAAGCTGACTTCCTGTTCGTAGTAACGCGCACCAATTACCGCTGTCAGTGTATCCGGCAGGAGTTCGTAGGTGAGCTCACCAAATATCGCTGATTGCTTTTCGTTGCGCGTGATGTCGTTGACGAAGTTGACGCCTTGCGGCCGTGGGTTCGGATTGAATATCGTCGTATTAGGGAGGGGAAGCTGTTGTGCCGTAAGTCCCCTGGCAATCTGGCCCGGAGATGTAAAGTCAATGCTTGCGCCCAAGTCTGCGTCGTCAAAAAATACACCACCGATAAAGCGGAGTCTGTTCTCTTGCGAGGTCGCAATGCGTATTTCGTGCGTCATACGTTCAGTCTCAACCGTAAATCGCTCGCCGTACACTGGATCAAAACACTGCGTGGCATTGCAAAGATAAAACGGTATGAAGCCACCTTGCTCAAGATAGGCATTATCACTCGTTGACTGATCGACTTCGCGATCCAAAAATGCGCCGGTGTAGATAACTTCCAGGTTGCCAATTTGACCATTGGCTGTCCACGCAATCTGAGTAAACTCGTCGTCCTGGAAATCAGGAAAGAACGTCGAAATCTGAAGCTCACCAACAGCGGGGTCCTGGGCGAAAGTGCCTTCCGTGTTGAGTGTCTGTTGCATTACCTGCAGCAAGAAATCCCAATCATCATTGGCTCGAAAAGCTAATGCCGTGCGTATACCCTGATAGTCGGCATCGTTAAAGTCCTTTTCTGCCAAGGTCGTATTTACGGCCGGTATCGTCACTGCGTTGGGCAGAGAGGCAATACGAGCAGGGTTGTTGAGTAACGGGTCGTCCGATCCCGGTACATTATCAATGAAACCGCCCTGATTGGCGGAATAGACGACAGTACGCCATGACAACTTATCTTCAATCAGTGGAAGGTTGATATAGCCTTCGACCGAGGTACTCATTTCGCCACTTTTCGTATCGGACACGCTGTACTTGGCACCTGCTTGAAATTCATCGAATACGGGTTTCTTGGTTATAAGCCGAACGGTACCGGCTTGCGAACTTGCTCCAAACAACGTGCCTTGTGGACCCGCTAGGACCTCAATACGTTCCATGTCGGCAACGTAGACATCCAGGTTTCGTCCGATCGTTTGAATAGGTTGCTCGTCGAGATACAACGCGACGTTGGGTGAGTTGCCCGCCGCCTCAACTGCGCTCAAAGTGGCCTGATCGGTCGCCATGCCGCGAATGTAGAAGGTCGTATTACCGGGACCTCGACCCGAAGCCGTCAAGTTCGGTTGATACCGAACGTAGTCATCGAAATTGGTGATGCCCACGTCATTAAGGGTTTGCGCATCGAGTGCGATGACCGACACGGCCACGTCTTGCAAGTTTTCGGCACGCTTCGAAGCTGTGACTGTGATTTCTTCAAGTTCAGCGCTCGCAACAGATGACAGGGCGGCGCTGATCAAAAGCGCGGACGTAGCCGCATGTACGGCTGTCGATACTGCTGAGCGCTTGAAAGTGGGTCTATTCTCTGTGGCGATTTGGATGCGTTTAGACACGTATTACTCCGATAACGGTTTCACTGAAGACGATAAGACGAGCATTAATGACTTTTAGCTAAGCTCTTGATAACAAATTGAAATTCCGAAAATATCCTGTTCCTTGGTTTCAACTGCAATCTATGCCGGTAGGAGAATACAGCAACTCTCCGAACCTGTCTATACATGACAGACATACAGACATGGGTTCAAATGCCGTGCACCGCTACGATTTTGCAGCCGCCATGGCCAGCCAATCCAGCATATGTTGCCGAAACGAACTGAACACCAAAATGCCATATGTAGGTGACTCATTTACGTAATGAATCTGTGTTGTTGTTTTCGCCATACCCGTACGTGCGGTCGAGCCCGGGGGGAATACCCGAGGGTGAATATCGATACTCACGCCTTGAGCCAGCACGTCCCGTGATTCAGAGCCCGACAGTTGTATGCGTGAGTACAGGTCCGACACATCGACAAAGGAATGCGAAACACCAGCACTCGAACGCTCCAGAGATTGTAGGATATCCATCTGGTCGCCGTCCGCTACCTGCAACAACCAATGATTCGAGCTAATGCAAAAGGCGATGCGACCATTGGCAGCCGTCACCAGTTTGTTGGCGCACGTCGGTAGAACGATGTCCAGATATTCGCTACAGGCTTGACGGGCATCGTCACCGCCACGCAGATCGAGAAATCCGCAGTTTGCTAAAGCTTCAATTGATACATCATAACCAGCCATATCAGTCTCGCATCTTCAGGCCGTCCGGATCGATAAACACCGGACCGCATACTTTGGCGGAGGCAGTTTTTTCCTTGGTGAACAAGGTGACTGTCTCACCCAATCGAGAACGCCCGTCTGAAAGTTGTGCCAACGCGATCGAGCGCTTTAGATTGGGGCTGTGAAAGCCGATGGTGACCATTCCGATCATGTTCTGATCGGCGTCGATGAGCGGTGTGCCTTTCGGTGGAACAAAGCTGTCGTCTTCTGGCAGCAGGCCGACGACTTCGGGCCGAGATCCACCCCTATTCAGGTCGCGAGTGGTCGAGCGCTTGCCGATGAAGTCACCTTTGTTCTTTGGGACCACCCAGCCCATGCCAACATCATATATGTTGGCGTAACCGTCGCCTTCGAGGCCCGCGGCGATAAACGCTTTTTCCGTTCGCAATAGCATGCTGGTATCCGATCCTACCGGCGTAATGTCGAAGTCTCTGCCAGCGGCAAGCAATGTATCCCACAATTCCCGGCCATGACGTGTAGCAACGACAATCTCGAAACTCAGTTCGCCCGTATACGTGACGCGCGATACTCGGGCGTCAATATTGGCAATTTGGCAATATTTCGTATCAAGAAATTTGAATGCGTCCGGACTGACGTCAATACTGGTTGCGGCAGCTCGCATAACGTCACGTGCGAGTGGACCGCAAACACAAATAACCGCCCACTGATCAGAGACCGGTGTTAGGTACACATCGAGGTCTGGCCAGTCGCAATGCAATAACTTCTCAAGGTGTTTATGTACGACCGACGCAACGCCCGAGCCGGTCGACATCAAGTAGTGATCTTCTGAGAGGCGAAAGGTGACACCATCATCGAGTAAGCGACCGTCGTCGTGCAGCATGTAGCCAAACTTGCAACGCCCGACGGGCAATTTTCCCCAGGAGTTTGTATAAACTCGATCCAGGAAGGTGACTGCATCCGCACCTTTGATCGAAATTTTGCCCAGTGGTGTGCCATCGTAGATACCCGCACCGTTGCGAACCGCCAATGCTTCCCGATTGATTGCGTCGTTGGCCGTCTCGCCCGATTTTGCGATAAATAGCGGTCGACGAAAAAGTGCACCGGTTTCATCAAGATGACCGCCATTGTCGATAAACCAATCGGTGATTGGTGTGCGTCGCCAGGGGATGATCAAGTCGCCGCTATCGGCGCCGGCCATAGCGCCGAAACTCACCGGACTGTAAGCAGGCCGATAGGTCGTAGTGCCGACAGCACCGGGTGTCGTTGACGTAATTTGTGCCATCAGGCCAATGATATTGACGTTGCCTGTCTTGCCTTGGTCGATGCCCATTCCTGCAGTGGTGTATCGCTTTACGAGTTCGATCGAGCGGTAACCCTCGCGTTCCGCCAATCGAATGTCTTTGCTCGTAACGTCGTTGTTAAAATCCAGGAATGCCCGACTACTCTTCTTCGGTAGAGGAACTTCCCAAATCGGCATGGGACTGATACTCGGTTCTGCCGTGCAAGTGGGCCTGTTTTTTGGTTCAGCGTCGAAGCCGCAAGCCTTGGCGGCCGCGTAGCCAGCTGTTAGGCCGTCGCTAAGGCACGTCGAAAGCGCGAATTGTCCGCGACACGCACCGACGGATACCTCGTTTTGGACTGACGTGCCGGGAATGAACGTCGCGAGGTCTGCGTCGTACGCCGGCCTGGCACCGGACTGAGAATGCAAATGAATGGTCGGATTCCATCCGCCTGACACCAGCAGCAAGTCGCATGCAATTCTTCGCCGCTCGCCAGCGTCGTTTGACGCCGAGATTTCGACGGCAGAGACACGACGCACGCCGATAACTTTGGATACCTGGCTTGCGAGTAAGACGTCGATTCCTTTCGCAGTTACTGCCGCGACCAGGCCGGCATCGGGTTCCGGCCTTAGATCAACAACGGCCGCAACATTGATGCCGTTGTCCTTTAGTTCGATAGCATGTTTGTAGCTGCCATTGTTGTTGGTGAACAGTACTGCGTCCCGGCCCGGTCTCGCACCGTAGCGCAGACAATAGTGGCTCGCGGCAGAGGCAAGCATGACTCCCGGTCGGTCATTGTCAGCAAAAGTAATCGGTCGTTCGATCGCGCCCGTTGCGAGAATTACCTGGCGGGCCCGAACCTTCCACAAGCGTTCCTTCACCCAGCTCTTGTCCGGACGTCGCTCTAGTGCGGTGATGAAGTTTTGATCGTAATAGCCGGTAGCGCTCGTTTCCTTGAGGCGAACTACATCGGGTAGAGCGTCTATTTCAGCGACGACTTCGGATATCCACGAAAGGGCGGGTTGCGAATTGATTTCGGTGCTGCCGCCAAGCAAGTAGCCACCGGCTTCTGGCTGGTTGTCCACCAGCAGCACGCGCGCGCCACTTCGACCCGCAGCCAAGGCTGCGGACAAGCCGGCGGGGCCTGCGCCAACAACCATTACATCGCAGTGATGAAATCGATGCTCGTAGCGATTTCGGGCCGATTTTTTTGGTGCAGTTCCCCACCCAGCGACCCTTCGAATGATCCGGCCATACCAGTCCCAATGATCGCGGGGCCACATGAATGTTTTGTAGTAAAACCCTGCGGGAAAGAATCGATGCAAAAAATTGGTCATCCCACCAAGGTCGAAATGCACTGAAGGCCACGCGTTCACGCTGCGGGCTTTGAGCCCCTCATAGAGCGGCAGTGTCGTCGCCAGAACGTTTGGCTCTTCATCGTTGCCGAGAAGCTGCACGAAGGCGTTGGTTTCCTCGGCGCCGGCACTCATGATGCCGCGCGGTCGATGATATTTAAAACTACGCCCGACGATCGAGACGCCATTGGCGATTAAAGCGGAGGCGAGCGTGTCGCCAGCGTACCCGCCAAATCGTTTGCCGTTGAACGTAAATGTCAGCGGCCGGTCGCGATCGATGCGCCCGCCGGAGTTCGCGCGAAAAGCCTGCTTACTCACGGTCGCTGTCCTCATCGGTTCTTCGCAGCTCATTATTTATTGAGTTGCGTTCGACCAAAATCCAGCGACTACAGCCGCGTACGTGCCACCAGTGTTCCTTGGCCCAACCCTTGGTGTTTGGTACGCAGTAAATATACTCACACCATTGCGCGTCACTCATGGCATCGGGGTCGTCCGGACGGCGATGTTCGACGTCGCCACCGTACGCGAACTCGTCTTCGTTGCGATCCCCGCAATGTGGGCAGTGAATGAATATCATAGGACGCTATCCACTAACGGTTGCCGTAACTGGCGCGTTCGAGAATTAGACGGCCGCTGGAAAATCGCTCAAGACCATAAGCTTCGATGAGAGGGTCTGGACGATTATTTGCTATGAGATCGGCGTGCATTATTGCTGCCAGTGGCGTGGTCTTAAAACCGCCAGAACCCGCAACGTCAACGTAAAATCCGTCGACTTCAGTTTTCGAGATGATGGGTGAATTATCGTACGTAATATCCAGAACGCCGGCCCATTGCCGCATGAATTGCATGCGCTCAAACACCGGAAAGACTTGCAGTATTGCGGCAATCGTTGCTTCAGGTATCTGCGGCGTGCCGCGCTGCGAGTAGCTAGGGTAGGGATCTGCGGCGGATCCCATGACCAGCTCGCCTTTATCCGACTGCATAAAGTAAGTATTGAACCCGCGCAGCACGACCACGTTGTCCAGTATGGGTTTGACTGGGGTTGATACCATTGCTTGTAGTGGCACTGATTCAATCGGCAGGTGAACGTCCGCCATTGCCGCGACTTGCTTGCCGTGGCCGGCAACTGCCATGCCGAGTTTGCGTGTTGTGATTTTCCCTTGCGAAGTTTGTACACCAGTCACCCCCTGTGCGTCGCAAAGAATATCGGTGACTTCGCAGTTCTCAACAATGTCGACGCCGAGCTTACTGGCGGCTCTTGCGTATCCCCAGGCAACGGCATCGTGACGTGCGATGACGACGTCCGGGTGATGGATGCCACCAACGATTGGTAAACGTTCCGGGCTCTCGGCCAACGGTAGTCGTTTCCGTAATTCTTCCAGAGTGATGATGCGGTGCTCAGCACCAAACAGAGAAGTTGTATTCACCATTCGCTTGGCATCGGATAGATCGCGATCGCTCATGAGTACTGTGGTCATGCCGCGTTTTGACAGCATGATGTTGAAGTTCAAGTCATTGCTCAGCGTGTGCCAGCTTTCGACAGCAGCGCGATGAAAGCGCGCGTTGTCCGGGTACAGAAAATTATCGCGAATGGTCATTGTATTGCGTGCAGTATTGCCGCCGCCAATCCAGCCTTTTTCAAGTACAGCAACATTGGTGATGCCGTGTTGACTGGCAAGGTAAAAGGCCGCGCCCAGGCCATGTCCGCCGCCACCAATGATGATCACGTCGTAACTTGGCTTCGGACTCGCGTGGCGCCACGCCGGGGGCCAGCCACCGTGATTTCGGAGTCCATGCCAGGCGAGATTAAGGGCCGAATACTTCATTCGCTGCGTGCAAAAATCCTAACGTTATATAAGCATTTCTAACCAATACTTGATGATAAGAATTGGCAAGTCTTTATTTAATTGCGTGTAAACAAAGATTTAATCTTATACGGCTAATAGCAGGGCGTGACAAACGAATTTCGTTATATTAGATATTCTTATATAATTGTAAGCGTTTATTCTTTATTGAAATTGAGGTTTTTGGATGCGCGATTTGCCGTCGTTAAGTGCATTGAGAACGCTGGAGGTGACAACCCGTCACCGGACCTTCTCGGCAGCAGCCGAGGAACTTAGCGTTACTCAAAGTGCGGTTTCTCAACAAATGAAACAGTTGGAACGCATTACCGGGCGGCGCTTGTTCAAGCGCCACGGCAAGAACATCCGGCCGCTGAATGTTGCGTGTGCGCTTGTCGCCGAGATTGGTCCGCATTTGTCAGCGATCGAAAAGGCAATGAGCAAACTGAGCGAAGAATCTCAAAATGCCCAAATCGTTGTGAGTGCACCGCCGGGCTTTGCCGTCAAATGGCTGTTTCCTCGACTTGATGACTTCAGTCAGCCACTCGGCAGGTCGGATATCGTGTTGATTTCTGAAGCACAACAAAACGCACTTAGTCGCGGCAATGCCGATATTGTCATCGAATATCAAAGGGCGAACTATTCCAGTTCCAACACTCAACTGTTGATTGGCGAGGAGATGTTCCCCGTCTGCAGCCCCGAATACCTACGTCGGGCGCCGACACTGGCGGCACCGGAGGATTTGGAAAATCATACACTGATTTACGACTTTACCCGGGTTGTGGACCAAATAGCGCCCGATTGGCAGGCTTGGTTTGCTCAGGTTGGCGTGGCAAATCTCCGGGCACAGAAGATTCATCGCTACGGGCAAGCGGATATGGTGATACAGGCAGCGTTGGCTGGGAAAGGGGTGGCTCTGGGCAGGACGGCGTTGGTCGCCGATGACATTTCCTCCGGTAAACTGGTCATCCCGTTTGGCCCAGTCGTGCGATCCCGATTCGCCTATTTTATTCGCCGCGAACCTACGTTGAGCGAGGACCGAGAACGGACGCTTGATGAGTTCGTAGATTGGCTGTTGATTCAGGCGAAAATCTTCGCGTCGAAATCACGGCACAAACCGTCAACCTAGGCGGCTAGCTATGTGTCATTTTGGCGCCGGAATAGACGCGATAAACTCGTTGAAATCATTGACCAGTGCGGTGGCTGCAGCGCTGACAATTTCTGCACCGACACCGGGGGATGCCAACGCGGAATGCGACCCAACCCTGCCGTCCGGAAATTCTGCCTTGTGCTGAGATGCCGGTGGATGGAAATCGCCGGCGTGAGTTTGGATAAACGCCGCATCAAGCTTCTTAGCGGGGGCCTCGGGAGCAACAACCTCTGGAATGCGGTGAGAGTGCTGCGTTATTGATATCTCGCTGGGCGTTGCGTGCATGCCCTCCCAGTCGCCGAATTCGCGTGTTCGGATGACGTTGACGGCCTCAAAATCCCACCAACTCTTGCAGCGAATACGCGGTGCTCGATCGCCGAGGCGGTTGTATATATCGTGCGTGGCGGCGCGAATGGGCGCGATATTGGCGCCATGTGCATTGAGAAAATACACGCCCTTAACGCCTTGGTGATGCAGGCTGTCGACAATATCCTCGATCAAGCTCATAAGCGTACGACTGCGGATGGAGATAGTGCCCGGAAAATCCATATTGAATTGTGCCGAGGTATACGCCAGCACAGGGGCAACAAGTATCTCGCCGCGGGCGCCCGCCTCTTGGGCGATAGCCTCAGCGCAAAGACAATCGCAACCGAGGAGTCCCATCGGGCCATGTTGTTCAATAGAGCCGATCGGAATGATTACACCAGGCTTGTCGGCAAGTGCCGCTGCGAATTCAGCGCTGGTCAGGGTCAGCAGGTTCATGACTCTGCCGAACGAAATGCACCTATGCACTTGTAGAACGCGATGTTGCTGACGAATGCTGTGCTTAGCGAAACGATTAACATTGAGTAGCCAACCATCATTTCGTTGCCGAATACGTAGTCGGTGATGAGCGCCGGCAAAAACGGACCAAGAGACATTCCTGTGAAAGTAATCGCCATTAATAGCAACGCATATGTCAGTCCGCGCATTTGATTGGGCGTGACGCGTAGCATGCTGGAGACAATGTTAACGGTAATAAACGCCATGCCGAATGGAATGAGTGCAAGACCGACGAGGGCTAGCTTAGGATCGGGCAATATCGGTGTAATAATCATGCCGGGCATCATAAAAAGAGAACCGACAAATGCTGCTTTGGCGTGACCGCCGCTGTCACCCTTATTGGAGAAGTAATCACCCAGCCGACCACCTAGAAAAATGCCGAGTGGGCCAAAAATTAGCAGGATCACACCGAAGGCGTATCCAATGCTGGACGCGTCCCAACCGTGCACGCGTTGATAGAGTGTCGGAATCCATCCTTGAAACATGAAGTTAACACCGGAAACGACCGCCATGCCGATGAATATAGGCCCGTAGATGCTGCGTTTTTTCCACACGTAATCAAGGGCCTCGCGCATGGTTAATTCAACAACGTCACCGTCTTCCGATTTAATGACGTCCTTACGTGTTGGTTCTCGCATGAAGCCGATTATTGCGGCAATGCCAAGGCCGGGAAGTCCTACGATCAGAAACGTAGTTTGCCACGGCACCAATTCGCCAACGAAGGGCACAACTACGGATGGTGAAGTCGAGACGAAGTGAATAACGATGCCGCCCAGAACCAGAGCCAAGCCAGACCCTATATAAATTGCCGAATTGTAAAAGCCGATCGGCGAGGTACGTTTCTCCGGCGGAAAACTGTCAGATATCATCGACAATGCCGCTGGGCTTAACGCGGCTTCACCTACCCCGATTCCCATTCGTGCCAGGAACAGTTGCATGAAACTTCTGGCGAGCCCGCTGGCGGCGGTCATCAAGCACCAAAGTGACATTCCAACGACAATCAGGTTACGCCGGTTGAATTTGTCAGCTACGCGACCGAGTGGAATACCCATGATGGTGTAGAAGACAGCAAAGGCAGGCCCCATGAGCAGACTGATTTGGGTGTCGGACAAATCCAGATAAGCCTTGATGGGTTCAACCATCAAACTAATGATTTGTCGATCGATGAAGGATATGGCGTAGGCGATTGTCAGGACTACAACCAGACCCCAGGCTCGGGTTGATGAGGGATAGGCTGAACTGTCCTGGTCCGATGTGCTCGTCGTCGGTGCTACATTCATCGTTCTTACCTCGCCGTTTTATTCGTTGTTGTTCAGGCGCTGCGTGCGGCAACCAGAGTGTACCTGCTTATACAGGTTACCAGACCGAGCCTACGCCAATTATTTCGCGGAAATAGCACGTATAGATTCAATAAGAGCCTTGTCGAGCGCGATACGGCCACTCGATTGAGCCCTTTCAAAGGTCTTGCGGCTGCTTTCGCCTGGGATCAGCGGGGGGGCGCCTCCCGGGATCGGGCTGCTGCTGCGAATAGAGTCGATCAGCGCGGTGACGCGTGTACAGAAACTGTCACCAAAGCCGAAAAGATCAGGGTCCAGCACGATCAGAACATTGCCACTTTGGTGTTCAGCATCGTTGAAAATTGCGCCTCCCGCCAGCGGTCCTGCCAAGATCTCTATGAGCAATGCCAGTGCGGATCCCTTCGCGCCTCCGAACGCTCGAATCGCACCGCGCAAGGCAGCGCCAGGATTCGTCGTTGAGATTCCGTCGGAATCGAAGGCGAGGTTGGGTTTGATCGATTCCGCCAGCCGCTCAGCTTGCAACAACCCAAACCAGGTTTCGGCGGAGGTCCCCATATCCACCACTAATGGTTTGTCAGTTGTGGGTATCGCGAAACTGATCGGATTCGTGCCGAAAATAGCGTCAACACTACCGAACGGTGCGACGGCTTTTGGCGTGCCGCCATAAATCATGCAGAGAAATCCCGCATTGGCCGCTCGCTCGGAAAAATAGCCGATGGCGCCGGTTGAGGTGGTCGTGCCCCGGGTTCCGACGACGCCAATTCCATTACTCCGCGCGGATCGAATGGCCTCATCGACCGCGCGATCCATCACCACCATGCCCAGATTCAGGTTGGCTTCGATTTGCGTAACAACCGCCGATCGACGAGTAACGACGATTTCACCAGCGTCCGGATGCGGCACCACTGCCCTCGCCAGTATTTTACCCAGACCCTGACTATTGCCACGCAACTCCGCCCACAACAAAACGTCGGCAACGATACGCATGTCGTTGTGCGTCAGTCCAAAGGATGTCAGCGCATTTATGACGAGGTCATCAAGTTCTTTAAGTGTTAATTCGATCATAAAGTGAGATTCATTCAGATTTAGGTAACACTCAGCAGTTGCTTGATTCTGGCATTGCTTACATCGGCCTGCTCGATGATCCAACGCTTGAAATCAGCGACGTTCTCTACTTCAGAACGTTGTTTGGCGGTGACAAGATAGTGGCTGAACCCGGAGGGAAAGGCCAGACGGATCGGAATTACCAGTTCGCCAGCGCTGAGCGCGTCGACAACCAGGGCGCTGCGACCGAGTGCCACGCCGAGACCTGCCAGCGCTGCTTGAATCACCATGTTGGATTGCCCGAACTTCCTGTAGTCCGATTGTGGCGAAAAGTGCTCGCCCGCCAGCTTGAACCAGGTCGGCCAACTCGGCTCGAAACCGTCGATTGCTCGGGTGTCGTCTATGAGCAATGTATGTGACAGCAGGGCCTTCGGTGAATCAATCGGGCCGTGGCTGGCGAGATACGCTGCACTGCAAACCGGAAAAATGTGATCGTCGAGAAGCATCTCCGTTACAACGCCGCGATAGTTGCCGCGTCCGTATCGCACCGCGATGTCTGCCTCACCAGCGGCGATATCACTCAATCGGTCAGACGTTCCCAACGACACAGAAACGCCAGGATGACGCTCGTCAAAATCAATCAATCGAGGGAACAGCCACTGCACCGCAAAGCCCGGCAAAGCACTGATGGAGATGGCATTGCCGTCGCTTCGATCCATGATTTTATCTACTGCTTGCTGTATGAGCGACACGCCGCTTCCGATGGCGAGCCCGAGGGCTCTTGCCTCCTTCGTGGGCACCGTTCTTCGCGCAAGTCGGCGGAAAAGAGCTACACCTAATTTTATCTCTAAATCCTTGATTTGATGGGATATTGCGCTCTGAGTGATGCCCAGTTCGGCAGCAGCTGAGGAAAAGCTCTCGTGACGGATTGCCGCTTCAAGTGCACGCATCGTCGGGATGGGTGGGATAAATCGTCTCATGATATTTACTCATATGACTATGAGAAACTATATATATCAATTCGGCCGCTTTTGCTACATTCTCGCTGCTCGACCGATAAATGATGGGCAGGCAAATTGTTTCTTAATAACTGCTGGTATATCGCCGCATGGAGCCGGGATATCGAGCGTGCACTGGTTGCACGTAAGATGCTCGCCAAAAATTTGGTTATTTATCGACAGCAGGACGGCTCCGTCGTCGCGCTGGAAGATGCATGCCCGCATCGAAAGCTGCCGCTCTCAAAAGGGCGGTTGCTCGGTGACGTCGTCGAATGTGGCTATCACGGTCTGCAGTTTGATTGTTTAGGCAATTGCGTATTGGTGCCTACGCAAAGTCGTATTCCGCCGCAGGCCCGCGTCAGGACCTACCCGGCCGCGGAGAAATATGGATTTGTATGGGTCTGGATGGGCGATCCTGAGCACGCAGATGAATCGAAAATTTTCGAGATTCCCAATTTCGACAATCCAGCATGGGGAAAAACCGACGGTGGGGTGCTCGAAATCGCCTGCAACTATCTTTGGGTGACGGACAATTTATTGGACCCGTCGCACGTAGCGTGGGTCCACCGATTGTCATTCAGTGCACCTGGAACCGGCGATACGCCATTGCAGATCAAGACATTCGACGAAGGTGTGACGGTATCGCGCTGGATCTGTGACCAAACCTTGCCGCCTTACTATGCGCCGTTGGTCAAATTTGAGGGCAACTGCGATCGCTTGCAACATTATGAGGTACGAGTACCGAGTGTTTGCATCAACCGATCAATATTCACACCGGCAGGAACCGGAAGACAGGAATCAGGACTCGATGAAAACGCCTACGTCATGGTGTCATACAATTTCATGACACCGATCGACGAAAACATGACGATGTACTACTGGCTACAACATTACAATACTGACCCGCACGATACGGCGATTGCGAAGCAGCTCAACGACGGCGCCCTCATGGCGTTCAACGAGGATCGTGAAGTCCTGGAAGCAGTTCATACGGGCATGAAAAACGCGACTACGCCGAAGCTGGATCTCGGCCTTGATGCAGGATCTCTTCGTTATCGCAAGATTCTCGACGGAGCGATTGCCAAAGAGCGGTTGGCTAGACCGAAAACGCCATGAGCAAAAATCCCAACGCATCCGCAACCGGGCCCCGGCAATATGAGCTAGTGCGAAAGGTCCGGGAAAGCGAAGTAATCAGTTCGTTCTATCTTCGACCCGTTAGTCAAGAACCGCTCGCAGTATTTCGTCCAGGGCAATTTCTTACTCTGGACTTAGTAGCGAGTAGCGGCATTGCATTGCGTCGTACCTACAGTTTGTCATGCGGGCCAGCCGTCAAAGACTGCTATCGAATTAGTGTAAAGCGTGAGACTCACGGTGCCGGGTCACGAGTTCTTCATGACGAAATCGAGGTCGGAGCACGGCTTACAATTCATAACCCGAAAGGTGATTTCGTCCTTAATCAGGACAGTGATCGACCCGTCGTATTGCTAAGCGGCGGCGTTGGATTGACACCTATGATATCGATGTTGCACGCGCTTGCAGAAGAAGATCGACGGGATGTTTTTTTCATTCACGCCTGCGATAGCGGCGGTGTGCACGCGCTCGACGATGAGGTTCGCGAGCTTGTAGAACGATCAGATCGAATACGGCAGCACATCTGCTATCGCAAACCCGGATCGGGCGATGTTCTGGGCCGCAACTTTGACAGCGAAGGCTTCGTAAGCAAACAGTTACTGCAACAGCTATTGCCTGTCGATGACTATGAGGTTTACTTGTGCGGGCCGCCGATTTTCATGCAGCTCATGTACGAACTGCTTTGCGAACTTGGGGTCGCAGAGGAGCGTATCGCGTACGAGTTTTTTGGCGATAGCGTGCCACTTAGACGCTCATCGACAGGTCAAAGTACCGACAATGAACCCATGCAAAACGACGCTACGGACGAGCCGCTGCCTATCTCAGGCGATGCACCGTTAGTTACGTTTTCGTCGTCGGGCATTCAGGTTCCTTGGATGGGCAACCACGAGTCCCTTCTTGAACTAGCTGAAGCGAGCGGCTTATCACCGGAATTCTCCTGTCGAGCTGGTATATGTAACACTTGCGAGTGTTCCATTGGTAGCGGCGATGTGAACTATTTCGACGAACCCTTGAGTAGACCGGAGGCCGGCAGGGTGCTGATTTGTTGTTCAATTCCGGATGGCGATATAACACTCGATTTGTAAACTTCGGATGAAGGAAGAATCATGGACTGGAAGAAATTTATAGCGGATGCTGATAGTGATCTTGCGGTGTACGCGAAAGCGTTGCCCGGCACGTTACCGGCGTTTGGGAAGATGGGCGAGGCGGCTAAGCAAGGGACTGCGCTTGATCTAAAAACGAAAGAGTTTATCGCTTTGGGTATTGCGATTAGTACTCGATGCGATCATTGCATCGGCTACCACGCGCGAAATCTGGTTCGACTTGGCGCGGTTAGGGAGGAAGTCTCTGAGGTGTTGGCGATGGCTGCCTATATGGGTGGAGGTCCATCGATCAACTACGGATCGAAGGCGTTACAGGCGTTCGATCAGTTTTCTGAATAATGGAGCTCCCTCTAAAATTGCGCGATGGCATTGATAACTTGTTGTTCAATTGTATTGGTGCGAAGGCTGGCGAATCCCTGGCGATCGTGAGTGAGCAGGGCGTTGGTGGCTATTACTCGGCCACGCTGGACAGAGTCGTCGCCGCGCGCGCGCGCGCGCGATCTTTGGATGTTCATCTCGTGGTTGCGCCTGTCCTGGAGGAAGTGAATACGTTCCCGGATGAAATTCGCCAAGTCATTGAATCTACGGACCACGTTCTGTTTCTGTCACGTATCGGTGACCAGGTGCGCTTTAGCGAGCTTGGTAGAATTGGCAGTACAACCATGTGCTATGCGCTGGATGAAGAAAGTTTTGCGACACCGTTTTGCAGTGCGCACTATGAGTTTTTTGTGCGCCTCAAGAACATGGTCAACGCGGCTGTGTTTGGCGAAAAGGAAATCACAATTCGTTGTGCATCTGGTACGTATCTACACGGGATTTCAGCTGGGGACCCCGGCGACGACGACACTGTCGGTGATGTCACCGTAAAGCGTTTTCCAATGACTGTTTTTCGTCCGATCCCGGCAAATACCTTTTCAGGAAAGATTGCATTAACCCGATGGCTGGTACGAACGGGCACACGTATCTATGAACCGGAATCTGTACTCATCGACGGTGTTGTGTTCGCGTTAGTTGAGAATGGACGAATTGTCGATTTTGATGGAGCGTCAGGCGAAGTCGAAAAAATACGAGCCCACTATGCATTCGTTGCCAATAAATTTAATATCCAAGCTGACCTCATACATTCCTGGCATGCCGGTATTCATCCACAAAATGGCTATTTCGGAACCGCGACGGACAACCTGACACGCTGGGCCGGTTCAGCATTTGGAAACCCACGCTATTTGCACCTGCATACTTGTGGTGACTACCCACCGGGAGAAATATGCATATCGGTCTTTGATCCGACGGTTAGCGTGGACGGTGTGGATTTATGGCGGGACGGCCGTTTCGTGTTTGCCGAATCAACTGCGGTTAAAACTCTGCAATATGAATACCCCGGGATGCAGCAGTTGTTTGAGAATCCGGTTATGGAATACGGCCTGGACTGACCCCTTACTCACTTGTAGAAACCAACCGCGTCGCCCTCGGTCGTTACGCCGAGACCGTTCAGCAGCCGATTAGAGTAGTTAAAATAGGCGACTACCTGATTGACTTCCAATATCTCGCCGTCGCTACAATCTTGATCGCGCAGTGCGTCAATATCACTTTTTTCCATGTTGCCGACGGAAACGGTCAACTTCTCCGCGTAAATCAAAAGCGCTAGTTCTTTGCCCGAGAACAATCGCTCGGGCTCGCCGTCCTGCAATGCAGCGTATATCTCGTCCGCTCGTTCATCGTCGCCGATCAGGCGCCGTGCATTCATGAAATGGTGTGTCAGGCTGTACGAACATCGATTCTTGATGCTTGTGTATGACGCGATGACTTCCAGATACCACAGCGGTAAGGAATTATCGCTGTGGTGTAAAACACTTCGGTACAAAGCGACATGTCCTGCCATCGTGTGAGGGCGCAGCGAGTGCGCTTTCATGACGTTATCGACGGTGCCGTGCGGTGTTCGTGCATTGTCGTACATTTCCCGAAGCACTCCGGTTGCTTCGGATTCAGGGATCATTTCAATCCATGCGCTCATAGTGTGTTCCCGTTGAAAGTTTCGTCATTAATTCTATAGGTATCTATTATGGATTGTAGGTACTCTCGAACTGAAATCGCGAGGCGGGGTGGTAGAGGTGGGTGTAGGTGACAATTTTCCCCTGGACCCACGTGCGCCGCGTCAAGACTAGTGTCCCGTTTGATTAGTTCGTTTACTTTCACGCGTCGGCATGCTGTTTAGCGCGGTTGGTCGC
>JAQCGO010000010.1 GCA_027618995.1 Pseudomonadota bacterium | reverse complement strand
GATTGACGACAATCATGCCGCTGCCATACATGCCTGGCAGTGACTTCCGGTCCGTGATGCGCAAGGCAATATGTAGCACGTCGCGCATTGGTGAATCCTTGAATTGCTGACGAAAAGTGTGACTTTGTGATTCGTCGAGAATCGGGTACCACAAGGCAAATGTACCGCCTGCGAACTGGCGCTGCAGTTTCGCCAGTGTTGTAAATGCCGTCGCATATTCGTCCTGTAATTCATACGCGGGATCGATCAGCACCAGGCCACGTCGTTCGATCGGCGGGATGAGACCCAGGCTGAAGCGATAGCCATCCTCGGCATGGCAATAGACTCGCTTGTCTTTTTCGAACAGCTGTTCCAGCGGCGGGAAGTCGCTGGTATGCAGTTCGCAGAGCACGAGGCGGTCCTGCCGTCGCAAAACCTCCGACGCAAACCAGGGGGACCCCGGATAGCGAGACAAATCGCCCGTCGGATTGAAACGACGCACGAGCTCGAGGTAGTCAACAACTGCCGCGGGCGCATCCCGGACGTCAAATATTTTCGCGATGCCGAGGCCGCTTTCGCCGGTTTTCTGCGTATGGTCGGAGCGCAGGTCGTAGCCACCCGCGCCGGCATGCGTGTCGAGATAGCAAAGCGCGGCGTCCTTGCGTGTCAGGTACCTGAGAATTGACGTCAGTACGACGTGCTTCATGACATCGGCAAAGTTGCCGGCGTGATAGGCGTGGCGGTAGCTCAGCATAAGAAAAACCCCGCTTGTCCGGCGGGGTTCGTTTCCTTCGTTGGTAAAGTTACTTGGTCGGTCTGGCCCGTAACAATTCGTTGCCGCTGCATTCTTGAATACCGCTGAATACGGTATCAATTGCCGCGCCTTCCTCGGTGTCCAGTGCGGCCTTGCCGGCGGCCCAGGTCGCGAGGTCAGGGTAGGTGTCAACCCAGCGGAAATGCTCCGGATTGCCGACGATTGCAGTGACGGCCATGCTCCTGATCCCCTCGTTAACATTCGCGCGCATTCAGGCCAGCCATTTGCTGTTGGCCGCCTGGGCATCGTCTATCGTTTTTCCCTCTTCAAGCGTGCAAGTCCAGACTTCCGAAACCTCATCGGCCAAGGCTCCGGCCGAGAAACAAAGCAGTGCAGCTGACGCAAATGCGCCCAATAACAGATTTTTCATTGTTTTCCCCTTGTTTGTTTTGCTTTTGAACAACGCATTCAGTATAGACCTGATTCCGGATTCGTGTGGACATCGAGATTGAGCATTACAAACATTATCGTCGGCATCACTTGCCTGGTATCGGTCGTGGCCTTGCGTTACCCGATCGTGAAGGCGCTGATGCTGTTCCACCCGGTCACCATGCGCGAGCAGCAGCAGTGGTACCGGCTGTTGACCTCAGGGCTGATCCATGGCGATTTCATGCACCTCGCGGTCAACATGCTGGTGTTCTGGTCGTTTGGCAGTGTCATCGAGAGCTATTACGCGTCCGGTATCGTGGGCGATGGCGGCGCGCAGAAATTCATGGCGCTTTATTTCGGCGGCATCATCGTTTCATCGCTCCCAAGTTACTTTCGGCATAACAGGGACCCGAACTACGCCGCACTGGGGGCGTCGGGTGGCGTTGCCGCCATCGTCTTCGCAGCGATACTGTTCGACCCCTGGCAAAACCTGTACCTGTACGGCTTCATCGCCATTCCGCAAATCCTGGCGGGAGCCGCCTACCTCTACTACTCCTGGTACAAGGACAAGCAGGCGAACGACAACGTCGGCCACATGGCGCATTTCGCCGGGGCCATCTGGGGCTTTGTCTTTACCGGGCTCCTGAACATCGAGCTATTCGTTCAGTTCCTGCAAAAGGCGATGCTGGGCCCGGCCTGAGACCCTATTTTTTCTTTTTCTTTTTCTTCTTCTTTTTCGCTGACGCCGCCACGTGTGTCGCGATCGCATCCATTAAAGGCGGCGACAGGCAATCGTAGGTCTCGAGCCCGATCTCCTTACAAACCGGCGATCGGACCGACACCGGATGCGACGCCGAAAGCCAGCGCCAGCGGCAGCGCGATGATGGCGGCGGTCGCCCCACCAAAAATATCGCCACGCAGGTTCTGCGTGCCGAGCCGGTTCATGCGAATGCCGGACATACGATGTGCGGCTACGCAATCACGGCAGGGACACTGTCTTTACCAGCTCGTACCAGAAGTTGCTGGAGTCGCGAAACGCCTCGACCCCGATGCGTTCGTCCCGGCCATGTGCACGATAGTCGTCGACCTCTCTGGCGACTGCGGACACCGCATAGGTTGGTATGCCCGCATTACGCGTGTACGCGCCATCGGTTGCGCCATTTTCCATCTCGGGAATGACGGCGATGCCGGGCCACATCGACCGGGCCAGCGCCGTGACAGGTCCAAGCACCTGCGGGTCAAGCGGCGAGGGTGGACTCGGTGTCGCCGGCACCATATCCAGAATGTCGACATTGTAAGGTGCTGCGATCGCCTCGAGCGTCGCACGTGTAGCCACAACGGACGCCTGTGGCAGTACCCGGCAGTTAACGACGGCACGTGCGGATTGCGGCAACGCATTCTCGGCATGGCCGGCATTGACCTGGGTCGCAACGCAGGTGGTACGTGCGAGCGCGTTGTAATAGTACTCGTCGGGCAATCGCTCCAGGTCGGCCGGATCGGGATTGTCGCTGGACAGAGCTGCGAGCAATGGAGCATCGGCTGGTGGCGCGATCAGGGACCATTGCGAAAAGAACGCCCGGGTCGTGTCATTGAGGTCGATCGGAAACTGATGGTTCTGCAAGTCCACCAGCGCCCGTGCAAGGCGCGAGATCGCGCTGTCGGGGCGCGGCTCTGAGCTGTGGCCGCCCGCGTCCAGTGCTTCCAGCGTGAACGATACGTACACTTTTTCGCTGGTATCGAACAACAGAGCCATCGGCTTGCCATCGACGAGCAGGATCGGGCCGCCGTCGGCATTCAATGCAAACTCGGCATCGACCAGGTCCCGATGTTCTCTGAGCAGCCACTTGATCGCATCGCCTGTGGTTTCCTCATCCGCATTCAATGAAACAATCAGGTCGCGATCGAATGGTTGCTGTTCCTTCTTATAGCGAATCAGGTTCGCGATCAGGATCGCGGCACCGGCTTTGTTGTCATTCGTGCCGCGGCCGTAGTAATAGCCGTCCTTCTCGATCATGGTGAAGGGATCCGTCGTCCAGTCTTCGGGCAGCGCCTCGACGACATCGAGATGCGCCATAAGCAGGATGGGTTTTCTCGCGGGCGCCTTGCTGCGCAGCCGAACCACGAGATTGGGCAGCTTCTCCTTGTGACCGAGAACGGCAATGTCCTGGTCCTCGAAGCCGCCGTCCTTAAGGTGTTGCACAAGCAGGGCAACCGCGGGTCGAATGTCATCGCCGCCGCTGGGCGCTGTATTGACGGCGATTAATTGCGCCATGATGTCGCGTGCCGGAATTTCGTCGCCCGGTTCGGCGCTGCAGGCGCTTTGGCTGGTGAGGAAAATTGCGAGACCGGCGATCAGAGACAGTGGGGTTCGCATAGAGATGTTTCGCTGTATTGGATGATGCGCAGCAGCGTATCATTGGCCGCAGTTATGCGCATGCTCATCAATAAATTTTCGCTCTTGCTGCTGCTGTCCAGTTCGCCGGCATCTGCTGCGCTGGATTTGCGCAATGCCGCAGTGGAGCGCCTCGACAATGGCTTGACTGTAATCCTGCTCGAGGACCGCAACTTCCCGGTTGCCAGTGTGCAAATGCTGTACCGGGTCGGCGCTCGAGACGAAACGACGGGCAGGACCGGGCTCGCACATTTCCTGGAACACATGGCATTTCGCGATGCGGAGAACTTTCCGGATGCTGGCTTCATCAGTTCGATCACAGCGCGTGGCGGGGAATGGCACGGCTATACCTGGATCGACCAGACGACGTATTTCGCGACCGTGCCGAAGGAGTATCTGGATTTGCTGCTGCGCATCGAGGCCGATCGCATGACGCGTCTCGAAATTTCCGTGGATGACATGGACGCCGAGCGCGGCGCCGTACTCGCCGAGATGCACATGTACGAAAACGATCCGACGTCGATGTTGATCGACGCCGTGAATTTCCTGTCATTTCTCGGCCACCCGTACCGCAACAATACGATTGGCTGGGAAGCGGACATTGAAGCCCTGCAGCATAGTGATGTCGTCGAGTTTTACCGGCGCCACTACCATCCGGCGAATGCCGTGCTGGCGGTGGTTGGTGACATCGACAGCAAAACGGTGCGGGCGCGCATCGAAGAACTATTCGGCGGCTTTGAGAGCCGGGCTCCGACCGCGTTGCCGCACACGACCGAACCTGTTCAGAACGGTGAGCGACGTGTCGTGTTGCACGGTGCTGCGGGCGAGCGGCAATTCCAGATCGCCTGGCGCGCGCCTTCCGCGAGCAGCCCGGATTTCGCGGCGTTCCTCGTGTTGCAGTCTTTGCTTGGCGCGAGTTCGGGCGTCAACTTTAGCCAGAACGACTGGGGCACTGAGGTAGCTGCGGGCTCTATTCTGGATGGCGTCGCGGAGGGAGTTACAACCTGGTTCCCGCCCAGCGCGCAGGACTATGTATTCGTTATCGGGGGTATTGCGCCGGCCGGGGCGAGTGAAACCGACATCGAACGCAGCATCGAAAAGCGCATTGCCACGGTGCGTCGTGAGCCACTGGGCAAGGAGCGGCTCGCGGCCGCGATAGACGATGTGCTCGAGCAAATGACTTACGACGTCGAAACGACTGAGGATGCGGCGCATCAGCTGGCATTGTTCGAAGGTCTTGGAGCGCTCGACTCCCTGTTGACGCTGCCTGACCGTGTCGCGGCGGTGACTGCCGGGGACGTACAACATGTCGCCGCGCGCTACCTTTTGCCGCAACGCCGCAGCATTGCCTGGTATCGGCCGCAGGCGACACAAGCGGAGCTGCCGGTGGAGTTGCCTGCAACGGCAGTGCAGGTTGCTGCAACGAGCGCCATTGATACAACGCCGACGCCGCTGCCCGTCATGCAAACTCTGAGCGGTGGCATGCCTGTGATCGTGCAGCAAACGGATCTGGCACCGTCGGTGCAGTTGGACGTGCTGTTGTCGTCCGGAGAATCGGCGCTGTCATTGCGTGGTCGGCCGCAGATGCTCGCAGAGATTATTCGTGATGCGCGTGCGGTGCTCGCGAGCCTCGCGAGTAGTGGCGACGCTGCCGGCGATAGCGAAGTCGCGTCGCTTGATCCCGAGACGCGGCTGGAGCAGGCGTTCGCGGGGATCATGTCGGATGGCGGCGTGCCAGTGACAGGCGCGACACCTGCATTGATCGTTGTCAGTGGCGATGTCGATGTTGCGGACACGCTGTTGCTGCTGGAACAGGCATTTGGAAAACTGCCGTCTGCAGCTAAGGCAGCGACCAGGCCGGTCTCGTTCGAGGCAGGCGAGATGACGGTCAACCTGGGTGTGCCAATCGCGCAGGCGCAGCTCGGCTACATCGTACCCGCCGCGACGCCGACCGACGTTGCCGCCGATGCGCAACAACTGTTGCTCTACATCCTGAACCATGGCTACGAGGGGCGTTTGGGCAAAGCGGCAATCTCGGATCGTGGTCTCGCGTACTGGATCGGCAGCGAGTATCGATCGAACGGCAGCAACGGCTGGTTGACGCTCGCGACCGGGGTCGATCACGAAAAGCTCGACGCATTACAGTCACTGCTGCGAAGCGAACTCAATCGGCTGCTTGATGAACCGCCGACGCTCGATGAGGTCGAGGAGGCAAAGGCACACTTTGTCGGCAGGGCAAGAAGTGCCGCGCAGAGTAACGCGGAACTTGTGACGACGCTGGCAGAGCAATGGTTGTGGTATGGCGAGCCGCAAACCGTTCAACAACTGGAGCGCCGACTGAGCCCGATCAGCCGGCAGGATGTGCTCGATGTCATTCCTGCATTCATCAAAGGCACGACAATTGTCGTCAAAGAATAGATTCGGTCTTTGCCTGTTGGCGCTGTTGGCCGCCTGCGCGCAGCCCATTACCTACGAGCGTGAAACATCGGCGCCGCCACTGGAAAAAGTCGAACCCGCGGTAACAGCGGCGGCGACCGCCATCTATCGTATTCGGAGCGAGGAATCACTCGTGCTGATTCGCGTCGGGCGTGCCGGAAAAATGGCGCACCTGGGTCACGATCACGCGGTGGCGAGTATTGACGTGCAGGGATTCGTCGAGCTCGCGGCGGATCCGTCCGCATCGCGGGCCGAAATCGTGATGCCTTTGATGAACCTGCTGGTCGATGAACCCGAGCATCGCCAGCGTCTCGAACTGGAGAAAGAAATATCCAGCGACGATATCGCCGGCACCTACAGCAACATGCGCAAAGTGCTCGAGGCGGAGCTGTTTCCCTGGGTCAGGGTGGACGCGAAGTTTGCATCCGCACAATCGGAACCTCCCGAACTCAGCGTGTCGATCACAATGCATGGCATGGCGATGGAGTTCCTTGTGCCGGTGCAACTCGATGTAAGTGATGAACGTGTGGCGGTGAGCGGTCAGTTGACCCTGAAACAGAGCGACTTCGGCCTGGTGCCCTTCAGTGCGGTGGGTGGATTGTTGCAGGTGGCCGATGAGCTCGAGATCGAATTCGATCTGCACGCCGTTCGCGACCGTTTGCCGGAAGGCCAGTCCTTGCAAGGGTCTTCATTCCTGTAAGGGATTTACAGGACGAGTTGCAAGGCCGTGCCAATCAGTGCGCAGGCGGCCAGCGTCGGAATCATACCGACATGAAATCGCAGCATCGCGAGCAGTGCCGCACCAGTCAGTAACAAGGAGCCGGTCTCGAGCGTCGCGAGCTCGGGAACGCTCAAGGTCGCGCCCAGGAACGGCACCTCATTGACCGTGCCGAACATCACGTGCAGGCCAAACCAGATGGCGAGGTTGAGAATGACACCGACCACGGCGGCCGTGATCGCCGACAACGCAGCGGCCAGCGCACGATTGCCGCGCACTGCTTCGACGGAGGGTGCACCGAGAAATATCCAGAGGAAGCACGGCACGAAGGTCACCCAGGTCGTGAACAAGGCACCGAGCGTGCCGGCGACGAACGGATCCAGCACGCCGGGATTGCGATAGGCGCCGAGGAAGCCGACGAACTGCATCACCATGATCAAAGGTCCGGGCGTGGTTTCAGCGAGCCCGAGGCCGTCGAGCATCTCGCCCGGCTCGAGCCAGCCGTAAGTTTCGACGGCCTGCTGCGCCATGTAGGCGAGCACGGCATAAGCGCCACCGAAGGTCACCACCGCCATCTTGCTGAAGAAGATGCCTTCCTGCACGAAGACGTGGTTCGTGCCGAGCCAGGCGGCAAGGCCCGCAATCGGCAACAGCCAGAGAGCCAGGCACACGGCGCTGACCCGGATCGCCCGGGCCAGGGACGGTTGCGTTTGCGGCAGCGCGTGGCCGGGGGCGTCCGATGCTGTTGCAACGTTTGCGCTGGCTGGCAACCATTGCGGGCGCAGGCGGCTGGCGGCAAAACCCAGCACGCCGGCCGCAGCGATGATCAGGGGAAAGCTGACGTCAAACAGGAAGATAGCGAGGAAAGACATGGCCGCAAGCGTGTACATGAATCGCGTCTTCAGGGCGCGCTTGCCGATGCGCAGTATGGCCTCGATGACCACCGCCAGCACGGCCGCCTTGATGCCGAAGAATATGGCCTGGGTCAATGGAAATTGCTGAAAGCCGGCGTACAGGATGCTCAAGAGCAGGATGACAACCGCGCCGGGCAGTATAAAGAGTATTCCGGCCGCGAGTCCGCCCTTGATGCGATGCAGCAGCCAGCCAATGTAGGTAGCGAGTTGTTGCGCCTCAGGACCGGGTAGCAACATGCAGTAGTTGAGTGCGTGCAGGAATCGGTCTTCATCGACCCACTGCTTTTCTTCAACGAGGATACGATGCATGAGTGCGATCTGGCCGGCCGGGCCGCCAAAACTCAGCAGGCCGATCTTCATCCAGACCTGCAATGCTTCACGAAACGGAACTTGCTGGTTCAAGAGGCCGGAATTGCGACGATGGGGCTCTGTTCGAGCAAACCTGCGTAGTGTTTTCGGATCGGGCCGAGGTCAATGTTGTTGAGGTAGGAAGAATAGGCGAGGTAGCTCAACAGGAATCGCCGGTCTGCGGCCCATGGCGGCAGGAAACGCGGCAGCCGGCAGAGACCCATGGCCGAGAGTTCGCACAGCACCGGGATGTCTTCGATGTCGAGCTTGCCGCAGAACAACAACAGCAGGCAATCCGAGCGGCCAGCGGCAACCACGGCGCGCAGGAAATTGTGTACGCGCAGAAGACCGTCGAGGTAGACGATGTCCTTGGTAAAGGGCGCACCGCCTCTCAGGTCACCGCCGCGATAGACACGACGTGCGTTTTCAAAGGCCTGTTCGGGGCTGTCGGCGCGCTCGAGAAAAAACCGGAACACGTCGACGAACTCTGCACCATCGATGGCCATTTGTATCGCAAGCACGCGGTCGGCGAGGCGGCGGAACCGGTCGATGTCCATCGAACCGGTAATGAACTCGGCAAATACTGCGAGGCCTTCCTGGGTTCGCGTCGAGCCGGGATGACTGGCGCCAAGAATTCGCAGGTCCGTTTGCGCGATCCCGTTCAGGGATGTCGCGACGTGCACATAAACTTCATGCTGAATCAGCTGCGCGATGTCCTTGTCGGTGAAACTTGCGACACGCCGGATACGTATGCGCTTCGGGCCGGCCAGAGCGTTGGCAGAAAGCTCATCCACGACCTGCACCTCGGGCGCTTCCGCGCCGAACATGGCCTGTGCCGCAGCGGACATGCGTTCGGCGACGTAGTCCGCCAGGTAGCAGGCCGGCGGCGGCGCACCGAGCTCGACGTGGTTGAGCCGTTCGAACACATTGCTCAGCCGGTTAGCAAGATCAAGGCTCGTCGAACTTTCATCCTGCAGGGCATCGGTAGGTACGCCGTAGAGTGCACGCGAATGCTCTAAAAACTCTGCGCTGCCGCAGGCGCCCAGCAGTCGCGCCCCGGATTCGACCTGGTCGGCGGTTTTGCTCAGCCAGCGGTCAACAGGTGAGTCATCATGAATCAGGGCGCGCGCTTCAGCCAGGCAGGCCCTCGTTTCCGTTGCATCGAAGCTCGGGTATTCGATCTTCGGCAGTTTATAAGCCTTGTTCTTCAGGAAATGCTCGCGATGGCTTTGCGGCCACGCGATGTGCGTCAATATGCGGATGGTTTGCGTTGAGCGATACAGCAAGCCGGCGGCAGATCGAATTCGATCCTTTTCGTGCATGAAATACTTCCGCAAAACGACCCGTCCAATCAGGAAGTTTAATCGCGCGGTTGTCAAGTGAAACCCGGACCCGGATACTATGGCCCCTCTGGAGATGGCCGCAATGCAATCGCAAAACCTTCGACGAATGATCAGGCGATTGCCGCTGGCGGGCATGCTGCTGGCAACGACGCTGGCCATGGCCGAGAGTGTTTCGGCACCCGACTATGATTTCAAGCTACAGGAAGTCTGGATAGTCATGCCCGATGGCGTGCGACTCGCGGCCGACCTCTATGTACCCGGTACCCTGAATAACGCCAACGAGAAGTTTCCCGTATTGCTCGAGTACGACCCCTATCGCAAGGACGATTCGCGCGCCGGTCGATACGCCTTGTATGCGTATCTCGCAAAGCGCGGCTACATCGTTGCGCGCGTCGATATCCGTGGCACCGGCAGGAGCGAAGGCCGCCTGATTCCCTACGAGTATTCGGACCAGGAACTGGACGATGGCGAAGTAATTATCGACTGGCTGTCAAAACTGGAGCGATCGAATGGCAATGTCGGCATGTTCGGCATTTCCTGGAGTGGCTTCAATTCCATCCAGCTGGCCGCGCGCAACCCGCCCGCGCTGAAAGCCATCGTTGCGGTCGATGCGACCGAAGACCTCTACCAGGACGACTCGCACTCCATGGACGGCATCATCCACTTCGACGATTGGGAGATGTTGCAGGACCTCTACAACATGCTGCCGGCGGCGCCGGACTACGTTTTCGACGATGCCTATTACGCGAACCGATTCGAGACCGAGCCCTGGCTGCTGACGTGGAAGAAACAGCAACGCGACGGGCCATTCTGGGACAGGGAGTCGGCGCGCGGCAAGTTGCAGCAGATTCGCATACCCAGTATGCATGTCGGTGGCTGGTATGACGGCTATCGCGACAGCCTGCCGCGCATGCTGCAAAACGTGCGCGCCCCGGTGAAAGCGATTATCGGCCCCTGGAGCCACACCTGGCCCAGCGATCCCTATCCGGAGCCCGGCTTCGAGTGGCGGCATGAAGTCGTGCGCTGGTTTGATCACTGGTTGAAGGGCAGGGACACGGGCATCATGGACGAGCCGGCGCTCGCGGTTTACGTCCGTAACTGGCATCCACCCGGTCCCTACCTCGAGTTTGCGCCCGGTCGCTGGCGCTACGAGGATGGCTGGCCGATCGAGCGCATCAAGCCGCAGACGTTCTATCCGCAGGCGAACCACGGCCTGTCGAAAAAACCTGCTGCGAACGCGCAACACTTGCTCGGCTACTTCGCCTCCAACGGTGTTGAGGCAGGTGGACCCGTGATGTGGTGGGGCGATGTTGCCCACGACCAGCGTCCTGCCGACGCCTACTCGCTGGTCTACGATTCCGAGCCACTCGCGGCGGACATGGAGATCCTGGGCCTGCCACGTGCGCTGCTGCAAGTGGCAGCGGATGCAGCACGGGCGAACTGGTTTGTGCGCCTGTCCGATGTCGCGCCGGACGGCACGGTCACAATGGTGACGGGCGCCGGGTTCAACGGTACGCATCGCAATTCGGCGCGCGCACCTGAGGACATCATTCCGGGTGAGCTGTTTCCGATCGATATTGAAATGCACTTTACGTCCTGGGTGTTTCCCAAGGGCCATCGCATACGGATTGCCATCAGCAATGCGCAATGGCCGATGCACTGGCCGACGCCCTATCGGATGACGACGACACTGCAACTGGGGGGACGAGACGGATCGCATGTGCTGTTGCCGGTTGTGCCACCCGGTAAGGAACGGGTGCCGGACTTCCTGCCCGTGGTCGAGAACGACGAACTCACGGGTTATGAGTCATTGCATGTTGCGACGGCCTCGGGCTGGGGCGAGCTGGAGACTGTCGAGCGCAATCTGCAAAATGGTGATGCAACGGCGACCGCAGGCAACAGTGTGGGGACGCGCTATCCCTGGGGCACCGAATATTTTCGGAATCGCATTGAGCACCGAACCTCGGATAAGCACCCGGAAAAGACCTCGATCAGTGGAAGCCACGAGCTCGAGATTCAGCTCGAAGGCAGGGTATTGCTGTTTCAGGGCAAAACCAGTGTTTCCAGTGACCTGAAGAATTTTTATTTTGAGTATTCGCGGCGCCTGAGCGAAAACGGGACATTGCTGCGCGAAAAGTCCTGGTCCGAAACCATTCCGCGCGATTACCAGTAGCTGCTATCGTGAGAATACTTGTCAAAACCGGATTATTTGTGACCCTGATTTCTTCTGTTGTCATTTTTAACCCCCAAATCCTTTCGCCGCCTATAATCTACTCCCAAATTGGCGACGCGGCATTACTGGCATACGATGTTGGCAAGAATCCTCCTGGTTTTCGCATTGCTTGGTGGCTGCGTCGGTGGCCACAGTGATCGACCGCCACTGCGCCTCACAGTCATGTTCTTCAATACCTATGGCGCGGGCGTCAACGATGGCAAGACAATGGATGAAACTGTGGCGGTTATTCGAGCCGTTAATCCGGACATCGTTGCGTTGGGCGAAGTTCGCGCCGAATCGGATCCGTGCACGGCCGTCTGTCCTGCCACGGGGCCGAGCCGGGCGCCGGAAATCGCCGCAGCACTGGGCTATTCCTTTTATGATCAGCAACAACAGAACGAAGCATTGTGGGCCAACGCAATTTTGAGTAGGTATCCGATTACAGGAAGTACCGCGAACGATCTCGGCGTGGTCATCAACGCGGCCGACCGGCAGGTTGCGATGTTCGGCATTCATCTCACCGACTACCCCTACCAGCCATACCAGCTGTTGGGTATTCCCTATAATGGCGCGCCCTTTCTCGACACCGCTGACGCCGCGATTGCGGCCGCGACAGCAGCGCGCGGACCCGGACTTGAGTTGTTGCTTCAGGACCTTGCATCTGTCGCCGATGTCGACGCCGTGTTTGTCGCCGGCGACTTCAATGAGCCCTCGCATCGTGACTGGACCGAACGTGCCGCAGCGATCGGTCGCCATCCGCTCAGGGTGCAGTATCCAACGACACTACGGCTTGAGTCGTTAGGCTTCGTCGATACCTATCGCGCCGTATTCCCGGACGAAATAGAAAAACCCGGCTACACCTGGACACCAACGACAGCTGTCGACGACAACGACGATCATCACGATCGCATCGACTATATATTCATGCGCGCGCCCGCCGGCAGGATCGAGTCCGTTTTTGTCGTCGGCGAGAAGTCTCCCGAGGCCGATATCGTGGTTACACCGTGGCCGTCCGATCATCGGGCCGTCGTAGCTACAGTTTCGATTCCCTGAGTAGCTACAGCTTCGCGCGTATCGCAGCACCGGTAAGATCGCGGCGTCGACTTTCACGCCAGATGATCAAAATGTTTGACGCGATCACCACGGTTGCGCCGACGAATACCAATGGCAACGGCCAGTCATTCCAGATCAGCCAACCGAACAGCGTTGCCCAAATGATGCCGCTGTAATTAAAAACCGTGACGATCGCCGCGGATGCATGGCGAAACGCGGTCGAAAATAGCCACTGCGCGGCGGCGCCCGACAGTCCAATGCCCAGCAGCATCGGAATCTCCTCTACCGTTGGGCGGACAGCAATGAATGGCAGCGGCAATGCGGTCACGATGGTGCCAATCAGGAAAAAGTAGAACGTAATCGTCTCGGGCCGTTCGTGCTGGCCAACGTGGCGCAGGATGATTTGCAATATCGCCTGCAGGAATGCGGCGCCCAGGGCGATCGCAATGCCGAGCGCATACACGTCACCGCTCGGGCGCGCCATGATCAGCACGCCGGCAAATCCGATAACCACAGCGGCCCAGCGCCAGGGGCCGACGCTTTCGTGCAGCACCAATACGCTCAGTATGGGTATGAACAGGGATGACGCGAATAGCAGCACGGTCGCGTCGGCCATGGGCAACATCGAAAATGCGGCGAAGGTGCCAACCAGCGAGACGGTGCCGAGCACGGCGCGTGTCATGACCAGGCCAGACTTTTTTCGGAGCACGAGAATCTCGCGTCGCCCGAGGCCGAAAATAACAAACAGAAACGGCAGGGTTGCGATCAGGTTTCTGTAGAACGCGATTTCTATAACCGAGTGGTTCTCGCTCAACAGCTTGGCGAACACGTTCATGATGGTGAACATCAGGAACGCGCCCAGCGCGGCCCCCATCCCGAGGGCGATTCGATCCGGTCTTATTTTTGTTTCCAGGTCCCACCGTCTCGGTACCACCAGCCCTTGTTCGCCTTTGCGATCCAGCGCTCTGCAAAAGTCTGGCGGATGCTGTCCTGCCACTCGGGATGGCCGTTCAGCTTCGCAATCTCTGCGTACAGAGCCGTCCAGTCATTGTTCTGGGCATTGACCAGTTGCACAACCGAGTTGCGGTCCTTCAACGGCACCAGGTTGCGATCGCGAAACTCGATCAGGCTGGATTCGGTGATGCCGATAGCACCGGAATCAAAGTACGGTTTCAGCGACGGGAAGCGCGCGGCCAGCGAATTTTCGAGCGCGAGTTTCTCAGGCGACGGTTTGTCAAAGTCAATTTGCGACTGCGCATTCGCGTCGCTGATCAGAAAACCGGAGACGCCACGCGCGAAGGCGAGCAGCACGGGCTCATGGCCAGCCGGCCGCGGCGATTCGAGCGACGCACCACTGTCAACGTCGCCAATTACCTTGTCGATGATCCGGTCAGCCGCCTCAACGGCCGCAGCTTCAGGAAAATACACATTGATCGTGACGCAGGCGGCGGCAAACGCCGCAAGCAGTGCCGTAATCGAAATCGTTACTTTGTTCATAATGCAGACTTCCAGTGCTAATTCAACGTCGGCGTGCCGCTATTGCTTATTGCCACCAGTTGCCGAACCAATCGTGCCCAGCTTACCTGATCGCGAAATCCAACAACGTCAATTCGCGGTAATCCACTGCCTTTGACAATATAAAATCCCTGGCCATTCGGGCCGTCTCCTGCGCCGCTCATCACGCAAATTCCATCGCCTAACACGCAACGCAAGCCGATGCGCTGGTACGCAAAAACTTCAAAAAAACGCAGCATGCCCGTTGACAGGATTGCTGCTGCGCCACCGCCACCGACACTGGCCAGGTCTTCGACGGCCCGCTGGCTGATACGACGCTGCGACTTGTCACCCTTCGGTGTATAGAAATGCATGCCCATGGCGACCGGACTCCAGTTTTCCATGTGTAATCCTGTCACGTCGCCGCTTAACCGTCCCTGAATGAGACCGAAGGAAAAGGCCTCGGTAATAAGCTGCAGGTCCAGGTTGCGCAGCTGCACCTCACCATACAGTCGCGGCACCAGGCCGAAAGGTTGTTCGATACGAAGTTTTGACAGCTCGATATCGCCGTCGAATGCGCGCGCGCTCAAAGTGCCACCGATGGTTGCGGCTTCGTCCGCCAGTTGCAGCAGCGGCAGCCGCCCCGACAAGGTGCCGGAAAAGGCCGGCCAGCCGAAGGCGCCTGCGAGCTGGCCGATCTGGATCGGCTCGAGTTCGGCATCCAGAATCCCTCTGGCAGCCGGTGTTCTATAGTCATGCATCTCGAGTTGCTTGAGCAGCAACGCACCGCCCATGGTGGGCAGCCGCAGCGGTGCCAGCAAAACGATATCGTCATCGCCGAGACGAAACTCCGCGGTCGCGGCGCCAAGCGCAATGCTGTAGGCCAAGCCGTTGTCCCAGCGCAGCATGCTTGCCGACGCTACCTCGCCAGCGGCGCCGGGCCAGTCGATTTCGCCATTCAGACCATACACGGCGAACCGCCCCTGGCGGTCATCGAGTACCAGGTCCACCAGCGACAGCCGGGCAGAGCTCAGCGTGTTGTCGTCAATGACGACTGCGCCGGACACGGTGCCTGCCGTTTGCAGATCGCCGAGCGCGGTTCCTGCCATGGCGACCTGCAACAGGCTCGTGTACACGGTGTTGACCGCCGTATTGGTGATCTCGATAGCGCCGGACAGGCGTGTCGGTGAGTGGTCATCCTGTGCTAGTGAAATCGTGGCCTCGCCGTTCAGATGCACCAGCGATTCCTGTTCCAGCTCGAAACTCGCAACGGTAAAGGTCAGGAGATCGTTGCTGCTGACATTTTCGGCGTGCAAAACCAGCGCGTGTTCGCTGAAGTTGGCATAGACCGGCTCGAGATACGCCTCGCCCGAGTTACTCAGAAGTCGCAGGTCGAAGCGTACGTCATCGCCGTCGGTTTCAAGATCGAGTTCGAGTTGACCGCCGAGCTTGTCCGTCGCTATGGTGCCGGATTCGTTAGCGATCGACGCAGCGCTGAAGTCCGTCACCAGCTCGGTATGCGTGCTTCCATTGGCCAGCACGCGCAGGCGGCCGGTCATTGCCGTGTTGCCGGACGCCGTGTATTCGCGGAGATCAACGCCGAGTGCGTTGGCAACCTCGAATAGTCCATCGAGCTGCAATCGCTCGCTGGCAAAGCGCACATCCAGATCATCGCCGCTGGCGTGGATCTCGACGCGAGCCGTACCGCCCGCGATCGCGACGTTCGTCAGCACAACGTCGGTGCTGCCACCAGCGGTCGTATGGATGAATGAACCGTGCAGCGTCTGCTGACCTATCGCGGGCAGGGTCGCGGTAAAGGTGGCGGCCGGGCAGGAGATCGCGATGTTGCTCAATGCAACGCGTTCGCAGCCGACGATGATGTCGTCGAAGCGCTCGCCGGACTCGAGCAGGTGGATACTCGCGATTCGTGTGGTGGCGGCCAGTCCGGATTCGGACAGCTGCAGTTCGAACGTGAGCCCATCAATACGCCAGGACGCCGCCGCGATCGACTCCACAGAGCCCTGCAGTTCGCTCAAAGGTGTCGCAATCGCCGGCGACGATACGGCGAACAATGAAATGGCGGTGACTAGCATGCTGCGCACGATGCGCACTGTAGCAGCACACTTCTGCGCTGTGCGAGCGGAACGGATATGATGATGCGGATGAAGCAACACGCTATTTTTACCGCCCCATTTTTCATGGACGCGACAACACGTTTTATCGCTGGTGCGGCACAGCTGGATGGCGTTGATCTTTCCGTCATCAGCCAGGATCCGTTCGAACGCCTGCCCGATGGTCTGCGCCAGCGCATCAAGGGGCACTGGCGCGTTGACGATGCACTCGATCCGGCCCAGATCGTGCGTGCGGCCTAAGCGCTGCAGCAGCGCCACGGGCCCGCGTCACGATTGCTGGCGACACTCGAACAATTACAGGTACCGCTGGCGGTTGCCCGGCAGCAACTGGGCATTACGGGCCTGAGCGTCGCGGCCGCGCACAATTTTCGTGACAAGGCACGGATGAAAACCGTGTTGCGTGAGGCAGGTGTGCCATGCGCGCGACATGCGCTGGTTGCCGAGCGTAGCGCGGCGGAATCTTTTGCCGGAACGGTCGGTTTCCCGCTCGTGGTCAAGCCACCGGCCGGCGCGGGCGGCAAGGGCACATTTCGTCTCGACGACGGCGCCGCGCTCTCGAACTACCTGCAACGCTACCCATTGCGTGCCGACAACCCGACGTTGTTCGAAGAATTTGTTCGCGGCACGGAATACTCGTTTGACAGTGTGATGATAGATGGCAAACCGGTGTGGCATTCGATCTCGTGTTACATGCCATCGCCACTCGAGGTGCTCGAGAATGCCTGGATCCAGTGGTGCGTCATGTTGCCTCGCGACATCACAGGCGTCGCCTTCGACCCGATTCGCGAGGCCGCGCGTGAATTCGGGCATGTCCGCCGGATAACCCGGCGATATGATCAATACATTCACCGGGTTAGAATAACACCCCAATTCGCCGCATCGGACATTCCTTGGTTAGCAGGAAAAAACTGAAGATCTGTCTGGCCAGCGCAGAAGTCGCGCCGCTCGCAAAAACCGGCGGCCTTGCCGACGTCGCTGCGGCGCTGACGGCCTATCTGCATCGCGCCGGTCACGATGTGCGGCTGCTGATGCCGCGCTATGCGAGACTCGAGGCGCAGGGGCTGGCGATCAAGCCTGTGGCAAAGCTGCAGAACATCGGCATGCGCATCGGCCCGTGGGATGTGACTTACTCGATCGACAAGACCACGCTGCCGGGTACCGACGTGCCGGTTTACCTATTGCGCTGTCCCGAGTTGTACGGGCGGGCCGGCATTTATACCGAGGACAAGGACGAACACCTGCGCTTCATCCTGTTGTCGCGCGCGGCGATTGAAATGTGCCAGCGCATGCGTTTCGCGCCGGACATTTTCAGTTGCCACGACTGGCATACGGCGCTGATGCCGATGTACCTGCGCACCGTCTACGCCTGGGATGAACTGTTCAAGAACACCCGCTCGGTGATGACGATTCACAACATCGGCTACCAGGGCGTCTTTCCAGCCAGCATTCTGAATGACCTGAATCTCGGTAGCGCTGCGGGGCACCTGCACCAGGCAGATCTTGCCGCCGGACGCATCAATTTCCTCAAGACCGGCCTGTTGTACGCGCACCTGATCACCACAGTAAGCCCGACTTACGCGCGCGAGATTCAGAGCGCTGAATACGGTGTCGGGCTGGATGAGCTGCTGCGCCAGCGCAGCGACTCGGTGATTGGTATCCTGAATGGGGTCGATTACACGGAGTGGGATCCGGCCACGGATGCGATGATCCCGGCGAACTACACGATCGACGACCTGGCCGGCAAGACTGTCTGCAAGCGTGCATTGATGCAGGACCTGGGACTCACCGGCGGTGTAGCGCAGCCACTCATCGGCATCGTCAGCCGGCTGGTCGGACAAAAAGGTCTTGAGCTTGTCGAGCACGTAGTGCCCGGCTTGCTGCTCGAACGCGATTTTTCGCTCGCCATTCTCGGCAACGGCGAGGCCCGCTACGAGCAGTTCTTTACCCGCCTGCAGCAGGCGTTTCGCGATCGCGTGTGTTTTTACAACGGCTACAACAACAAGCTGGCGCACTGGATCGAGGCAGGTGCCGACCTGTTCCTCATGCCATCGCTGTACGAACCCTGCGGCCTCAACCAGATGTACAGCCTCAAGTACGGCACGATTCCCATCGTGCGCAAAACCGGCGGGCTGGCCGATACCGTGCAGCTGGTCAACCCGGGCACCGGCGAGGGTACCGGCATCGTGTTCGATCATTACGACGAGCACGGCCTGCGCTGGGGCATGCGTTCGGCACTGGATCTTTACGCCAACAAGCCTTTGCGGCAAAAAGTCATGCAGAATGGCATGGCACTGGACTTCTCCTGGGAACGCCAGGGGGCACAGTACGTCGACCTGTTCCGAAAATTGGGCGGCCTGGCATGAACGTGATATTCATCGAACCGAGTTTTCCGGCCAACCAGCGCGAGTTCGTGCGCGCGCTGCACGCAGCGGGTGCGAATGTCATCGGCGTCGGCGAGCGGCCGGTCGATTACCTCGGCGCCGAGGAGGCGCTGCAGCTGGTCGATCGCTGGATGAAACGCATGGTCGAGCAAGGCGTCAATAACTTTGTCTTCTGGGGCAACATGGCCTTGCACCACGCCATGCTCGGCGACAAGGACGAGGCCTTCCGCTATCTGCAACAGGCGGTGGACAATGGCTGGAACCCGGCGGGAAAGCTGACCGAAGTCGTGCCCGCTCTTGCAGTGCTGGACGGCGATTCGCGACTTGAAGACATCCAGGCGATAATGCTCGCCACGCTCAATCGCGATCGCGCGGTCGTTGGCCTGCCGCCGTTCAATGCTGACTACGAGGTGCAACAGTGATCGCGCGGATTGCGTTGCTTGCGTTAAGTCTCGTGGCAATGGTCCCCGCCCAGGGGCAGGGGCATCATGGCCACGGCGAACACTCCGTGCCGCTGATCCTCGGCGTGCTGGATTTTCCGACCTCGGGCGCGCCCGCGGCGCAGGATGCCTTCGAGCGCGGCGTGAAGCTGCTGCACAGCTTTGAATTCGACGACGCGCACGATGCATTCATTGAGGCGCAGGCGATCGATGTTGGCTTTGTCATGGCCATCTGGGGCCAGGCGATGACGCACAATCACCCGCTGTGGGAACAACAGGACCGGGATGCAGCGCTCGCGGCACTGGCGAAACTCGCGCCGCGCGGTGAGCGTCGTGCGACCGAACGTGAAGAGCGTTACCTCAGCGCCGTATCGGTGTTGTTCGGCGAGGGCGACAAGTCGTCGCGCGATATCGCCTACATGAATACCATGCAGAAAATGCATGTCGACTATCCCGATGATCTCGAAGCAGCGGCGTTCTACGCGCTGTCGATCCTCGGCTCCGTTTATGAGCGCGACTTTCGCACTTATATGAAAGCCGCATCGATTGCTGAAGAAGTATTTGCGAAACAGCCACAACATCCGGGCGCCGCACACTACCTGATTCACAGCTATGACGACCAGGTGCACGCGCCGCTCGGGCTGCGCGCAGCACGCGAGTACTCGACGATTGCGCCGTCTGCCTCGCATGCGCAGCACATGGTGTCGCACATCTACACCTCGCTCGGGATGTGGGATGAAGTGGTTGTGGCGAATGCAAACGCAGTGCGCGTATCCGAGGAGAGCCTGCTCAGGCCCGGGCGCGACCCGGCGAATCGCAGCAAGCATGCGCTGCACTGGCTCGAGTACGCGCTGCTGCAGCAGGGCAGGTACGAGGAGGCGCGTGCGACGCTAGCAATGATGCGCGATGACGTCCTTGCATCGCCTGACGATAGAAATCGATCACACAACGCGATGATGCGTGCGAGTTATGCTGTCGACGATGCGCTGGCCGCACCGGTACTGGCACGCACCGACACAGCGGGCCTGGGCCTGGTTGATATCGCGACGGAATGTTTCGCGACGGCCTTTCGTGGCGCTGCCGCTAACGACCTCGATGCGCTGCGCACGGAAATCAAGGTGCTGGACGCGAAGATCGCCGACGCGGTTGTGCTAAGCGTGGCGGACGGGTTGCATGATAGTGAGGACGGTGTCTCTGCCGACGGCTACCTGCTGGCGACGATTATCCTGCGCGAGATGGAGGCATTGCTGGCGTTTCGCGAAGGCGAAACCGAAAAGGCACTGCAGATCATGGCAACGGCGGTTGCCGAAGAGAATAGTCGGGCACTGTATTACGGCCCGCCGCATGCGCCAAAACCACCTGGCGAGCTGCTCGGCGAAATGTACCTGGTGCTGGGCCAGTCGGAAGCGGCCATCGCGTATTTTCAGGGTTCGCTGAGTCGCAACACGGGCCGCTTGCTGGCATTACTCGGTCTTTTCAGGGCGCAGCAAGCAACCGGAGACGCGGCTGCTGCCGCAACCTGGCAACAGCTGGAGTCGAACTGGCGCGGTGACATTACCGCACTGCAAAATCTCGAATATGTCTGGCTCACCGGCCGCCCAACGCTGTAACAATACCGAAACAAAAACGTAAACAGGCTGTAAACAGCCCGTGTTTTCCTGCATGGAGAATTCTCCTTGGTGGAAAACATGACATTGGCCTCTATCCTGGTCGTCGACGCCGATCCGGCGGCACAGCAACAAATAGTCAGCAGCCTGCGTGAACTCGGGCACGATGTCAGCGCTACGGAAAACGCGCGCGCAGCCTTCAATGCCATGCACCGCAAACGACCGGACCTTCTGGTCTGTGACTGCCAGCTGCCAGACCTCGCGGGCATGGAACTGCTCAGCGACCTGAAACAGAACGACGAGCTGCGCTCGATGCGCGTGCTCATGACCTCGGCCCGCAGCAGCGTCGAAAACGCCGTCAGTGCGCTCGAATCAGGTGCCGACGACTTCATCTCCAAGCCATTGAATATGAAGGAGTTCGTGGCCCGGGTGGCCGCCTGTCTCCGGCGACCAGCGGCGCTGCTGCGTACAAACGCGATCAGTGCCGGCGGCATCACCATCGACAACATCGGCCACCGCGTCTCGGCGGATGGCAGTTTTCTGTCGCTCGCGCCACGTGAGTACGACCTGTTGCTGTTCCTGCTGAATAACCAGAACCGGGTGTTCGGCCGGGGCCAGCTGCTGGCGCATGTCTGGCGCGCCGATGCAATTGTTGGCCCGCGCACGGTCGATGTCCATATACGACGGCTGCGTAACCTGCTGGAGCCTTTTTCCTACGCCAAATACATCCAGACTGTTCGTGGCAGCGGCTACCGCTTCTCGCTCGAGCGCTGATCGGTCTTGTAACAAAGCCTTAACGTAGCTGTCACGTGCCTTGCATATTACCCGACTACATTGCGCGTCAAACGGGAACGCATCCCGCCGATTTTTATTGAGAGGAAACAAAATGAACGTCAAGAAACTCGTCACCACCATTACCTGCGGCGCGCTGCTCGCGGCCTGTTCCAGCGGTGACATCAACGTCGCTCCGAGTACCAACGTTAGCGACAGTAATAACACCGTCAATAACGGCGGCGGCAACGCGAACGCCGTCTGCGCGTCGTACCAGAAGAGCGGCCAGACCATCAGCGGTACAGCCGATGCCGATGGCAACTGCACTTATGATTCGTCGTTCGTTGGCCCGAAGAACAATCTCACGGTCGACCTGTTGCTGCCGAAGCTCGCTGATGGCGGTGCACACATATTCACCAGCAGCCTGTTTGTTGGTGAAACGCACCGCAGCAATGCGGATCTGCAGGCAGCCGGTATTGCCCAAGGCGGTGATGGTCCGACCCTGACGATCCAGGCCGGTGCCGTCCTGGCGTTCCAGAACAACAGTAACTTCATCATCATCAACCGTGGCTCGCAGATCCTGGCGAACGGCACGGCCTCAGAGCCGATCACGATTACCTCGACATCCGATCTCAATGGCACGGTTGTGCCTGAGGACGTACAGCAGTGGGGTGGCATGGTGATCAATGGTTTCGGCGTCAGCAACAAGTGCGCGTACGTCGGTACCCGTGGAACCGCGGGCTTCATGCTCGATCCGGCGAATCCCGAATGCCACATCGAAGCCGAGGGCTCGGCCGGCGATGACGAATCACAATACGGTGGCGACAATGATGCTGACGATTCCGGCATCCTGCGTTACGTGGTGGTCAAGCATACCGGCGCCGAAGTTGCCAACGGCAGCGAGCTTAACGGCATTTCCTTCGGTGGTGTTGGCAGCGGAACGGCGATTGAAAATCTGCAGGTTTACTCGACCTACGATGACGGCATCGAGATGTTTGGCGGTTCCGTCAGCTTCAACAATTATGTCGCAGTCTATGTGCGCGACGATTCCATCGACATCGACGAAGGCTGGAATGGCTCGATCACAAATGCGCTCGTGATCCAGCAGGAAACCAACGGCCAGCATTGCATCGAGTCGGATGGCCTGGGTTCCTACTCGAGCCTGGCGCAGACAGTGCGTGATGACTTCGTCGCACGTGGCCTGAACAGCCGGCCGACCATTTCCAACCTGACCTGCATCGTAACGCCGAACGTGGGTGGTACACACGGCACTGGAAATGGCTGGATCTTCCGCGAAGGTATCTGGCCGACCATCAATGACTCGGTGGTCATCTCCTCATTCGGCGCTAACGACACGACCTCGCTCACGGACAATTACTGCCTGAGGATCGCTAATCCGGAAACCGTCATGCAGCTGAACTCGGTCGTGTTTGCCTGTCAGGAAAACCAGAACAGCAACGAGCAGGCGATTGCGGAAGGCCAGGGCGCGCAGTTCGCCACCGTGGCCAGCGGCACGGCGAAGGATCCGACGGCTGCGGCCGATGCGGACCTGCAGCTGCTGGAAGGCACGCAGCCGATCGGTTCCCTGATGTGGAACGTATCGTTGATTGACGGCGTAGCGCCGCTCGCGTCGACGGCCCCGACCAGCGGCGTGGCGACCGACATACTCGGCGCAGTCAGCCTCACGGACGACTGGACCGCAGGCTGGACCTACGGCATTCACCCTGACAATCGCGGGCAAGCCCTCTGGTTTGAGTAGACGAACATGCGAAAGCTAAAAACAATAGCACTCCCGATCCCGTGCGGTATCGCCCTGGCCGCCCTGCTTTGCAGAGCGGCTTTGGCCCAGGAGCCGGCAGCAGATCTGGACGGCATCGAGATGATGGCGGCCGCTGTTGTGCCAGTCGCCATAGCGGCCGCCGAAGATCCGATAGAGGATACCGGCGAAATCGAAGAGCTCGTGGTGCTGGGACGTTTCATCTACTCCAGCCAGCAGCTCGTGAATGAACGCATGGGCGACGCCTTCGCTGCCGACCTGCTCGGTGCAGATACGATTGCGCGGCTTGGCGACTCCACCGTGGGCGCTGCGTTACGTCGCGTTCCTGGAATCACACTCGTTCAGGACAAGTTTGTCTACATTCGCGGACTCGGTGAACGCTACACGCAAACGACTCTTAACGGTGCGCAGATACCTTCCCCCGACCTGACCCGCAATGTCATTCCGCTGGATGTATTTCCGACCTCCATCGTAGAGTCGTTGCGTGTGCAGAAATCGTATTCGCCCGACCTGTCAGCCAATTTCGGCGGCGGTTCGGTTGATATCCGCACCAAGGGAATCCCCGACAGCTTCACGACGCAGCTGGAAATTAGCAGCGGCTGGAATTCGGAGAATCCGAGCAAGGTAAACAGCTACTCGGGCGGCGGCGATGACTCGCTGGGTACAGATGATGGCACGCGAGCCTTGTCGTCGACCATTCTCACCGCGGTTAACAATTACCAGGGTGATCCGAGTGTTAACAACATCCTGAATTTCCTGCAGCGCCAGGATTCTTCGGCGTCGCTGTTTGACGCCCAGTCAGAGAATCGCGACCTGGCTCTGGCGTTGAATCGCAATATCGACATCGAGGAAGAAAGTGTCAATCCCGACATCAAAGCTCGCGTCAGCATCGGCAACAAATTTGATGTCGGCACGGACACGCAGCTCGGATTCAATGTTGGCGCCTCCTACCAGACCGACTCGCGCTGGCGGCGTACCACAACCGCCGCGTTCGCCGTCCCGGAAGAACAGAACGGCGTGCGCGAGGAAGCGACCGAGAGTGTCAACATCGCCGGAACTCTGAATCTCGGAGCGTCATTCCTCGGCGAACACGACATTTCCAGCACCACGCTGTATCTGCGCAATACCGACGATGAAACCGAAGTATTCGACTTCTTTAACGAGAATCGGGTCAGATCCAGCGGGCTGGGCTTCCGCGATTACCGGCTGGAATTTGAAGAGCGCAACATGCTTACTAACCAGGTCACAGGCTCGCATTATCTCGGTGCAGCGACTCGCGAGGCCATTCCGTTTCTCGGCAAGCTGGTGAAATGGGCGCCGGAAGAAACTCACATTGACTGGTTCTGGTCTGACTCAACGGCCGAAACCGAGATTCCGAGTCGCGTACTGGTGAGCTCTGAAACGCGTACGGATCCAGTCACTGGTGAAGTGCTCGATGAATCCGTACGCCTGACTTCGAGCGCTGCGGATTATCGCTTCACAGACCTCGACGACGAGGTGGAGAACTATGGCTGGTCGGCGACCCTGCCCTGGACGACGGGAAACTCATACGTCGAGTTCAGCGGCGGCTATGATCACGGCCAGAAGGTCCGCACTTACTACCAGGCGCAGTTCAGCCTCGGCTACCTGAATGTATCCGATCCGTCGGTACTGGAAGGTTCTCTTGGCGAAGTTTTTTCTGACAGCAACATCCTGACGGCCAGCACTGGCAGCGGTGGCAACCAGACCTATGCCAATAATATTGTATTCGACCGGCAAGGCTCGAACACCAACAGCTACCTGGCTGCAACCATGACCGACGCGGCCTGGGGCAAGATCGACTGGACCTGGAACGAAACCTGGCGTGTCGCCGCCGGGGCTCGCTGGGAAGACTATCGGCAGACAGCGGTGTCATGGAATCCCTTCGGCTACTCCGAAGACGATCCCCAGGTCACCACCGATGTCGAAACGCTGGAGTCAGGCAGTTTCAATGAAGACACGGTGTACCCCACCATTTCCACGACTTACATGGGCGATTTCTGGGCGGAAACGTTCCAGTTACGCCTCGCGTACAGCGAGACGGCTGTACGGCCCGATCTGCGTGAAATTACCGCCTCGAGCTATGTCGACCCAATCACTGGCGACCTGATTCGCGGCAACCCCGGGATTGTGCCTGCTGACATGGAGAATATTGACCTGCGTGCCGAGTGGTATTTTGAGAGCGGCGACAACCTTACGGTAACTCTGTTCCACAAGGACATTGAGAATCCGATTGAGTTCTTTGAAATTCCAGCATCGGATACAACCATCGCGCGTGAAGTCGTTAATGCGGAATCCGCGACCTTGAACGGTATCGAATTTGAAGGCTTGAAAGAGCTCGGCTTTCTCGGTGGCTTCTTCGACACGATGTTCATGCAGGGCAACCTGACGCTGCAGGATTCGGAACTGATCGCGGGCGCAAACGCGAACTCGCCGACCAACCTGTCGCGACCCCTGACTGGCGCGTCCGAATATGTTGCCAACATCATGCTCGGCTATGACTCACCGAATGCACGCCATACAGCGTCAGTGATTTACAATATTTTTGGCGAACGTCTTTTTGTCGCCGGACGCAATGGTGCTCCGGATGGTTACGAACAGCCTTTCGAATCGCTGGACTTCACTTATTTCTGGTATCCCACGGAACGAATGACGGTGAAACTGGTGGCGCAGAATATCCTTGGCTCGACGATCGATATCGAGCGCGAAGGCGTCGTTGTGTTCCAGGAGGACCCGGGCACGACTGTCGCGATTGCCTTTGCCTGGAAACTGTAATCAGCACAGGGTAACTTTCCCCACCCGGAATCAATCGCGCGAACTGCATACCCCCTCTTTGCAGCTTCTGGTTGATTTCGGGGGGGTTGCGCCGCTGTCTCAGCGCATGCTTTCGAATACAGCGATCGCCTCATCGATGTGCCGCAGCACTTCAAGTTTCTCGCGCTCTGAGTTGTAGTCCTCGTGTGCGAGTGCGCTTGCCCGAACTCGTTCCGACCACGCTAGGAAATACTCGGCGTCCACGGCAGACTGCGGTCCCTTGCCGCCAATGTTGATGTAGATCGGACTCGTCGTCGCATATGGATACAGATCCAGGATTTCCGGGTGCGGGCGCCGGCTCGATGCGCGCAACACCAGCCAGCCGCTCTCGGTGAGGCCGATCTCGCCGCTGAAGGTTGCTGACATCGAATCGCCGGCGAGCTCGATACGGCGAATAACCTTGCCGTTGAATACGATCTCGAGTTCGTCGATGGGCACAATGGAACGCAGAAAGCCGCCATAGTCGATGCGCGGTGGCGCATCAAATTCAAGCACTGCGCCCGGGCTCTTGCCGTTGACCGTCAGGCCGACGAGCGGGCCATTCGTTGCCATGCTCTTGCCCTCTTTGAGGTGCTCAATCCACACATCGCGTCGCGCGTCAGCATCGGCGGGCCAGTTCTTGACCCGAACGTAGGTGCGATTCATGCCGACCGGGCCGCGCAACGACGCATAGTTGGCCATGGCGTCCGTACCGCCCGCGGCGCTGATGCGAAAACCGCAATTGAGCAGGCGATACCAGACTTCGGCCGAAGTCCTGTGGTCGGCGAAACCGAGCACTTCGTAATAATCGACCTTGCCCAGTGCGGCGTCGATGGGTAACGCGTTCGTCAGCCGTGCGTCTGTTGCAGGGTCCGGTGCCGGCGGGTCGAAGTTGTGTACGTAGCCTACGATCGCACCCTGTTCGTGAGCCATGTCCTCCACCGTTACGTTGTCCGGATAAATACTTGCGGCTGCGGTGTAGGGATAGGCCGAGTAGTCTGGCATCAGGAGGTGCTCGCGCAATCCCAGTACGCCAAGGTGGCCCCAGTAACTGGTATGGAACTCCTGCGAGTGTTGCACGACGACATCGGCACTGGATGCTGCGTCCGCCTTGCCTGAGAAGTACGTAACGTCCGGTACTCGTTGCTCCTTGTTCACAACCAGGTTGAAGACCACATCAAGGTCTTCTGCGGCAGCCTGGTTGACGAGATTGGCCGGCGTATTGCGGTAGATGCCGCCATAGTTCATGTGCACGTGCACATCACCGCCATGCCAGCCCTGCCACGTCCGCGGCAGGTCGAGCGCGTGCATCGTCATGTCAAGACTGGTCGTTTTCCGTTCCGCGATCTTCACAGTGTGGCGCTCGATGGTGGTCTCCATACCGCGCCAGACGATGACGTTCGTGTCGCCGACCGGCAGCTCGATCTCGACGTCGCCCGTCGCATGAAAGTAACGCACCTCTTCCTTGCGTTGCGCCCGATCGAACTGGTCGTCAGCGTGCATCCAGCGGTCATGCGGTGCATAGGCACGGCCATCGGCGCCGATAATCGATGCGCGATAGGCGACATCGTCACCGTTGCTGCCATCAACCTGCAGTCGCAATATTCCGGTCGGCTGCAGATACTTTCGCGTCGCAACCCTGAGGTCGGTCATCTTGCCGCTCGGCAGCTCGAGAATGCGCAGCGAGGTGTTGCCAAATTCATTGACTACATACGCGATGCGGTCACCCGCGGGCGACCAGCGCGGTGACGAAGCATCGTAGTCACCGTAGGTCAGCGGGAACGGTTCGCCGCGTTCGGTAATCGACTTCACCCAGAGCTGGTGCCATTGCCGGCCCAGGTAGGAGGCATAGACGACGCGACGCCCATCCGGGGCGCTGTCGGGTCGGGCGCGCCAGCTCGTTTCCTCGCTTTGCACGAGTGCGGGGGCCGCACTGCCGTCGACTGTGTATTTCCAGATTTCGCCGGATCCGTACGGTGTTTCCGGATTGGTTACCAGCAGCAGTTCGCGCCCGTCGGGGGACCAGGCGGGGCTGAGTTCGTGATCGTAGCTGCTGTAGTAATAACGTGTGACCGCACTTTGCCGCTCGGTGAGCAATGCCGCAGCCTGCAATTGGCCGCCAACAAGCCGGCCAACAAAAACGTGAAAGCGTCCATTGCCGGCTGTCGATACATAGGCCAGCTGTGAACCATCGGGTGACCAGCGCGGCTCGAGATTGACGTCGCCGCCGGATGTCAGTGCACGTACTTCGCCGCTAGCAACGTCGAGCAGTTGCAACTCCATGGCATCGGCCAGGTAGCGCGTAAAGACGATGCTCTGACCATCGGGAGACCAGTCGGGCTGGTGGTCGTAGCCGGGACCGGCGGTCAGTTGCACCGCATGGACGTCACCGGGCGACTGTCGCCAGAGGCTGCCCTGCATGGCGTACACGAGCGATTGCCCGTCAGGCGACCAGGCCGGGCTTTGCGCGCCGGACGACACTTGCGGCAGGTACATCTCGCGAAAATAATAATTGTGCGGCACCTTGATCTGTTTCAACACCGGCTCACGTTCGGCAAGTGCTGGTACTGCGAATAGCATCGCCAGCAGCATCGTTATTACCAGTTGTGCACTGATCTGTGCCGTTCTCATAGTGCGTCCCCCGCGAGTCTTTGCTGTACTTTACGCTAACTCAGGCGTCAAAATTGCGGCACAGAGAGGATTCATGGCGAATAAAATCATCATTACCTGCGCGGTCACTGGGTCGATTCATACGCCGACGATGAGTCCGCACCTGCCGATAACGCCACGGGAAATTGCTGACCAGGCCGTTGCCGCGGCGGCGGCGGGCGCATCCATACTGCACCTGCATGGACGTGACCCCGCGACCGGGCAACCGACCGCAGATCCGGCCGTGTTCATGCAGTTCCTGCCCGAGATCAAACGACGTTGCGATGCCGTCATCAATATCACGACCGGCGGCAGCTCACTGATGACCCTCGAGCAACGGCTCGCCGCACCGATCCTGGCAGAACCCGAGATGGCGTCGCTGAACATGGGCTCGATGAACTTCGGCCTGTTCCCGATGAAAAAACGGCATGCAAAATGGCGGTTCGACTGGGAACCGAAGCTGCTCGACGCGACCCGTGAAGTCGTGTTCCAGAATACCTTCGCCAACATCGAGCAGATCTTCAAAACGCTGGGTGATGGCTGTGGCACGCGCTTCGAGTTCGAGTGTTACGACGTCGGTCACATCCAGACACTCGCGTTCTACCTGCGTGAGGGCCTGATAAAGAAACCATTGTTCGTGCAATTCGTGCTTGGTGTACTCGGCGGCATCGACGCCTCGCCGGAAAGCCTGATGCACATGAAGGCCACGGCCGATCGCCTGCTCGGCGACGACTACCGGTTTTCGGTGCTGTCGGCCGGGCGCATGCAGATACCGCTGGCAACCATGGGCGCAATCCTGGGCGGCAATGTGCGCGTCGGACTCGAAGACAGCCTGCTGATCGCGAAAAACACCCTCGCCAGCAGCAATGCGGAGCAGGTCCAGAAGATCCGACGCATCCTCGAGGAGTTGGGGCATGAGATTGCGACACCGGCAGAAGCGCGTGCCATGTTGCATCTCAAGGGCGCCGACAAGGTCGCATTTTGAACAACGCCGGCGATATCGCGATTCGGCCTGCCGTGCTTGCAGATGCCGCCGTCGTGCACGCGATGTTGTTGCAGCTCGCGATGGCGACCGATGCGCAAAAGAAAATCAAGAACAGCGTGAAGGACATTGCAGCCGCGTTGACCGGCGACCCGCCGGCGATACACGCATTCATCGCCGACAGGAATGGCGAGCCGGTCGGCCTCGCGATCGTGTTCTTGAACTTCTCGACCTGGCGCGGCTCGCCGGGTGTTTACGTGCAGGACATCTATGTTGCGGCGAACGCGCGCGGTACCGGGCTAGGCAAGAGACTGCTGCGTGCAGCCGCCAGATGGGGCAAGGCTCGGGGCGCAAATCATTTGCGCCTGTCAGTGGAGCCCGAAAACGCGAATGCGCGCGCGTTTTACCTGAGCGCTGGCCTGAAATTGCGCGACGATGAACTGATTTACGCGGCGACGGGCAAGTCGTTCCGGAAACTGGTGGACGACTTATGAAGGTCGTGTTTTCTGCCGGACAGCTTGCGCACTATCCAAAAAATTTTTTGTCCTCTGGCGCTCCCGCCGACAACCCTGAACATCCCGATCGTGCGACGCAACTACTGGCCGCCGCGCGTAGCGCAGGCCTCATCGAAGAAGCACCTGCGGATTGTGGCGATGACGTGATAGCGGCCGTGCACACGCCGGTCTATCTGCAGTTCTTGCAGAATATCTACACGCGCTGGTCACGTATCGAAGGCGCGTCTGCGGAAGTTTTGCCGAACGTGCATCCGATCAGCCGCAGCGACGGCTACCCGAAGTCCGCCGTAGGGCAGGTTGGCTACCACGTCTATGACGGCTCCTGCCCGATTTCAGCCGACACCTGGCACAGCGCTCGCTGGAGCGCGATGACGGCCGCGCATGCCGCAGAGCAGGTCATCGCGGGCGAACGAGCCTGCTATGCGCTGTCCCGTCCACCCGGTCATCATGCGTCGCAGGACCTGGCCGGTGGTTTTTGCTACATCAACAACAGTGCGATCGCCGCACAGCAGCTGCGGAAAAAATTCGGGCGCGTCGCGATCATCGATATCGATGTGCACCACGGCAATGGTACGCAACGAATTTTTTACGAGCGCAGCGATGTGCTGACGGTATCGATTCATGCAGATCCGATTCGCTTCTACCCGTTCTTCTGGGGTTACAAGAATGAACATGGCGCGGGTGACGGCGATGGTTTCAATGTGAATCTGCCCCTGCCGCGGGGTACGGACGATCGGCAATACCTGAAAACGCTGACCACGGCACTCGATATTGTCGCGGCGTTTTCGCCGCAGGCGCTCGTGATTGCATTGGGCCTCGATGCGCACGAGGGTGATCCGTTTCACGGCATGAGCATTACGACGCCGGGATTTGCCCAGATCGGTACTGAGCTCGGTGCGCTGGGATTGCCCACGGTGCTCGTGCAGGAAGGCGGTTACCTCAGCGACGCGCTCGGCGCTAACCTCGTCTCGTTTCTGGGCGGCTTCCAGGCGGCGCAATGATGTTCGTGCGGATCATCACAGCGGGAGTCGTCTTCATCTGCGTCGCGTGGCTGGCCGCTTGCGAGCGCAAGGAATTTATCGTCGACGATGACGTCGCTGTTGCTATGCGCGATGGTGTCGTGCTGCGCGCAACGGTCTATCGACCTGGTTGCGGCGGCCCTTTCCCGGTGCTTGTCTACCGCACACCTTATGACCGTCTGGATACGGCCAATGCCTACCAGACGCATCTGCGCGCAGTCGAACGCGGCTACGCCGTCGTGCTGCAGGATGTTCGCGGGCGCTATGGGTCCGAAGGCTTGTTCAACCCGTATCGCAACGAAGCGCAGGACGGCTACGACACGATTGAATGGGCGGCACGACAGCCCTGGTCGAACGGTGACATCGGGACTTTCGGGCTGTCCTATCCGGGCGCGGCACAATGGCTGGCCGCCGTGCAGTCGCCGCCGCACCTCAAGGCCATGGTGCCGGCCATGACCTATTCGTCGCCGGGCAATTTCGTCTATATGAATGGCGTGTTCGACCTGTCATGGCTGCCCTGGGTCTATCTCAACATCGCGCCCGACGCACGCGTTCGCCTCGGCTTGCCGGGCGCCTCCAGTGAAGCGGAGGCTGCCGCTGCCTGGGAGCGCGAAAGAGACGCAGTGCTGTCGCACCTGCCGCTCGCCGACTTACCGATACTGCGTGACGAAGCGCCGTTCTATTTCGAGTGGCTGGAGCACGACCCCACGGACCCATGGTGGTCCTGGGCCGAGATTCGCGGTCGCTATGCGCGAACCGACGCCGCCGTCCTGAATATCAGTGGCTGGTACGACGAAGCCTACGGACCCGAAGGCGCAGTAACGAATCACAATGGCCTGGTCGCAGCTCGCCAGGGTAAAGCGGCACGCTCCGAGCTGATTCTCGGGCCCTGGATGCACGGGGTATCAGCCATGGGCAAAAGCCGGATCGACGAACTCGACTTCGGGCCGGAGTCGACGATCGATTACGACGACGTTGTGCTGGATTTTTTCGACACACATCTGAAACGCACGGCCAGCCAACAGTTGAGCGAAAGCGCGGTGCGCTATTTCGTTATGGGCAGCAATGAATGGCGGCAGTCATCGCAGTGGCCACCGGCTGAAGCTGAGCTATGGCGCGTTTGCCTGCGAGGGCAGGGCGACGCAGCGACGCTCGGTGATTGCAGTACGGCGACGGCAGAAGCCGCGTCCGATTTTCACGCGGACCCCGCAGCTCCGGTGACGGATCCCCACAAAGTCTTCGGACCACACGATTACCAGGCGCTCGAAGAACGCAAGGACCTGATGATTTTTGATACCGATGCGTTGACCCATGCTGTGACAATGGCGGGCAGCGCGACGGCGACGCTATTTGTCTCCTGTGATTGTCCTGATTTTGATCTCTGGGTTCGGCTGCTGGATGTCTATCCGGATGGCCGCGCCATCAACCTGATGAGTCCCGGAACCGATGTGCAGCGTGTCAGTTACCGGGACGGGCAAAAAAACCCGATGTTGTTACCCGGTGAGATCGTTGCGGTGAGTATTGATGGTTTGCTGACTGCAAATCGATTCGATGTTGGGCATCGCATTCGCCTGCAAGTCAGTGCATCGTTCGCGCCGCACCTGTCGCGCAACCTGCAAACTGGTCTGTCAGAAATTGAATCCGCCGCATCGGTGCCTGCAACGATCAAGGTACACCACGACACCGAAAATCCGTCGGCGCTGGTCTTGCCCGTTATCGAGTGAGGCGCCGCGCGGCGCTGAGCAACGGAGCGAGCTGCTGTTCCGAGACGGCGTCAATCTGTTGCAACTCGCTGACCTCGACTCGCGGCAGGCGATTGCCGAGCGCGACGGCGATAGTGACCGGCGCCTCACCGAGGTCGGCCAGGCGTTGCAGCTGCTGCGGCAACAGTGGTGCATCGGTGGCCAAAATCGTGGCGGCCTGCTTACCGTCGACATGGCAGTGCAGTCGCTGCAAGCGATAGTCCGCGACGCTCGCATCGCGCACAGTGTTTTGCCAGGGTGCTGCGCCGCTACTTTTTTCCTGCTGGATCGCGTCAAGGAATTGCGCGCTCCAGTTGTCCGGCCGCGCAGGCGCTGTGACGTCGATGCCGATCGTTAATGGCGTCCAGCCCTGGTCGATTTCCGCATCAAGACTGCGCGCATCGGCCAGCCGCAGGCCGGCATCGTAAACGCCACCGATTGCGGACGAGGGTACGAGCAATACCGGGCCCGATATGGTGCGAAACTCTTCAAGGACGCCGTTACCGAGCAGCGAGGTAAAAGCACCGCGTGTCCGCAACGCCGCGAAGAACCGTCCCGGCGCGGCATCCCAGTGTTCGAACAGCAGTGCCTGGCAGAAAGGCAGTTCGACAACCTTGAAGAGTCCCTGCTTAGCCATTAGCGCCACCGCTAAGCCGCCCGTGCCGGCGCAGGATCTCGAGGGTTTCGGTCAAGGGCAGCGCGGGTACGAAGTTACCGTTGATGCCCGTCATGTCCTCGGCCATGCAGAGCGCGTTGATGATCGCTTCTTCCACAGCTTCGCTGGCTGCTTCGAGATACGGGAAGATATGGAACTGCTCGACCGATTGCAGTGCGTAGCCCCTGCCGCGGTAAAACGCTTCGCGCGGGATGCGGTTGGCGGTGGAGAACGCGAGTGTGAAATCGCCGCTGGAGTTACTGGAAATGCTGCCGGTACGTGCGAGCCCGTGTGTCGCGCGCCGTGCGAGGCGTTGCAGCTGATGCGCTAGCAAGGGCGCGTCGGTCGCAATGATCATCAATGCCGAATTCAGCTCAGAACGCGGTTCGGCCGGGCTCTGTCGGCTCAACTCCGCGCCGACCGGCACGCCATCGATGCGCAGCAAATAGCGAAGGCCGTGATTCGCCTGCACGAGCACGCCGACCGTGTGCCGGGATCCGCCTTGCTCGATCACGCGCGACGCCGTACCGATGCCGCCCTTGTACTCGTAACAGGTCATCCCCGTACCGCCGCCGACCGAGCCTTCTGCAACCGGGCCACCGCGAGCGGCGGCCAATGCCTCGAGTACATGCTTCTCGTGCACGTGTCGCCCGACCCCGTCGTTGAGAATGTCATCCCAGGTTTCGCCAACCACCGGCGTACCCGAGGGCAGGTCGTCAACTGGCTGCAGCTTTTGCAACGCATCGTGGACCATGCCAACGCTGGAGGTCGTCGTCAGGCAAATCGGCGAATTCAATATGCCGAGATTCCTCGCGGCCAGCATGCCGCTGAATTCACCGTTGCCATTCGGTACGTCGACGCCGCAAGGCAGGAACTCGTGCACGATGTTGCGCTGCGGCCAGATTGCGGTAACCCCGGTACGCACGGGGCCAACGCCGATCTCGAGTTTGCCGTGCCCGGAAATAATCGTCGTGTGCCCGACCTCGACACCGGCGACATCGGTGATCGCATTCAACGGGCCCGGAGGCAAGTGGCCGATCGTGATGCCGAGTGCGCGTGCACGGTGCCGGCCCAGCACGGGTGTCGCGGCTGCGGTGGCGGCCGGCGCCAGCAAGGATAGCGCGCCAAGTTGTACGAATTGTCGCCGGTCGAAAGTCATCGTACGTTGCTAAGCCGCACCGATGTCGGCGAGCGCGAGCTGCAGGCCACGGTTCAGCTTGTCCGCGATCTCGTCGAGCTCCGCATCGCTCGCGTTGTAGGGCGGAGCAATAATGACAACATCACCCTGCGCGCCATCGATCGTGCCGCTGACCGGGTAACAGATCAGTCCTTCCTGCAGGGTTCGGGCGCGCACTATCTCGGTCAGTTTCAAATTCAGATCGAACGCACGACGGTTGTCACGATCCGCGACGAGTTCAACGCCGGCAAAAAAGCCACGTACGCGAATGTCGCCGACGGCATCGATTTGACCGACGCTGTTCACAAGTCGTTTCTGCAACGCCGCGCTGTGTGTTTTCACGCGTTGCACGAGTTGGTCACGCACGACTATGTCCTGCACCGCGGCGGCCGCCGCGCAGGCCAGGGTATGGCCGGTAAACGTGTGGCCCGTGTTAACCGCGCCATCGGTGGCAATGATCGTGTCGGCAATCTGCTGCGAGTACGCGACTGCGCCTAGCGGGATGTAACCACCGCCGAGACCTTTGGCAATGGTCATGATGTCGGGCAGAACCTGGTCCTGCTCGAGTGCGCGCCAGCTGCCGCAGCGACCCGCGCCACACATGACCTCGTCCGCAATCATCAACACGCCATAGCGATTACAGACGTCGCGCATTTTCCGTGCATAGCCATCGGGTGCCGGCAGCATGCCGCCGGCTGCGCCGACGACGGGTTCAAAAATGAAGGCAGCAACGTTATCGGCGCCAAGGCGCAGGATTTCCTGCTCGAACTCAGCCGCGAGGAAATCGGTCAATTCATCTGCGGTGCCGGCCGCCGCCGGTCGATAGGCGTTGGCGGTGGAAATGAAGGAACAGGGAAACAGGCTGCCCTCGAACTGTTTCCTGCGCTGTGCGAAGCCCGAAACCGCGAGCGCGCCGAGCGTGTTGCCGTGATAGGAGCGCTGCCGCGAAACAAAGCGCGTGCGTGTGTGGTCGCCGCGCGCCCAGTGAAATTGCAGCGCGATCTTGAGCGCAGACTCGACGGCTTCGGAGCCGCTTGATACGTACAGCAGCTGCTCGAATCCCGGGCCGGCTTGCGACTGGATCAGTTCCGTCAGGCGAATCAGCGGGTCGCTGGTGAACGTATAACGATAGCCGTGCGCAATCCGCTCGAGCTGGTCGCGTATCGCTGCTTTGACTTCGGGGTGCGCATGCCCAAGGCAATAAACAGCGGGACCGCCCGAGCCGTCGATGTAGCGTTTGCCCGTGCTGTCGAAAACATAGCTGCCCACACCGTGGGACACTTTCGGCAGTTGGGTTGGAGCGGGTATGCTACGGGTGTTCTTGGACATCACCTAGTATGGCCGACTTGCTCCACACTCGGCAATGCGCTCAGGCGGCTCGCGTTTTGACAACGTACCCTTGTGCGCGCAGGTACTCTTCGTAGCTGCCGCGAAAGTCCACGATCTTCCGGTCCGGGGTCAGTTCGATGACGCGCGTCGCCAGGGTCGATACGAAGTCGCGATCGTGGCTGACAAACAGCAGCGTGCCCGGGTAATTCTCCAGAGCGAGGTTCAAAGCTTCAATCGATTCCATGTCGAGGTGATTGGTAGGCTCATCCATGACAATGACGTTGGGTCGCTGCAGCATCAATTTGCCGAACATGAGCCGGCGTTGTTCACCACCGGAAACAACCGTCACTGACTTTTCGCTTTCGTCGCGTGAAAACAGCATCTGGCCCAGCGTGGCGCGCAGCAATTGCTCGGGTGCGCCGGGCGGTTGCCACTGCGTGATCCAGTCGAACAGGTTCATGTCGGTTTCGAACTCCGGCCCATTGTCCTGCGCGAAGTAGCCGACCTTGGCGTTCTCAGCCCACTTGACCACGCCGTGGTCGGCGTCGAGTTTTTGTACCAGGCAGCGCAATAGCGTGCTCTTGCCGATACCGTTTGGTCCAAGAATTGCGACGCGCGATCCGGCGTCGATGCTCAGGTCGAGATCATCGAACAGCGGCGCGGCATCGAAACTCTTGCTCAGGCCCGTCGCTTCGACCGCCAGTCGGCGCAACGGCTTATCCTGTTCGAAGCGAATGTAAGGGCTCACTCTGCTCGATGGCTTGATTTCTTCGAGCTCAATTTTTTCCAGCTGGCGTGCACGCGAGGTCGCCTGCCGGGCTTTCGATGCGTTCGCGGAAAAGCGACTGACGAAGGCTTGCAGTTCCGCCATCTTGACCTTCTTTTTCGCGTTGTTTGAATACATGCGCTCGCGAGCCTGGGTCGCCGCTGTCATGTACTCATCGTAGTTGCCCGGGAAGATCTGCAGCTTGCCGTAGTCGAGATCGGCCATATGCGTGCAGACACTGTTCAGGAAGTGACGGTCGTGCGAGATGATGACCATGGTCGACTTGCTCGCGTCGAGGAATTCCTCGAGCCAGCGAATCGTATTGATATCGAGGTTGTTGGTCGGCTCGTCGAGCAGCAGCACATCGGGGTTCGAAAACAGCGCCTGTGCCAGCAGCACGCGGAGCTTCCAGCCCGGCGCCACGGCACTCATCGGGCCCTGGTGCTGACTGACCGGAATGCCGATGGCTTCGAGCAGCTCGCCGGCGCTCGATTCCGCGGAATAACCGTCCATTTCCGCGAATTCGACCTCGAGGTCCGCCACGCGCATACCCTCGGCATCACTCATCGCGGGCAGCGAATACAGGCGCTCACGTTCCTGCATGACCTCCCAGAGCCGCCCGTAACCCATCATGACAACGTCGAGGACGCGGTACTCCTCGTAGGCGAACTGGTCCTGCGACAACTGCCCAACGCGCGCGTTCGGATCCATGAACACGTTGCCAGCACTGGGCTCCAGCTGGCCCGCCAGGATTTTCATCAGCGTCGATTTGCCCGAACCGTTGGCGCCGATCAGGCCATAGCGATTGCCATTGGCGAAGGTCGCCGAGACATTTTCGAACAAAGGTTTGGCGCCGAACTGGATCGACAGGTTGGATGCAGAAATCAAGGTTTTGTACCGGCTGGGGGTGAATAAGCGGCCGGATGGTATCATGCGCCGCCTGCCGGAGGGACCTCCTCTGGCTGTTCCCTTTAATAGAGCAACATAATGTCTACGCAAAAGCCAGCTACGGAGATGACGAGTTTCCGGGACCTCAAGCTTTCCCAGCCCCTGTTGCAGGCGCTGGAGGACAGCGGCTACGAATCACCGACGCCGATCCAGCGCCAGGCTATTCCACACCTGCTGGCGGGTCGCGACATACTCGGGCACGCCCCGACGGGCACGGGCAAGACGGCCGCGTTCGCGTTGCCACTGTTGTCGCGCATCGACCTCAGGAACAATCGCGTGCAGGTCATGACACTGACGCCGACACGTGAGCTCGCTATCCAGGTCGCGGAAGCGTTCCAGCATTACGCCGCACATATGCAAGGTTTCCACGTGCTGCCGATTTATGGTGGCCAGGAATACGGCACGCAGATTCGCCAGTTGAAGCGCGGTGTGCATGTCGTGGTCGGCACACCGGGTCGGCTCATGGATCACATGCGCAGGGGCACGCTGAAACTCGACGGCATGCAAACGCTGGTCCTCGATGAAGCCGACGAAATGTTGCGCATGGGTTTCGTTGAGGAAGTCGAGTGGATCCTGCAGCAGCTTCCGGCGAAGCGGCAGATGGCACTGTTCTCGGCAACGATGCCGAAACAAGTTGAACAAATTGCGCGCCGGCATTTGCATGACCCGCAGGAAATATCGATCGTCGCGCGTACGGCAACCGCCGAAACCATCCGGCAGCGTTTCTGGCAGGTCAGTGGTGCGCACAAGCTTGATGCGCTGACGCGCATACTCGAGGTCGAAAGTTTCGACGGTGTATTGATATTCGTGCGCACCAAGACCGCGACCGCCGAACTTGCCGAAAAACTCGAAGCGCGCGGCTACGCGGCGGCGGCGATGAACGGCGACCTGATTCAGAAGCAACGCGAGCAAATGATCGAGCGACTCAAAAAGGGGACACTCGATATTCTCGTCGCGACCGATGTTGCTGCGCGTGGTCTCGACGTCGATCGCATCAGCCATGTCATCAACTACGACATACCCTACGATTCCGAGGCCTACATTCACCGCATCGGCCGAACCGGTCGGGCGGGCCGCACGGGCGAAGCCATCCTGTTTGTTGCGCCACGCGAACGGCGCATGCTGGCCTCGATCGAAAGGGCAACGCGGCAGAAGATCGAGCAGATGATATTGCCGACCACCGAAACCGTGAACAACAAGCGCATTGCCGATTTCAAACAAAAAATCAGCGACACACTGGCACTTGGCGAACTGGGTTTCATGCAGAGTTTGGTTGAACAGTATCGCCAGGAACACGATGTCCCGGCGGTGGAAATTGCCGCGGCGCTGGTCAAGATCGCGATGGGCGACAAGCTGATGCCGCTGCGCCCGGACAAAGGCGAGAGCAGAGTGAAAATGGAAGGACTGCGCGCCGCGAAGCCGGCTTCAGGCTCGGAGCCGGGCTCAGGCACGGAGTCGGGTTCGGAGCGCTACCGCATTGAGGTTGGTCACCTGCACGGTGTGAAGCCGGGCAACATCGTCGGCGCCATCGCCAATGAATCGGGCCTCGATGGCTCACACATTGGCCAGATCGAGATCGAAGCCGACTACAGTCTCGTGGACCTGCCCGCCGGCATGCCGCGCGACGTGTTCATGGAGCTGAAGAAAGTTCGCGTCTGCGGTCAGCCGATGAATATTTCATTACTCGGTGCTGCGACGCCGCCACGACAACGTAAGGGCCGACCGAACCCGAAAGGCAAGCCAAAGGTCAAGGGCAAGACAAAGTCAAAGCCCGGCAAAAGAAAGACAAACCGGCCATAGTAATTACCGCTATTGCCTTGTATTGAGCAATCCATGAGTATCTCTGCCAGCAACCAATTCAGTTTGCGCGCAAACTTTAGCTGTATCGTCGTACCTCTCGACGTTGCAGCAAAAACCTTACGACAAGGAAACACCATTAAGACTGGAAATGGCCTCAAGTTGACGACTGTAATCATGATTACCGGAGGGCTGGCGACGGCATTGCCGGCTTCCGCTGATGACTGGAGCTGGTCGGTAGTGCCGTACGCCTGGGCCACCGACATTGGCCTGGATCTGTTCGTCAATGACGATCCAGTGGTTGACGCCGATGTCAGCTTCAGCGATCTGATGGACAAAAGGGATGCCGCCATGCAACTGCATTTCGAAGGCCGGCGTGGCAGGGGCGGCTTTTTCTTCGACCTTACCTACCTGGGTGTGAGTTCGGCGCAGGCTACCGGAGCACGCCCGCCGCTGCCGGGTGGCACTCAGATCGAATCAGATCTCGATACGACTCTGGCCGAAGCCGGTGGCTTTTACCGCTTGTCCGGTGACACGCATGGCCTCGAGCTGATTTTCGGCGCCAGGGTGCTCGATCTCGATCTCACCATGGATTTTGCATTGCCGCCACCCCTGACCGGCACACAAAGGCTGTCCGGTGGCGATACGTTTACGGATGGATTCGCAGGGTTGCGCTATTCGACGTCGTTTGCCGAACGCTGGAAATTCATGGCACGCGGTGATGTTGGCGCGGGTGACTCCGATCTTGCCTAGAATGCCTCCGCATACTTCGGCTATGCGGTCGGCAAGGAACCGCAGAATCTCATACTGTTCGGCTACAGCCACCTGCAGTTGGAGTTCAAGGAATCGTCGGGTGGTGGTCAGCGTTTAGAAACCGACCTGACCTTCAGCGGTCCGGCGATCAGTTTCGCGTTCCGCTTTTAAGTAGTGCGGTTTTCGACTAGTCGAGCCTGACTGGCTGGTCCGAGCGCACGAACAGCAACAGCGCGGCGGCGATCAGCGCGAAGATCGCGCCGGATGCAATCGCGAACGGCCAGCCGAAGACTTGCGCGAACCAGGCGACCAGCAGGGCATTCACAATGCCCATGGCATTGCCGCCGGTGTTCAGTACACCACCGGCGGCACCGGCCAACTGGTTGCCGATCGCGATGCTCGAATTCCAGTACGCGCTTTCAGTCAGTTGCTGCGCGAAGAAAGCCAGTGCAAGGCATGCGACGGCGACCACGGCATTGCCGTGGTAAGCACCGATTACGACCGCCGCCGCGACCAAGACCTGGCCAATGATAATCGGCCAGCGACTGCCCCAGCGGAGGCCAACTTTGCGGCACAGGCGATCGCAGAGCCAGCCGCCGAGCACTGCGCCAAGCGCGCCGGCAATCCATTGCGAGGAGGTCGCATAACCGGCCGTGCTCGAGTTAAAGGCACGAACTTCGACGAGGTAGTAAAACCACCAGCTGAAAGCGGAATAGAAAACGAAATTCGAGAACGCATAGCTCAGGGTCAGCAGCAGAATATTGCGATCCTTCAGAACCCGAACCCAGCCCGGAGGAAGAGTGGGTGTGCTTACTATCTCCGGCCGATTGGCGTTGATCAGTGCGACCTCTGCCTCGTTGGCGGCCGCGTGCTCGGCAGGAAAATCGCGCGAGTACCACCACCAGAGCGCGGCGACGATCAAGCCGATCGGCGCAATGATCCGGAACGATACGCGCCAGCCGTAATCTGCGATCAGCCAGGCCAGTACGGGCGCCGACACTGCGATGCCCAGCGTCAACGAGGCATTGTTCAGACCACAGGGAAGCCCCCAGCCGCCGGGCGGAAACCAGCGGCAGATGGCGGTGTTAATAATCGGAAATATCGGCGCCTGGAACATGCCGACGAGGAAACGGACCGCGATCAGCGAGCCAATAATCAGGGTTGCCGAAGCGGCGTCAGTGCCCGGAACCACCGCCGTTACGATCGTCAGAATGGTCCAAAATATGCAGAGCAGGGTTATCGCTTTTCGCGGCCCCATGCGGTCGCCCAGCACCCCGCCCGGGAGCTGGAAAATCGTGTAGCCCGTGGTGAATGCCGCCATCACCCAGCCCCACTGAATTTCGGAGAGCTGCAGGTCCTTGATCATCTCAGGCGCGGCGATCGACAAGTTGCCGCGCAGGACATAGGCGATAAAACTGGCCAGCGAAAGAATGACAAATATGCGCCAGCGAACGTTGGTTGGGTTGCCCGTCATTTTTTATTCTTCTGTTGCAAATCCCGCCGCTGCACCACAAATCATGACTGAAAAACCTGGCTAGCGGCCAAACCTCACGCGCAAACCGAGGTAGCCGGCGCGATCGGGCGTCTGGTAACCATAGACCTGTTCGTAGTTCTCGTCGAGCAAATTGCTGCCCCTGGCATAGATTGACGCAGATTCGGTTAACTGGTACTGCACGGTCATATCCAATAGCCAATAACTGCCGAGCGTCACCGTCTGCATCGGCTCCGGGTACGGCGGGAAGAATGTGTCGGTACGCGTGCCGCCATAGTCGGCGGCCAACGAGGCACTGATTCGTTCGTTCAGCGATCGATAGTCCAGCGCGAGCGAACCAGCATGCTTCGGCCGACGGATCTCGTCTTCGCCATCCTGCTCGGAATCGGTGTAGGTATAGCTTGCGGCCAGATCGAAGGCATCGCTCACTCGCCAGCGCGCCCCAAGTTCTGCGCCCTTGCGTTTGCTGGTTGTCGTTTCGTTCTCGGCTGTAAAGAAAAACGTTTGCGGGTCAAAAACAAAACCGTTGATCTCATCCTCGAGGTCCTGCTTGAACAGTGAGGCCTGCAACAACAGCGTGCCGTCGAGCACCTTTTGGTCAATGCCAACGTCGAACGAGGTTGATCGTTCCGGCTGCAGATCCGGATTGCCGACAAACTGTTCCGGAAAATAGCCGAACAATTCGGTGAAGGTGGGGTTCTTGTGGCCCGTGCCGATATTGCTGCGCAAGGTTGTCGCAGCGGATAACGCGTATGCGAGCGAGACACGGCCCGTGACGGCATCATCAAATTCGCTGTTGTTGTCAAAACGCGCGCTGGCAAGCCAGGTCAGCTTCGCGTGCGAGAGGCCCTGGTATTCGGCGATGAAACTCGACACGTCCATCGTTTGATTTTGATTCGGGTCGCCGAAGATCACCGCACCGCGTTGTTCGAAGTCCGTGCGTTCACTCTCCAGCGCGAGCGACAGCAGGTTCGAACTCAGGTCAATATCAGTCTGGTAGGCAAGCGTTGTGCGATCGGATGTGGCCGATGAATCTTCCACATCCGCAACGTAGTTGCGATTCTCGGAATCAAAGAACCGTGCGCTGAGTTTGTGTCGGATACGGCTCTCGGTTGTGCCGTATTGCATGCCGATGCCTGCGTACAGGTTGTCACCCTCAGTAGACACGTCGCCGTCGGTCGGCAGGCCCGTGACAAAAAAGTCCACTGGATCGAATTGTGACGAGGCATCGGTCGCACGCACATGCGCATCAAAAGCCAGCGAGTCACTCGCTTTGAATTGTGCCGCGAGTGACGCGGTCGTTACATCGGAGCCGTCTTCCTCGTTGCCGCTGCGCGAAATATTGCCGCCATCGGTTTCAAGGCGTTCCAGCCCACCGCTGACAGACCAGTTGTCGCCGCCCAGAGAGCCGCCAACGCCCGCATTGCTGGTGGCAAACGAGCCGCCCTCGACGTAGCCATCAAATGACGAGCCTTCCTGGCCGCTGCGGGTAATGACGTGCACCACGGCGGCGATGGCGTCGCTGCCCCAGAGTGAACTTTGCGGGCCGCGTACGACTTCGATGCGTTCGACGTTGCTGGTGGTCAGGTATTCCCAATGAAACTCATCGCCGGTTGCAGGGTCATTGGCGCGCACGCCATCGATAAGGACCAGCACATGATTGGCTTCGGAGCCACGCACGCGCACCTGTGTCTGTGAGCCGGTAACACCGGTCTGGCTGATGGCAAATCCGGGTATCGCACGCAGCAGGTCGGTGACGTAATGTGCCTGTCGCTGCTCGATGTCGGCGCGCGTGATTACCGTCGTTGCGCTGCCGAGCTGGTTGGTCGCAAGCGGCGTGCGCGCACCCGTTACGACGATTTGGTCAAACTCATCAATGGCAACGGACTGAGCGAGCACAGAAGTGCTGGCGAATGGCGCCAGGAAAACGAAAAAAAGACGTGAAGTGAATTGCATGTTGCTCTCCCGCAGAGGTCCCCGCACCTGCGCTTTATGTTGATCGGGGAGGGAGAGAATTGAGTTCTCAACGAATCGCCCGCCGCGATCGAACAGTGGAACGGTCGACGGGCCGGTCTCCGGACTCATGAGTGACGAATTCTATTTAGGAACTCGTCCGCGTCGATCGCCTTCCCACGCTTTCGCGCAGTGGCACGGATGATCGACTGACTCATTTACCGTTGCGGGGGCAGTGACGGGTTTGCCTTGCGGCACACCGTCTTCCCGTTTAACTGCGGCAGTTACCTTGCTGCAGCTCACCTGTCGAGGTTGCGGCAACTGTACGCGCGCATTTCCGCCGAAGCAACCGCGGCGAGTGATGATTGGCTTTGACCTGCTCGAGGAGCGGGTTACGCCGCGTCGATGATTGCGTTCAGCGTGGCGCTTGGCCGCAACGCGGCAGACGCCAGCTTGTCGTCCGGGTGATAGTAGCCGCCGATATCGACCGTCGATCCCTGAGCTGCGTTCAACTCGGCGACGATTTTCGCTTCATTGCCAGCGAGCGCTTTCGCGATTGGTGCGAATTTCGCGGCGAGACCGGCATCGACCGTCTGGCTTGCCACCGCCTGGGCCCAATACAGGGCGATGTAAAAATGACTGCCGCGTGTATCCAACTCGTTCACTTTGCGTGACGGCGAGCGGTCTTCGTCGAGGTAACGGCCGTTTGCATCATTCAGCGCGTTGGCGAGCAGTGTTGCACGCGTATTGCCGGTCTTCTCGGCGAGCTCTTCAATGGAAACCGCGAGTGCTAAAAACTCGCCCAGCGAATCCCAGCGCAGATGTCCGTCCTGCAGGAACTGCTGTACATGCTTCGGCGCTGAGCCGCTGGCCCCGGTTTCGTATAAACCGCCACCCGCGAGTAACGGTACGATCGACAGCATCTTGGCACTGGTGCCCAGTTCGAGAATCGGGAACAGGTCGGTCAGGTAGTCACGCAACACGTTGCCCGTCACCGAGACAGTGTCCTTGCCGGCCTTCACCCTCTCCAGCGTTTCGCGCATTGCATCAACGGGAGAGAGGATGCGGATGTCGAGGCTTTCCGTGTCGTACTCTCCGAGGTAGCGATTGACGAGCGTGATCAGGTTGGCATCGTGCGCGCGCTTGGCATCGAGCCAGAATATTGTCGCTACACCCGTTTGTCGTGCGCGGCTGACGGCCAGGCGCACCCAGTCGCGAATCGGTAAATCCCTGGTCTGGCACATGCGCCAGATATCACCCTCGGCGACGGCGTGCTCGAGAAGAACCTTGCCGCCGGCATCGAGTACGCGCACCTTGCCGTCCGTGGCAACTTTGAAAGTCTTGTCGTGCGAACCGTATTCTTCCGCCTTCTGCGCCATCAGACCGACGTTGCAGACATTGCCCATGGTAGTAACATCAAACGCGCCGTTCGTTTTGCAGAACTCAACGATCTCTTTGTAGATACCCGCATAGCAACGATCCGAGATCATTGCCAGCGTATCGTGCAGTTTGCCGTCCGGTCCCCACATCTTGCCCGAGCTGCGAATTGCGGCGGGCATCGAGGCGTCGACGATGACATCGCTTGGTACGTGCAGATTGGTGATGCCCTTGTCCGAGTCGACCATCGCCAAAGCCGGGCGACTCTTATAGACAGCGGCGATATCCGCCTCGACGGCAGCGCGCTGCGCCGCCGGCAGCGCCGCGATCTTCGTGTACACATCGCCTATGCCGTTGTTGGCGTCGACGCCGATCGTGGCAAACAGCGCCGCGTGCTTCTTGAATACGTCCTGGTAATAGACCGTGACCGCGTGCCCGAACATGATCGGGTCGGACACTTTCATCATCGTTGCCTTGAGGTGCAGGGATAGCAACACACCTTCGGCCTTTGCGGCGTCCGTAGAGCGTACGAAGAATTCACGCAAGGCGGAACAATCCATGCTTGAGCCGTCGATAACCTCGCTGGCCTGCACGGGCACGCGTTCGCGCAAGACGCTGATAGTGCCATCTGCGGCAACGTGTTCGATGCGCAGGTCGCCTGCATTCGCGACAATGGCGGATTGTTCGCTCGCATAGAAATCTCCATCCTGCATGTGCACGACGCGCGACTTCGAGTCGGAACTCCACTTGCCCATGGAATGCGGGTTCGCCCTGGCGAAATTCTTCACGGCCTGCGCGACCCTGCGATCCGAATTGCCTTCGCGCAATACCGGGTTCACGGCGCTGCCAAGCACGGCGGCATAACGCGCCTTGATGTCTTTCTCGGCGGCGTTTTTTGGTTCCTCGGGGTAGTCCGGAACATCGAAGCCCTGCGACTGCAATTCCTCGATCGCGGCGACCAGTTGCGGCAATGACGCGCTGATGTTCGGCAGCTTGATGATGTTCGCGTCCGGGGTCTTGGCGAGCTCGCCGAGTTCAACCAGCGCGTCAGGCTGACGTTGTTCGTCGCTGAGTTGGTCCGGGAAGTTGGCGAGAATGCGCCCGGCCAGCGAAATATCCCGGCTTTCCACACTAATGCCTGCGGCATCCGTAAAGGCCTTAACAATCGGCAAAAACGAATAGGTGGCGAGCGCCGGGGCCTCATCCGTCTTGGTATAGATGATCTTTGCAGTACTCATTGCAGTCCTGGCTGTCAGGTGTTTGAGGCGTCGGCGATCGATTGAATCGAGGCATCCAGCGTCGCATTGAATTCCGCGTCGCTCTGCTTTGCGCTCAGACCTTCAGCCAGAGCTCGCGAGAAACTTGCGATCATGCCTTTCTGGCGCGCCAGCCGCTCGTTCGCCTCGTCACGCGAATAACCGCCGGACAACGCAACCACGCGTGCGCAATTCGGGTGCTTGATGCAATCGGCATACAGGTTGTCTTTCTCGGGCAAGGTCAGCTTAAGCATGACGATTTCGCTTTTGCCGAGCGTATTGAGTTTTGCCATGATCGCGTCATGCAGGATCGCTTCGGCAGCTGCTTTATCCGGGCAGTGGATATCCACCTCGGGCTCGATGATCGGGACCAGTCCGGCCGCAACGATCTGCTTGCCAACTTCGAATTGCTGCTCGACGACGACCTTTATGCCGGCCTTGTTCACCTCCTTGATCACTGAGCGCATCTTGGTGCCAAAAATACCGGCGGCCTTGGCCTTTTTGAGCAAGGCGTCGAGTCCCGGATTCGGCTTCATGAGCTGTACGCCGTCCTTGAGGTCGGCGAGGCCCTTGTCGATTTTCAGAAAGGGCAGGATTTTTTTGACTTTCCAGAGATAGGACGACGTGGACTGTCCCTTGACCTGCCGATCCATCGTATTTTCGAACAGGATGGCGCCAAGGATGCGGTCGCCGGTGAATGCCGGGCTGGTCATGATGCGGCTGCGCATGGCATGGACGACGGTGTACATCTCCTCGTCGTTGCTCCAGGCATCGGCGTTGACGCCATACAGGCTCAATGCTTTCGGGGTGCTGCCACCACTTTGATCCAGGGCAGCTATAAATCCGGGGCGTGTCTTGGCGATCTTGAGTTGTTCAGCGTTGCTCATGGAATAGTCTCTTGTTTTTGGTGTTTTAGGGAACTGCGCAGGCAAGATTGTACAGCATGAGTGCTAACATTTGGCCCATGAGAGTTGTGGTTCCTGACCATCCCATATGGCAATCGGCTTGCCGTACTGGCGTTCTCGGCAGCCGGGGTTGCACAACTGATACTCGGCGGGCGCTTTCACGGTGGTCGCTTTACCGGATTTGGCATCGTCTTTCTGTCGATCAATATTTATACGCGCTTGTTCGAGAGCTTCTGGGATGAGGCTTCGAAGGGCACATTCCTGGTGGCATCGGGCGCCGTCGCACTGACCGCCGGTTACCTGTTCGAAAAGCGTGCGCGCACTCTGCGCTTGGAGGGCCGTTCTTGAATCCGCGCAGGCTGAAGAATGTGCTGCGCGCAGAGATCGACACGTTGCGCCGGGAGGGCGTTTTCGACGGCGACCTGCACCAAAAATTAATTGCGAATTATCCAGCCGATCGCTGGGATTTTTCCTCGCTGGGGCGCTGGTTCCTGTTCTTTGGCGCAATTGCCGTTGCGGCCGGCCTGACGATTCTAGGCACGCGCATTTTCGAACTTACACTGCAAAACCTGGCGATCGCGCTCGGCGTCGCCACCGGCACTTGTTTTCTCGGCGCTTCGACACTTGCCCGGCGTGGTCTTGTCATGACGTCGCGATCGATCGAATTGCTCGGCGCCTTTGGAATTATTGGCCTGACATTTACGCTTGGCATTATCTACAGCTCGGGTTCCAGCAACTGGCCCATGCTGTTGCTGATCGACTTGCTGGTATTGCTGCCGCTCGCCTATGTTCGCCGCAACGCATTGCTGCTGGTGCTTTGCGTCATCGTTTTCTTTACGTGGTTCGGCGGCGTTACAGGCTACCCGACAAGGCCGTCAGGAATCGCGTTTCCGGTGTAGATCTGGACTCCGGGCGCAGTGGTGACAATCTGCAGAACGCGCCCCGATTCCGGATGCCGCAGATCCGCGGCCCACTCTGTGGGCAGATCCTTTGCAAGGACCCAGAAATTGTCGTATCCACCGTTGCCGTTTGCTGCGATGCGCTTTGGAATGCGGAAGTCGAACCGGGAATTTGTGACGTCCAAAATCCGTCCGGTCAGAATCGAAGTATCGTCGAGTTCCAATACCTGATCCGAATTCACCGCCAGGATGTGGTCAAGGATTGTGTTTCCCGGATCTCCCGACAGATTGAAATACGAGTGCTGAGTCAGATTGACAACCGTTTGCGTATCCGTGGTTGCGTAAATGACGCCCGTGCTCAGACCGTGTCGGTTCCTTAGGGTGTATTCCGTAACCGCACGCCCATCGGATAACACCCCAAACTTGCGCTGATGCTTCATTGGGAAGAGGGCAATCGCGTCAGCGCTCTACCACCAGGTGGCATACAGCCCGACCAGCACCAGGATCACGGCAAGTGCTGCAAGATTAAATCCTCCCGTCGTACTCGTGTCCACGTCATCGTATTTGATCGCGTTCGGGTGATTTTCGGCACCCTGCAACTGTGAGACAACAACGCCAATTGCAATGCACAGCAGGAATACGACGCCAACACGATCTATAAATGGCAGCGCTGGCCAGGCCAGTTTCAACACGATGGAGAAAACCGCCGAACCGAGCGCGGTCATTAGCGCCGCGATCGCGGTCGTCCTCGGCCAGAAAACGCCCAAGAGGAACAAGGCACATACGCCTGGCGTAAAGAAGCCGGTAAATTCCTGAATATATTGAAATGCCTGGCTGAAATTGCCCAGCAAAGGCCGGGCCACAATCATCGCAACTACAATTGCCGAAATACTGGCGATACGACCCGTGCGAACCAACTCTTCTTCCGATTTCTCACCCGCTTTGAAGTTTCGGTACAGGTCCATCGTGAAAATGGTGGAGATGGAGTTCATCATCGAAGCCAGCGAGGAGACGATCGCCGCAATCAGGGCCGCGAATACGAGACCCAGAATGCCGGCGGGTAGCAAGTTCATTACCGTTGGGTAGGCCTTGTCGGGTGCTGTAAGCTCCGGCGCAAGAATCGCCGCCGCCACGCCAGGCAACACGATGATTAACGGCATTATCATCTTCAGAAACGCCGCAAACATGATGCCCTTCTGCGCTTCTGCCGTACTTTTGGCCGCCAGCGCTCGCTGAATGATGTATTGGTTAAAGCCCCAGTACGAGAGATTCATGATCCACATGCCGCCGACCAGCACCGAGATGCCCGGCAAGCTCATATAGTGCGGTGAATCCTTGGTAAAGATAAGGTCGAAGCGTTCCGGTGTCTTTTCGAGCAGCGTCTGGAACCCTGCGATCACGCCTTGTCCGCCGGAGACTTCATTCAGCGAGATAATCGCAATCAGAATCCCGCCAAGTACCAGCAGCGTGACCTGGATAATGTCGGTAAGCGCCACAGCTTTGAGGCCGCCGTAGAGCGAGTACGCTAAGGAGAATGCACCCAGTGCGATCAGGCTGGCTGTCAGGTCAAGTCCGGTTACCGTGTTCACGGCAAGTGCGCCTAGCCACAGGATCGACGTCAGGTTGACGAACACGTAAATGCCCAGCCAGAACAGTGCCATGACGTTTCGCACACGATAGTCGTACCGTTCCTCGAGAAACTGCGGCATCGTGTAGATCTTGTGCTTCAGGAACACAGGCAATAGCCATTTGGCAACAACCACAAGTGTCAGCGCCCCCATCCACTCATAGGCGCCGATAGCGATCCCCATGACCCACGCTGACCCGGACATGCCGATAATTTGCTCGGCCGATATGTTGGCTGCGATCAGTGATGCGCCAACCGCCCACCACGGCAGCGCCCGACTCGCAAGAAAGTAGTCACTCGAGTCTTTCTTATGACCCGCTTTCTCGCGCGACACCCATTGCGCCAGCGCAAGTAGAACGATCGCGTAGATTGCGACGATGGACAGGTCCAATGTTCCCATGTGCATAGATTTACCCTCGTTGTTCTTGTCTCATCGAATTTCTTGATACTGACTTTCGTGGCAGCGAGTCAACAAGACCGGCCTCGCTGTTTTTCTGCAGTATGAATACATTTGGAATCAGGCCAAATCGCGCCGTGTAATCTGCGAGCTTCTCTGCCAACGTCGGTATCGCCTCATGGTGCACGATACTCACGGTGCAGCCACCGAACCCAGCGCCGGTCATACGCGACCCGAGCGCGCCCTCGGTGCTATTCACCAGTTCCACCAGCAAGTCGAGTTGCGGGCAGCTAACCTCGAAGTCGTCGCGTAGCGAGCGATGCGATGCCGTCATCAACTCACCGAAACCCTCCAGAGCACCGGCCTTGAGCATACCGACTGTGTCAAGCACGCGTTGGTTCTCCGCCACAACATGGCGACAACGCCGGCGTATGATCGGCGAAAGCTCGTCAATGTGAGATGCAAAAAGATTGGGCGTGACATCCCGCAGTGTACGTATCGAGTTGTCGTGCTGGCTGAAGTGCAGGACCGCTTCCTCGCACTCCGCGCGACGTGTGTTGTATGCCGATGATGCCAACGAACGCTTTACTTCGCTGCTGATAATGACGATGCGATAGTCGCCGAGTTCCATCGGCACGTTTTCGTGTTGTAGTGAATGGCAATCGAGCAATAAAGCGTGGCCACTGCGACCGATACCACAGGCAAACTGATCCATGATTCCGCACAGCACTTTGGCATAGTTGTGCTCGACGTACTGGCACATCGTAACCAGCTCGACCCGACTCATCTCGAATCCGGCGACCTGTTGCAATGCAACGGCGGTGGCCACTTCGAGCGCCGCCGAAGAACTGAGGCCTGCGCCGATGTTCAGGTTGCCGTCGATTGCTGCTTCGAATCCCTGCGCCAGGCGGCCGCGCAGCCGTAGTTCCTCGACGACCCCGAGCACGTAGCTTTGCCAACTGCCCGGCGTCGGGGGCTCGAACTGTTCCAGATCGTACTCGACAAATTCGTCGTAGCGAATCGAGGTGACGCGAACCCTCCGATCCGGGCGGGCCCGTATTGCAACGTAGACGCCACGGTCCACGGTCATCGGGAAAACGAACCCTTCATTGAAGTCCGTGTACTCGCCGATCAAATTAACGCGACCCGGTGCCATAGCCACAACCACGCCATCGGCATCACCAAACCTTGCCCTGAATCCGTCAACGACAGACTCGATCATTGCGGTATGGGTGTGGCTCATGTCGTTTGTTGTTTGTAGTGAATGTCTGAGAGGGCGCGCAAACGAGCGGCGCTCGCCTCAGGAGTAAGGTCGCGTTGCGCACTGCCGAGCATCTCGTAGCCGACCATGAACTTCCTGACAGTCTGCGACCGCAGCAGCGGCGGATAGAAATGCATATGCCAGTCCCATTCCTCGTGTACGTCGCCGTCGGTCGGTGCCTGGTGCATGCCAGCCGAATACGGGAAGCTGCACGAGAACAGGTTATCGTAGCGGGTGGTCACAGCCTTCAGGATGTCGGCCAGCGAATCTCTTTCTTCATTCGTCAGCTCGACCAGGCTCGCGACTCGTCGCTTGCAAAGCAGCATCACCTCGAACGGCCAGGTTGCCCAAAACGGGACCAGCGCGACAAAGTGTTGGTTCTGGCAGACGATGCGCTCGTCGCGCTCTAATTCGACGGCGAGATAGTCGGCCAGCAGAGTCGAGCCATGCCCATCGAAGTACTGCCGCATGTTTGTGAGTTCTTTCGCCGGCTCGTTCGGTATGGAATATTGCGCCCAGACCTGACCATGCGGATGCGCGTTACTACAGCCCATCGCTTCGCCCTTGTTCTCGAAAATCTGCACGTGGTTGATGCCGTCCATCGCACCAAGCTCTTCGTATTGTTCACTCCACAGATCAACCACCTTGCGAATATCACCGGCTTCCATCTCCGGCAGCGTCAGGTCGTGACGCGGCGAGAAGCAGATAACGCGACAGAGGCCCGATTCACTTTCAGACAACAGTAAGTCGTGGTCACCGGCATGCCCCGCCGGTAAGTCAGGGAGCAGGGCCGAGAAGTCATTCTGGAATACGAATATGCCATCGTACTCAGGGTTCCTGATGCCTCCTGCGCGGTCATTGCCGGGGCAAAGGTAGCAGTCCGGGTCATGCTGCTGTCGCTCGCCCAAAATGGCGTCTTCGAGCTGACCCTGCCACGGTCTTTGCGATCGATGGGGCGACACCAGCACCCACTCACGCGTCAGTGGATTGAATCGTCGGTGTGAGTGATCAGCTGGGTCGAACGACATGATGCTGGTCTTGGCTCATTTCGAGTCCACAGATGCGAAAACTTCGTTCAATACTTTCCGGACAGCGTCCTCGAGCCGCACTTCACTATAGTCTTCCTTGACGTAACTCGTGAAAACGACAACAACGTCCTTCTGGGGATGAACCATCAGCCCTTGCCCGCCCCAGCCGCCGTGCGACAACCAGCCATCAGCATCAAGATCGCCCCACATGTAACGACTATTTCGCAGCCCCGGTCGCCCGCCCTGAAGTACCGCTTCCAGGTGTGCGTCGGATATGAGCTGCCGATTTGCGACGACGTTCCAGCTTGGTGTGTAGAGCAAGCCGATTCGCGCCATGTCGCGCATGCGGGCAATGAAGCCACCGTGAGACAGCGGAATACCATAACGATAGGCAATTATCGCGGCGTCATTCTCCGCTCCGATGTGCTGCCATAGCTCCCGGGTCAGGAGGTCTGGAAAGGTATGGCCGGTTAATTCCTGCAAAACCCACATCAGCAGAAAGTTCGTTGCTCCCGAGTAAACAAACTTGATGCCCTGATCGTTCGTTCGCTCGATGTTGACAGTCGCGAGGAACTCGTACGGGTCGTCGGCAGATTCTTCGTCGCGGAGGTTGTCGCCAATGGCCTCTGAGTAACGGTAGTAGCAGGATTCAGGGTCTTCGTAATTTTCCGCACAATCGACGCCAGTGGCCATATCGAGCAAATTCTCGATCGTGGTGCCTGCGTGCACAGAATCTGCCAGACGTGGCACGTAGTACTCAATGGGCTTCGAAATATCGACTTCGCCTCGTTCCTCGAGGATTCGGATCAACGTGCCAGCAAATACTTTGGAGGTCGACCAGTACGTAACTTTGTCGAATTCATTCATCCTCGGGTAATCTTCGAAGACGACTCTGCCCTTGTGCAATATCACAACACCGAGAGCGGTCGATACGTCGTCACGAATCATCTCCGCGAACCGCATGGGGCCGGCCGGCGTATCGACCAGAACATTACCGATGTCCGGGTTGGGAGCGTATTCGAGTTCGCGTACAGGGCCGCCCCGGTAGATCGATATCGTCGGGAACATTTGCTCGACATGGGTATGCATCCACCCCATTTCCGGGCCGCGGACGTTCCACCAGTGCTCGTCCGCCGGGATTCTGCGGTGATGCTCCGAGACCTCATCCTGTGAGTCACCCGGTTCGAATTTTGGCCGCAAAGGGTCGGCGGAATCGGGCCCGCAAGCAGAGAGCAGCGCCAGCAACAGGGTAGCGACAATAACGTTTCTCAACACAGCCATACACATAGAGTTCCCTTCCTATTTCCGCTTTGATTGGGTGGGATCAGACACGGTCAACGTAAAGCCGTACTGATATGCCATCTCGGTGAGTGAGTATTCCAGTAACGTGCGCTTTCCCCACGAATCGTCTCCGCCGACGCCCATCTGCCCAAGGTCGATATCCAGCGATACCAGATCACGCGGCACAACGTCATTGACATGCATATTGACGCGTTTGTCGTTGTTACTGGCACCTTCGCCGTCTTCGGTCGTAATCGCAATCTTGACTGGCGGCACCATATCGACGAGGCGATTATGACTGACACCAAAGCTCACCAGCTCATCGGCAGTCACGCGCAGCTCCGTGCTGCCATCGCTCAGGGTTAACCAGCGAACATCGGTCTTGTAACCATTCTCCTGCGGGCGCAAGTAGGGCACATAGTGGTCGGCTACCTTGTTTGCGTAACGCCCAAGATTTGCAGACTCCTTGCGGTCGCTGTAATTCTCGTGCGGGCCTCGTCCGAACCACTCAACGCTGTCGAGTCCTCGCTGCAGTTCGACATTCATGCCTATTCTCGGCATTAACGGAAGGTCGGGGTCGCGCGTGAATTGATTCGCCACGTGGACACGGCCATCACCGTGTACCGAATATACGGCCGTCCAATCGGCAAGCCACCGACCCTGATCATCCGTAAACGAGTAGCTTGCAGTTACCACGGCACAGCATGGGTCCGTCCGACTGACATCGAAGGAATCCAGCGTGCGGTTTCTGCCGGCCTGTTCCCACGCCGCGGCCCACTCGTTCATATAGTTACCGAAATCGTTGTCGGTCAGGGCGCGCCAGAAATTGGGCGTCAAAGGTGCCAGGAGAAGCTCGGTACCCGAGCTTTTGAGTGACGTCAACAGGCCAGTCGTCCTGTCGAAGCCAACGCTCATGTCACCAGCGCTTAGCGTCGTGTAGTCGTCACCGACGTCAACGGCGACACTGCCATTCTCCTGACGCGGCGGCTGTGCCTGCCGTGCCTGCAACAGGAATTGTTGTTCTGCATAGACGTGGCCCGCCGGCATGAGTCCGCGCGTGCTCTTTCCGACAAGCTCGACCAGCAGGTGGTGCTCCTGGGTTTTCGCTAGTCGGCGGCTATTGTAGGGCAGGTGGATCGCTCTGGTTGTTTCCGCTGCGATATCGAGATCTGTCACGTGCCCCTGCTCCGTGACGACACCGTCGCTGCTAATCTGCCAGCGCAACTCAAATTCGCCCAGCGAAGTGAAGTCGTAATTGTTGTGCACCGTCAGGTCCCCGGTCACCAGGCTATCGGAGGTGAATTCGACGTGCTGGTAGACGCGCTTAACCTCCCAGTAGGATGGCTCTACACTGCGGTCAGGGAATACGAGTCCATTGAAACAAAAGTTGCCGCTGGATGGCACGTCGGCCGGGCCATAGTCGCCACCATAGGTCCAGTAGGGCGTGCCGTTCTCGTCATGCTCCAGCAGACCCTGGTCCACCCAATCCCATATGAACGCACCGGCGAGAATGTCGTGCTTGTTGATGACGTCCCAGTAGTTCCGCAAATTGCCTGAGCTGTTACCCATTGCGTGCGAATATTCGATCAACAGGAATGGCCGGTCGTTATGCGTCTGCGCGTACTCTTCAAGATCCCAATGGCGCAAGTACATTTCTGAGTCGAAATCGGAGTGTCGCTCGCCAACCTCAGCCAAATTGCCCTCAGTCTCATACTGTATCGGTCGTGACAGGTCACGCGACTTGATCCAGTTGTAAGTAGCGCCCAGATTGACTCCGTCGCCTGCTTCATTGCCGAGCGACCAGATGACGACCGATGGAAAATTCTTTGAGCGCTCCAGCATGCGTTGCGTCCGGTCGATATGGTGCGGCATCCAGTGTGGCTTGTTGCCCAAGGTCTTGTCGTGATCATAGCCGTAGCCGTGGCTCTCGATGTTGGCTTCGTCGACCACATACAGGCCGTGTTCGCTGGTTAGCTCGTACCAGCGCTCCTGATGCGGGTAATGCGAATTTCGGACGGCGTTCATGTTCGCCGCTTTCATAAGGCGAATATCCTCGAGCATCGTCGCCTCGTCGATGACGTGTCCTGTGACCTGGTGATGCTCGTGCATATTGACCCCCTTCAGTTTCACGAGCTTGCCGTTGATGGTGAAGCGGCCGTTCTCGATTCTGGCGTCGCGAAACCCGATCTTCTGCGAGATCACTTCATCACCCATTCGAATGGTCATTGAGTATTGGTTTGGGTTCTCGGCAGACCATTGCCGGACATTCTCAATCGTCGTACTGAATTTTTGTGCGCTTTCTCCCGCAGGAACTTGAAGGCTGGTCGTCTCGCTCCAGATAAGCTGCTCACCATCGTGAATTTCGACAAGTAGTTGCTGCGCCTGGGCGCTCGCCAAGTCATTCCGCAACGCGAGTTCGATGTCGAAACTGCCGTCCTGAAAGTCGTTCGTGAGTCCTGCAACCACAAAGAAATCTCTTACGTGCACCTTCGGTCGGGCTGTCAGAGTGACATCACGCTGGATTCCGCTCAGCGACCAGAAGTCCTGGTCCTCGAGGTAGCTACCCGTGCTCCATCGATAGACCTCGACAGCAATGACGTTCACACCCGCCTGCAAATGCTCCGTGACCCGAAACTCAGACGATGTCTTACTATCTTCGCTATAGCCAACGTACTGTCCGTTCAGCCATACGTAAAACGCGGAGCTGACCGCGCCAAACTGCAGAAAGACCTCATCATCGGACCAGTCAGCAGGAATAGAAAACGTGCGTCGATACGATCCGACGGGGTTTTTCTCGGTCGGCACATTGGGCTCGTCGGCCTCGAACGGGTACGGCACATTGATGTAGATCGGGTAGCTGTAGCCATGACGTTCCCAGTTCGAAGGGACCGGGATTTCATCCCAGCCTGATCCGTCATACTCATTCTCAAAGAATTCTGCCGGGCGTGCTGCCGGCGATTCCGAGAGATGAAATTTCCAGTCACCGTTCAAAGATAGGGTCACGGACGAACCGTCGACACGCGCGGGAACGTAGTGTGCTCGAGGTGCTTCGGTATTTTCTCGAATAACGCCGACGTCATTCCAGGCCGGTCGCGTTGTCTCTGCGACAGCGGTGCTGAATGCCAGTATCAGGAACAGCCCAAAAGTACGAAGCGGATTGATCATTTCAGCAACTCGATGTTGGGAGATGGATGTTCTGCACGCAATGGAATTCATAAGAATCTCCGATTGTAGCTCTCCAGCATATGTAGTAACCGCGCGAGGTTAAATGGACTTGGATGCGAAAAAATGGATATTCTTACGATTCCTACCGTTCAGGACCGGCGTAGCATGGAACTAGCAGCATCCCAGCCCCGACTACGGCACGGGTTCGCCGGCCAGGACATGTTCGTGATCCCTCGCCCGACAATCGCCAACGCCATTCATCACGCCCTGTTCCGCTCACTTTACCCGACCGATATCGGCTGGTACCCGGAGGCACGCTACCATTTTCGTGAGCGACCGACGGGAGCACGGCAGGACCATATTATGCTCTGTGTGGGTGGTCATGGTTACGTGGTCGTCAACGGCGTTGAGAACCACTTGAAGGCGGGAAATCTTCTTATCATCCCGCAAGGTACAAAAATCTTGCTGACAAGTTCTTCTGGTACGCCGGGTCCATTGTCGCTGACCTCGATTACCGTATTGCTGCGCCGGTTTAGTCTCGCAAGGAGTTCGATTCGCGCGCTCAAATCCCGTGCTGGCACTGCGCTACGAATGATTCCGAGAAATTCCAGCGGGGCGCGGCCGCAGTGTTGAAATCTTCAGCGCTGAGGCTGCCGCCGCGCTGCCGAAACCACTCGACCAGCAGGTCGCGCGTCAGTCGCAGATCGTCGACGTAGTCGAAACCACCGGGCGGCATTGCCGGTGTGAGCACGCCGTCACCCAGCGTGACGAGGAAGTCATTGGACACAATGCGAATCGGGTCGTCGTCCGCGATCGTGTGACCGTTGTTCAGCACCATGTCGACCTGCGGTACACCATTCGAGCAGCCAATGAATACGCGCATACCGGAAAATCCGGCGCGCTGGTCTTGCTTCATCGCCTCGACGGCAATGATGCGCCTCAACCCGGCGCCAGAAACCTCGACAATCGCAACACGGTTATCGAACGGAAAAACTTCGAAGACCTTGCCGAAGGTCAGTTCGCCGGCCGGCAGGATGGCGCGAATGCCTCCGGATACATTGTGTATGGCGATGTCGGCATCAGCGCCTGCGAGCTCCGCGTCGGTAAACAGGTTGGCGAGCGGCGACTCCGGGTTGCCATCGAGGCCGATCGGTGTTGTGAGGGTCACCCCCAGGAGCTCGGCCTTGATCGCTGCGGCATATACTTTGGCGCCAGCCACTATCGCTTCCACTGATGCCATCGGCTCAATGGGCCGGCCCTCGTAGGTCGCCGCCGTCACCAACGCCGAATCCGTTTCGTGCCACGCGCATTCGTTGCTGGTCCGGTCAATCGCCGGGCAATTAACCTGTGGGGGGTAAATTTTTCGTTCAACTACCTGGCCCGTCGCAGAATCGATTGTGAAGTCCACGCGGCCAAACGCGTAAGTGTTCGAGTAGGCCGAGGTAATCGCGATGCCGTTGACCACGTGCGCCAGGCCCTGGTGCGCATGTCCGGCCACGATGTGGTCGACGAGATTTTCGGGCAACGCGGTCGCCACCTGGAAAATCTCGCCATTGAGGTCGCAGGACGCAAGGTCCAGCGGATTATCGAACTCTGTGCAGCGGCTGCCAGCATGCGCGGTCACGATGACGATCTCCGCACCTTGCTCGCGCAGGCTTGTGGCTTCACGCACTATTGCATCCGCGAGCGGTGCAATCTCGAGTCCGGCAGTATTGGCCGCAATCGTGACCTTAAGGGCATTGGCCGTGACCAGCCCAATGATGCCGACCTTGATGCCGGCGACGTCAATCATCACTGACGGCGAAACATTTTCCCAGGCTATGAGCTTGCCCGTTGCTGTGTCAACGATGTTGGCGCTGAGTACGGGAAACTGCGCTTCGATAATTCGTTGCCGCATTGCGCCGCGCGGATCGTCGGCAGCGCTCGCCGGGGTCGCCAGTTCCCCGACCGGGCCGAAATCAAACTCGTGATTGCCAATGGTGGCCGCGGTGTAACCGAGCGCGTTGTAAATCTCGACCACCGTTTTGCCTTCGACGAGGTTGGACTCAAGGCTGCCTTGCCACATGTCGCCGGCGTCGATAAGCAGGACGGCGCCACCATCCTCCGCACGCGCCGCGCGGAGGGCCGCCACGTAGCCCGACAGCGATGCCAGGCCGCCGTGGCGTTCCTTGGGCAGCAATGCGCCGTGTACATCGTTAGTACCGATGATGCTCAGCGTAATGTGCGCAGATTGGGGTGCGTCGTCCTGCGCCGCACAAGAGGCAAGCAGGAGCAGCAGGGTCGGGGTCAGTACTCGCATCGCCGAAGTCTAGCTTGCAGTAGACGCCAATTGGAAATTCTGTAAAGCTGCCGTGGGTTTTTTCAATGATTAAACGGATTCCGTGCCATGGGTAAAGTTACGAAACCACTGCAAATTTCGATCGGACCACGAGTCAGAAAATCGCCATTCTTTGACGCAACGCTGCGTTATGGCGCGGAGGCGTTTACCGTTTACAACCATACGTATATGCCGACGTCCTACGGTGATCACGTGCGCGACTACTGGAGCCTAGTCAACGACGTAACCCTGTGGGACGTGACCTGCCAGCGACAGATTCAGATCTCGGGCCCCGACGCCTACAAGCTGGTCGAGTTTCTCACGCCGCGTGACATGTCGGGCTGTGGCGTCGGTCAGGGCCAGTATATTTTGTTGACGGACGAGGGCGGCGGCATCGTCAACGATGCTGTCATGTTACGCGTTGAAGAAAACATGTACTGGATTTCGCCCGGCGACGGCGACGTCATCTGGTGGATCAAGGGCGTTGCGGTCAACAGTGGTCTCGACGTGTCCGTGGTCGAGCCTGATGTATCACCGCTGCAGTTGCAGGGACCGAAGGCGCCGCACGTGGCCTACGAGTTGTTCGGTGACTGGGTGCTGGATCTAAAGTACTACCACCTGCAGGAAACGACGCTCGACGGCATTCCGCTCGTGGTCTCGCGGACCGGATGGAGCGGCGAGTACTGCTATGAAATTTATCTTCGCGACAGCCAGTATGGCGATCAGCTCTGGGAACACATCATGCAGGTGGGGAAGAAGTACAACATCGCGCCCACGTCACCGAGCACGATTCGCAGTATCGAAGGCGGTCTGTTTTCGTATTGTTCGGATATTACGGTGAACGACAATCCGTGGACCGTCGGCATGGGCAGGTTCGTGCACTTTGATCGCGCCGGAGATTTCGTTGGCAAGGAGGCATTACGCAAGATCCATGTTGAGGGCACGAAGCGCCTGCTCGTTGGTGTCGAGATCGGCGGCGAGCCAATTGATGGCAATGACGCGATCTGGGCCGTCAGGAATCAGGGTGCGAAGGTCGGCCATGTGAGCCGTTGCTGTTTTTCGCCGCGGCTGAAAAAGAATATCGGCTGGGCAAACCTGCCGACCGAGTTGGCGACTATTGGCACGAAGCTGACACTAGTAACGCCGACTGGCGAACGCAGCCTGAGGGTGTGCGAGGCACCCTGGTTCAAGTCGTTTATCGGTATTCCCGAAGAGTTGAGAGCGCAGATCAGGGCGCCGAAATAAACTCGACCGCATAGCGCACGGCGAGTGTCTGCTTTCAATGCGGATTCAACCGGTCGATGCAACATCTAGACTCTAACATTAGAGAGGAGGATGTTGATCATGAAGCAAAGACCAAGAATCTATTATTCAGACGCGCAGAAGGCATTGATGTGGGATCGCTGGCAGAAAGGCGAATCCATGAATGTGATAGGCCGACTTTTTGATCGAGGCCATTCATCGATTCAGCGTATTTTGTTAGAAATGGGTGGGCTGCCACCTGCTCCGAGAAAGCGGTCACGATTGTCGTTGACGTCAGCGGAACGCGAAGAGATATCGCGTGGTGTTGTTGCCGGTCACTCGCTGCGTTCGATTGCAGCATCACTTGGTCGCGCTCCCTCGACAATTAGTCGCGAGATCAGCCGCAATGGTGGCTGTCGGGATTACAGAGCGAGCGAAGCGGATCTGGCAACCTGGGATCGGGCGCACCGCCCGAAGCGGTGTAAACTAGCGGAGAACCGTCCGCTAGCCCGTATTGTGGCGAGGAAGCTCAGGAAGCTGTGGTCACCGGAATAGATCGCCGGCTGGTTGAAACGCACGTATCCAGACGATGAGAACTTCCAAGTGTTCTACGAGACCATCTATCGCAGCCTCTTCATACAAGCACGTGGTGCTTTGAAAAAGGAGCTTTTACAGCA
>JAQCGO010000046.1 GCA_027618995.1 Pseudomonadota bacterium | reverse complement strand
AAACTACGCGGCTTCAAATACCTCGCAAAGGTCATTGAAGGCGTGAAATTTGTGAACGGAGAAGAGATCAAACAACCCAACCAGGTCGCCGCTTGATTTCATCGGCATACACCAGATTTGACCATAGCTCAATCCTTTGCTTCGCTGCCGCATATTCAGCACACTGCACCGCCAAGCGACGGATTTTTCAAGGTTTTAGTATGGGCAGGATACCCCTCGATCGGCGTGACCGCTGTCACAGAAACCACAAGGCGTTTACATAAAGTGAGCTACGTCACACGCACGCGTGATGCCCTGTTCGGGCTGTATGCCTGGTTCGTTTTCGGCCTTTGCATACTGTTCGGCCTAGGCTGCGCGCTGCTCGTGCCCGGTGTGGAACGCCGTGCACGCTGGCTGGCCGGCACCGCAAAAGCGATCTTCGTGCTGTCAGCTGTGCCCTTAGAAGTACAAGGCATGCAGAATCTGCCTGGCACCGACTGTGTCGTGGTCGCGAATCACGCCAGCTATGTCGATGGCCTGCTCCTGAAAGCCTATCTGCCCGGCCGCTTCTCCTTCGTCATCAAGGGCGAGATGCGTAACAATGCCATCGTGCACTTTCTCTTGCGGCGCGCTGGTTCACGTTTCGTTGAGCGCGACGGATCACCTGCCAGCAGCCGTGACGCGCGCCAAATCGTCAAGGCTGCCAAGAGCGGCCAGTCACTGGCCATGTTCCCCGAAGGCACTTTTCAGCAGGCACCTGGCCTGTTGCGCTTTCACGCCGGCGCGTTCGTCGCCGCAGTGCGCGGCAACATGCCGATAGTCCCGATCGTGATATCGGGCACTCGCCACCTGTTGCCCTCCGAGCACGACCTGCCCCGTTTCAGCCGTTTGCGCATTGATGTTCTGCCGCCGATCAATCCCGACCATCCGGCTTTTGCGAACCACCGTGAGCTCGCGAAACTGGCGCGGCAGCGTATACTTGCGGTCCTCGACGAGCCCGATCTCGTTGCTGAAGAACAAACCTCCAGCGGAGCTATAAATGAGCAGTGATCCCGTCGTCATTGTCGCGGCGCAACGTACACCTATCGGCGCGTTCCAGGGCGTATTGTCGGACGCGACAGCGCCCGAGCTCGGAGTGGCTGCGATCAGAGCGGCGATCGCTAAATCCGGTGTCGCTGCCGCGGATATTGATCAGGTCCTCATGGGCTGCGTATTGCCGGCCGGCCTCGGCCAGGCACCGGCACGGCAGGCCGCAATCAATGCCGGCGTTCCGACCGGCGCCGCCTGTACGACCGTGAACAAGATGTGCGGCTCGGCGATGGCAACCATCATGCTGGGCCACGACCTGCTCAAGGCCGGCAGTGCCTCCGTGGTCATTGCGGGCGGGTTCGAGTCGATGAGCAACGCGCCGTTCCTGTTGCCGAAAGCGCGCCGCGGTTATCGCATGGGGCACCAGGAAGTCATCGATCACATGTTTTACGACGGCCTGCAGGATCCCTGGCAAGGATTGATGATGGGGCACTACGCCGATGCGACGGCCGACAAATATGGTTTCTCGCGGGAACAGCAGGACGCATTCGCGGTTGAATCCGTGACGCGCGCGCAAGCCGCGGTTGCCGCCGGCACTTTCGCGGCTGAGATCGCGCCGGTCACGATCAAATCGCGCAAAGGTGAGGTCGTGATTGCCAGCGATGAAACACCCAGTGCGGTCAGTATCGAAAAGATTCCGACGCTGCGTCCGGCGTTCAGCGCCGATGGCACCGTGACTGCCGCGACCTCCTCGTCAATCTCCGATGGCGCTGCGGCAACCGTACTGATGCTGGCATCCGAGGCAAAGCGACGTGGTATCAAGCCACTGGCAAGACTCGTCGGGCATTCGAGTTTCGCCCACGAGCCGGCCTGGTTTACGACAGCACCCGTATCCGCCATCAGGAATCTGCAAACCGCGCTCGGCTGGAAGCCTGCCGAGGTGGACCTGTATGAAATCAACGAAGCGTTCGCGGTGGTGACGATGGCCGCCATGCGCGATGTCGGCATCGAACACAGCAAGGTCAATGTGAATGGCGGCGCCTGCGCGATGGGCCATCCGATTGGCGCCACGGGTGCGCGCATAACGACGACGCTGCTGTACGCGTTGCAGGCGCGCAAACTGAAACGCGGCATCGCATCACTCTGTATCGGTGGCGGCGAAGCGGTCGCGATCGCGGTCGAACTTATTTAAGGGAACGCACAATGGATTTAGCAATCGCAAAGGCCGTCATTTCGGGCGGCGCCTCCGGCCTTGGCTTCGCAACGGCGCAGCGCGTGATTGATGCCGGCGGCCAGGTCGTATTGCTCGACATCAATGACGAGCAAGGCGCTGCAAGTGCCAAAAGACTGGACAAGCGTGCAACGTATGTAAACACCGACGTCAGCAATGAAGCGTCCGTCAAAGTGGCACTAAGCAAAGCCAACGACACGATGGGTGGCGTGACGCTCGCGGTTAACTGCGCCGGCATTGCCACAGCCGGGCGCACGCTGGGCCGCGACGGCCCCTGGCCCAGCGAACTCTTTAACAAGGTGATCCAGGTCAACCTCGTTGGCAGCTACAACGTGACCAAGGAAGCGGCTGCATTCATGCAGCACAACGAGCCGAATGCCGACGGCGAACGCGGCGTCGTTATCAGTACCGCATCCATCGCTGCGTTCGAAGGCCAGATCGGCCAGGCCGCCTATTCAGCATCCAAGGGCGGCGTCGTCGGCATGATGCTGCCACTGGCACGTGAGTTCGCGTCCTTCGGCATTCGCGTCAACACCATCGCGCCCGGTATATTCCGGACGCCGATGGTTGCCGGCATGTCAGCCGAAGTGCAGGATTCGCTCGGCAAGCAGGTACCGTTTCCGCCACGACTCGGTCGCCCTGAAGAATACGCGGACACCGTTGCGTTCATCTACGGCACCGCGATGGTGAACGGAGAAACGATTCGCGTCGACGGCGCGATTCGCATGCAACCCAGGTAGTAGCGGCCCTGCTGTGGGGAGGGTCCCTGCTGTGGGAGGGGGCCATGCCCGCGACAACAAGGGATCGCCCGCATGGCGGCCTCCCACAAGTGCAAGTCGCCCGCGTGGCGGCCTCCTACGGGAGGGGGCCATGCTGTGGGAGGGGGCCACGCCCGCGACCGAGCATTGGTGCAGGACTCGGCGAACAGGGTGTTCTTCGACCGAAGTAAAGCGCAGCGAAGCGAGCCATGAGGGAGAGGAATACCCTGTTTGCCGACTCAATGTCGGGAGTCGCCCACATGGCGGCCTCCTACAAGAACAAGTCGCCCGCATGGCGGCCTCCCACAAGTACAAGTCGCCCGCATGGCGGCCTCCCACAAGCGGCCTCCTACGGGAGGGATTACATACCCGAGTAGTTGGGTCCACCGCCGCCTTCGGGTACGGTCCAGACGATATTCTGCGTCGGATCCTTGATGTCGCAGGTTTTGCAGTGCACGCAATTCTGCGCGTTGATCTGGAATTTCTGCTCGCCACCCTCGTCGACCACTTCATACACGCCAGCGGGACAATAGCGCTGCGCGGGCTCATCGAAATTCGGCAGGTTGTAGCTGATCGGCACGCTGGCGTCCTTGAGCGTCAGGTGCGACGGCTGATCTTCCTCGTGATTCGTGCTGGACAGGAATACCGACGACAGGCGGTCGAAGCTGATCACGCCGTCGGGTCGCGGATAATCGATCGTTGGCGCGTCACTCGCCTGCACCAACAATTCGTGATCGGGTGCCGTGTTGTGCCAGGTGAATGGCAATTTGCCGAAGAAAATATTCTGATCGATGAAGGTAAAGGCTGCGCCCCAGAATACGCCGAGCTTATGCAGGGCCGGGCCGAAATTACGGCCGCGGTGTAATTCCTTGTAGACCCAGGATGCTTTCACGCTGACCTCGTAGTCACCGAGTTCGGCCACGCCTGCTCCGGCTGTGAGCGCCTTGTGCACACTCTCGGCCGCCAGCATGCCGGTCTTGATCGCCGTGTGTGCGCCCTTGATCTTGACGCCATTCAGAAAACCCGCATCACAACCGACCAGCATACCGCCCGGGAACGCGAGTTTTGGCAACGACTGCAGGCCACCTTTGTTGACCGCGCGTGCGCCATAACTAATACGCTTGCCGCCCTCGAGGTACTGGCGAATTTTCGGGTGCTGTTTCCAGCGCTGGAATTCCTCGAACGGCGACAGGTGCGGATTCGTATAATTAAGTGCAACAATCAGCCCGAGAAAAATCTGGTTGTTTGCAGCGTGATAGAGGAAGCCACCGCCCTCGGTGTGATTGTCCAGCGGCCAACCCGTCGTGTGTACGACCAGCCCCTCCCGGTGCAGATCAGGGTCGATGTCCCAGACTTCTTTGATCCCTATGCCATAGTGTTGCGGATCCGCAGCGGCGCGCAGATCAAATTTTCGCATCAGCTCCTCGCCGAGGTTGCCGCGGCAGCCTTCGGCGAAAATCGTGTATTTCGCGGTCAGTGCATAGCCGCGCTGGTAGGTGGACTTTTGCTCGCCGGTCTTGGCGACACCCATGTCGCTGGTCGCAACACCGGTCACTCGGCCATTGTCGTCATACAACACCTCGGATGCCGCGAAACCCGGAAACACATTGACACCGAGCGCCTCTGCCTGCTCGCCCAGCCATTGGCACAGGCGGCCAAGACTGATGATGAAGTTACCCTTGTTGTGCATCGGCCGCGGCACGAACAGGCCAGGCACGCGCAGCGATCTGGTCGCGCTGGTCAGATAGTGCACATCGTCGCCGGTGACGGCTGTTTTGACCGGCGCACCGTTTTGCTGCCAGTCCGGAAACAGTTCATTCAAACCGATCGGCTCGAATACATTGCCGGACAAGATATGCGCACCGATTTCGGAGCCCTTCTCCACAACGACCACAGACAGGCTGTTATCAAGCTGCATCAGCCGACAGGCCGCGGCGAGTCCGGCTGGCCCGCCGCCAACAACGACCACGTCAAATTCCATGGATTCGCGTTCTGAACTCATAGTATTGTCACCACGCCTGCACTTTCCTGAGCAAAAATGAGGATATCTGGAATATCGAACGTTCGCGAGGCCTACGAGGCAAGCCTGCGACGCGACGGTCATGAGCGCGACAGTGCGCAGGACGTGATCGTCGCCGAGCTCGAGCAATTACAGGTGGCACTGCAATCGGCAGCGGCGGCCAAGCGAAGCATAGTCGACCGGCTGCTGCGGCGATCTTCACCGCCGGCAGTCGCCGTACCCGGACTCTATATATGGGGTGGTGTCGGTCGTGGCAAAACATTTTTGCTCGACCTGTTCTTTGAAACCCTCGCAATACCCGCAAAGAAACGCATCCATTTCCACCGCATGATGCACGACGTGCATGCGCGACTGGCACGCCTCCCGGATATCGAGGATCCGGTCGATCGAGTCGCGGCCGATATCGCCAATGAAACGCACGTGCTCTGTTTTGATGAGTTCTATGTCAGCGACATCGCCGACGCCATGCTGCTCGGGCGCCTGCTCGAAGGCCTGTTCCAGCGCGGCGTCACGCTCGTGGCCACCTCGAATTCGGCGCCCGACGAACTCTACAAGGACGGCCTGCAGCGGCAACGTTTCGTGCCCGCGATCGAATCGCTGAAGCAACATACTAGGGTCATTCACATGGCGGATGGCACTGACTATCGCCTGCGCCTGTTGCAGGAAGCCGGCACTTACCTGACGCCGAACGATGCGGCGGCACAGCGGAAACTACAGCACTATTTCGAGGAGACTGCGTCCAGTGCGATCGCTATGAAAGGGACCATCGAGGTGAACGGGCGCAAAATCCGCACGCAGCGCTCCGCCAAGAGCATTGTCTGGTTCGATTTCAAAGACATCTGTGACGGGCCGCGCAGCCAGAACGACTACATCGAACTCGCGCGCTGGTATCCGACGGTCATCCTCTCCGCAGTGCCCGCGCTGGACGCCTCGCGTGACAACCAGGCGCGCCGCTTCATCGCCCTCGTTGATGAATTCTATGACCGCCGCGTAAAGCTGATCATTTCTGCCGAATCCGCGCCTGACCAGCTGTATCAGGGCCGCCGGCTTGGATTCGAATTCGAGCGCACCGTCAGCCGGCTGGTTGAGATGCAATCAACCGATTACCTGGCGGCCCCACACCGCGGCTGAACTTGTTGTGCAGCGCAAAAATTATGGTTACTGTCGAAAGCATGAAAGATGAGCTCATCCTGGAAGAATTCATGCCCTACCGGCTGTCGGTTCTTTCGAACATGGTCAGCACCACAATAGCGAGGGTGTACGAGAAAAAATTTGGTGTTTCGATTCCAGAATGGCGCGTTATTGCCATTCTCGGCCGCTTCCCGGGGCTGTCAGCTGTCGAAGTGGCGGATCGCACCTTGCTTGACAAAGTCGCGGTCAGTCGTGCCGTCAGCAAGCTGATCAAGCACGGCCGGATCAACCGCGAATTCGCAGACGCCGATCGACGCCGCTCTATACTAAACCTGTCCGCAGCCGGTCAGGCCGTGCACAATGAAATAGCGCCGCTCGCATTGGCTTTTGAGCACGATCTCTTGCAGGGCATCGATGCCGCGGACTATGACGTATTCAATGCCGTCGTTGAGCGCTTGCTCGAACGGGCCAGGCAGCTGGGTACCGGATAATTTCAGGCGACCATCCAGTGAAGAAAAACCAGCAACGGCGAGGTAGCGACCGCAAGTCGTCTATCATCAAGAATATTATTTCGGCAAAAGTTACGTCGAAAGCGTTACCGAACGCGGCACAGGAATTCCGCAAGCTCATCGCAAGATAGGCTACATAAAATTTTGTAACCCGAACCCCTGGAGACTACATGGCTGGCAAGCTTGTACTCTGTCGTCACGGTCAAAGTGACTGGAATCTGAAAAATCTGTTTACCGGCTGGACCGATGTCGACCTGACCGAGCAAGGCAGGACCGAAGCCCGTGCCGCCGGCAAGCTGCTGGCCGAGCTCGGCTACGAATTCGACATCGCCTACACCTCGGTTCTGCAGCGGGCGATCCGAACGCTCTGGATCATGCTGGACGAAATGCAGCGGATCTGGATTCCGGTGGTGCGCGACTGGCGGCTGAACGAGCGCCACTACGGTGCTCTGCAGGGATTGAACAAGGCGGAGACGGCGGCCAAATACGGCGATGAGCGGGTCCACATCTGGCGCCGCAGTTACGACATTCCGCCGCCGCCACTGGAGCTCACGGACAATCGCCATCCTGCGCATGATCCGCGCTATGCCGGTATTGCCAACCTGCCCGCGACCGAATCACTCGCCACCACACTGCAACGTGTCTTGCCGTGCTGGAACGAGGTCATCGCGCCTGATCTGATTCGCGGCAAGGATGTATTGATAGCAGCACACGGCAACAGCCTGCGCGCACTGGTAAAAATGCTCGATCGCGTATCCGATGACGAGATCACGGCATTCAACATACCGACCGGCGTGCCGCTGGCTTACGAACTCGACGACGACCTCACACCTTTGTCGCGCGAATTCCTCGGTGATCCGGACGCGGTCGCTGCAGCCGCCGCCGCGGTCGCGCAGCAGGGTAAAGCCGGCTGATTCCAGGCACTAGTCTTGTAACTTCGGGTCGCTGCGCTTGCTCGCAGCTCCCGTCACCACGCGCACCAGTCCTTCCTGCGCAGTCGACGCGATCAATTCACCGCCCTGGTTAAAGAATTGCCCCCGGGCGAGACCTCTCGCGCCGGATGCGTTCGGGCTGTCCATCGAATACAGCAACCATTCATCGATATGCACGGGCCGGTGAAACCATAACGCATGATCGAGGCTCGCCATGATGACCGCCCCTTTGCCGAAAGGCAGATCGTGCGGCAGGGTACTGACGCTGAGCAGTTCGTAGTCGGAAGCATACGCGAGCAGATTCTGGTGCAGCGCCAGGGTCGCCGGTAGCGTGTCGACTGTGCGTAACCAGACATTCTTTTGCGGCATGCCGCTACGGCTGTCCTGCAGCACGGGCCGGATTTCAAATGCCCGTTTATCCGCCATATGGCGGCGCATTTTCTCCGGCATCTTCTGCAGCTGGTCCGATTCCGTTTCGAGAATGTCGCGACAGTCGCCGGGACCCGGCACCTCGGGCATGCGGGCCTGATGCTCAACGCCCTGCTCCGGACTCTGGAACGAAGCCGCCAGGTTGAGTATTGGCCGGCCATGCTGAATGGCAACGACGCGTCGATTTGAAAAACTGCCGCCATCGCGCGCACGGTCAACCTCGTACACGATTGGTGCTTCCATATCGCCACGCCGCAGGAAATAAGCATGCAGCGAATGTGCGACCCGGCCATCGACTGTATGCTGTGCTGCTGACAGCGCCTGGCCGAGCACCTGGCCGCCGAAGACCTGCGCGCTGCCGATGTCACGGCTTTCGCCGCGGAATATATTGTCTTCGATACGCTCCAGGTTCAGCAGCGTAATCAGGTCATCGAGTACCGGGTGCATGTCGTCAGCTCAGTTGGCGGCCGCCGTCAACGGTAATGCCGGTGCCGTTGACGAAAGCCGCTTCGTCGCCGGCCAGGAAGGACACAACCCTGGCGACATCAATGGATTCACCGAGGCGATGCACCGCCGAGCGGGCAATACAAAAATCCCGCAATGCCTTGTTCTTGCGAAACACCTCGCGACTGACCGGCGTCATGATCGCGCCGGGCTGCACATAGTTTGCCGTAATACCAAAATCGCCGGTTTCCATCACGAATGCCGTGGTAATTGCGGCGAGATCCTGTTCGGCCTTTGCGAATGCCGCGTCGCTGTCAGCTGCGAACACGCTGCGCAGGAAGCCGATACTGATGATTCGCCCACTCGGACTTTTTTTGAGGTGCGGCAGCGCCGAACGGCACAAGGACAGGATGAACGCCGATCTCTGTTGCAACAGATCCTTGAGTTGAGTATCAGCATCCGTCAGCGGCGCCTCAATCGGCCACGGAAAATCATTGACCAGGATATCGATCCGACCAAGGTGTTTGACGGCCTCCTCGACGAGAGCCAGCATGCGGGTCGCATCACTCAGATTGGCCGCCAGGCCTTCGATGCCCTTGACGCGCTTGAAGGTCTGTTCGATACCACTGTTGAGCGTGTCAACGGCAGCACCGTGGCGCCGTGTTTGGCCAGGGTGCGTGCGGACGCCTCGCCGATGCCGCTGCCGCCGTGACAAATCAGTGCTTTCAATCCGTACAGGCGTAACGGAGCGGCCATTGGTTCTCCAGGTTCAGGCGGGGAATTGATAGTCAGCGAATTGCCGACGCAATTCAATCTTCTTGATCTTGCCGGTTGCTGTGTGCGGAATCTCGTCAACAAAGACGACATCGTTCGGTATGCACCAGGTCGCCACTTTGCCGACGTAAAACTCGAGCAACTCTTTGCCGCTGACCTCGGCCCCGTCCGCTTTGACCACGACCAGCAATGGCCGCTCGGTCCATTTCGGATGCGGCAAACCGATGACGGCCGCTTCCGCAACGCCAGGATGCGCCATGACGGTGTTTTCGAGCTCGATCGAGCTGATCCATTCACCGCCCGACTTGATCACGTCCTTGGTGCGATCGGTAATCGCCATGAATCCTTCGGCGTCAATCGTCGCAACGTCGCCGGTATCAAACCAGCCGTCATCCGTGTGCGCACCACCGCTGCCGTTCAATTTGAAATAGTCGCTGCAAACCCACGGGCCGCGCACCTGTAACGCTCCATAGGCTTGGCCATCCCAGGGCAATTCCTGGCCGACATCGCTGACGATGCGCATCTCGCAACCAAAAATGCCGCGTCCGGCCTTTACCGACAGATCCAGTTTTTCGTCGTCCGACAGGTGCTCGAGACCCGCCTTCATCGTGTTGGTAACACCGAGCGGGCTCATCTCCGTCATGCCCCAGCCCTGCCGCACCTCCACGCCGTGTACATCGCGAAATTCCTTGATCATGGACCGTGGCGCCGCAGCGCCACCCGAGACCGCTCGCTGCATCTTGTCCAGGCGCTTGCCCGACTCGCGGCAGTACTTGAGGAGTGCCAGCCAGACCGTTGGCACACCCAGCGAGGCCGTTACGTTCTCCGTGTCCATCAGTTCGTACAGGGTCTGACCGTCACCCATTTTCGGACCTGGGTAGACGATTTTGCAGCCCGCCATCGGCATCGAGTACGGCGTGCCCCAGGAGCTGACGTGAAACAGCGGCACCACGGGCAGCACACAATCGCGGCTCGACAAGCCAAAAACATCGGGCGCAACCGCGGCGTAGGCATGCAGCAGGCTGGAACGATGGTCGTAGAGCACGCCCTTGGGATTGCCCGTGGTTCCTGAGGTATAGCAGAGCGCCGAGGCCGTGCGTTCGTCAAATGTCGGCCAGGCGTAGTCGCCCGACCCAGCCGCAAGCAGGGTTTCGTAGCAGACAATATTGCGCAGCGATGTCTTCGGCATATGTGCCTCATCCGTCATGATGATGAAGCCCTCGACACCCCTGATCTTGTCGGCCAACGACTCCAGCAGCGGTACAAACATGACGTCGGTCATGATCCAGCGGTCTTCGGCATGGTTGATAATGAAAACCAGCTGCTCTGGAAACAGCCGCGGATTGATCGTATGGCACACCAGCCCGGCGCCGCTGACACCGTAGTAGGCCTCGAGGTGGCGATAATCGTTCCAGCACAGGGTGGCGACCCGATCGCCAGGATCAAGGCCGAGGTTTTCCAGAGCACCAGCCAACTGCCTGGCACGCCCGAAACACTCTTGATAGGTATAGCGATGGCGCGGATTATCGGCCGTCACCGACACGATTTCCTGCCCACCGTGAAATTTCTCGGCATGGGTTGCTATCGAAGAAATCAACAGCGGCATATCCATCATCAGTCCCAGCATCAAACTCACTCCGTTCAGGGTCTATTTGCCGGCAGTAATTTAACAGAAAAGCGAGTTTTTGCGCGGGCTTAGTGGTGATTACCTAGATCTCGACCAGCCCAATCTATGCTATCCTCGGCCGCACAAACGACGCGGGGGCGCCGACCCAAGCAGGGAGAAAAAAGTGAACAAGATTAAGCGTTCCGGTATGCAACTTAAGGCTGGCGCAATATTGCCGGTCATTGCCTGTAGCCTTTTCGCCAGCGGGCAGTCCATGGCGCAAGACGCCGATAGGGAGATTTTCGAGGAAATCGTGGTTCTGGCACAGAAGCGTGCGCAGAACATCATGGACGTTCCGGTTGCTGTCAGTGCCGTCAGCGGCACACAGATGGTAGAAGCCGGCATCAAGGACATGGCCGACTTGCAGCAGAATGTCCCAAACCTGATTGTCAGCGCGAGCCAGACGGCAACAACGTCGACATTCTCGATTCGCGGCATCAGCTCCACGTCCAATAACTTCGGTGTCGACTCGTCGGTCGGCCTCTATGTCGACGGCGTGTATCGCTCGCGGCAGAGCTCGATGATCAATGATCTCATCGACGTCGAAGCCGTCGAAGTACTGCGCGGCCCACAGGGCACCCTGTTCGGCAAGAACACACCGGCCGGTGCGGTGCAGGTGCGAACGGTCGCCCCGAGCCATGATCGTGATGCTTTCGTCGACGTCAGTGTCGGTGACTACGACATGATCAGAGTGTCAGCCGCAACCAACGTTTCGATCAGCGACAATCTCGCCATGCGCGCCACCCTGTTCTCATCGCAGCGCGAGGGTTACGTGGACGACTACACGCTCGGCGATAACCTCTACAACGATCGCGACCGCATCGGCGGACGCCTGCAATTCCTCTATGAGCCGTCCGACGACCTGAACGTGCGCGTCATCGCGGATTATGCCGAGATTGACGAAATCTGCTGCGCCGCAGTGACCCTGGTCGACGGAATTTATTCACATGGCAGTCTGAGTGGTACGCCCCTACCCGGATCCGATGCGGCGCTGCTGCAGTTTGGCGGCACGGTGTTTACTGACTTCCCGTACCCGCAACCGTTCCTTGACGCACTGGCTGGCTTGCCCGGCACGATCGTCACTGGTGTTGGCGTCGACGACCATATCGCTTCCATGAACTTCCTGCCGGTTTCGCAGAACGAAGACGCCGGCCTGTCCGTGGATATCAACAAGACGCTCGCCAGCGGCAAGACCTTCACGTCAATCACCGCCTATCGCACGTTTGATACTTACGACAGCAGCGACGTCGACTTCTCCAACGTCGATCTGGTAACGCGTATTAACGACGCCGAGCTCGACATGCTCACGCAGGAGTTCCGCTTCGCTGGCGATTTTGGCGACAACAACAATTTCGTTGTCGGCGTCTACTATTTTGCACAGACCATCGACCAGTCGACCGACACGATCGGCACACCGTTCACGCAAATCTATTTGAACAACAATCCGGACGTCGTGGACGTCGTGGACCTCGTGGATGGCGTTGCCGCCCTGGCCGGGCCGCTGTACCAGCCGGCCGGCATCGCATTCCTGCCGAATATCTGGTCGAACGACATGATCGAGCAGGACCAGGACGCCTGGGCGGTGTTTGGCCAGGTTGACTTCTCGCTCACGGAGAACCTGGTGTTGACACTCGGCGCGCGCTACACGGACGAGACCAAGGAGATCGACGCCGCGTTCACGCAAAACACCCCGCCGGGCCCGATTCCGGATTTCAGCGCAATCGCGTTGGCTGGATGCCAGGTTACGATGTGCGATCCGGACGTTGGGCCGTTCAACCCGTTCGACCCGGCGACCTTTGCCACCTTCGCGCCGTTTTTCGTCGATGGCTGGGGCGCCTATGCCTTCCCGCCGCTCGCGCCGCGCACCGATCTGGATGACGAGCTGAAGGACGACCAGACCACGGGCACGGCCAAGCTCAGCTGGTTCGTCAACGACACGTCGATGATCTATGCCTCGTATTCGACCGGCTACAAGTCGGGCGGTACCAATACAGAACGCATCCCGGCCGCGTTCGATTCCATCTTCGGCCCCGAAACCTCGGCCTCGTTTGAAATTGGCTACAAGGGCGATATTGGCCCGGTGCGGCTCGGCCTGACCGTCTACGACACCGAGTTTGACGACTTCCAGGCGCAGACCTTCACCGGCACCGGCTTCAACCTGCAAAACGCCGGCTCGATCGACAATACGGGTGTTGAGGTCGAAATGCTGATTCGCCCCACCGATTCTTTCGAGGCACAGATCATCTATACGCACAACGAGGTCCAGTTAGCCGAGTTCGAGGCTGGCACCTGCTGGGATGCTTACACCTTCCACACGGGCATTCCGGACCCCGGTCTGCCGTCAGACTTTAACGCGGCGCTGGACGCGGAGATCTGCTCCAAGACGGGCCAGGCACAAGCCTATAATCCCGAGGACCGGTTCTTTGTTGGCCTGCAGCAGGAATTCAACGTCGGCGCTGACAACACGCTGTTCCTGCGCGGTGAGTACTCGTCAAACTCTGCCACCCTGACCGATGGCGACCTGGACCCGTTCACCGAGCAGAACGATTTCGAGATTGTTAATGCCCGCATCGGTATCAACTTCGGCAAATCGAATTCCAGCCTGACGCTGTGGGGTCGAAATGTTACCGACGAGCGCTACATCCTGGGTAGTTCCGATGCGCCAATCCAGGTAGGCCGCATGCATGCGTATCCGGCAGAACCGGCGACCTACGGCGTGACCTACCGGAAAGCCTTCGACTGACCGGTGGTAGCATGATAAAAAACAGGCTGGCGCAATCTGCGCCAGCCTGATCATGGAGACGATGTCCAGAACGCTGCAAACCGGCTCGATCGCCCTGCTGCTGTTTGCTACCACCGCAAACGCCGAGCTGCCGGACGGCTATTGGGGGTGTCGAGCAATCGCAGCCGATACTCGGCGAGATCATGGGTCGGGTGACACGCCGCCATCGAGCCAAGGAATTCCTGGCCTTCCTGCGACAAATT
>JAQCGO010000009.1 GCA_027618995.1 Pseudomonadota bacterium | reverse complement strand
CGATCCGCCGATATCAGTCAAAATCCCCCATGGCCACCGGCTCGGCGGTGGAGGACGGTGAAAATCCCCCACCCCGGCCACCGGCTGCGCCGAAGCGCAAGCTCGGCCTGCGAGTCGCATCGAAGCTGGATCGAGGAACAGGTCGGGCTCGGCCGCAATGCCGTGGCGATTTACCAGGATCTCTTCGAGCAGCACGGCTTCGAGCACCGCTACAACTCGGTCACGCGTTTCGTGCGCGGCTTGAAGGCCCGCGATCCCGAGCGTTTCGACGTGCTGAGGAACCCCCGATGAGCATGTCTCTTACTGAACTCGAACGCGCGCTCAAGTCACTGCGCCTGTCCGGCATGATCGCCACCCTTGAAGCCCGGGCGCTGCAGGTCGCCCATCACGAGATGGACTTCGTCGAAGCCTTCGCCTGTCTCGTGCAGGACGAACTCGACCGTCGCCCCTCCAGCTTGCTCGAGCGGCGCTTCAGCCAATCCGGGCTCCCCGAGCGCAAGGATCTCAAGGACCTCGACTGGGGCTACAACCCAAGACTGCCGAAGCGCGCCATGCTTGAGCTTGCGACGCTGAAGTTCATCGAGGCACGCGAGGACGCGCTCTTCATCGGACCGCCTGGCGTCGGCAAGAGTCACTGCGCCAAGGCACTCGCCCAACTCGCCGTGCAGCGCGGCTACAAGGTCCTCTACCGCGAGGCACATCAGCTGATCGATGAAATCCACGAGGCCCGCGAACTCGGCGCGCTACGAAAGTAACGCGCGCAGATGAAAACCGCCGACCTCCTGATCATCGACGATCTGTTCTTGCGCAAGCTGCCCGCCGCTGCCGGCGAAGAACTCGCCGACGTACTTATGACCCGCTACGAAAAGCTATCGAAGATCGTGACTTCCAACCGGCCCGGCGATGACTGGCCGAAGCTGCTGGGAGACGTCGTAATCGTTACGCCGCTGCTCGATCGTCTGATGCACCACTCGCATCTGCTCAAGTTCGACGGCAAAAGCTGGCGACTCAAAGAAACCGCGGCTCAAGTTGCAATGCGCGCCAGGAGCAAGTAAACAGTCACCGTCCCGCTGCTCGCAGATGAGGGATTTTGACTCGGCCACAGATGGGGGAGTTTAAGGTGGCCGCCGGGGGGCAGAAACATCAGCGCCATGCAGATCGTGGCAAAAACGGCCGTGACCTCCCACGCCATACTGCTGAGATTAGAACCATAAGCCGAACCATTAACGCCAACGAGTTGTTCCGCTGACAGATTCGACAGCAACATCGACCCGGCGATGAATACGCCCGTTAAACCTCGGCCCGTGAGGAAATATCCGTCGCTTGTATCGACCTCCCCTTTGGTCTTTTAATACGAGACCCACGCAACGATCGCCATGAAGAAGACACAGCCGGCAAGCGTCGCAAACAAGTTGCTCGCGACCATAAACTCGCGCGACCACGGCAAAAACATTATATGATATCGTGTACGTAGAATACATAAAAATCACACAAAGTCTCAATCATCCTGGTTAAATCGATAGATTGTTAATTAGTGACCTAATAATGGAAATCCTTGTGCTTAGTCCATTGAATCAAAACACAGAATCCTAAAATCAAAACAAAGAAACCTACCAATATGAACATTACACTTAGCAAAAGTTACTTATTCTTAGCCTTATTGTTTGTATTAGTCATCGCTTCTGTACCAGCTCATTCAGAAACGTTAAGCGCCGGTGAGAACCACACATGCGTGCTGAAATCAAATGGAACGGCTTATTGTTGGGGAGATAATTCAGTAAGTCAGTTGGGAAACGGTTCTACCGAATCCAGTATGACTCCCGTTGCCGTTTCTGGAGGCCTTCGATTCAAGTCGATTAGTGTTGGTTGGGATCACGCCTGTGGCGTAACCGCTGACAATGATGCTTATTGTTGGGGACGGGGACGATACGGGAGACTCGGGAACGGCTCTTCTGAGAACAGCTCGGCTCCCGTCGCAGTGTCCGGTGGCTTGTCGTTTGAGCACATCGATGCCGGCATGGCTCATACCTGTGGCATAACGACCGATGGCGACGCATTTTGCTGGGGAAGAAATGAAGATGGAATTCTTGGAAATGATTCAGTCAAGGGCTCGCTGGTACCGGTACCTGTTTCAGGTGGACATAAATTTGGCTCGATAAATGCCGGATCAGCAACAACATGTGGCATTACAACAAGTGGGGACGCATATTGCTGGGGAGCAAGCGACTTTGGCAATTTACTGGGCCTCGGAGATGGCAATCCTTTCAGATCTCTCACACCTGGACTAGTGGCAGGCGAGTTTGATTTCCAACCAGACTCAATAAGTGTCGGCCTCGATCATGTGTGCGCTGTAACTACAGCGGATAACGCCGTTTGTTGGGGGCGCGGCCGATATGGCAAATTGGGAATTGGTACCGCCGATGCTTTGGGCGTTATCGAGAATCTAAGAACGCCACGACAGATTAACGGAAATATTTCTTTTGCCTCGCTTGCGACTGGAGTCTTTCAAACCTGCGGAATTTCAACAGATAGCAAGGCGTATTGTTGGGGTGTAAACGGATCGGGGCAGTTGGGCGACGGAACGACGGACATGCGAACCGAGCCTGTCGCTGTATCAGCTAACGTAGAATTCAAGGAATTAACCATTGGTGTTGATCATGCATGTGGTGTTTCTTCAGGCGATGAAATCTACTGCTGGGGAAATGGCAGTGCAGGCAAACTTGGGACACGCTCTTCTGATAGCAAACTGACTCCTACTAAAGTTACTAAGAAGTAAAACATTATGATGATTCAAACTAAATGGGTCGACAAAGTCATGGCCAGAAAAATAATAGTTGTTCTGCTTGGGTTGTTTACATTGGTAAGTACCAGTTCATATGCACAACGCATTGAGCAGAATCAGGAGCAATTTCGGGTCCTCTTGTTCACGAAATCCCTCGATTATCAACACCATTCTGTTACGAACGGCGTGCAGATGTTCAAAGAGCTAGCCCAGGATAATCATTTTGCTCTCACCTGGACTACTCAATCGGACATCTTTGACGATCAGGAAAATCTGAACGAAATGGATGCCATAGTGTTCATGAATACGTCCGGAGATATTCTGAATGAAGATCAAAGAAAAGCGCTGCAAGCATATATGCGCCAGGGAGGGGGGTTTGTAGCAATTCACTCAGCCTCGTTCACGATGATGGAGTGGCCGTGGTATGTGAAGTTGGTTGGTGGCGTGTGGAATCGTCATCCAAACCCGGGCATATCGACCGCAATCGTTAACAACGAAAAACCGAATCACCCAGCAACCGCCCATATACCCAATAAATGGGTGCTTACCGAGGAGTGGTACAACTATTTGGAATTGTCGGACAACATTGAAGTTGCTCTGACAGTTGATGAAAGCACCTTTACCGGCGGGAAAATGCCGAATTACCATCCGATAGCCTGGTACCAGGAAGATTTTGAAGGGGGCCGGTCTTTTCATACAGGCCTGGGACATCCAGAAGGAATTTATGACAATCCTTGGTATAGACAACATATTCTGGGCGCCGTGTGGTGGGCTGCAACTGGCGGGAAAGCTTTCGAATAGTTGAATCGGCCCTGGTCTTCAAGGCGATCGGTCCGGTAAGCCTTCGTCAGATTACGCTGATACCGGCACAGTAAAGGATGCTGGGCGAAAACGGTTCGCAGCGGAACGACGTGACAGACAAAATTCGAATGGGAATGATCGGCGGCGGCAGGGGCGCACTTGTTGGCGCAGCCCATAGGACAGCCGCGAATATCGCAGGCGACTTCGACCTCGTTGCCGGCGCGTTCAGCAGCGATGCGGATGCGTCAAGGGCCTTCGGCGTCGAGCTGGGACTGGTGGCGAATCGTTCATACGGAACATTCGCTGAAATGTTAGAGCGGGAAGCCGATTTATCGCCAGACGAGCGGATTCAGTGTGTGTCCATTGTGACGCCAAACGATTCGCACGCGGACGCGGCGTGTGCAGCATTAGCTGCGGGCTTTCACGTTATTTGCGACAAACCGCTCGCCGGTCACCTAGACGATGCGCTTCGTATTGAAGATGCGGTTCATGACAGTGGCCTGCTCTTCGCACTAACGCACACGCACACAGGGTACCCACTCGTCAAAGAGGCGCGTGAACGAATTGCGGCCGGTGAGATCGGTGAGATTCGTCGCGTTGCGGTCAGTTATCTGCAGGACTGGTTGTCGCGCGAGGAAGATACCACGGCAAGCAAACAGGCAATTTGGCGTAACGACCCAGCGCGCAGCGGCGAATCTGGCTCGTTCGCCGACATTGGTACTCACGCCTTCAACCTGGTCGAGTTTATGACGGGGCTCAGCATCACTGAGGTTGCGGCGGAGCTGCGCAGCGTTATACCCGGACGCACGATTGACGACGATGGCGCAGCGATGTTTCACCTCGCCAACGGCGCATCCGGCCTGCTATCCGCCAGCCAGGTGTGCAACGGCGCGATAAATGCTCATCGTATTGAGGTTTATGGAGACGCCGGCAGCATCTTCTGGGCCCAGGAAGCACCCGATACGTTAATGATCAAGCAGCGCGGCAAGCCCGACCAGGTCTTGCGCCCTGGTGCCAACGTCGCTTATCTGTCAGAGCCAGCCATAGCAGCATGCCGCACGCCAGGCGGGCATCCGAAGGGCTATCTCGAAGCTTTCGCGAATCTCTACACGGGCTTCGCCCGCGCCGTACGAAATTACCCGGCGCATGAGGGCACCGGCTGTGCCTCGGTAGCGGATGGTGTTGCTACGATGCGCTTTATTCGTGCGGCGCTGATCAGCAGCCGCAACCAATCGGCCTGGACCCGGCTGGACGGCGTCGATACCGTAACTGCTAAGCAGTGATCCGCTAAGGAACAACCTTGGGCTGCCTCAAACATCCAGATCAAGGGGCCGGTAGCGGCTGCTGCAGGAATCCTGGATCAATGCCAGCGTGCCGTCGTGCTCTGGGTGCCTGGTGGTGAAATTGATCGATTGATTCGTGGTGGCTTCACGCCCGTTGTAGAATGACACTTCGCAGGGCAGTGACGACGCATCCCGTAGCCGAGGAATCATGATCCAGGAAGCTCGACAAAGAGCCAATGCCGCGAACGAGCCTCACCGGGCGCGGATTGTCGATACCAAGCGCAAACTGCGTGCCCAAATTACTGATATGCCGGCACGCTTTGCAAGTATCACTCGGTCCGTTGAATCCCAGATAGAAGAAATAGTTCAGGAGCGTGCTCAAGGCATTCAGCCGGTGCCCGATTTCGACTTCGATCAACTCAACCGAGTAACAGAAGAACAGAAACACAAAATTCGCCAGCGCGGGTGCCTTGTGATTCGAAACGTGTTCGAGGACCAGCGCGTCGTTGACTGGAACCAGCAACTCGACGAATACTTAACAAATAACAACTACCTCGAGAAGCTCTCCAGCAGCGGTGCCGTCGACAATTACTTCAGCACCCTGGCGAGCGACAAGCCGCAGATCTACGGAGTCTACTGGTCGCGACCGCAAATGGAGGCGCGAACCAATCCGGCGATGGCCGCGGTAAAGCGTTTCCTGAACAGGCTTTGGCGCATAAACTCGCCGGATGGACTTGTATTCGATCCCGATCACGATCTGCTTTATGCCGATCGTGTGCGATTTCGCCGAGCGGGCGACGTCTCGCTCGGACTGTCGCCGCACGTCGATGCTGGCTCAATCGAGCGATGGATCGACCCAGCCTACAGTGGCAAGGTCTATCGTCATGTCTTCGGCGGTGACCTCACGCAGTATGACCCGTTCGAGGCTTGGGGCCGGACAGAGATTGCAGAGATTCCCTCACCCGCGGTCTGTCGAATGTTCCGAACGTTTCAAGGCTGGACGGCGCTCACACCGCAAGGACCCAATGACGGCACACTGCAACTCCTACCCGTGGCTAACGCAATGGTCTGGATGCTGCTACGGGCACTGCAAGACGATGTTCCGGACGACGAGTTGTGCGGCGCAGCCGCGTGTCGCGCGATGATCGTCGTGAAGGACTACCACGATCTGCTGCTGAGAGGCTACGGATCCATTCCGCAAGTGGAGCCAGGAGACACCGTGTTTTGGCATCCCGACGTATTGCACGGGGTCGAGGATGAACATCGCGGCACCGACTATTCCAGCGTGATGTACATCGCGCCAGTCCCCGACTGCGCCAAAAATCGTGTCTACGCGAAGCTGCAGCAGACGGCGTTCGAGGCTGGTCTTTCTGCGCCAGACTTTGCGGCCGACGACTTCGAGGTAGATTTCGACGGTCGATTCACCAAACAGGACCTGTCTGCATTGGGTTTGCGGCAGATGGGGTACTCAGACTGACCGGGTAGTGGTGGACATGAACGAAACGTTGCCGGATCCCGGATATAGACGGAAGGCCACGTCCACGATTGCACTGAAAGCTGAACCTCAAGTCACTGGATACCAATATTTGGAAAAACGTTTTTCAGTTCCTCTTGAGTCGGCTGTCTACCATATTCACAGACTTCAAAGGCTTCCGCATATTTAGTTTGTATGGCTATTTCAGCTCCATACGTGTGCCGAATCAGCTCTCTATATTGATCGGCCTGCTTGCTCCAACCAGGCTTCCAAAGACATCGATCAAAAAATTCCTGTTTTCTGACCGCCCTGGCCTCTGGTTCAGTGGGGACAGGATTTACGTCGACAAAGTTTTCTTTATACCAATAACTCTCAATTTGCGACTCCAGGCACCATAGGGCATCCAGTTTCTTGTCTATTACGGAATCAATAGGAACGGCAATGGTAGGGTTAAAAGGAACTGGTGTTTGAAAGTGATCGTAAGAGTATAAGAACACCGGGTTGCGAGTTAAGCAGGGAATTTCAGGAAGAACATATTTCACAGTCACCATAAATGCCGCGTCCTGCATCAATACTCCCGTATACCGGTGATCAGGATGATAGTCATAAGGGCGATGTCCAATAACGATGTCAGCTTCCCATTCACGAATGTATTTGAGAAACATTAAACGATTTTCGAGTGATGGCATGAGTTCACCATCGTGAACGTCCATTACTTCAGTCTCAATTCCCAATACTTCTGCGGCTGCTTCTACTTCTTTTCTACGAATTTCTGCCAGCTCTTTACCAGACTTGAACGCATGCCCCACATCGCCATTTGTTGTTGATACAAATTTGACTTTATGCCCTTGAGCTACCCACATGGCTGCACATCCACCGACATTAAGTTCAGCATCATCGGGATGCGCTCCAAACGCCAAAATTTTCAATGGATTCAAAAGCTATCTCCTTATACGGGTACTGCCTAGTCCGAAGCGCGCTCGACGTCGTCCTTGAAAGTCATCATAAACAACACGAGGACAAGCATCGCGAACCCCGCCGGCACCAACCAGAAGTCTTGCCAACGCTCCAGCGTCAACAAGCTCGCGTCACCCAGGAACCTGTTGAAGAGCGCACCGGCAATCTGCGCGCCGACAAGCATACCAAGTCCGTAGGTCACAAATACGAGAAGGCCCTGAGCCTGGCCACGCACGGCTGGCGTCGATTTCTTATCGACGTAGATGTGACCGGTGACGAAAAAGAAGTCATAACAGATCCCATGCAGCAATATCCCTCCGGCGACCATCCAGAACACCGCATCGGGTGCTCCGAAAGCGAACAGCGCATAACGCAAGATCCATGCGCCCATACCGATGCCCAACATCCACTTCACACCCAAACGCATGAACAATAGCGGCATCAGCAACATGAATACTATCTCCGACATCTGCCCAATGCTCATCAATGAGGAAGGATTCGGCAGCACATCGACGAGCGAATTGCTTACCCCCTGATCGTAAATGCTATTGGCGACGAAAATCGGTGCGAAGCTAAAGTAAGCAGCGAGCGGGATACATATCAGGAAAGAACACCCGATGAAGATGTAGAAAGATCGGCTGCCAAGCAAACGCAAAGCGTCGGCGCCCACGATACTCTGAACAGACACCGGCTGGCCGGCAGCAGGTGGCGGAGTGTGTGGCAGTGTGAAGCTGTAAGCGCCAAGCGCCAGACTTGCAATCGCCGTAGTATAGAGCGGCAACGGCGTCCGGTCGGGCAACTCTTCACCGCTGAATAGTCCGAGGACAAAGCCGATGAAAAGTCCGGCGACGATCCAGCCGATCGTGCCGAATACGCGGATCATCGGGAACTGGCGCTCCTGGTTTTCGATGTTGTGAAACACCAGCGAGTTCGCCAGGCCCAAAGTTGGCATGTAGCACATGTTGTAAAACAGCAGCAGCAGAACGAACAAACCGGGTGTTTGCGTCGCGTGCGGCACCGCGAACATGATAAGTCCACCGAGGATATGCAGGGTACCGAGCACTCTTTCGACCGCAAAAAAGCGATCCGCAACCAAGCCCAGGAAAATCGGCGCGATGATGGCAGCGATGGGATTTACGGTGTACGGCCAGTGTGCAAGGTCGACCATGCCATGCGCCGCCATATAGTTGCCTATCGTGACGTACCACGCACCCCATACAAAAAACTGGAGAAACATCATTGCGCCGAGTCGCGCCGAGGTCGCATTGAACATTATTCCTGTCCCTGGTTGCCCTGCATACCTTATTTCGCGAATAAGGAGGTTTATTCTGGCAACGCAAAGGCGATGTACGCGCTACCTTGCGGTGCCCGTCTGTTTCGCGAGTTGCTCGTTGCAATCACAATGTACTGTCTGCCGTCGACCATGTAGACGGCCGGCGTTGCCATCCCCGAATACGGCATCTCATATTCCCAAAGCAACTCCCCGGTCGCGGCATCGTAGGCTCTGAATTTTCGATCGAACAGGGTTGCTCCGATGAACAGCAATCCGCTTGCGGTTAAGACGGGTCCGCCATAATTCTCACTGCCGGTAGTTTCGAGTCCCTGCGCCTTCAGCTCGGGATGTTCGCCAAATGGGACCTTCCACAGGTACTCCCCGGTATTGAGATCAATCGCGTTCAGCGTACCCCAAGGTGGTGCGACAGCCGGATAGCCATCAGGATCGAGGAACCGATGGTAGCCGGTAAATCTATAGGGAACGTCGCTTCCGGCAGAAGACGAGGACGGAACCGAGTCTTCCTGACTGCTGCTCGACCTGGCGCTTTCGGGATTGAGGACAAGGTCCGTCAGACCATCGACGGCCTCTGGCGCCAATGCCGGGAACCCCGGCATCCGGCCGATGCCGCGCCGAATAATGTTGCGTACGTCTTCGGGTGACAGAGATTCGGGCGCATTGATGAGCGCAGGAAACTCTGGCGGGGCACCTTGCTTGTCGACACCATGACAAACGGCGCACTGAGCTTGGTACAAGGCCTCGGCGAATCCCATGCCGTCAGGGCTGGCCGCCAACGCTCCGGTCCACGCGATGTCATTGCTGTTGATGTAAATGATTCCTCTTCCGGGATCGATCGCTGCGCCGCCCCATTCGGCGCCGCCGTCGAAGCCGGGAAAAACGACCGTAGGCTGTTTAGTACTAAACGGTACGAACTGGCCCGCACTTATAAAGTTGCTGAACTGCTCTCGCGCCCAATCGTTCATTTCGGGTGAGCGCGTGGTCAGCATGTCTGCTGTCAACGTCTGCCTTGCGAATGGCTCTGGGGCTGTCGGCATTGGTTGCGAAGTCGCGGTCTGTTCTTCTGCAATAGAGCTGGGCGACGCAGTGCGCTCCCCTATCGGAAAGAGTGACTCACCGGTCACCCGATTGAACAAATAGACGTATCCCTGTTTCGACGTTTGCGCCACGGCATCGATCGCCTTACCTTCGCGCTGAACCGTAACGAGAGAAGGCGGTGCAGGAAAATCGCGGTCCCAGATGTCGTGCCGAACGGCCTGAAAGTGCCAGATTCGCTCGCCGGTCGTCGCATCCAGCGCAATCAGGGAATTGGCAAAAAGATTATCCCCTGCTCTTTCGCCGCCAAAGAAATCTGGTACTGCTGAGCCTGTGGGCACATAGACGATGCCACGTTCTTCATCGAGAGCGAAACCGGCCCATGCGTTCGCTCCGCCCTGCGTGGCCCTGGCATTTTCCGGCCAGGTATCAGCACCGAATTCACCCGCCGCAGGAATCGTGTGGAACGACCAGACAAGCTTACCTGTCCTGACGTCAAACGCTCGTATGTCGCCGGGTGCGGCGGGCGGACTTTCCGCTGTTCTGAATCCTACGATAATAGTATCGCGATATATCACCCCTGGTGACGACAAGGAAACGTAGAATCGGCTTGTATCGCCCGGCAGACCCGTACGAAGGTCCAGAACACCATCGTCTCCGAATTCAGCGACCAGCTCACCGTTGTCGGGGTCGATAGCAATTAATTTGTCGACGAGACCGACGAAGAGGATCTCTTTGTCGCCGTTCTTCCACATCGAGAGTCCGCGGGAAGGCCCCTTAAAATAGCTCGGACCATCGAGTCCACTGAATGACCACAATAGCTCGCCTGATGCGCCGTTGAGAGCAATAACGTCGAGAGTCGGTGTTAGTCCGTACACGACCCCGCCGACGACGATCGGCTGGGTCTGAGACGCCCCGGCATCATCCATGTTGAACTGCCAGGCTGGTTTCAGCCGAGAAACGTTGGCGCGGTTGACTTGCGTAAGTGTGGAATAGCGATTGCCGTTGTTCTGCCCGCCGTATGCGGGCCAGTCGCTTGCCGTAAATACAGCCTGTTCGCTATCAGAGCAGGAGGAAACGAAAATCCCGAGACAAAGAGCAGATAGTGCAATACCTTTCATAAAGGCCTGGGTCATAAAAGCTCGGGACATCGATAAGGAAGTTATGATAACCCTTTCGGCCTGCCGTGATTAGCAGTCGCCCCTGAATATGTAATCGTTGATAATATTTTCAACCAATTCCTGTTTGCCGCTGATCTGTTGTGGCTCCCCATTCGCAGCAGCAATGTCACGCAATGCTAGGAAGTCCAATTTACCATCTTCGAAACGCTTGCCGTTACCGGAGTCAAAACTGGTGTAACGGCCGAACCGCAATATTGCGGACCGCGAGTCACTGAGAACACGATCGGCGATAACAAGCCCGCGCGCGAACGAGTCCATGCCACCGATATGGGCAATGAACAGGTCATTTGGATCTGTCGATTCTCGTCTTACCTTGGCATCGAAATTGAAACCACCGTTGCCAATACCACCGGCCTCTAGCACAACCATCATGCCGTGCACGCAATCATACAAATCACTGGGAAACTGGTCGGTGTCCCAACCGTTCTGCGGGTCACCACGATTCGCGTCAACAGACCCGAGCAGCCCTGCGTCCGTAGCCATGCGCAGGTCGTGTGCGAACGTGTGGCCCGCCAACGTTGCGTGATTGGCTTCGATGTTCAGCTTAAAGTCTCCAGCCAATCCATGGTGACGAAGAAATCCGATGACCGTTTGTGCATCAAAGTCGTACTGGTGCTTCATCGGCTCCATCGGTTTCGGTTCAATCAGAAATGTGCCTGCAAAACCGTTTGCACGACCGTAGTCCCTGGCTTTCTCCAGAAACAGCGCAAAGTGCTCCAGCTCGCGTTTGGTATCGGTATTCTGCAGGCACGCATATCCTTCGCGACCGCCCCAGAACACATAGTTTTCACCGCCCAGCTCTATCGTCGCGTCGATAGCTGCCTTGACCTGCGATGCAGAATAGGCCAGAACTTCGAAGTTCGGGTTGGTAGCCGCACCGTTCATATAGCGAGGATTGGAAAAAGTGTTTGCTGTTCCCCAAAGCAACTTCATGCCGGTCGCTTTCTGTCGTTCCTTCGCGAGATCGACAACCGTCTGCAGGTTTTTTTCCGATTCAGCAACGCTATTGCCTTCCCAGGCCATATCGAAATCATGAAAACACCAGTACGGCACATTGAGTTTGGTAAAAAACTCGAATGCGGCGTCCAATTTCTGGGTGGCATTCGCCAGTCGATCACCGGCGACTTTCCACGGGTGTACGCGCGTGCCCGGCCCGAACGGATCACCGCCTTCTGCGCAGAATGAGTGCCAATAGCAAACGGCAAAGCGCAAATGTTCCTCCATTGTTTTGCCGGCAACGACACGTTCCGGGTCATAGGTCTTGAATGCCAACGGGTTGTCGGAATCAGGCCCTTCGTGTTTGATTTGACCGACACCTGGAAAGTAGCGCTTGCCCCCCGTAAACACTGTACGACTCATGTTATTGCCTCATGGTTGGATAATTGTTCAGCTATAGAGCTCGGCGACTTTTTCGGCAGCTCGCTGATATTCTTTGTAAGTATCAATGTAAAAATCGACCGCTGACGGACGCGGATCCAGGCTCCGCTCCGGGTCCCGTTGCAGATGTTCACCGACCAATTTACCCCAGTCATCGGACCGGTCTTCGAGCATCCCCAGCGCCTGCAATGCGGCACCAAAACCTGCGCCTTCGTCATGCTTGAGAACCGTAACCGGCGTGTCGCAAATGTCGGCGACGACTTGTCGCCAGGTCGCGCTGTTCGCGCCACCTCCGGTGAGAACGATCTGCTCCGCGGATATTCCGAGTTTGGTCAATTCATCGAGGCCAAATCGAAGCGCAAACGTCGCCCCCTCAACCGCTGACCGAAGAATGTTTTCAGGGCGCGCATTGCGACTGTCCAGACCCAAAACGCAACCTTTTGCGTCGGGCAGGTTCGGCGTGCGCTCACCATTGAAGTACGGCACTGTAATGACGCCGTTGGCCCCCCTGTTCGAGGCCTCCAGCTGCGCCTCGAAACCCGCGATATCGGCTCGCACCAGATTGCGCATCAGCTCGGTACTAACAGTGCAATTCATCGTGCACAGCAATGGCAACCAGCCGCCTGTTGACGAACAGAACGCGGCAATATTGCCTTTCCTGTCGATGACGGGCTTGTCTGAATAGGCGAATACGGTGCCGGACGTACCAAGGCTCATGGTGACGACGCCCGCGGTAACGTTGCCAGTACCCAATGCACCCATCATGTTGTCGCCGCCGCCGATTGATACCGGAACTCCGGGGGGTAAGGCCAGTTCCTTTGCAATCGACGGCAGCAATTCACCTATCGGTCCGTTGTTCAGCTTTACGTCTGGCAGACACTCTCTCAGATCCCGATACGGATCTATTGCGGCCAACATCTTCTCTGACCAATTGCGGGTTTTGACCTCCAGGAAGCCGGTTCCTGATGCATCGCCGGCCTCCATGCTGCGCTCGCCTGTCAAATAGAAATTCAAGTAGTCGTGCGGCAGCAGAATAGAGTCCATCTGCTCGTACAGGCCTGGGTGATAGTCTTTGAACCAGCGTATTTTGGATGCCGTATAGCCGGGTAATACAGGATTGCCGACTTCTTCGATACAAGCGTTGTAGCCACCGAAGTCGTCCATGATTGCGTCACATTCAACGGCTGTTGACGTGTCACACCAGAGCTTGACCGGCGCCTGAACCTCGCCAGCTTTGTTTAGTGGCACGAAACCATGTTGCTGGCCTGAAACACCGATCGCTGCGACACTTTGGCGAACATCTTTTCCGACTTGTTGCAAAGCCTGTCGGAGGGCATTTATCCACCAGTGCGCCTGTTGTTCGGCAATTCCTTCTTCTGTCTGATAGATGTCGAGCGGCGCACTTTCCACAGCAACGGTCTCGCGAGCCAAAAAGTCATAAAAGACGACTTTGACGCCTTGCGTACCCAGATCGATGCCGAGGACTGTTGACACAGGTCTTGGACCATCCCGAGATCAGTAGAAAGAAAACGTTTACATTTTAGACTGGGATGCGGCGAACTTACAAATGCCGTGGTCTACAACACGTGAAAACGGCTAAGAATAAGGCTTGCCGGGCACAAATTCGTAGATTGTGCGGTGTTGATAGACGTCTCCAGGTGCCAATCGCGCGGATGGGAAAGCCGGCTGATTTGGCGCATCGGGGAAACCCTGGGCTTCCAGACACAGTCCGGCACGCGGTCGAAAAGGATCGGTGAGATATTCGCCGGTGTAGAGTTGTAGTCCAACTTGAGTTGTATGCAGGTGCATCTTCAGGCCGCTCTGCGGAGACGATAGCGTGGCAACCCTGCGCAGCATTCCGTCGCCGTTTTTCAAAACGAAATTATGGTCGTACTGTCGGCGTTGACTATCCTCTGAGCTCGTTGTACGCATCGCTGTGCGGCGACGAAGGTCAAATCTTGTGGCCTCTACATCACGAATTTCACCGCTAGGAATCTTGGCACTATCAACAGGCGTGTATTGGTATGCCTCGATTTGGATGTCATGTGTATCGATCGAACTTTGACGCTTGTCGAGATTAAAATAGGCGTGGTTGACGAGATTCACGACCGTGTCTGAATCTGTTGTCGCCTCGAAATCAATGACCAGTGAAAAGTCAGTAACTATTTGATATTTAACGGTGACTTCCAGTTTTCCCGGAAAACCGCTTTCGCCGTCAGGAGACACATAGGAGTATTGGACCGCGGCTTCGTTTTCCGGCGCGTGCATTTGCCAAAAGCGTTGATGAAAGCCTTCCCTGCCACCGTGCAGACAGTTTCCGGTCTGCGTCTCATTCGGATCTACTGAAAAGGCATTATCGTCAATCCGAAAACGCGCAGCAGCTATGCGATTCGCGAAACGCCCTACCGTCGCACCCATGTAGAACTTGTCACGCAAATAATCGCGGAGATTCGCGTAGCCAAGCACGGCATCAACAACACCAGATTCGGTTGGCACACGTATGGCTTGAATGGTCGCGCCAAAATTCAATAGCGTCACCTCCATACCCGCGAGTGATCTCAGCGTTATTGCTTCGATCGATTTTGTTGAATCACTTGACTGCACTGGATTTTCCATTTGCGAAGGTCGATTGATCAATCAATTGTAAACGTATACGCTGCTACTGGCCAAATCCACTTACTTCGTCCCGTAGGCTACCTTTGACCAGGGCGTCAGTCGATACTGTTCCGTAACAAGAAGATTCTGAGGCGCAGGACATGTCAGACGTATCCATTAAGGAAGTTGCGCGACTTGCCGACGTGTCGATTGCCACCGTCTCGAGATGCATCAACAATCCTGAAAAGGTCACCGAGAAGACGCGGCTTAAAGTTCAGGATGCAATTTGTCAGACAGGCTACTCGCCAAATACGCTGGCGCAGAGCTTTCGACGTGGTCGCACGAATATCGTTATGGTGGTGCTGCCGTCTATAGGCGACCCGTTTTTTACCGCCGTGATGAGCGGCATTCACGTCGCGGCACGGGCAAAAGGCTACTCCGTCCTGATTGAGGAAACAGAGTTCAACAAGATGACCGCCGATGAGATTGGCGCGATGCTTGTTTCGAATCAGACAGACGGCATCATTTTGGTGGCCAGCACGTCACCCTTTGGTAACGAAGTTCTATCGGCGAAGAACAACCGCAGGCTGCCAATTGTTATTGGCTGCGAAACCGTGTCGCCTGAATTGGCCGACTTTCCGAGTGTGCACATTGACAATATAGCCGCAGCGAAAGAGGCAACCAATTACCTGATTTCACAGGGACATAAGCGTATCGCTATGGTGTGCGGACAAAGTTCATCACTGCTGACAAAGGACAGGGAGTTCGGCTACCGCGCTGCAATGAGACATGCCGAATTGTCGATAGAAGATGGCTGGGTTGTTGACGGTGACCTCACTATTGCGGGGGCGCGAAAGGCCACTCGCAATTTGATGAATCATGGCAATAAGCCGACCGCGATTTTTTGTGCAAACGACGAAATGGCCATTGGTTGCCTTCACGAGATCAAGTCTGCCGGACTGCAAGTCCCGCGTGACATTTCGATCGTTGGGTTCGACGACATTCGCTACGCCGAAGTCACCGATCCGCCGCTTACGACGATCAGTCAGCCTGCCGAAGAAATCGGTGAGCGGGTCATGTACCGGCTATGTCGCCAGATCGAAACGGGCAATGGCGCAGCTGGCTCACCCGAAATCGTGCCTCACAAACTGGTGATCAGGCGGTCTGTTGCCAAACCAGCCAGCTAGCTAACGAGCCAAAATGTCTGGCATTCTGGCTCGTATCAGCAATTACCGTTGTGCAAAACCCTCGCTGCGGACCGGCTGAGCCTTTTCCCATTCCTCCTGGCCGACCTGACGAACCTTTTGGATAAAGACAAAGGCCCCATTCTTATTGCCGACCACCACATCGAGCAGCCCATCTCCGTTGAGGTCTCCGCTTACCAGTTGCCGTCCGATGCCCGAGTCGTCATCGATTTGATGAGGAATGTACTCGACCTCGCCATCCTGGCGCGTGAGCCGGAAATAATAGATCACCGCGGGCTGTCGTGCCCCGGGGTCGGCGAAGTCGTGAGCCCGGTAGGTCTTGCCGGTCACAATATCTTTCAGCCCATCACCATCGATGTCAGCAAGTTCTACTGCGTGGAGCTGGGAGAATTGAACCCCATAAGGGTTGTCAGTATTTTCCTCCTGCTTGCTCAGAATAATATGTTCCTTGAAGGTGATCTTTTTGCCGGTGCGGATTTGTTCAAACCAGCTCAGACCCCAACCGTGTGCGTCCTTACTGGTAATAACATCGTTGAGCCCGTCGCCATTCACGTCATAGGCATACATATCGCCTCCACCCTTCAAGCTATCCCACTGCTCGGAACCCGACCGATCGATGAAGGGAAAGCGATGATAAGTCCAATCAGAATCGCCTTTCAGGGACGAGGGTTGTTGTATCCATCCGTTCCCTTCCAGAAAGTCAGCGCGTCCATCGCCGTCGACATCCCCAACTCCCATACCATGGGTGTAGTGATGAATGTCCTCTTCATGGGTCGATATCGGGTGAAAGATCCAGGGAAGCGTCGGCGCTACAGGGTTCGGTGAGACATAGCCGTAATGTTTGCTGTAAGCCATCAACAGTTCTGGTACCCCATCGCCGGTAAGGTCTTCGAATGTTGGTGCTTCATTCTTAACAGCGTTTGTGACGAAGTAACGCTCCCAGTGCTCCGGTCGCTCCGGACCTGGACCGCTGAAAGATTTGCCCGGGTTCTGGTACCAGTAAGCAGGGGTATTGGGAAGCCCCACTGTCAGGACGTCCAGCCAGCCGTCTCCATTGATGTCGTAAACGAATGAAAAGAAATTGTCGTTCGAGTAATACCCGCGGTCATATGGCAGCCGCTTGGTCGGCGCCACGGGCGGATAGTATTCGTAACGGTGCTTGAAGTCGGGCCCGAGCCACATGTGCGGTCCACTGACGACATCCTCATAACCATCCTTATTAAAGTCGCCGAAACTGGCGCCTTCCGACCAATAGACGGGGGTCAGTTGCTGTTTTTCAAATTCGCGAATAACAAGATCGTCGGCTTGAGCGCCGGCGGTTAAGAAAGAGCAGGTAAGTATCAATGCTATAACGCGCTGAGTTCTGTTCATCTTAGTGCCTCATCTCCAGTCGGATAGTACTGGCTTTATTAGTCTCTAAAATTCTCGATCCGGACCGGCTGAGCCTTTTCCCATTCCTCCTGGTCGACGTTTCTAACCTTTTGGGTAAAGGCAAAGGCCCCATTTTTGTTGCCGACTACAAAATCGACCAGCCCATCTCCGTTGAGGTCTCCGCTTACCAGTTGCCGTCCGATGCCCGCCTGATCATCGATCTGATGAGGAATATATTCAACCTGGCCATCCTCGCGCGTGAGCCGGAAATAATAGACCACCGGGTCCTGTCGGGACCCGGGGTCGCCGAAGTCGTGAGCCCGGTAGGTCTTGCCGGTCAAAATGTCCATTAAGCCATCGCCATCGATGTCAACAAGCTCAACAGCGTGGAGCTGGGAGAATTGAACCCCATAAGGGTTGTCAGTATTTTCCTCCTGATGGCTCAGAATAATATGCTCCTTGAAAGTGATCTTTTTGCCGGTACGGATTTGTTCAAACCAGCTCAGACCCCAACCGTGTGCGTCCTTACTGGTAATAACATCGTTGAGCCCGTCGCCATTCACGTCATAGGCATACATATTGCCTCCGCCGGTGAAACAACAGAACACGCGGTTGGTCTGCCGATTAACGAATGCGAACGGGTGATACTCCCAATCTTGACCGTCTTGCAGTGAGGCGGGTTGTCGCATCCATCCATCCCCGGTTATGTAGTCTTTGCGTCCGTCGCCGTCGATATCCCCAATTCCCATGCCGTGGGTGTAGTGATGAATCTCCTCTTCATGGGTCGAAATCGGGTGAAAGATCCAGGGAAGCGTCGGCGCTACAGGGTTCGGCGAGACATAGCCGTAATGTTTGCTGTAAGCCATCAACAGTTCTGGCACCCCATCGCCGGTAAGGTCTTTGAAATCAGGTGCTTCGTTCTTAACAGCGTCTGTGACGAAGTAGCGCTCCCAGTGCTCCGGTCGCTCCGGACCCGGACCACTGAAGGACTTGCCCGGGTTCTGGTACCAGTAAGCAGGGGTATTGGGAAGTCCCGCCGTCAGGACGTCTGGCCAGCCGTCCCCATTGATGTCGTAAACGAATGAAAAGAAATTGTCGTTCGAGTAATACCCAAAATCATATGGCAGCCGCTTGGTCGGCGCCACGGGCGGATAGTATTCGTAACGGTGCTTGAAGTCGGGCCCCAGCCACATGTGCGGTCCACTGACGACATCCTGATGACCATCCTGATTAAAGTCGCCGAAACTCGCGCCTTCCGACCAATAGACAGTGGTCAGTTGTTGTTTCTCAAAATCACGAATAACAAACTCGTCGGCTTGCGCGCCGGCGGTTAAGAAAGAGCAGGTAAGTATCAATGCTATAACGCGCTGAGTTCTGTTCATCTTAGTACCTCATCCCCGCTTCGCACTTTGGCGTCATCAAGCGTGACCGCAATGTCCCCGGTTGCTGTCAGATCGCCGAAATATTCGTGCTCTGCAGCATTACCTCAAAGGCTGTTTATAATAATTGTTCGTTTTGAAAACGATTACATTACTTTACCGTAACTTCTGTACCGTCTGCAAATAATTCCACGCAATGATATGTCGGTAACAAGTAATTGCTCTTTAGAATTAATAGGTTAGGAGTCGGATTGCTGCGCATGCAACGTTTCCCGTGCGGGTTGCACCCGGCATCGATAAAGAACATCACAGCTTCGATAAAGCAGCCTCGAATTCTCCGACGATATCACTGGCATCCTCACAACCGACCGAGACACGAATCAGATTGTCCCGCCATGGCTGCGGGTAAATTAAAGTAAACACGTCACCAAGACTTACGCATATAGCAAATAACTTATTACTATTTGCGAACTGATTCATCTCGTCGGTTCCCCCTTTTATTCTGAAACTTAAAATGCCGCCGCATCCATTCGGTAAAGACGTTTTCGCCAACTCGTATTGCGAATGACTTGGTAGGCCAGGATATTTTACCCACTCCACCTTCGGGTGCACTTCAAGATACTCCGCCAGCGCTTGGGCATTTTCTGAATGCTGGCGCATCCGCAGTGGCAAGGTCCTGACACCACGCATGACAAGCCATGACGCAATAGGACTAAGGCATTGCCCGAACGAATCCATCTTAGTGCGGGCGCGATCAATTGTGTCCCGTGAGCCTGAGAGCACGCCAGCAATCGTATCTCCATGACCACTGATGTACTTAGTCGCAGAATGCAGAACTATGTCCGCTCCTTGCTCGACAGGTCGACAAAGATACGGGCTCAAAAACGTGTTGTCTGCGATGAGTACGAGACCGTGTTCATCAGCTAACTCTCTGTAAGCGGCGAGATCTGCAATGTAGATATTCGGGTTTGTCACAGTCTCAACAAAAATAGCTGTCGAGTTCGGTTTGATGACGGCTCGCGCCTGACCAATGTCGCGAACATCGAACATCGACACCTCAATCCCCATCGCGGCGCAATCCTGTTCGAAAAACTGCCTGCTTATAACGAACAGGTCATTGGTGACAATGACATGATCGCCCGATTTTGCCGAAATCATGATCGAGATAGCCACGGCAGACATTCCTGATGATGTCACCAGGGCCGCCTCTGCACACTCGAGCGAAGCCAGTTTATTCTCCAATGCAGCATTGGTCGGGTTGGCTGTACGGGAATAAAAAAAGTTGTCTAGAGGACTTTTTCTATCTGGATCGACCGCAAGCTCTATAGCCGCTGCAAAATCCTCCGCTCGATCGAAAGCGAAAGTAGCTGTTTGATAAATTGGCGTATTGTGCGCGCCCGTCGTATCGTCCCTGCCTTCGCCCGCGTGGATCGCCCTTGTCGAAAAACTTCGCGTCATATCGATTCCTGAATTACAGATTACTTACCAGATAACCAGCCAGCACGATGAACATCACGCCCGGCAAAACCCACTTCAACCACGCAAAATATGTATCGTGCCAAGATCTATCCGCCGAGCCGAAAATCTGCGCCTTGGTGGCGAGTCGCCCAAGCCCCCATGCCACCGTAGTCACAGCGATCGCACTGCCGAGCATTTGCATTCCAGAACCGAAAATTAAGTCCAGTACGCCAATGATATTGGGATCCAAAGAGCTCGGCAGCATTATTGCTGCCTCGATTAACAGAATTATCAGGATAATGATGCTGCGACTGGATCGCAGTTTCATTTCCTCACTGATACTGCCAACAACTGCTTCGAGAGCACCAATCGCCGAAAGAAACGCGATCAAACAAAGCGCAAGCAGGAAACCGCTGCCCAGCACTCGGCCACCCGCCATCACACTAAACAGTTTCGGCAAGGTCGAAAAAATTAGTGTTGGTCCTTGTGACAGATCCAGATTGAAGACGAGTATTGTCGGAATAAGAAATAGTGATGCCAAAATCGCTGCACCGACATCTCCCAGGGCGGTAAATGATGCCGTTGTCAGCATATTTTGATCCGCCGGCATATAGGAACCATAAATGACCATTATCGTTCCGGCGAGACCGACAGAGAAAAATGACTGACCCAACGCGGCGAATATGTGTTCTGCGGTCAACACAGAAAAATCTGGCTTTAGAAACTCGGCTACCTTAGCCAGTGCGCCGGGCAGAAACAGAGCGTTTACAACCAGATATAAAATAACGAACGCAAAAAAGGGAACGAAAAGACGGCTCACCGATTCGATACCCTTGTTGACGCCCAAATGTAAAACCAACATCGCAAACCCCAGGACGACCAGTCCAAAAACGTACTGCAGCCAGCCGTTTGACATCTGCCCGTCGAATTCCGCAATTGTTGATTCGGAGAAGCCATTGAATATCGAGAACACTGCCGCAAATGCAACGTTTCCAATGACAACGATGTAGTAAGACGTCGATATAATCATCGTGAAGACGATCAAACCGCCAATTCGACGTCCCCAGGTCTTGCCAAGGACGCTTGATAACGCACCGATTGGTCCCTTACCTGTCGCTCGGCCAAGCGTCCATTCGGCCGTCAATCCCGGAATAGCCAGAAATATCGTGAACAATAGATAAACAATAAGGAAAGCCGATCCGCCGTATTCGCCCATCATGTAGGGAAATCGCCAGACGTTTCCAAGGCCGACAGCAACACCGATAAAAGTCAATGTCGAAGAAAATTTTGACGAAAACTTTTGCCTTTCCACCTAGAACGATACCCTTTTTGGATTTGTTTTTTTGCGGTTCCGAAAAAATTGCTGAAACGAGTCTAACCGCAAAGGCCGAATCTAATCTGACTTTTTACTTCATCATCGAATAGTCCGTCGCATCCATGAAGACGTTTTCCACTTTATCTACAATCGGCCCGTCACTTTCCGATGCTTTGCGAGCCTTTTGCCAATCCGGATCTGCTTGGAATGCGGCCCAACTGGCTTTGGCTGCCTCACGACTGTCGTGCGCCAGGACATAGATAAGCGTGTTTTCGGCGAGCGGGGCATCTTGCGGAACGAAATATGCGATGTTCGTCATTCCGTGCCGTTCAAACAGCGCAATCGTATGATCCTCGAACCGCGCATGTAGCGCGTCGAGGCGACCTGGATGTGTTGTGTAGGTCCGAAGCTCAAACACTCGATCGGGTGACTGTGCCGCGGCAACACCGTTGAACTGAATGAAACTCCCGGATATCACGCCTGATGCGAAAATTGCCAATCCGAGAGTAGGCGTAAACCAATGTTTCCTGAGCATTCTTAATTCCTCTTTTACTTTGACCTGTGCATTTGAGGTCTACTCAAATACAACATGATTCAGGATCTGTTCTGCAGATCCAGTAGTTCAATGCGCCGGAACTGGACCGGGTGGCTTTCACTCTGTAGTGCGATGCGGCCGCCAGAGAGCGGTTTTCCGTCGGTCTTCATGGCCGGATCGTAACCGTTGACGACGCCCCCGCCGACGGACAGGTTGCCGTACTCGATCACTGGCTCGCCCTCGACGTAATGCACGGCGCGGTCGGCACCTTCAACGAGCAATTCAACCCGCACCCAGTCATCGCCCACAATGGTCGGCGCTGCCGCCGATATGCAATGGTCAGTGGCTCGCGTGCCGCTGATGTCTACTTCCGTACCGGGTGAACACATCGAGGCCGTCGGCCGCGGCCCGCCGTCCTCCCGGCCGCCCAGGAACTGGAACTCGATCGAGATTGGAAAATCCTGTCCGTCCGGCATCGATTCCGGCGCCTGGGCGTGAAACATCACGCCGCTGTTGCGCCATGCCCACCCCTCGACGCCGGGTACCTGTTCGCCAACGAAGCGGTACTCGAGTCGCAATCGATAATGGGTATACGGTGTTTCAAAGAACAGGTGTCCGTATCTCGCGTCGAAGGAATCGTAGCCGTCATAAGCGACAGTGATTGCACCGTCTTCAACGCGAAACGTATCAGCGAAGTTCACTCCCGCCGGATACCTGCTGATCTTCGGCGTCCATCCATCGAGACTCTCACCGTCGAAAAGCGGGATCCACTTTTCACCAGGCTCCGCGCAGCCAGCCAGCAGCGGCAGCAATGCCAATACGCGTATCACGTGTTGAATGGGCCCGAGCCATGGCCGGCGAGCATGCGCACATCCGGGCCAAGTTCCCTGCAGCCGTCGTAGCGACCCGGCGACTCAACGTACTCGAGTATCTCGTTGTACGCGGTCTCCGAAGTGAAGAACCCCAGTACCGTCAATTCTTTCAACATGCGGAAATAATGCACCGCGTCGCCTGCGTCAAACTGCTCACGGTCGAGGCGTTCGGCAATGCCCAGCCGCTCTGCTGACGACAATTCGACGAAGTTCTTGCCGTAGGTCTGCTGGCATTCACGGTCGATTGTCGCCAACCCCTCCTTGAACACGCCCTGATCCTGCGGAGAATAAGTGTCGGTGACCATCAGGGCGATAAACGGACCGACACCAGCGGCTTTAGCGCCGGGTGTGTCGGTTTCCGGCAATATGGTCTCGGCGATCTCGTCCAGCAGCGCCACGTCCGCATCGCTAAACAACTCGTCTCGAGGATCCTTTGCCGCCGGTGCTTCGGCCGGATCGCGCTCGCAACCGGCCAACATCAGTGCCTGACCGATAAGTGTCGCACCACCGAGAGCCGCACTCGCTCTCAGGATCGCTTCCCGGCGTGTCCAGAGCAGAGGCTGTGAATTTTTGTTCGTCATAGAAAAGCCTAAAGATTCCTGCGCTTCAGTTCGTTGACGGCATAGTCAGCGGCACGCGCGGTCAGTGCCATGTAGGTCAAGGACGGATTTTGGCAACCGGAGGAAGTCATGCACGCGCCGTCCGTGACGAACACATTCTGTGCATCCCAAACCTGGTTCCAGCCATTCAAAACCGACGTCTTCGGATCGCGTCCCATACGTGCCGTGCCCATTTCGTGGATGCCCATGCCCGGCGCGTAGTCGCGTTCGAACGCGCTGACGTCCTTCACGCCGGCTGCGTTGAGCGTCTCGGCCATGTCGTTCATCATGTCGACGCGCATCCGGTGTTCGTTTTCCCCGATCGCGCAGTCGATTGCGAGGACCGGCAGATGCCATTTGTCCGTGCGGGTCTCGTCGATGGTTATGCGGTTGTCCGGGTTCGGCAGCATCTCGCCGAATGCGGTCGCGCCGATTTGCCAGTCGCCCGGCCTCGCCATCTCGTCCTTGAATTCCCCGCCGACACCCAGCTCCCGCACGGCACGCGACCAGCCGTCACGACTTGCGCTGCCCTGGTAGCCGAAACCGCGCAGGTAGTCGCGATCCTGTCGTTCCACGTTTCGATAACGCGGAATGTAAAAGCCGCAAGGTCGGCGGCCGTAGTAATACTTGTCATTGACCGCCGGATCGTCGATACGGCCCGAAGCCCCGACACGGAAATGGTGGTCCATGAGATTGCGGCCCAGCTGACCGGAACTGGAACCGAGACCTTCCGGCCACACATCCTTCGCTGAGCGCATCAGGAGCCAGGTCGAGTTGAGGGCCGACGCGCAAAGAAACACAATCTTCGCGTTGTATTCGGTAGTCGTCTCGGTGACCGCGTCGATCACCCGCACACCGGACGCTCGCCGCTTGTCCTTATCGTAGATGAGCTCAGTCACAATGGACCAGGGCTTTAGCGTCAGGCGATTGGTCGCCATCGCCGCCGGTAATGTCGAAGACTGTGTGCTGAAATAGGCGCCGTGAGGGCACCCCAGCCAGCAAGCGTCCCGGTATTGACAAGGCGCTCGTCCGGGCAATGCTTGAGTGATGTTGGCGACCCGCGCGTTCACAATGCGCCGCTTGCCGTCGAACTCGCCGCGCACGCGCTTCGCGACCAGCTCCTCCGCGCAGTTCAAAGGAATCGGCGGCATGAACTCGCCGTCCGGGTACTGCGGCATGTGCTCGACCGAGCCCGAAATGCCGGCATGGCGCTCGACGTGCGAATACCACGGTGCGATATCCGCGTAGCGTATCGGCCAGTCCACCGCGACACCGTCTTTCGCATTCCCTTCGAAGTCGAGATCGCTGAGCCGTAAACTGACACGGCCCCAGATCAATGATCGCCCGCCCACCTGGTAGCCGCGATACCAGTCGAAGCGCTTGACTTCGGTGTACGGTGAATCGCGGTCCGAGGCCCACCAGTCGAGATTTTTCTCGTTGAGGGGGTAATCCCGCTTCAGGACCGGATACGCTTCCTCCATTGCGTAGGTCCGGCCGCCGCGGTGCGGGTACTCCCATGGCGCCTTGCGCGCGTTGACGTAGTCCTTGATGTGTTCAACATTCTTGCCGCGCTCGAGCAGCAGCACATTCAGTCCCTTTTCCGTCAGTTCCTTCGCGGCCCAGCCTCCCGAGATGCCGGAGCCGACTACAATTGCGTCGTAGGTTTCTGTTGCCATGCTCGATATTCCAGGGTGGCCCTTGGTTAGTGAATTTGCTTATCGGGTTGTCAGTGTATCGCAAGCCATGCGCGGGTATTGTAGCATCGGGTTATGAAACTCAAAGTCAGCAGCGTATTCCCGGCCGTTGCGCTTCTGCTCGCGGCCACAGCAAGTGCCGAAGAGTCGCCGCCACGCGGGTTTGCGGATCCCATACTGGGCCGCTGGGACCTGACCGTGCAGGGACCGGGCGGGGAATATCCGTCATGGGTGGAGATCCGCCTGCGTAAGGAAACCGAGTTGATGGCGGATTTTGTCGGGCAATCCGGCAGCAAGCGGCACGCAACAACCGTGAGTTTTGCTGACGATCGCCTGCAGGTACGCATACCCCTGCAGTGGGAGCAATGGGGCGAAGGCGAGCTCATCTTCGACGGTATGCTCGAGGGTGATCGCCTGTCCGGACAGACCCGCATCGGCGATTGCGAAAGCTTTACGTGGACCGGGGTCCGGGCGCCGTCGCTGGCACATACGGAGGTGGGCAAGTGGGACGAGCCGGTCGATTTGATCGGTGCCGGGTTGTCGGGCTGGCGCCCGAGGTCCCCGAATCATGCTGGTTGCTGGACCGTCGCGAGCGGGATCCTGAGCGCGACGCCACCTTGCGTGGATCTGGTTACCGAGGCGCGCTTCGATGATTTCAGGTTGCAGCTCGAGTTTCGTTATCCGCCGGGGAGCAACAGCGGCGTCTATCTCAGGGGCCGCTACGAAGTCCAGATCCAGGACGACCGGGGCATGGCCGTCGACTCGCTGCGCATCGGCGGGTTGTATGGCTTCATCGCACCACGAACGAACGCGGCCGCGAGACCGAACGACTGGCAGTCGATGCACATCGAGCTCATTGGCCGGCGAATCTCCATCAAACTCAACGGGATAGAAGTGATCTCGCAGCACGAGATTCCGGGGATCACGGGCGGTGCGCTCGACAGCGATGAAGAAAGCGCCGGTCCGCTGATGTTGCAGGGCGATCATGGGCCTATCGAGTTCCGCAACATCGTCATCACGCCTGGTAGTTGAGATCGATGCGGCCAGATTCCCGTCCTTGAAATATGCGGCGGGCACGTTCATTCTTGGGCAGTTGACAACAGCCGGCAGATCTAATGAAAACTATAAAAGGTCCCGCGATTTTTCTTGCCCAGTTCGCTGGGGACGAGGCACCGTTCAATAATCTTGACAGCATTGCCGAGTGGGCAGCCTCGCTTGGTTTCGTTGGCGTGCAGATTCCGAGTTGGGACCTCCGGTTCATCGATCTCGCACAGGCGGCGGAAAGCAAATCCTACTGTGACGATTTGCGTGCGATTCTGGATACGCACGGCATACAGGTCACTGAGTTGTCGACACATTTGCAGGGACAACTCGTTGCTGTTCACCCGGCCTACGACGCGTTGTTCGACGGCTTTGCAGCGCCCGAAGTACGGGGCAATCCCAATGCCCGGCAACGATGGGCCGTCGAGCAGTTGTTACATGCTGCAAAAGCGTCCGCAAACCTGGGGCTAACCGAGCATGTAACGTTCTCGGGGGCGCTGGCGTGGCCTTACGTGTATCCCTGGCCGCCGCGGCCGGCGGGGCTCGTCGAAGAGGCGTTCGACGAACTGGCGAATCGCTGGCGGCCGATTCTCGATACTTTTGACGAGGCCGGGGTCAACCTGTGTTACGAGATTCATCCGGGCGAGGACCTGCACGATGGCATCACCTTTGAGATGTTCCTGGAGCGAGTCGACAATCATCCCCGCTGCAACATGCTCTATGACCCGAGTCATTACGTACTGCAGGCCCTCGACTACCTGCAACACATCGACATCTATCATGAGCGCATCAAAATGTTCCATGTCAAGGATGCGGAGCTGAATCCGACCGGACGCAAGGGCGTTTACGGTGGCTACCAGCCGTGGGCCGATCGCGCCGGTCGCTTTCGCTCTCTGGGCGATGGCCAGATCGATTTTCGCGGCATCTTCTCCAGATTCGCGCAATACAACTTCACTGGCTGGGCCGTACTCGAATGGGAGTGCTGCCTCAAACACCCCGAGGATGGGGCACGCGAGGGGGCGAAGTTCATTGCCGATCACATAATTCGCGTGACCGAACGCGCGTTTGACGATTTCGCCGCCACGGACATTGATGCCGATACAAATCGTGCGGTGCTGGGTCTTGGCCGGAACCCCAAATGAGTAGCAAATTGAGCGGCCGGCGGATTCGACTCGGCATGGTCGGCGGCGGACAGGGAGCATTGATCGGCAACGTGCATCGTATTGCGGCCCGGATCGACGATGAATACGTGCTCGTCGCCGGGGCGCTGTCGTCCGACCCGCAACGCGCAGCGGCCTCGGCACGCGAAATTGGTATCGATGATGAGCGCTCGTACGCAAACTTTGCTGACATGGCTGCGGCCGAGGCAGCCCGTGAGGACGGCATCGAAGTCGTCGCCGTCGTCACTCCGAATCACCTGCATCACCCTATCGCAAAGGCATTTCTCGACGCGGGCATTCATGTCATCTGCGACAAGCCGCTGACCGTAACAAGCGAGCAGTCGCGGGAACTGATCGATGCTGCAGCGCGCGCCAACCGCATTCTCGCCGTGACCTACAACTACTCGGGATACCCGATGATTCGCCAGGCCAGGGCAATGGTTGCCAGTGGCGAACTCGGTAACATCCGGCTGGTGCAGGCGGAATACGCACAGGACTGGCTCGCCGATGCAATCGAGCAGACAGGACAGAAGCAGGCCGCCTGGCGCACCGATCCCGCGAAATCGGGGGCGGGTGGCTGCATAGGCGATATCGGAACCCACGCTTATCAACTTGCGACGTTCGTTACAGGCCTGACTCTCGAATCGTTGTGCGCGGACCTCTCGCGTTTCGTCGAGGGTCGTCGCCTCGACGACAACGCGGCGCTGTTGTTGCGCTTTAAAGGCGGCGCAAAAGGCATGTTGTGGGCCAGCCAGGTTGCGGTCGGTAACGAGAATGGCCTGTCACTGCGTGTCTATGGCGACAAAGGCGGCCTCAGCTGGCGGCAGGAAGCACCCAATGAACTCTGGTTCACGACACTCGGCGGTTCGGCACAGAGAATCACTCGCGGCGGCGCAGCTGCGGGTGCGGATGCATGTCGCATGAGTCGAATTCCCGCTGGCCACCCCGAGGGTTACCTCGAGGCATTTGCGAGCATTTATACCGAGATCGCGGCCGCGATCCGGGCCCATCGTGATGGCAGCAACGTCGATGCTGAGCTCGTGTTTCCTGCCGGCGAGGACGGCCTCAAAGGGGTTGCCTTTGTCGAGGCCGCCGTGCGTTCAAGTGAATCCGGCGCAGGCTGGGTAGCGCTTTAGTCTAGAATCGACGCCAGCGCGGGGCGACTGATTGCCGCGGACTTGAACGGATCTGATGGCTGGTCGTGTTCCACAAAAAAGTGACGGAGTCCGGACGCGGCTTCGTTACCGAGAATATCCCGGAAGTCGATGACACCGGTACCGACGTCCGCCATTTCGCCTTGTTCGTTCATGTCTTTAATGTGTGCCATCGCAAAGCGGTTGGGCGCCCTGCTCAGGACCTGAACGATGTCCTGCCCGGCTTTACGCACCCAGAAGAAGTCCAGTTCGAAGTCAACCAGCGCAGGATCCGTTTCGTCGAGCAGAATATCAAAGGGCACCTGACCACCAAGTGACGTGAATTCAAAGTCGTGATTGTGATAGGCCACCCGCAATCCGTTTTCGCGGCACAACTCACCGACGCGGTTGAGCGTGTCCGCCCAACCCTTGTAATCGTCGATGGTTTGCCGGTCTTCAGGGTTCAAGTAGGCGATCGTCACGTAATCGTGGCCGATTTCGATTGCCGTTTCGATCAGCGGCAGCGGATCACTGCGTAGCAGTTGCGCATTCATATGCGAGCTGGGCGATTGCAGACCGAGTTCGTCAAGCAGGCCCCGTATCTGCCGGGCCGAGTGATCGCCGTAGCCGGCAAATTCGACTTCGTGATAACCGATGCCGGCGATCGCACGCAGCGTACCTGGCACATCCGTCGCCATCGATGCCCGGACCGTATACAGTTGAAATCCGGGAACGCGCTTGGTCGTAGGGGCCGATGCCGGCGCGATGCATGGTGCCGCCATTCCCATAAGGCCCAGTGCAGCGGTACTGCCCAACATTGCGCGACGCGATAGTGAGAATTCCCGCATTTTGTTATCCTCTTTTTCAGCCCATGGAGTTTACCGAGTCTAGCGAAACGGAGGAAAAATGACCATCCGCGAAGAAGCTCGGGCAATGACCGCAATCCGGACACCACAGGCCCGGCTGTGCACCATGATGCTGTTACAAATATTTGTCCGGGGCGCTGGTGCACCTTCCCGGATGATGAGTGCTCCTAGGTGTCACACGAGACGTTCTACCTGTCGCTGTACATCCAATCGCGCGGGGCGTCAAAGAAAGAGTTGATCAGGTACCTGAGGATCGCGCCGTTCCCGGTCACCGGGAGGGTGATCTTCCGTGTGGCACCAAGGACATCCAGATCGCCACAGCGGTGTAGCGGCACACTGAACAAATAATAATGTTGATTTGCATGGAAAGCTGACCCGGGATTTGCGTGTGAAGTGCTGTTTTTACGGTCAAAAAAGAGCCGTTTCGGATTTTTCTAGGCGGCTCTGGAAGGGATTGTGGTGGTGATGGGTGGAATTGAACCACCGACCTGCGGGTTATGAGTCCGCCGCTCTAACCATCTGAGCTACATCACCAATGTCGTTGCGAGCGCCGGGCCCGCGAGGGCCGGAAATTGTCCGGGTGGGGTGCGCCGGTGTCAAGAATTGTCGTTTGGCTGGTCGCCCGCGTGGCAGCCTCCCACGCTCCGTCCGTATAATGCGCCCTGTTATTTGAGGGGAGCAATGATGTTCGAGAACCCAGAGGTTGCACCAGATTCTCTGCCGTCGGTTGATACGGTGCAATGGCAGGCGCTGCACCCGGCCTACAAGCGGTTACGCCAGTTGCAGGCCCTGATCGCCGTCGGCGCTACCGTAATTCCGTTGTTGTTGATCACGATTTTTGCCGGCCTCGAGCTGTTGCAGGCTGTTCTGATCTGGCTGCCCTGGTCTGTATCGAGTGCGGCCTTGTTGCTCTGGCCCACGCTGTCGCTGCCCAAGCGCGGTTATGTGGTGCGCGACAGAGACATCCTGTTTCGACACGGCGTGATCTGGCGCTCGGTGACGGCCATTCCATTCAACCGCATTCAGCATGTCGAGACGAGCAGCACTCCTTTCGATCGAAAATTCGCGCTTGCGACCCTGCAGTTGTTTACCGCCGGCGGCTCGGGTGGCGACCTGAAGATCGACGGTCTCGCTGACCAGACTGCCGAGCAGCTGCGCATTTTCGTTCTGCAGAAAGCCGGGGGCAGTATTGAACACGCCTGACAGCGCTACCTGGCAGCGTACCTCGCCCTACGCGATCCTGTTTTTCCTCGGCCGTATGCTGCGCCTGATCGTGAACAACGCCTGGCAATCCATTGCGCCACTGTTCGCTGTCACCGTTGCCTACCAAGGCGACCTCGTCAGCAAGCTGATTCTCGGTGGCATCCTTGCCGCTACCGCTATCCTGGGTGGCGCAGTCTTGAGCTGGTTGTTCTTCACCTACCAGATTCGCACAGATTCGATCCTGATCCGTTCGGGCGTGATCAAGAAGAAACAGCTCGACATCAAGTTTGATCGCATCCAGGGCGTCAATACGCAGCAGAATCCCGTGTATCGGGTATTGAAACTGGTCACTGTCACGTTTGATACAGCCGGCTCGTCCGGCAGCGAAGGCAACCTGCCGGCGGTCACGCGTGAGTTCGCGAATTCGTTGCGGGAAAAAATTGGCCGCGGTGACGCAGCAGAAATGGCGGATGATGATGCGCCCGCAGTGCCTTCGACATCCTTGTTGCAGCTCGACTGGCGCGACATGATTCGCATTGCACTCGCCGACCGCCGCGCGTTGATAATTTTCGCCTTTGTCGGCCCGCTGCTCGAGCAGATGGGCGACCGATTCGAGCAGTTCATCGAAAAAGCGGTTGAGTCTGCGGCGTTCGATGCGAGCAAACTCGATGTCGGCACAGGCGCCATCATCGTAGTGATGATTTTTTTCTCCGTCGTCGCCCTGCTCCTCATCATGTCGATCGCTAGCGCATTTCTGCGTTATCACAATTTCGAACTACTCCTGGACGGTCGCACGTTGCGATCGACCGGCGGTCTACTGACGCACCACGAACACGCGATGGATCTGCAGAAATTCCAGACGCTGCGATTGCAACAAGGCATTGTGCAGAGCTGGCTCGGGCGCTTCACTATGACGGCAAGACAGGCGATCAGCGGGCGCAAGCAGCGCAGGGGCACGATGTTCATGATTCCTGTGGTCACGGCCGACCAGGCCGATCAACTGCGCAAGCTGATGCTGTCGCCGGCCGCTGGACGATTGACGCAGGATCCGCGCAGCGCTTTATTTCAGCCGGTTTCCCGCTACTACCTGCGTTCGCGCATTCTTTACGTTGGCCTGATGCCGGCAATGCTGTGGGCAACGGCCTTCACTGCTGTCTGGGGTGTTGTCGGACTCGTCGCCTTACTCTGGTTGCCGCTGGTTGCGCTGGTTTCCTGGCGCAGCTGGCAGCGTGCCGGCTACCTGCACGATGACGACGAACTGGTGTGCCGCTCGGGCCTGCTCGGATTCCGGACCGTAGCGCTGTTATTTCGTAAAGTACAACGCGTCACGGTGACGCAGTCGCGTTTTCAGCGCCGCAAGAATCTCGCCAGCCTGCGCCTGTACATGGCCTCCGGGAATGTGCGCGTGCCATATATCGCGCACGCTACCGCGCAGCAATTGCGTGACTATATTTTGTATCGCGTGGAGAGCAGCCAGCAGTCCTGGCACTAGGTGATTTCGCCCACATGGCGGCCTCCCACAATGATTTCGCCCACATGGCGGCCTCCCACGTAGGAGGCGACCATGCCGGCGACAGCATTCAGACATTAAATCGGAAATGCATGACGTCGCCTTCCTGGACGATGTATTCCTTGCCTTCGAGTCGCAGCCGGCCGGCTTCCTTCGCGCCCTGCTCTCCGTTACCAGAGACATAGTCGTTGTAAGCGATAACCTCGGCACGAATAAAACCCTTCTGAAAATCCGTGTGTATTTCGCCGGCGGCCTCAGGCGCCGTCGCACCCACTTTCGTGGTCCAGGCGCGCACTTCCTTCTCGCCAGCCGTGAAATAGGTCTGTAATCCAAGCAGCGCATAGCCACCGCGAATCACGCGGTCGAGCCCCGGCTCATCGATACCCAGGTCGTTGAGAAATTCCGCCTTGTCCGCCTCATCGAGCACCGCGATCTCGGCTTCGATGGCGGCGCAGATCGCCACCACCGCGGAGCCGTCCTTCGCCGCGTACTCACGCACCGCATCGAGATGCGGGTTGTTTTCGAATCCGCTTTCGTCGACGTTCGCGATGTACATCACCGGCTTCGCCGTCAACAAGTGCAGATCGCGCAGGATTTTTTGCTCGTTTGCGTCCAGTTCGATCGAGCGAACTGCCTGGCCCGCATCCAGCGGTGCCTTGATTTTCAATAGCGTATCGCGCAGGAGCAGCGCGTCTTTTTGCGCGGTCTTGGCATTCTTCTCCGCCTTGTAGAGCTGCTTCTCGACCGCATCAAGATCGGCTAGCGCAAGCTCGGTATTGATCGTTTCGATGTCGTCCAGTGGATCGATCCTGCCGGCCACGTGCGTGACATCATCGTTCTCGAAGCAACGCACGACATGCGCAATCGCATGCGTTTCTCGAATGTTGGCGAGGAACTTGTTGCCGAGTCCTTCGCCCTTGGATGCTCCCGCCACCAACCCGGCAATGTCGACAAATTCCATGGCCGTCGGGATGATCTTTTGCGGCCGGACTATCGCGGCGATAACGGCGAGGCGCGGATCGGGCACTGCCACGATGCCGACATTCGGATCGATCGTGCAAAACGGATAGTTTTCGGCCGGAATATCGGCCGACGTCAACGCATTGAACAGCGTTGACTTGCCGACGTTGGGGAGCCCGACGATGCCACACTTGATTGCCACTCTATTCTTCCCTGGTATGTAACTTTTTCATTGCCGCGTTCAGGCCGTCGCCGAGCAGCAGCGGCAGGACCGCAATCGCCTCGTCGATATTCTTTTTCACGGCCGCCTCGACATCTGCCGCAGCGCGTTGCAACACGTGTCCCGTAACCTCGTCCTTTTGCCCCGGGTGCCCGACGCCCAGGCGCAAACGCATGAAGTCGGCACTGCAATGGCGGATGACGTCACGAATGCCGTTGTGCCCGCCGTGTCCGCCGCCCTGTTTAAGTCGTACCGTGCCCGGTGGCAAATCGATGTCGTCATGTGCCACCAGCAGTTGCGTCACAGCCAGACGGTAGTAGTCCAGGGCCGCACGTACCGGGCCGCCACTCAGATTCATATAGCTCTGCGGTTTGAGCAACCAGATTTCCACGCCGTCGATATCGATGCGACCAACCTCCGCATCAAATTTCTTCTCATGACGAAATTCGCCGCCGTATTTTCCGGCCAGCGCATCGACGTACCAAAAGCCTGCGTTGTGCAGGGTTTTCTCGTACTTGTCGTCGGGATTACCGAGACCGGCAATAATACTCAGGTGCGTCATTGGGCAATCATCTTAAACAAAAAGACCGCCACAAGGCGGTCTTTTGCTGTTGCGACGCTCGTCGTTAAGCGTCTTTGTCCGTGTCTTTATCCTTGTCGTCCGAAACAACCGGTACTTCGGCGCCGGCGACCGCAGCTTGAACATCTTCCTCAATCACGGCGGCCTTGATGATATGGATGGCGACGATCGGGTGATTATGCTCCGGCCCTTGCGCCAGTTCCGGAATCTCCACACCCTCGGGTATTTTGAGGTCTGACAGATGCAGCATCTGGTCAACATCGAGCGTGGCAATATCCACTTCGAAATACTCGGGCAAGTACCTCGGCAGGCAGACAACCTCAACGTCGGTGAGCAGACGCGATACAGATCCGCCACCAATTTTCACGCCAACCGCAATGTCTTCGTTGATGAAGTGGATCGGAACGTGCATACGGATTTCCTGATCCTCAAGGATGCGTTGCAGGTCAATGTGCACGATCGCGTCCCTGACCGGATGCCGCTGTACGTCTTTGACGATAGCCGCCTGCGAGGCATCGCCGACCTGGATACTGAGGATGCTCGAATAGAACGATTCGCTCTGCATCTGATGCGAAAGCTTGTTGTGATCGAACGTCAGCGCGCGCGGCTCGCGACCACCGCCATACAGGATTGCGGGTACTCTTCCTTCGTGACGCAGGCGGCGGCTCGCACCTTTCCCTTTGTCGTCCCGGGGTTCCGCAATCAGAACGAATTTCTCAGCCATGATTGACTCCACTATCTGATTGATTTTACTGGATTTTTCCAGCGATGATTCGCCCGAAACTGCGACCGTCCCGAGCGGGGCCGCGCATCTTACCGTATCCGCAGCCGCCGGCCAAGCTCAATTCTATAGGCCGGCAGTCCGGATATTTCTCGCCGGAATGGCTCGCTTCGCTGCGCTTTAGTTCTCGGCGAGAAACATCCCTCCCGCCGGCTCCAGATCGAACGTCGCCCGGACCTAGTCGACGTAGAGCGACGACACCGATTCTTCGTCGCTGATGCGGCGCATCGTCTCGGCCAGCAGCTCGGCGGTTGAGAGCTGGCGAATCTTGCTGCAGGCCATGGCCTCGTCGTTCAGGGGAATCGTGTCGGTTACGACCAGCTCGTCCAGTTCCGACTCGGTGATCCTCGATACGGCGGGTCCGGACAGGACTGCGTGCGTAATGTAGGCCTGTACTGATTTCGCGCCGTGTTTCTTCAGCGCTGCCGCCGCGCTGCAAAGCGTGCCAGCCGTATCGACCATGTCATCCATCATGACGCAGTTTTTGCCTTCCACATCGCCAATGATATTCATGACTTCGGACTGATTGGCCTTGGCGCGACGTTTGTCGATGATCACGAGATCAGCGTCGTCGAGACGTTTTGCCAGCGCGCGGGCACGAACCACACCGCCCACGTCCGGCGAGACAACAACCATATCCCGGTATTTCTGCTTCCAGACATCGCTCAGCAGCAGCGGTGAGGCGTAGACGTTGTCGACGGCGATATCGAAAAATCCCTGGATCTGGTCCGCGTGCAGGTCGAGCGTCAACACACGATCGACGCCGGCCGTACCAATCAATTTCGCAACCAGCTTGGCTGTGATCGGAACACGTGCCGACCGAGGCCGGCGATCCTGCCGGGCAAACCCGAAATACGGAATAACCGCGGTGATACGCGCGGCGGACGCACGTCGCGCGGCATCGACCATGACCAGCAGTTCCATCAGGTTCTCGGACGTCGGCGGGCAGGTGGGCTGGATAATAAACGTTTCGCGGCCGCGAATATTCTCAAGAATTTCGACGTTGATTTCGCCGTCACTAAACCGGCCAACATGGGCACGCGCGAGAGGAACGTGCAGGCAACGTGCGATATCGTGCGCCAACTTCGGGTGCGCGTTGCCCGAAAATACTGCCATCGTTACGAGATCCACGAAGCCTCCCTGTATGCTTCTAGATGGCTGGGGCGGCAGGATTCGAACCTGCGGTACACGGGATCAAAACCCGATGCCTTACCACTTGGCCACGCCCCAGTAATTCCCCCTCTTACGTGCGGCGCAATTTAGTCAAAAAACGACCATTTGTCGAACACGATTCGCATACGCGTTTCCGCGCTGCTCGCCGAAAGCAGATTCGGCATGCTCTGACCGCTGCTGACGCGATAGCGCGAGATTTGCACGGTCCAGTTGCGCTGGATCAATTTGGCAAGCTGCTGCTCGGAATTGAGCTCGGTTTGCGCAGGCGCGGTGGGGTCTGGCAGCCCAAGTGCCCAGAATCGCATGCTCCTGACCGGTATGGTCCAGCCATAGCGATACAGGAGTTCCTGCTCCGCATCCTCAAGCACGGTGCGCACGCCGTCCTTGTCGGTGTGCACGATGGCGCGACCATCCCCTTCAATCCGCACGGTGCCGATTCCGAGCGGTCCGCCGACCGTGGCCTTGAACGTATCACCCTCCTGGAGCCAGCGAATCTTGCCGTTGAATCCATCTTCGCCGGCACTGACAGCGATGCGCCCGGAAAACTCAAAGTTTTCGGCGCGCCCCAAAACAGCACTGCGCGTCGACCAGTCATCCATTTCGGGCAGCTGTATTGTCTGTCGCGCCGCACAGCCGGCAAGCAGCATGCCGCATAACAGCGCCAGGCAACTGCCGCCTCTATTCGTCTTGCGAGATAGCCGCGGCTTCCGGATAGCGCCGCTCGCGAACGCCGCGCAACAAGTCGTTGTCCGGATTTTGCCGCTCGGATTGTTCCAGTAGTTCGAGTGCGTCGTCATTGCGGTCCAATTCTGCCAGTGCTTCGACCAGATGTGCTGCGACTTCGGGGTCCGGGAACCGACTATAGGCGATTTGCAGTTGCTCCACTGCCTCGACGAATTTGCCTTGCTTGTACAGCAGCCACCCCAGGCTGTCGATGATTGCGGGGCTTTCGGGCTCCAGCTTGATCGCCTTGCGGATAAGTTTGTCCGCTTCGTCGTAGTCCTCGGTGCGATCAGCCAGCGTATAACCCAACGCGTTCATCAATTGCGCGCTATCGGGAAAGCGGCGCAAGGCAATTTGATAGGCGTCGATCGCGTCCTGCAGGCGATCCATGCGCAGCAGCAATGCGGCCCGACCCATGGCTGTCTCTTCATCTTCGGGCCGGAACTCGAGTGCCTTGTCATAGAATTCCAGCGCTTCGTCATTACGCTCGAGGGCCGTCAGCAATTGTGCTTTAGCCAGTACCATATCGACCGCATGCTCGGGATAGCGTTCACCGAACCGGTCCAGTTGATACAGCGCATCTTCGGGCTCGTTAAGCTGCAGCGCTGTCAATGCGGCGGCCCGTCGCTGCGAGGTCACTGCGAACTGGCCATCGCGGACCTGCAGGTAGAGTTGCGCCGCCTGTTCGAAGTCGTTGCGAAAATCGGCTATACGCGCCAGATAGTACAGTGCGTCCATTGTGAATTGGCCAGTGGCCAACAGGTCTTCAAAGTCCGACTGTGCCGCATCAAGGTGGTTCTGCCGGAAATTGATAATTGCCATCAGGCGCAATGCATCGGTCCGACCCGACTGCTCCAACAGGATCTGGTTAACCTGGCTCATGGCGTTTTCCACCTGATCGGCCGACATATACATCAACGCGAGTTCCATCCGTGCGTCGGGATCCGGATCCTGACTATCACCAATAATCCGCGCCATGTAATCGATGGCCTTATCCGAGTCGCCCTGCAACAGCAACGCTCGCCCGAGCACCAGCTTGGGTTTCAGCCAGGTCGGTTCCAGTTCCGACGCCCGGGTCGCTTTCTCGATCGCGTATTCCGCATCGCCCGCCTGTAACCCCATGACGGCCGTTGCATAATTGGCCAGCGCGGAATCCGGGTAGGGCTTCGCCAGCGCACGCATGAGTTTGTCGGCGTTTTGCGGGTCCTCGTCGGACAGGACCGGTAACAGACCCAACAGGCGCTGGTCGTTCTTGCCATCGCCGTCATCAATCAGTTTCTCGATGGTGCGCCGGGACTCCCGGATATTGCCCTCTCGCAACTGCAACTGGGCGTAGACGACCTGCGCATCCTGGTCGTCCTCATCCAGCTCCAGCCAACGCTGCACGCTAAGCAGAGCCTCTTTGTTGAAGCCGAGGCGGATTGCGATCTCGGTGGCGTTGCGGGCAACGTCAACGTTGTCGCTCAATTGTGCGGCCTTTCGATACTCGGTCGCGGCCTTGAGATAATCGCCCGCCTGCAGAGCGTTCTCACCCTCAATCATATGGCCGGCAGCCGCCAGGGCAGGGTCGGAATCCGCCCAGATCGGGTGTGGGCCTGCAAGTACGAGGGCTGCCATTAGTAAAAAGGCAGGAGTAAAGCGCTGGTAATGGTGCATTCGGACCCTACAAGTCAAATTGGGTAACCGCGTTTGCGGTTATTGGATAACAGAGACAAGGAACTGAGCCATCAGTTCGCATACAATTATCGACTATGCGGCTGCAGATTCTCGGGCTGAACCATACCACGGCACCTGTCGAAATTCGCGAACAAGTTGTTTTCGCGGGGGAAAACATAGACCGGGCTCTCGTGCGCCTGAAAGAAATGGTCGACATTGATGAAGTCGTGTTGTTGTCGACCTGCAATCGCACCGAGTTTTACTTAATGGGCGGTGATGCCGCACGCGGCACATTGCAGACCTGGTTGCACAACGAGGGCAACCTGAACCCGGCCTACGCCAACAATTTGTTCGCGCTCGAAGACGACGCGGCCATACGGCACATCTTTCGCGTGGCCTGCGGCCTCGACTCAATGGTGCTCGGTGAGCCGCAGATTCTCGGCCAGCTCAAGGACTCGGTTCGCGACGCGGAGCGCGCGGGCACGCTGGGCAAGCACCTCGGTGCATTGTTCCAGCACACTTTCTCAGTGGCGAAGAAGGTTCGCACCGAAACCGAGATCGGCGCCAACCCCGTATCAGTCGCCTCGGCGGCTGTCAGCCTGGCCGGTCAGTTTTTTTCCGGGTTTGCACAGCACACTGCCTTACTTGTCGGCGCCGGCGTCACGATCGAACTGGTCGCAAAGCATCTGACCGCGAAAGGCCTGGGCCGGTTGTTTGTTGCCAACCGGGACCTGAACCGGGCGCGGCGACTGGCCAATCAGTTCAATGGCTACGCAGTGCCGTTGTCCGAGCTCCACGGCACCCTGCCTGAGGCGGACATTTTGATTACGTCGACGGCAAGCCCGGATGTGCTGATAACGCTGCCGCAAATGGAGGCTGCTGTCAGTCTCCGCCGGCACAAGCCGATGTTCGCCCTCGACATTGCTGTGCCACGCAATATCGAAGCGGCGGTCGGCGAACTTCCGGACGTGTACCTCTACACTATTGATGATCTGGACAAGGTTATTCTCGAGGGGCAGGGAAATCGCGAAGCCGCAGCGATCGACGCCAGCCGCATACTCGAAGACGAGATACGGCGTTACACCGACATGGCGCGCGCCAAGGAAGCGAACCCGATAATAACGGCGCTTCGTGAGCATGGTCAGTCGATACGTGATGAAGTGGCTGATCAGGCTCGGCGCCGCCTTGCCCGGGGCATGGATAGTGCTGAAGTGATCGAGTACGCCACGGCTGCGATGATGAAGAAATTACTGCACAACCCAAGTGTACGACTGCGCGATGCCGCCGAGAATTCAAACGCCGATATCATCGCCGCGGCGCGCATCCTGTTTGACCTCGATGAGGATACTGAAGAATGAAAGCGTCGATCCACGAGAAGCTCGACTCGTTGCGGGAGCGCTTTGAAGAGCTGGAGGGGCTGTTATCAGAGGCCGAGGTCATCTCTAACCAGGATCAGTATCGCAGCCTGTCGCAGGAATATTCGCGCCTCGCTCCGGTAGTCAGGCTGTTTGCCAGTTTCACGAAGTTGACCAGGAATATTGCCGCCGCCAGGGAAATGGCCGCCGACAGCGACGCCGAAATTCGCGACATGGGTCAGGAAGAGCTGCAAAAACTGACGGCCAGCGGCGAACAGCTCGAGATTGAACTGCAAAAGTCCCTGTTGCCCACCGATCCGCACGATGACAGCAATGTGTTTCTTGAAGTGCGCGCCGGCACCGGCGGCGATGAGGCCGCGATTTTTGCCGGCAATCTGTTTCGCATGTATTCACGCTACGCGGAGATTCGTGGCTGGAATATAGAAGTATTGAGCGCGCGCGAGGGCGAGCATGGCGGTTACCGGGAAGTCATCAGCCGGGTCAGCGGCGACGGCATCTATGCAAGCCTGAAATTCGAATCGGGCGCACATCGCGTGCAGCGCGTGCCCGCAACCGAGTCGCAGGGCCGTATTCATACGTCGGCGTGTACCGTGGCTGTATTGCCGGAACCCGACGAGATCGAAGTAGAGGTAATTAATCCGGCCGATTTGCGGGTTGACACGTATCGCGCGTCCGGCGCGGGCGGCCAGCATGTGAACAAGACCGACTCGGCCATTCGCCTGACGCATTTGCCATCGGGTATTGTCGTTGAATGCCAGGATGAACGGTCGCAACATAAGAATCGCGCGCGTGCGATGTCGTTACTGCAGGCCCGTTTGCTGGACGCCAAGGTTTCGGCGCAGGCCAGCGAGCAAGCCGAGAAACGACGCTTGTTGGTTGGCACCGGCGACCGTTCGGAGCGCATTCGCACTTACAACTACCCGCAAGGCCGGGTGACCGATCACCGCATCAATCTGACTCTATATAAGCTCGATGAGGTGCTTGAGGGAGACCTCGAGCAGGTCATTGCGCCGCTGACCAGCGAATACCAGGCAGATCAGCTCGCAGCGCTGTCTGAATAATTGTCGTTACATCTGCCGCCGCAGATAATTCAATACGTCGGAGCGCGTAATCAGGCCAACGAATTCCTCGCCATCCAGAATGGCTGCGTACGGTTGTACGCTCAACATGGCCACCAGGTTGTTAATGCTCGTATTCGTGTCGAGCCTGATGAATGCTGACTCCATGGCGTCGGCGACGGACGCGTTCATAAGTTCCGGTTTGCCGAACACGTGCTGGATAATCGTATCCTCGGTGACGATGCCGACCAGCTTGCCTTCATCCATGACCGGCAATTGCGAAAAACCTGCGTTGCGCAGCCGGTTGTGTGCCGTGGTTAGTACGTCGCTCGGCCCGACGGTAATGGTCGCGCGTTCACCGTGGGGGCGACCGACAAGATCGCGCAGGTCACCGAATTGCTCGCGTTGAATAAAGCCCTGATCCTCCATCCAGAAATCGTTATAGAGTTTCGACAGGTATTTATTGCCGGTATCGCAGGCAAAGGTCACGACGCGCTTCGCCGTGGTTTGTTCGCGGCAAAATTTGAGCGCAGCGGCCAGCAGAGTTCCCGTAGACGGTCCGGCCAGCAGGCCCTCTGCCAGCAGCAACTCGCGGGCGCTGGCGAACGACTCCGCGTCGCTAATCGAGTAGGCCTTGGTCACGCGCGAAAAATCGGCGATGTCCGGGATAAAGTCCTCGCCAATGCCCTCAACCAGCCAGCTGCTGCTTTTGCTGCTCAGACGACCGGTATTAATGTATTCGGCCAGTATCGATCCAACCGGATCGGCCAATATGACTTCTACGTCCGGCGCATGCGCATTGAGGTATTGGCAGATGCCGCTCACGGTACCGCTAGACCCAACGCCCAGCACGATGGCGTCGAGTCGACCCTGCATCTGCTCGAGTATTTCGGGAGTCGTGGTTTGCTCGTGCGCAAGCGGGTTGTCCGGATTGCCGAACTGGTTGATGAAGTAAGCGCCCTGCTCCGCCGCTATCGTCCGGCCCAGATCCTGATAATACTCAGGATGCCCTTTTGCAACGTCAGACCGGGTCAGGACAACCTCCACGCCCATCGCGCGCAAGTTGAATATTTTTTCCTGGCTCATCTTGTCCGGCAGTACCAACAACAATCGGTAGCCTTTTTGCGCCGCGACCAGCGCAAGACCGAGACCGGTATTGCCGGCGGTCGCTTCGACCAGCAAGTCACCCGGCTTGATATCACCACGGCGCTCCGCCTCTTCGATCATCGAAATGCCGATGCGATCCTTGATGGAACCACCCGGATTCATTAACTCGAGCTTCAGGAACAGCTGACACGGGCCGGTGTCGAGACGCTTTATTTCCAGCATCGGCGTCCGCCCGACCATTTCGAGAATATTGGAATAGACTTGCATGCGCGTATAGTTCCGACAGATGACGGAGCCGTCAACTACAAAAATCAGATCCATCGCAGAAGCAGTGGCCGATGCCAGTGACAGACTGCACGCCTGCAGCGATTCGGCGCGACTTGACGCAGAAATATTGGTCGCGCGTGCCATCGACATGCCACGCAGCTACCTTTTCGCGCATCCTGAAGACACTTTGGATCAGTTTGCTATCGCAAGGCTCGAGACGACGATCGAGCGGCGCCTGGCCGGCCTGCCGATGGCATACATCACCGGCGTTCGCGAATTCTGGTCGCTCGAACTGCAGGTTTCACCGGCAACACTGGTGCCACGACCTGAGACTGAATTGCTGGTTGAGCTGGCGTTGCGCGAGATTCCACGCCGGGCTGACTGGCAGATCCTGGATCTTGGTACCGGCAGCGGCGCCATCGCGGTCGCGATCGCACATGAACGAAGGAGTTGCCGGGTAACGGCTGTCGACAGCAGCGCAGACGCGTTGGCCATCGCGAAACTCAACGTGCGCAGCCTCGATCTCGCCAACGTAGACTGCTTGCTTGGCGACTGGACTGCTCCGGTCAGCGCCGCCAGATTCCAGGTCATCGTTTCAAATCCACCCTATATTGCGTTGGGTGACGCCGCGCTTGCCGCCCTTAGCGCGGAGCCCGAGCTCGCACTTGTTTCCGGTAGCGACGGGCTCAATGCTATTCGCACCTTGTCGCGAGACTGCAGAGCAATACTGACCGAAGGTGGCATGCTGATCCTCGAACACGGCAACGAGCAGCAAGATGTTGTCGCAGGGATACTTGAAGCCGACGCCTGGCGTGACATCAAGGGCTATGACGATTACGCTGGGCGGCCACGAGCGACCACAGCCAGACTTTAAGCGAGCCAAAATGATTACGATCAAGACCAATCATGGGGACATTGCCGTTGAGTTATTCGACGAAGCGGCACCGATTTCTACCGAAAACTTCCGTCAGTACGTGCGCGACGGCCACTTCGATGACACGATATTCCATCGCGTCATTCCAAATTTCATGGTCCAGGGCGGCGGCATGGACGCCAGCATGAATAGCAAGGCGACGCGTGCACCGATCAAGAACGAAGCCGCAAACGGCGAAAAGAATTTGCGCGGTACGCTCGCAATGGCGCGCACCGGCGTGGTCGACAGTGCGACCTCGCAGTTCTTCATAAACCTTCGCGACAACAGCTTTCTCGATCACGGCGATCGAGACTTCGGTTATGCCGTATTCGGCCGCGTGACCGATGGCATGGACGTTGTCGACGCCATCGCCAAGGTCGTAACCGGTAACGTACGCGGGCACCAGGATGTACCGCTCGACGCCGTGACGATCATGGAAGTCAGCATCGACGAATAGTGATTGTCACCCTCAGGGTTGCAGCAAACTTACCTGCAGAATGATCGGCCCGCTCAGGCCGTCCGGCAGGGTGCCGTCCGGGCTGAAACGATTCCAGTGGCTGTTAGCGACAAACAGCAAGTCGCTACCGCTGATCGTGCCGAGCGTCGGCTCGTCAAATTCCGGCAGATTGCGAGCGAGAACTCGACGGCCAACGATCGAACTGCCGTCGGTCGAAAGTTTGAACGCGACCACGCGATTAGGGTGATAGCCATTTTGAATGGCGATCAGTTCATCGCCGTAGCGATACAGGCCGTCGATGCCAAACAGGTTCATCGGCGTGCTCGACGCGACGCGATCGATCGCAAAATCTGCCAGGCGAATCCGAAACAGGCCGCCAACGTAGTCGGCGACGAACAGGTACTCACCGCTCTCGTCAAGCACGAGGCCCTGCATCGAGCGCAGCGTACCGGGCGCAATCACCTGTTCCATCCGGCCTGTCGATAGCCTGTAGCAATACAACGCGCCCTGCAGACTTTCGCTCAGGAATATCGTGTCATCGTCGGCGAAAACGAGATCGCCGAATACCATGCCTGCCTCGCCACCCGACAAAATGGCCGCTGCCGTAGTCTCTCCTGACGCGAGATCGAGTCGGAACAGGCCAGTGGCGCCCAGTGAATTGTCATCGGCCGCGGCGTACTCCTGAACCGCGGCACTCGCGAACCAGATGGCATCGTCGGGGCCTAGCCGCATCCCGAAAACGCTCCAGTGGCCTGCCGTTTCCGCATTGCTCATGATCGCCGCACGCTCACCAATTCGTACGATCTGGCCGTGCCGAACACTTCCCAAAAACAACGCTCCATCGAGCAGCAACAGGCCCTCGGGGATAAAATCGCCACGCTCGTGGGTAAAAGCGACGCTCGCCGCCCCTATGGGTCTTTGCAGTTCAGCGACCGCCGCCGCATACGCGGCCCAGCCAGCCGCTTGCTGCAAGGGCTCGAAGTCTTCGATATCAGCAATCGCGTAGTCGACTCCTATCGCAACTAGCGCACTGAATACTTCGAGCGCGCCAGCGCTATCGCCGCCCAGGGTTTTCGCGAGTGCAAGATTGAACAATGCCCCCGGGTAACCGGGTCGCGCGAACAGGGCATCGTTGGCAGCTGCCTGCATGGCCACAAAGTTGCGCGCCTCGTAAGCCGCTATCAGCTCCGCGCGCGCGTCCGAGTAGGCATCCGCTTTTGCCAGGTTGATGCAACAGGTGCTGAGCAGCAGCAATTCCGCCACCAGGTAACGCGTGCGCCGTTGGCGAAATTCATCGATGGGTCGTTGCATATAGGTTGACTGTTGACCGCAGAAAGACGCAAATAGACCGTTGCTGAATCACGATCAGGAACGCCTGAAAGCATACATTTCTCGCGCGACGATAGGAACGAAAAATGGAAAATACCCGGGAAAAACCGCGCCGCAAGCCGTGGCAGACAATCAGCAGCTTGCTGGAGGACGGGGCATCGGCCGAGCAGGTTGAAGCTGCGCTGGAAGGGCTGGATCACGCGGAGTTACTGCATACCGTTTTCTCCCTGAGTCCGGACGATCAGCGCGCACTCCTGTCGATTCTGCCGGCGTCCCGGGCCACCTCGTTGCTCGAAGATCTTCCGGATGCGCACGTTGCCGACCTGATCGAGGACATGTCGCCCGATGCAGCAGCCGACATCGTGGAAGGCCTCGCCAGCGACCATCGGGCCGACGTTTTGGGCGAACTCGATGATGCGGACGCCGACGCGATTATTGCCGAGCTCGATGACGAAGATGCGAGCGAAGTTCGTGAGCTCATCGCGTTCAATCCGGATCAGGCTGGCGGCCTGATGATGACCGAATTCGCGGCCTATCCGATGGCGAGCACGGTGCGCTCCGTGGTCGACGATTTGATGAAAGAGGATCGCGACTACTCACTGCTGACCGTGCATTACATCTACGTGGTCGTGAAGAAACGTAAACTGGAAGGCGTCATTCGTATTCGCGACCTGGTGTTCGCCGATCCAGACAAAAAGATTGGCGAGTTGGCCCGACCGGCTCTGACGGTCGCGCCGGATGCCACGCTCGATGATCTGGAGTATTTCTTCGATGAACACGACATCGCCGCTGTACCGGTAGTCGACGCGCAAAAATTATTGCTCGGCATCGTACGTCGCCGGTCATTACTTGAGGCGCTCGCTGAGAAAGCCGAGTCCGATCACCTCAAGGCGGCCGGTATTATCGGTGGCGACGAGCTGCGCAGCATGCCGACGTTAGTGCGATCGCGACGCCGCCTGTCATGGCTGACCATCAATATCGGTTTGAACCTCATCGCGGCGAGTGTTATCGCTGCCTACGAAGACACGCTGACAGCGGTCATCACGCTCGCGGTCTTTTTGCCCATCGTTTCAGACATGAGCGGCTGCTCGGGCAACCAGGCGGTCGCTGTCAGCATGCGCGAATTGACGCTTGGTGCAGCGACACCAAAAGACATTTTCCGAGTTTTACGCAAAGAAGCAGTGGTTGGCATAATCAACGGCGTTGCTCTGGGTCTGCTATTGGGTCTGGTTACGTGGGCCTGGAAAGGCAACGCAACATTGGGCCTCGTCGCCGGCGGAGCACTCGCTGCAAATACTGTCATTGCCGTATGCATTGGCGGAACGGTGCCGCTCATACTGCGCAAATACAAATTCGACCCTGCCGTCGCATCAGGGCCACTGCTGACCACTGTCACCGATGTTTGCGGATTCTTTTTGCTGCTCAGCCTTGCGAGCCAGGTATTGCCGGCGCTCGCCCTGTAATGCAGGACATGAACAACAATCTGCTCACACTGGGATGGCGTGAATGGGTGCAGTTGCCCGAACTGGGGCTGCGCAACATCAAGGCCAAGGTCGATACCGGGGCACGAACCTCGGCATTGCATGCATTCGAGGTAGAGCCATTCGATAACAACGGCGTAAATAGCGTACAGTTCAAAATCCACCCGAGCCAGCGCGACGACAGTACCGTTGTTGTTTGCACGGCTGTCCTGATCGACGAACGAGTTGTCAGAGATTCAGGTGGTCACAGGGAAAAGCGCTGGGTCATCGAAACGCCGATCCACATCGGCACGCATGTCTGGTTGGTCGAATGTACGCTGACTGCAAGAGACAACATGATTTTTCGGATGCTACTGGGCCGTACCGCGATTAAGAATCGTGCCGTGGTTGACCCGTCCCGCTCGTACCTGATTGGCAAACGACGCAAAAGAAAACATGCCTGAGAACATTAAGAAAAATACGCCCATCACGATCGGCGAAACGACGGTTCGCCCCGGCGAACGTGCCGCGATCAACCTGCCTATTGCGGACCTGTATACCGGCGGCTCCGTGTCGATGCCCGTTAAGGTAATTTGCGGGCGTCGCGCCGGGCCCGTTCTGTTTGTTTCGGCCGCGATACACGGCGACGAATTGAACGGCGTCGAGATAATCCGCCGGCTGCTGAAACGCAAGCTGTTGAATGGGCTCTAGGGCACGCTGATTGCGGTGCCTGTAGTCAATGTGCATGGCTTCCTGGACCAGTCACGCTACCTGCCCGACCGGTGCGACCTGAATCGCTCATTCCCGGGCAGTGCCAAAGGCTCGATCGAGGCGCGTCTCGCGAATACGTTCATCAAACAAATCGTTTCACAGGCCGACTGCGGAATCGATCTGCATACCGGCGCCATCAATCGATTCAACCTACCGCAAATTCGCGCCAATATTGACGATGAAAAAACGCTCGCACTGGCGAAAGCATTCGGTGCCCCGGTCGTGCTGAACTCTGATATTCGCGATGGGTCGCTGCGGGCTTGTGCCTCTGAGCGCGGTTTTCCGATGTTGATTTACGAGGCCGGCGAGGCACTGCGATTCGACGACCTCAGTATCCGGGCCGGAATCAGCGGCATTTTGAAGGTCATGCGCTTTCTCGGCATGTTGCCGCAAGCGAAGGCAGGACCAGTCATCAAACCGGTCATCGCCGACTCGACCAGTTGGGTACGAGCACCGGTCAGCGGCATTGTCAGTCACCGGGCAAAACCAGGAGCCCGGGTGACCGAGGGTCAGCACCTTGCAATTGTAGGTGACCCCCAAGGCGAGTACGAGGAGCCTGTCATTGCGCCGTTCGACGGTATCGTTATCGGTCGCAGCAATCTGCCATTGGCCCATGAGGGCGATGCATTGTTCAATATTGCTGCGTTCAAGAGCGTCGCACGCGTTGAAGAAAAGCTGGAACAATTCACAGCAACACATGCGCCTTAAGCGCAGAGGAGCGCGATGAAAATCGGAGTACTATCGACCAACAGAAATCTCTATTCGACGCGGCGTATCGTTGAAGCGGGCGAGCAACGTGGCCATGAGATGCCGGTTATCAATCACAAGCGCTGCTACATGAATATAGTCAGCAGCAACCCGAGCATTCACTACAATGGCCACGCGATCTGGGGCGTGAATGCAATTATCCCGCGCATCGGCGCGTCGGTGTCGTTCTATGGCGCGGCCGTAGTGCGGCAGTTTGAGGTTATGGGTGTCTATTCGGTCAACGAATCGGTCGCCATCACGCGCTCCCGTGACAAACTCCGCGCGTCGCAATTACTGTCGCGCAAAGGTATCGGTCTGCCGAGAACCGGATTCGCCAATTCGCCAGGCGATACTGACGACCTGCTCGACCTGGTCGGCGGTGCCCCCGTCGTCATCAAACTGCTCGAAGGTACCCAGGGAGTTGGCGTCGTTCTTGCTGAGACCAAAAAAGCGGCGGAAAGCGTGATCGAGGCATTTCGCGGCTTGAAGGCAAACTTCATGGTGCAGGAGTTCATCAAGGAAGCCGGCGGCGCAGACATCCGCTGCTTTGTCATTGGCGACAGGGTCGTCGCATCCATGATACGCCAGGGCAAAGAAAGCGAGTTTCGATCCAACCTGCATCGTGGTGGGTCGGCCAAATTAGTCAAGATCACGAAGGAAGAACGCCTGACGGCCGTCCGCTCTGCACAGGTCATGGGGCTGAACGTCGCGGGCGTGGACTTATTGCGATCCTCGCGTGGGCCCGTCGTGATGGAAGTGAATTCGAGCCCCGGACTCGAAGGAATCGAAACTGCTACTCAGATTGATGTTGCCAGCATGATCATCGAATTCATCGAGAAAAATGCTCGCCAGGGTCGTACAAGAACGCGTGGTACCGGATGAAAAGAGGGGCGCCAATTCGGCGCCCCTCTTGTTTGACTAGTAATCCAAATCCACGCCGGAATGTTCGTCGAACTCATCGTCATCATAATCGCTGAGATCGTCGTCATCGTAATCGAAGTCGTCGAAATCGTCATCAGGGTCGACGGCATGCCGAGCAGCGTGTTTCTTGCTGCCCTTTCGACGTTCGTCGTGCTTCTGTGCACGCATTGCCTTGCCTACCGCGGCATTGTCGGCGAAGTCGAAGTCATCCATGTCATCAAAGTCCTCAAGTAACGGACGCATTTTAAAGTCTCCTCTGTTGCAGGATCGTATCGGAATACCCCGGGCGCGCCGATCCAGGCGTACTCAAGGTCGTGGAATTAGTGGGACACGGTGCAGCGTCACCGGTGTCAGTTGCGGTGTGAATGCCCTGCTGTTTGGCAGCATTTCCCATGATCGAGATTCAATAAAAAAAGGGCAGCTCTTGGGCGGAGTATCTGCTATTTTAATTTGATCTCAAGTAGTTTCACATCAAAGTATGACGCAGTAGACGACATACTGCAGCAGTGGTCCGAGGAGCGGCCAGAGCTCGATACTGCGCCGCTTAGCGTCGTCATTCGTGTCATGGCGCTGTACCGCGCGTTCTACCGCGACGCCAATCGGGCATTGCAGCCACTCGAGCTGGAGCTCTGGGAATATGACGTATTGTCGGCCCTGCGGCGGCAGGGCCAGCCGTTCGCGTTGGCGGCGACCAGGCTGGCCTGGGCAACCGATCTCAGTGGTGGCGCCATGACCAATCGAATCAACCGGCTCGAGGAGCGCGGACTGGTGCGACGGCGTCCGGACAAGGATGATCGCCGCGGCGTCATCGTGCTTCTGAGTGCCAAGGGCCGACGCGTGATCGATGAGGCAATCCGCTATCGACTCGATGCCGCACGCGAAAGTCTGCGCGACCTGACGGCTGCCGAGCAGGAGGAGTTAGCCGGACTGTTGCGAAGGATAATGCGACTGGCCTAAAGCCACTTGCGCCATCTGAAGAACACTACCAGGCCAATTCCGAGACCGATCATCACGACCGTGGCAACTACAAAGCCGTTGGAACTCGTCGTGCCCGGCAGGCCCGCAACGTTCATACCGAGCAAACCCGTAGCAAATGTCAGTGGCAAAAAAATCGCGGCTACCACCGACAACAGATACATGCGCGTATTCTGCTCCTGCGCTACACGGTTGCTTAGTTCTTCCTGTGCGACCAGCGCATTCTCACGAGCCAGGTCCAGGTCTTCTATGTTGCGCGAAACGTGATCACCTTCATCGCGAATCGCGATCAGTTCGCGATCGGTCAATATGCTCGTAGTCGACCTCGCGAGGCGATCCAGTGCTTCTCGTTGCGGCGCTAGGTGTCGTCGGATAGCTGCCGCCTGCCGCCTTGCGATACTCAGCTGCGTACGGACCTCCGCAATCTCACCGGAACCAATCTGTTCATCCAGGTTCTCTATTAATTCCTCAATATTCTCCACCGCCGCTTCGATCCGGGTCGCAAGGAAGCGTGTCAGACTTGCGACAAAATCGCCGACTGACTTTGGCCCCGTGCCGCCGAGTAACGCCTGCCGAAGGTCCCCTACCGACAGCAGCTTGCGTCGATGCGAGGAAAAAATTCTGCGTGACTCGAGCACCACTCGCACAGCAACCATGTCGTCCGGCTCAGCTCCTGGGTTCATATTGATGCCGCGCATGATGAGTGCAAGGTAGTAAACGAAGCGTTGCATCAGCAATGCGGCATCAGGCCGAATCTCCGTCTGCGCCAGGCGGTGTCGGATCGGCTAACGCTGGAGGCCGGCGCGGGCGAGGCGCAGTCGATCGATATCCTGTACTCAGTCGAGAAGCACTAGGGCCGGATCACGCGACGTCCGCCGCATCCGGCTCAAAGCCAAGGTTGGGCATCAGCCAGCGTTCCGCTTCGGCTAGACTCATGTTCTTGCGCTGTGCGTACGACTCCAGCTGGTCGCGATCAATTTTACCCACCGCGAAGTAGCGCGAATCCGGATGCGAGAAATAGAAGCCGCTGACGGCGGCGGTCGGCAACATGGCGAACGATTCCGTGAGTTGCATACCAATAACCGCTTGCACACCCAGCAACTCCCAGAGCTTGGCTTTCTCAGTGTGGTCCGGGCAGGCCGGGTAACCGGGCGCAGGGCGAATTCCGACATAGCCCTCGCGGATCAATTCGTTGTTCGACAAACTCTCGCTCGGCGCGTAGCCCCAGTATTCGCGCCGCACGCGTTCGTGCAGGTATTCGGCAGTTGCCTCGGCAAGACGGTCCGCCAGCGCCTTCAGAACAATTGCGCTGTAGTCATCATGCTGCGCTTCGAAGCGCGCCACGTGTGCATCGATGCCGAAACCGGCCGAAACGGCGAAAGCACCTATGTAGTCGGCCTTGCCGCTGCCGGTGGGCGCGACGAAATCAGCGAGGCAGTTCTGCGCCTGGCCGGGCGGCTTGGTGCGCTGCTGTCGCAGGTGACATAGACGCATGCTGACAGTGGCGCGTTTTTCGTCCGTATAGACGAGCACGTCATCGTGGTCCGCCGTATTGGCGGGGAAAAAGCCAAACACCGCCCTGGCCTGCAGCCACTTCTCAGCAACAACGAGTTCGAGCATCGCGGTCGCGTCCGCGTACAGCGATGTCGCCGCTTCGCCATAGGTCGCATCGCTCAGGATGTTCGGAAACTTGCCGTGAAATTCCCAGGCATTGAAAAACGGCATCCAGTCGATATACGGCCGCAGGATGTCCAGATCGATGTCGTGCAGTACGCGTCGACCCTGCAAGGTCGGCGATGGTGGGACATAGTTGTCCCAGTCGCACTGATGTCGCCGCTCGCGTGCGTCGGCGATGGACAGCTGCGGGCTCAGTCGTTTCTTTTGCGAATGTTCTTCGCGGCGGCGCGCATTATCGCGGCGCGATTTTTCGACCAATTGCTTGCGCGAATCCGGCTCGACCAGGGCCTGGGCCACGCCGACGGCGCGCGAGGCATCCTTGACGTAGATCACCGGGCCTGAGTATTTCGGCTCGATCTTGACCGCCGTATGCGCCGGCGACGTGGTCGCCCCGCCAATCAGCAACGGCAATTCAAACCCCTGCCGTTGCATCTCGCCGGCGACATGTACCATTTCATCCAGTGACGGTGTAATCAGGCCGGACAAGCCGATGATCTGTGCGTTCTCGCGCCGCGCCGCTTCCAGGATCTTTTCGCACGGCACCATGACGCCCAGGTCGATGACCTCGAAATTATTGCACTGCAACACGACGCCGACGATGTTCTTGCCAATGTCATGTACATCGCCTTTAACGGTCGCCATGATGATCTTGCCGTTCGACTTCACCTCGCCATCCTGTTCCTCTTCAATGAAAGGAACCAGGTGACTGACCGCTTTCTTCATGACGCGCGCTGACTTGACCACCTGTGGCAGGAACATCTTGCCCGCCCCGAACAGGTCGCCCACAACATTCATGCCTGCCATGAGCGGTCCTTCGATGACTGCCAGCGGCCGTGCAGCCGCGAGCCGCGCTTCCTCGGCGTCCGCAACGACATATTCGTCGATACCGTTAACCAATGCATGCTCCAGCCGTTTCTCGACGGATTGCTCACGCCAGCTGAGATCCTGCGCACGCGCCTGCGCGCCCGAAGCGTGTCCGCGGAAACGTTCGGCGACTTCAAGCAGCCGCTCGGTCGCGTCATCACGACGACAAAGTACAACGTCTTCCACCGCATCGCGCAGGTCACGCGGTAAATCCTCGTAGATCGCGAGCTGGCCCGCGTTGACAATGCCCATGTCCATACCGGCGCGAATCGCGTGATACAGAAACACCGAGTGAATCGCCTCACGCACGACGTTATTGCCGCGAAACGAAAAGGACACGTTGCTGACACCACCGCTGACCAGAACATCGGGTATCTCTGCCTTGATTCTGCGCGTCGCTTCGATGAAATCGAGGCCGTAGCGAGAGTGTTCCTCGATGCCGGTCGCCACCGCAAAAATATTCGGGTCAAAAATGATGTCGCTCGAGTCGAAACCAACGACCTCGGTCAGGATTTTGTAACAGCGCTTGCAAATGTCGACTTTGCGCTCAACCGTATCGGCCTGACCCTGCTCGTCGAATGCCATAACGATGACAGCGGCACCATAAGCGCGCACCAGTTCCGCCTGCCGGATAAAGGTTTCCTCACCTTCCTTGAGGCTGATTGAATTGACGATCGACTTGCCCTGCACGCATTTAAGGCCGGCTTCAATCACCGACCACTTCGAAGAATCGATCATTATCGGCAGGCGTGCGACATCGGGCTCCGCGGCAATCAGGTGCAGGAACGTCTGCATCGCCTTCTCGGAGTCGAGCATGCCCTCGTCCATGTTGACGTCAATAATCTGCGCACCATCGGCGACCTGGTCTCTGGCGATCTGCACGGCGGCCGCATAGTCGTCCGCCTCGATCAGTTTTCTGAAGACGGCCGAGCCCGTGACGTTGCAGCGCTCACCGACATTGACGAACAGATCATCGGGGCCAATGTTCAGCGCTTCCAGCCCGGACACGCGGCAGCGTGTCGGTGGCCTGTCCAGCACTCGCGGCGCGATGTTCGAAGTCGCCTCACGCAATGCCCGAATATGCTCCGGTCGCGTACCGCAGCAGCCACCGATCATGTTGACGAAGCCGCTCTCCGCGAATTCCACCACGACGGCGGCCATCTGCTCCGGCGTTTCATCGTATTCACCGAACTCGTTCGGCAGCCCGGCATTCGGATGCGCTGATACGCCGGTCGCGGCGACGCGGGCGAGTTCACTGACGTACGGTCGCAGCTCGCTCGCGCCTAACGCACAATTGAAACCGACCATGAAGGGATTTGCGTGGCTTACCGAATTCCAGAAGGCCTCGCCGGTCTGTCCCGACAGGGTTCGTCCCGAGGCGTCCGTAATCGTGCCCGAAATCATTACGGGCAGAGAAAACCCAGCGCTTTGAAAGCCGCGCTTTATCGCATAGATGGCGGCCTTCGCGTTCAGCGTGTCGAAGATGGTTTCGACCATCAGGAAATCGACGCCACCTTCGATCAGCGCGGCAACCGCCTGTTCGTAGGTTCTGACCAGATCGTCGAAATAAATATTGCGAAAACCCGGGTCATTCACATCGGGAGAAATTGACGCAGTGCGATTGGTCGGCCCAAGTACACCTGCGACGTAGCGCGGCGCACCGATCTTTGCCGCATGCTCATCGGCACATTCGCGCGCCAGGCGCGCCGCCTTCAGATTCAACTCCGGTACCAGGGCCTCCATGCCGTAGTCACCCATCGACGGAGCGTTAGAGTTGAAGGTATTGGTTTCGAGAATATCGGCGCCTGCCACCAGGAACTGGCGATGAATATCGCGAATGACTTCCGGGCGGCTCAGCGACAGCAGGTCATTATTGCCACGCAGGTCGATTGCCCAGTCGGCGAAGCGCTCACCGCGATATTGATCTTCAGTCAGCGCAAAACTCTGGATCATGGTGCCCATCGCACCATCCAGCACCAGGATGCGATGCGCGAGCGCATCGAACAGCGAAGCAATTCGTTTTTGACGATCGGCGAGCATCAGCTCAGGCCGCCTGTTCCTGCCGGACGCCAAGCGCGTGGCAAATCGCGTAGGTCAGTTCGGATCGATTCAGCATGTAAAAATGAAATTCCTTCAGGCCCTCTTTTTGCAGCTTGTGCACCTGTTCAATCGCCACGCTGGCCGCGATCATCTGCCGTGTTTCAGCGTCGTCGTCGAGGCCCGCGAATCGTTGCCGCAACCAATCGGGGATGCTGGCACCACAGCGTGTCGCAAATCGTTCGAGCTGCGGGAATCGCGTGATCGGCAAAATGCCCGGCACGATGGCGGACTCGATGCCTGCGGCCGCGGCCAGATCACGAAAACGCAGGAACACGTCGACATCGAAGAAAAACTGCGTGATCGCACGCGACGCCCCAGCGTCGAGTTTACGGCGCAGATTATCGAGATCAAACAATGGATTGGGTGCATCCGGGTGCACTTCCGGATACGCGGCTACGGAGATATCGAAGTCCGCTACACGCTTCAGACCGGCAACCAGGTCCGTGGCATAGGCATAACCATCCGGATGCGGCTGGTACGCACCGGTGCCCGGCGGCGGATCGCCACGCAGGGCGACGAGGTGGCGGACACCCATGTCCCAATAGCTGCGGGCAATGTCGTCGATCTCGCCGCGTTGCGCGCCAATACAGGTCAGATGGGGTGCCGCGGTCAGGTCTGTCTCGCGGACAATCCGGGCAACGGCATTATGTGTGCGTTCCCGCGTCGACCCATCAGCACCATAGGTTACCGAAACGAAACCAGGTCCCAGCCCCGCAAGCCGCTTGATCGACGACCACAACTGGGCTTCCATCTGCTCGTCATGCGGCGGAAAGAACTCGAACGAAACAGCGACGCCCTGTGTCATGCCGCCACCGTTTTGCTGCTGCCGAGTGTTGCCACGGCGAGCAACCAGCGTGGCTCTTTGGCCGGAATACGCCGCGGCGTTGCCAAGCGGAGATTCGCAGTACGACACCAGACGACGAATCGCTTCTGCAATGCATCGATGTCCGCCTCGCCTGCCTGCGCCAGCAGCAACAGCCGGCCGCCCGGTTTCAAAATGCGTCGTGCCTCGTTGATCGCCGCTATCGGTTCCCTGGCATTCGTAAGTACGTCATCCAGCAAAACGGTGTCGAATTCGCCGTCGGCGAAAGGTAGGTTATACATGTCACCCTTGCGCAAGCTGCAGTTTTCAATTCCGGCCAGCAGCAGTTCGGCGCGCGCCAGTTGTCGCGCATCGGCATCGATGTCGACGCCGACAGCGCGTTGTGCACGCGAGCCGAGCAATTTGAGAATGCGACCCTGACCACAGCCAATATCGAGCAGGTCACCCAACGGTGTCGCGACGGTAAGTTCGATCAGCGAGTGGTGCAGCCGACGCATGTCTTCATCATCCTGCAACGGCACCGCGACGCCTGCTGACGCACGCAGCTCGCAAAGCCTTTCCAGGTCGCGTTCGAACAGGGGCTCGTCGTCAGGTAACAAGGCAAACAGACGCCGCCGCTGTGCCGTGTGTTCGCGCCCCAAAGAGACGCGATAGTAAGCAAACTGCCCGTCACGAAATCGCTCCAGCAAGCCGGCGCTGCAAAGCTGCTTGAGGTGCTGGGAAATGCGTGGCTGGCTTTGGCCGGTTACCTCGGTCAGCTCCGATACCGTCACTTCGCCGCGAACACACAAGGCCAGCAATCTGAGCCGAATGGGGTCGGCGAGTGCTTTTAAATAAGTGATCAGGTTTTCGGTGCTGTTTTGCATAATATAAATATATAAGTCTTTCTTAATATATACGGCAAAACAGCTTAACACAGCCTGTGGGAGGCCGCCATGCGGGCGACTTTCCACTTCAGCCGTGGGAGGCCGCCATGCGGGCGACTTTCCACACTGGGTCGGCGCTCGGGATATTACTCTCCCTCATGCCTCGGTCCCGCTTGACGGGAGCTCGCTGCGCTGCGCTTTACTTCGGTCGAAGAACATCCCGCACGCCGACCCCCGATCGATATTCGCAAGGCCGTTGGGAGGGGCGTTTCTCGCCGAGAACTCAAGTGCAGCGAGCCGTACCGATAGAACGGCGTGCCAGTCGATTGCCACAATGTTTCAACTGGGACCCGGCGAGAAATGACCGGACCGACGGCCGTGTGGTGATCCGCAAGGAGTCGCCCGCATGGCGGCCTCCCACAGGGAAAAGTCGCCCGCATGGCGGCCTCCCGCAGAATGCATGCCACGCTTACTTGCTGAGCCGGGCCTTGAGGATGGCGTTGACCTGGCCGGGATTGGCCTTGCCGCCGGTTTGCTGCATGACTTTGCCAACAAAGAAGCCGAATAATTTCTCTTTGCCGGACTGGTAGTCGGCCACCTGCGACGGATTTGCGGCGATGACTTCATCGACGACAGCTTCGATCGCCGACGTGTCAGAAATTTGTTCAAGATCAAGTTCTTTGATTATTTGACCCGCAAGACTTAACTGGCCCGCGGGTACCGGAATTGTCGGCGACTCGGAACCTCCTCGCTTCCACATGATTTCGAAGACTTCTTTGGCAATCTTGCCGGAGATGGTGTCATCGGCGATGCGATCGACCAGCCCTGCCAGGTCGGCCGCAGTAACCCGGCTGTTTTCGATTTCCAGCCCGTCGCGGTTCAGCGCTGCGGCCAGATCACCAAGAACCCAGTTCGCAACGACCTGCGCACTCGCGCTGCCTGCCGCGGCGGCCGCTTCAAAGTAATCGGCAAGCGCGCGACTCAGCGTCAGGATGTCAGCATCATCCGGTTTCAGTGCATACTCGTTTACAAAGCGCTGCTGCTTGGCATCGGGTAGCTCCGGCAGCGAGGCGCGGACACTGTCGATGAAGCTCTTTTCTATCTCTACCGGCAGAAGATCGGGATCCGGGAAGTAACGATAGTCGTTGGCTTCTTCCTTCGAACGCATCGACCGTGTTTCATCCTTGTCCGAGTCGTACAGGCGTGTTTCCTGCACCACTGTGCCACCATCCTCGATTAACTCAATCTGCCGCTGCACTTCGAAGTTGATGGCCTTTTCGACGAAGCGGAATGAATTCAGGTTCTTGAGCTCGGCGCGCGTGCCCAGGGTATCTTGCCCGCGTGGCCGAACGGAGACATTCGCATCGCAGCGAAAAGAGCCCTCCTGCATGTTGCCGTCGGAAATACCGAGGTAGCGAACGATCGAGTGAATCTTGCGCATGTAGGCAACGGCTTCTTTGGCCGAACGCAGATCCGGTTCCGATACGATCTCGAGCAGCGGCGTGCCGGCCCGATTCAGGTCTATGCCGGAAAATTGCTGCAGGCCCTCATGAATGGACTTGCCGGCGTCTTCCTCAAGGTGCGCGCGCGTAATACCGATGCGCTTGTCGCTGCCGTCATCACCCTGGATAAACAGCTCACCATGTTTGACGATCGGCAACTCGTACTGGCTGATCTGGTAACCCTTGGGCAGATCCGGGTAGAAGTAGTTCTTGCGGGCAAACACCGAACGCTCTGCGACCGTCGCGTTGACCGCGAGGCCGAACTTGCATGCCATCCGTACGACTTCCTCGTTGAGCACCGGCAGCACGCCCGGATAACCGAGATCGACGAGGCAAGCTTGCGTATTCGGCGCGGCGCCATACTCCGTTGCCGCGCCGGAGAAGATCTTGCTGCGGGTGGCGAGCTGGGTATGAACCTCGAGCCCGATGACCACTTCCCATGCAGGTTTCACCGGTAGGCCTCCGGGCATGCCAGGTGCCAGTCGGTTTGCAGCTGGTACTGATGCGCGCAACGCAGGAGCGCTTCCTCACCCCAAGGCGGTCCGACCAGGTGCAAGCCAACCGGCAAGCCAGCGACAAAACCACAGGGTGTTGAAATTGCGGGCAATCCCGCCAGGTTGGCACCAATGGTGTAGATGTCGTTCAGGTACATCGTAATCGGGTCATCGGTCTTGTCACCGAGTTTAAATGCCGGCGTCGGCGCCGTGGGACCCGCTATGACATCAACATCGGCAAACGCCTTGCGGAAATCGTCGGCAATCAGCTGCCGGACCTGCTGCGCCTTCAGGTAATAGGCGTCGTAATAACCGGCCGACAGTACGTAGGTTCCGGTCATGATGCGCCGCTTCACTTCAGCGCCGAATCCTTCGCCACGACTGCGGCAATAGAGATCGAACAGATCCTTTGGATCGGAAGCGCGATGGCCGAAACGTACACCATCGAATCGGGACAGATTCGAGGAACATTCTGCCGGTGCGACGACGTAATAAGTCGGTACCGACAAATCAAGATTCGGCAGATCGACTTCAGACAGTATCGCGCCCTGTTCTTCCAGCACCGCCAGAGCCGCTTTGACCGCCAACGCAGTCTGGCCATCGAGACCGGCATCGAAATGTTGCCGCACGATACCGACGCGCAGGCCATTGAGCGACGTGGACAATCCCGCAACGTAGTCCGGTACCGGATGATCAATACAGGTCGAATCGCGCGCATCGAATCCCGCCATCACGCCCAACAACAGTGCTGCATCCTCAGCCGATCGGGTGATGACGCCAGCCTGATCCAGGCTCGATGCAAACGCGATCATCCCGTAGCGCGAGACGCGCCCATAGGTTGGCTTGAGCCCCACCGTGCCCGTCAGCGCAGCCGGCTGTCGAATCGAACCACCCGTGTCGGTCCCGGTCGCTGCCGGCGCAAGCCTCGCCGCCACGGCGGCCGACGAACCTCCCGACGAGCCTCCGGGCGTACGTTCGAGGTCCCAGGGGTTGTGTACCGGACCAAAAAAACTGGTTTCGTTCGACGAGCCCATGGCGAATTCGTCCATGTTGGTTTTACCCAGCATGACCGCGCCCGCGTTGGCAAAACGCTCCACTACAGTTGCATCGTAGGGCGCGACGAAGTTATCGAGCATGTGGGAGCCGCAACTGGTCAGCACATCGCGTGTGCAAAAAATATCCTTGTGCGCCAGCGGCAGACCGTTCAGGGCGCCCGCCTTGCCCGCAGCCCGCGTCTCGTCCGCACGTTTGGCCGTCGCCAATGCCTGGTCCGCCGTCACGGTGATGAAAGCGTTAAGTGATGCGTCGCTGGCTTCTATGCGCCGTAGCAACAAATCGGTGATTTCACATGCCGAGAAATCGCCGTTTCGAAGACTAGCCGCAATTTGCGTCAACGTCAGCAAGTGCAGGTCCTGGGCCATGGCCTACTCGATGACTTTGGGTACGAGGTACAGGCCGTCCTGCACGGCGGCAGCATTTTCCTGCACGTGATCCCTATCATCCAGCTCCGTGACCACGTCCGCACGCAGCCGCTGTGATGCATTGAGCGGGTGCGCCATTGGCGTGACGTTGTCGGTATTTGCCTGGCTCAATTGATCGACGAAAGCGACTATCCGCGACAGTTTTTGCACCGTCTCGGCAGCCTCTTCGTCAGCGAGTTTGAGTCTCGCCAGCGTCGCAATTCGCTGAACCTGTTCTTTATTGAGTGACACGGGAGAATTCCTGCTATTCCTGGCGCGTAATCCGACCTGAGACGCGCGCGCCGCAATGATACACGCCGCCTTGTGCATTGTCCTGCTCATTGTTAGATTAGCGCGTTAATCCTAATTCCGGGGCCTTACCCGTACATGTTTAAGACGTTTCTGGGTTATTTTTCCAACGACTTGTCGATCGATCTTGGCACAGCCAACACGCTGATCTACTCGCGTGGCCATGGCATCGTGCTCAACGAGCCGTCTGTCGTCGCAATTCGAGAGGACAGCGGCCGTGGCGGCCGTAAGGTGGAGGCAGTCGGCGCTGAAGCCAAAAGCATGCTCGGCAGAACGCCCGGAAATATTACGGCAATTCGACCCCTGAAAGACGGCGTAATTGCCGACTTCACGGTCACCGAGAAAATGCTGCAGCATTTCATCCGCAAGATCAGCCCGTCGCGATTCTTCCGGCCGAGCCCGCGGGTCCTTATCTGCGTCCCTTATGGCTCTACCCAGGTTGAGCGCCGCGCGATTCGCGAATCGGCTGAAGGTGCCGGCGCGCGCAAGGTTTTTCTCATCGACGAGCCAATGGCGGCTGCAATCGGTGCCGGCATGCCGGTGCACGCAGCGCGCGGCTCGATGGTGCTTGATATCGGTGGCGGCACGTCCGAAGTCGCCGTGATATCGCTCAATGGCATCGTCTACGCCGCCTCGGTCCGAATCGGCGGCGACCGTTTTGACGAGGCAATTACCAACTATGTACGCCGCAATTACGGCATCCTGATTGGCGAAGCGACCGCGGAGCGCATCAAGCTTGAGATTGGCTCAGCCTTCCCCGGCCAGGAGGTCCTCGAAATCTCGGTCAAGGGTCGTAATCTGTCCGAAGGCGTGCCGCGTAGCTTTACTCTGAACAGCAACGAGATCCTCGAGGCCCTGCAGGAACCACTGCAAGGCATCGTCGGCGCGGTCAAGGAAGCCCTGGAGCAAACGCCGCCGGAACTCGGCGCCGATGTGGCCGAGCGTGGCATCGTCCTGACCGGCGGTGGCGCCTTGTTGCGCGACATCGACAAGCTGTTAATGGAAGAAACCGGCCTGCCGGTCATCATTGCTGACGATCCTATGACTTGCGTCGCACGCGGCGGTGGTCGCGTTCTTGAGCTCATGGATGAACATGGGCCCTCCGTTTTCGGCCTGGAGTAAGTCACAATCAGGGGCTGGTTATCGTGTCCCACAGACTAGGCTAGCTCGCAATGGCCACATACCGCAGCGCTAACGCGAATCCCGCGAGAATTCCGGCACTGGGCATTCGCTTACTCGTGTGCGTCGCATTGAGCATCGTGCTCATGTTCATCGACCACCGGCAACATCATCTCGACACGCTACGCAAGGCCATCGGCGCTGCGGTCTACCCCGCACAAATAATGGTCGATGCGCCGTTCCGGCTTTGGAACTGGCTGACAGAAAGCGTCGCGGACCGCAATGCGCTGCAACTGCAGGTCGGGCGTCTGGAAGCAGAGCGCCTGCTGACACGTGCCGAGTTACTGCAACTCACCGCCTTACGCGCAGAGAACGACCGGCTGCGCAAATTGCTCGACGCGCGACCACGTTCGCGCGACGAAATCCGCGTTGCCGAAATCATGTCAGTCGATGCCAACCCGTATCAGCACAATATTGTTATCGGCATCGGCTCACACGATGGTGTCTATGAGGGTCAGGCCATCGTCGATGCGAACGGAGTCATCGGACAGGTGCTCGAGGTCGGGCTGACTACGTCGCAAGCGATCCTGATCAGCGATCCCAGCCACGCTCTGCCGGTTGAAGTCAGCCGCAACGGTTTGCGCACGATTGCCAATGGCACAGGCGCGTTTGATCGGCTTGATTTGCCGTTCCTGCCTAACAACGCCGATGTTCGGGCTGGCGATGTGCTGGTGACATCAGGTCTCGGTGGTGCCTTCCCGGCTGGTTATCCGGTGGCCGTCATCGACACCGTCAATCGTATTCCGCAGGCACCGTTCGCCGATGTCACCGCGATGCCGTCATCGGCGCTCGACCAGGTACGCGAAGTATTGTTGATCTGGGCTGGCGATTCGGCGGACGACGCCGATGAGTAGGGCCGGCTCGGCCAGGCGATTGCCCGTCATCATCAGCATCGTCATTGCGTTGCTGCTGACAATTGCGCCGCTGCCCGATTGGCTGGCGAACTTCCGCCCGGACTGGCTGGCGTTGACTCTTATTTATTGCGCGATGTGGTTACCGCGCTCGTGGAGCGTCGGCTCGGCCTGGCTAGTCGGCCTGGTGCTCGACGTTGCACAGGGCACGCTCCTCGGCCAACATGCGCTCGCGCTTTGTATTGTGGTTTTTGTCACCGTGCGACTGCACCTCCTGATGCGGGTCTTCCCCATGTCGCAGCTGATGACCACGGTATTCTCGTTGCTTGCGCTGTATCAGTTCATTTTGTTCTGGATTAACGGCGTTGCCGGCATCC